>JAPOVA010000010.1:1193-70040 GCA_026708385.1 Simkaniaceae bacterium | reverse complement strand
ACTCATCCCTGATCCACCTCGACACACTCGAACCGGTAGCACCACACTCTTTGGCACACTCATCGACACTCTTTTCCAACCTCTGTCTTACGGCATAGTTGACGACCGCATCGCGCTCCTCCTCGGTATAGGTCCTATTTTTCCGATCCTCAGGAAGGGGACCGAATCGAAGGGGCGGACCTCCAAAACGACCGTCAAGCCATACGGCCGTCCCCTTCTGCCTACCCTCGGGCCACACAACACCCCGCTCCCAACCTATCGCCGACGCCACAGTATCCCCCTCTTACAATTCAACCCGATGACAGGCGAAGAGCGTACCACACACACGAACTTAAAAACACCCACGATCCGGAATTAAACAAATCAAAGAGAGAAATCATCAGTCAAGGTGCCCCCCTCCGAGACACAACGGAAATCGTAAGGGCCGATAAGTATCCGGTCGCTCTCGATATTTTCAAGGAGCTTCCGCATCTGCTCGGGTGAGGGCAACTCCTCTTTAGGTGCTCAGGCAACTTAGCTTTCAAACGGTACGAGGCGATATAGCCGTACCGGTGGCTCAGGGTGTCCGTACCGTTCGGGACGAAGGGCAACTCCGGAGACGTGTCTGCTTCTGCGTTAACGAAACACTGAGAGAGCCTCCGGGTAGGGGGGACCACCGATGAGATGTACCTTAGCTATGAGAGCACCCTGTCCGCATCCGATAGGGGAAGGAGAGGCGGGTTGCGAATCCGTCCCCGTTTCCCGTTTCTTGCTCGTACGGACGTGGAAACATAGGGTGATACCTCTTCAAAAGATGTGACTCAATCGTATTCCTTTGCACACATATCCGAATTCTATGTAATCTACACCCTAAATGGACGTAAACAAGATCGATAGCGTTCACCATCCCTTCATCAAGCATCTCGTAAAGTTGCGTACGAATAGGAGGTATCGCTATCAAAGCCACACCGTTTTTATCGAAGGGAGCAAGGTCGTTTCCGAGTTTCGGGGTACGATCCTCTCTCTCCTCCTGTCTTGCGACCGTTCCCCTCCCGCTCCCCTCCCCGTTATGGAAGGCATCCCCACCTACCTTGTTGCCCCTCACGTGTTTAAAAAGCTTTCGGGGGTATCGTCTCCCGGCGGTGTCGGAGCCGAAGTGGTCATGCCCCCCTTCGTCGATCTGAAGGGAACGAAACGGATCATGGCTCTGGACGGAGTGAGCGATCCCGGTAACTTCGGTTCTCTCTTACGTACGGCATCCGCATTCGGTTTCGAAGGAGTATTTCTGGGAGAAGGTACCGTGGACCCGTACAACGATAAGGCTCTCCGCAGTGCGCAAGGGGCGACGTGGCGCCTTCCCATGCAACGGGGAAATGTGGAGGAGATGGACTCCTCCTTTACCGTTTATATGGCGGATCTCACGGGGGAGAGGCTCGATGCGGTTTGCTTTGCCTCCCCCTCGGCCTTACTTTTGGGGGGTGAAGGGGAGGGGATTTCGGAGGCCGGCCGGAGAACGTGTCTACGATCCGGGGGGGTCTCCGTGACCATTCCGATTGATCCCGAGACGGAGTCTTTAAATGTTGCGGTAGCGGGGGGTATCCTCATGTATGCGATGGCATCGCAAACGGAGGGTCATGTCCGATGTTGATGAACCTCTAGATATTGAGGAGCAATATCTTTCCACGGGACAGAGAAAACTCGGTCGGAAAGAAAGGCATCTATTTCGTACCAAAGATCGCTCTAAATTCAGAAAGAGCGACGAGGATCAAAGGGCTAAGAGGGGGTCGGCAAGCTCGCATTCGTCCGAGAAATGTGTGCGAGGACGTGTCCTTGCCATTCATGCCGATCTGATTTCCGTGGATGCGGGAGAGGGAATGCCCCCCTTCTCCTGCACCCTTAAGGGGACATTGAAGGTGGAGCAGACCAAAATGCGCACGTTGGTCGCCGTCGGAGATCGTGTCCGGTTCGAACGGGGTGAGGGGGGATCCGGTCAAATCATACACATAGAACCGAGACACTCCTATCTGGCCAGGAGCGACCCCTTTTCCGGGAGAAAGAGACAGTTGATCGCCGTGAACATCGACAGGGTCTTTATCGTCCTCTCCCTTTTTGCCCCCCCCTTTAAGCCTCTACTGATCGACCGGTATATCATCGCCGCCAAGCGGGGCAATATGGAGCCCCTCATCGTCATCAACAAAATCGATCTTCTGGATAGCCCTCCCCCGGATTATACTCCTTCCGAGGCGGACAAGGAAAGGGAGCTCCTTGTCGCATTCGAAGAGGGGTACCGGAATGTCGGTGTTCCCGTCATCCGGGTGAGCGCCGATACAAGGAGGGGTATCGGCACGTTGCGGAAGATGATGGCGGGGAAGGCATCGGTCTTTTCCGGAGAGTCCGGCGTGGGGAAATCTTCTCTTATCGGTATCGTCACCGGGAGATCTCTACGTGTGGCCCGCGTCCTATCGAAAACGCGCAGGGGGGCCCACACGACCAATCGTGCCACGTTGATCCCTTTGGAGAGGGGTCGCGGAGAGGAACGGGGATTTTGTATCGACACTCCGGGTATTAGGAGTTTCGGTATCCACGATATCGATCCCAAGGAGGTCGCTCGCTATTTTCCCGACTTTGCCCCTTACGAGGGGGGGTGCGGATTTCCCGACTGTACCCACCTCCATGAGCCCGGGTGTGCCGTGAAGAGGGGGGTCGAAGAGGGATGCATTCACCCTCTCCGTTACCGATCTTATTGTGCTCTCATGGAAGAAAGGCGCGTAAAAGATTGGGAATGAAAACGACCATTATTTACAATGTGATCTCCCCCCCTTGTAAGGGGCGTTAGCTCAGTCGGTAGAGCGCAACAATGGCATTGTTGAGGTCAACGGTTCGACTCCGTTACGCTCCATTTCTTTGCGCAGGGCGTACGTCATCTCCGGACAGTGTTCCCGGTCGGTTAGGAAGAGTGCCCCCTTCGTGCTCACGACGCAGAGATCTTTCACGCCGACGATGGCGACGGGCCGGTCATCGAGGGCGTGTACCGTGCATCCCGGAGATTCTTCCGCGAAAACCGGGCCGATCATAGGGTATCCCTCCTCTTTCGACGTATGCCAAGTGGCCGGCAGAGTGAGGAGGGTCGTCGGGATCTTTCCGGCAGATCGGCGTAACGGTTCGGTTACGGAAACGGAGCGGAGTTTGGTCGATATCTTCCGGATATCCCGGATGCGATCTCGACCGATGATGAGAACGGCCATATCCGTACCGACTACGATCCGATCCCTCACACCGAAGGCGTAGATCCGCTCTCCCGGTTCGGCATGGAATAGGGAGTGATTACAATCCGAAGTCAGGATCTCCCCGCGGATGGTATTCCCTCTTCCATCGGGCGAGAGCCGGCCCATCACGGCGGTCCAGGTGCCCATATCTTGCCACGAGGAGGGAAGGGGGAATACGGCCCCCCGTTCCGTTTTTTCCATGATGGCACGGTCGATGGATAGATCCGGAGATCCGGAGAACGGTTGCGGGTCGAGTAGGCGTACACGTTCTCTCGTCAGGGGACTTTTTTCGTACGTTTCCCTGCACCGGTCGCGGATGGCGGGTTTCAGGATGCGCAGTTCTTCGAGGTAGGTGTCGGCTCGGCAGAGGAACATACCGCTGTTCCGGAGGTATTGCTTCGTACGTAGCAATCGTATCGCTTTTTCTTCCGTCGGTTTTTCTATGAAACGTCGGATTCGGTTGCCGGGAAGGGGGTTTAGCCCGGGTCCGGGCCGGATGTAACCATATCCCGTTTCGGGAGATACCGGGGTAACGCCGAAGGTGACAATGTATCCCGACCGTGCCGTTTTGACGGCCGATGCAACGGTCCGGGCAAATGTTTCTTCCTCCTCCGGAAAGTGATCCGACGGCATGATCAGCATGAGGGCATCAGCCCCCCGTGTCCGGATAACCTCGTGCGCTGCAAGGGCAATGGCGGGTGCGGTACCCCGACGGAAGGGTTCGAGAATGAGGCATGCGTAAGGGATGCCGATCTCCTCCGTTTGCTCCTCACAGAGGGCGTGGCAGGTTGCGTTTGCGATAATCACGGGATCGGCAAGGGGTCGGAAGGGTCGTAGACGGAGGAGGGCTTTTTGGAAGAGAGAGCGGTTGTCCCGGAAAGGGATGAACTGTTTCGGATGTTTCTCGGTGGAGAGAGGCCAAAGTCGCATGCCCGATCCTCCTGCCAAAATCACGGGTACGATGGCATTGCCTCCTCCTCGGCCGTTCACGGCGTGGGCCGTCTCCAAGGACCGGCGTTCCGGATACGATCGGTATGGTGATAGGGAAGGCGTA
The DNA here is from genome assembly GCA_026708385.1 of Simkaniaceae bacterium. GTDB lineage: Bacteria > Chlamydiota > Chlamydiia > Chlamydiales > Simkaniaceae > JAPOVA01. The sequence continues at coordinate 65,741 of JAPOVA010000010.1, read as the reverse complement.
GGGCCACATAGTTGAGAAAAAACGGGATCCGCATCTTCGTCGTTTTTTTACCGGAGGGGCGAATGCGGATTCGTCCTGCATAGATCCCGGGTAAAAGCGAGTTCGGTTCGAGATCGAGGTGTCGTGTGAGGAGAGATCGGAAGTCGGTATATCCGGCATTGATCGCGATACATTCCACACCCCTTCTTCCCCTTTTTTCCGTAGCAACGGCTTTGAGGAAGGTGCGCACGACCTTTTTCAATTTTTTGCGTAAGAGAGGATAGAAGGGGTGCACCGGAGTGACGGGAGGATCGGGGAGGGAGATTTCATCAAAACCGAAGTCGAACAGGAGTACCTCTGCGGAGGTGAGGATTTCATGGTCGGAGTGCTCGGAGCCCGATCGAAGGAGGGTAAGGGGGGGGAGGTTTTCCGCAACGGTCTCGTTGTAACCGAAGTACCCGATCTTCGTTGCCGGGTTGAGGGCAATCAGGCGATCGTATAGATAGGGGAAGATACGTCTCGGGGAATAGGTAAGGGTATTGAATGTCTCTTCGGCTATGAGAATATCGTCCGGCCGGTCGGGTCTTTTCCGCAAAAGGAGAGGGTGCGTCGTATCCAACGCAATCGATTCCGTCCGTTCACCATCCCCTTTTTGTGCGGGGATGTAGGGAGAGCGGATCTCCTCGACGAACCCATGCCGACTATTTTCTCCCCCCCCCTTGGAGCGATACTTCCGTGCGGAAGGTCCGCCGTGGTTACAGTGATAGCCCCGAAGGCTCTCTTCCAGTGTGCTGACTGTTCCGTCGTAGTAGAGGTAGAGTCGTTTGCATAGGTTTGCCCCGACATGGTGACTCGGAGTCATCGTCTCGTCGAAACCACCGATTTCGATCAGCGTCTTTCGTGGCATGAGCTGAAAGGCACCCGGATTGTCGTACGTTAGGAATCCCTTTCTCCTAACCGTCGTATTGAGCTGGAGTGCGGAACCGTTTTGATGAAGGAAGAGGATCGTTTCGGCCGGATTCGACCGGTGGAAGGCGGATTCCCAGAGTTTTTCCGGAATTTCAAAACGGGGTAGCAGATACAAGCGCTCTTCAAGGTGTTCCGTTAGTGAGGAGAGGGATTCTTTTCGGTTGACGGGGACGAAGATCATGTCTCCGTTCGTGGAGAGGATCCATCTATTTTTCGGATTGCTCGCACGTAGTGCGATATTGCGTACGACGGCCTCCCGTTGCAAGAGAGTGTCGGGGGGAGAGATCCGGTTTTTTTTCCGAACGCGTAGTAACCGGATTCGTTCTTTCGCTTCTTGCGTCAGCGTATCAGCGACGGCCTCCACGATGGTGGGGAGTCCCTCTTCCGTTTGATCATCGACGAAGAGGATTTCATCATCTCTCCGGCGTAACAGAGAGGCAATGCAGTTCAAACTGATGGCCAGTCTTTTATGATAGTTGTATCCGTGACCGTCGTTGCGACCGTACAGAATGACGGAGAGCACGAGATCGTATTCAAGGAAGGGCGATGGCCTGTCCGACGACGATGAGATCGTCCGAAAGGCCGTTTTTTTCTTTGATGGCTTCGACGGTCGTTCCCTTGTCCTTAGCGATCTTTTCGAGCGAGTCTCCGGCTCGTACCGTGTAGGAGTTCGCAGTCTGTTTTCGTTCCGTTAACGCAAGAAGGTGTTTGATCTGTTCCTTTTGTGCTCCGATCATCTTCTCAAAGTATGCGATTTTCTCCTTGTATTGGGAAAGGGCCGTCGTGGTGTCGTTGGCGTGAGCACCGAGCCGTCTGAGATCGCTGACCATCTTTTCCTGTTTTTCCGCAAGCCGTTTGACGGTCGTTTCGAGTTGCCGGAACCGGCCACCGAGTGAGTCCGATAGCTCTTTTCGCAGAGTCGTGACCTGCTCCCTCAAAGTGGTGATAGCCTGTTCCTGATTGATCAACTTACCTTCGAGGACGTGGTGTTCGATTTCATAGGTGTTGAGGTCGTGCTTTACCTCATCAATATCGGTTCTCGTTTTGTGGATGGACATCTCCATGCGATGTTTTTCCGATTTAGTACCCGAGATGACCGCGCACCCGCCGAGAAAGAGGAGAGCACTTGCGGAGAGGGTGGCGGAAAGAGAGCAAAATCTTTTCATACTGTTTATTCTCTGTTGAATATTTTGAATTCTACGCGACGATTTGTTGCCCACGCTTCCCGGCTGTGACCCGGATCCAAAGGCACTTCCTTACCGAAGGAGATGGTGTAGATCCGGGAGGGGTCTACCCCCTTCCTCGCGAGAAGGGATCTGACGGTGTTGGCTCGCCTTGTTCCGAGTGCCAAATTGTACGCCTCCGATGCCCTCTCGTCGCAGTGACCGGAGACGAAGACGTACATCCTCCCGTGTCGTTTCATGTGGTCGGCGATCCGAGCGAGGAGAAGATGATCTTCTCGTCGGGAAATGACGTGTTCGTCCGTGTCGAACCGGATATTCCGAAAGAGCCGGGCCAGTTCGTCGGAAGGTGTGACGAATTGCTCGATGCCGGGGACCGGGCTACCCGCCACCCCGGGGGAGTCTTTGGGTTGCAAAAGGGGCGTTTCCCTCGATCCGGTGCGAAGATCCTCTTCGTCCAGGGGAACGAACTCATCGGGGGGTGGGCCGTAAAAATCATCCGCCTTCGCAATCATCCGGGAGTCGGTCTCCTTATGCCACATCTTTTGCCCCTGTCGCCTGATATAGCGTCCGGCCGTTTTCGTATCCTCCCACAGCATGCTCGAAGAACTCGCACATCCCGTGAGCAGTAGGGCAACCGCGGATATGAAGGAGAGTATGGTAACAGGACGCATGGTTTCGTCTCCGGGTTCCGTTTTCCGGTCTTACCTCCAGGCCGGATAGTGCTTACGTCCCGGCCCTCCGGTAATCCGGACCGGGCTTCTATGCCCTATGTGCATCACGAACAGCTCCGACGATGCCGGGCTTGCCGTATTGAACAAGATATGTTCCCCCTCGGGAGACCAACAGGGATTCTCCTTGTGATGTGCCCCTCTTGTCAAGGGAATTTCCCTTTGGGTGGCAAAATCATACATCATGATCTGCCTCACGCCGTCGATCTTAGCACTGTAGGCTAATTTTGTGCCATCGGGAGACCATGCGGGGCAGATGTTTTCGCGAAAATCGTAGGTTAGCCGGATAGGTCGAGGTCGTTTCCGTCGGGAACCCGGGGGGATGTTGAGGAGAAAAAGGGCGGGCGATCCCCCCTTGTCGGAGACGAAGACGAGGCGGTTGCCATCCGGAGAAAAGGTGGGAGAGGCCTGTACCGATCCCGGAAAGGAGTAGAGCTGTACCGGTTTTCCGACGGGTCCCCTCCGAGGATCGAAGGTCTGTAGGAAGAGATCGGCGCGCCCGGTCGCATCGGAAATGAAGGCGAGGCGCGTTCCCGAAGAGGAGAGGGCCGGTAGCATTTGGTTTCCACGCAAGGAGAGAAGGGGTTTCTCGCGCGATCCGTCAAAGGCTCCTCGGTGAATCTTTGCCTGTCCGGCTCTATAATCGACGTAGAGATATTCGTCCGTATCGGATAGGGTCCCGGGAGGGATCGGAACGGGATGGATCCGGTAACCCTCTCCCGGGGAGACCCTTCGTGCATTCCGTCCGTCACAGTCTGCCGTCCAGATTTCCGATTTGCGAAGTCCTTTTTTCTCGGTTTGGAGGGCGTAGCAGATTTTGCGTCGTGCGATCCCCTTTTTCCCCGAGAGGCGTTCATAGAGTGCGTCGGCTATTTCGTGAGCGCCGGGGCGGGTTGCGGGGCGGGGAGGGAGGATGTGCACTTGTCGGGTATCGAGTGCGAAAAGGGTACTGTGCACCTCCTTCCCCGAGGAGACGATTCGTACTACGTAGCGATACCCCCTTTGCCACAGTAACTCATGGGGAAAGGGGGTTTTTCGGAGTAGGTTTTCCGTATCCTTGCTGTCACTTTCGGCTACTATCATGCCGTTGAGGCGTAACCCGAAGAGGACGTTTTGTTTGATCTCGTCTCCGTTGCTACTTACGTAAAGGGGAATGAGATTCCGGTTCTCGGTTCGTAGGCGGACGACGATTTCTCGGGCGGGAAGGGGGCCGGAGAGGGCCCGGAGAAGTAGGGCCACGAGGAAAAGGAGAATACGCATCACTCGTTTTCGAAATAGAGAGTAAACGGACACTGCTTGATCTCCCCGAATCCGTCGGGAAAGGGGGGAAACCGGATACCGGGCAACCGGGTTTTCAGATACTCCGCATTGCTCGACCCTTCAGCATATAGGACTTCGATTTTTTCAACACTTCCCGTTCGGGTAACGGAGAGACACAACCGGACGGAGCCTTTTTCGGGCAAGGTGAGGTGTTTTCGGAGAGCGTCGCTTAAAAGAGCGAGATATTCGTCCGACACGGCGATCCCCCCCTTTCCCTCTTCCCGGTTCTCTTGTCGATCGATATGTAAAGCACCGATTGCTCGGGGAAGCATCATCGGATCTTCTCTCCGCGGTAGAGGAGGCTCCCCTTGCTTTCGGGGAGCGGAATCCATACGGACCGGTTTTGTTCCGGCCCGGATTCCCTTCGGGTTCGATCGTTGTTTCGGTCGAGAACCCCTCGTGACGATTCCCGGCGGGGGTGTGCGTCCGTGTTTCTCGGGCGAGGGGATCCGGTGCGTTAGGACGGTGATCGGCCTTTTCGGTCCGGTAGATTGCTCGATCCGGGTAATTATCAGGAAAAAGGGGAGATGGACGGATGCAACAAGGAGACCGATGATTCCCTTTTTTCCGATTCCGCTCATGGGTTTTTGAGGATGACCTCCATTTCGGCAAACTCAGCCGATTCGAGTCCGTCTTTCACCGCTTGGTAGGTTTTGAAAAAGGTATGTTTATCCGGGTAGACCTCGGGTATGCATCCCGGATATTGTCGTCCGTAGGCGCGCAATCTCTCCGGAAGTTCCTTTTCCGTTACGAGTGTGCCGTTTATGCGGATGGTGTCGTCGGACCCTACCTCAATGCGGATCCCCTTTTTTCTCATATCGTTCGGAGGTGTTCGTGTCGATTGTGTCCGTGCCGTGGTAAGATCTATCCGTTGTGCCTCCAAAAGGGGGGTGATGCAGATGAAGAGGATAAGGAGGACGAAGACGATATCGACGAGGGGTGTTAGGTCGGGAAAAGGGGGATCCGGTTCGTCGTGTGGCAGGTGGAAGGGGGTGCGACGTCCGTACATATTTTAGTCGAGATCCACTTTTCGGTACCGGAGTTCGACGGTTGAGAGGAGAGAATGGCTGAAATCGATCAACCTACCCGTTAACATGCCGATCCGGCTTTTGAGATAGCCGTGGAAAATGAAGGCGGGAATGGCGATCAGCAGTCCCAAAACCGTCGTGGCAAGAGCAGTGGAAAGTCCCCCCGTGATGATGCTATTTGAGGAGAGATTGCCCCCTGCCTGCAATGCGCCGAACGTGACCAGAATTCCCCACACGGTACCGAGAAGGCCGAGGAAGGGTGCCAACGTGGTCGCGATCGGGAGGAGAAATAGGTTTTTTTCGAGGTTCCGTTTTTCTCGGAAGACGGAGGTGTGGAGGTGAGATTCGACCGAATCGATGTCGTTTTTCGAAAGGAAGTTGTATTTCGTTCGTGAGTGGGCATGATTTTTGTCGATGATTTCGATCGTCCTTTCTCGCATGATGTCGTATACCCTTCCGAAGGGGTTTTCTCGGTTTACCGTGACGGGCGTTGCCGTATCGCGGAGAAGGAGGTTCTCGCGCGCAAAGAGGGTCTGCATGAACGGGTCAACCCCTCTGAGTACCCGCCGTAACTCCCACACTTTATGGAAGAAGAAGAACCAGGACGTTAAAGAGAGAAGAAGGAGGGCGAAGAAAATGCACTTTCCGAATCCGTCCGCTGAAGAAAAGGCCCGCAAAAATACTCCCATGGCTCGGGTCCGCTTTGGTTGTGCATGTGCGACATCATACGTGATGGGAAGGTCGAACATCAACCCCCGGCACGGACAATACGGTCATTCCCGTAACGGAGCGCGCGTCGGACGTTCATGGCGTGTTTGCCGTGACGGTAAACGTATATTTGGGATCTTTTTTTCGGTGTTTACCGAGATGGGGTGTGATGTATATGTGGCAATGCACTTTTCGCAGTGTTGTCGATGTCGTGCGAGAATAGGTGGAGTAGTGCCAGTAGAGCGTACGTTTTCCCCCTTCTCCGATATCCAAGGTTACGGCCCTTTCCTCCGGATATCCGTATCTCTTTTCCCTGATATTGCGGAATGCGGCATTCTCCGCCAGCTCACGATAGAGACGGTAAAAGAGTTCGTCGGCTTTGATCTCTTTTTCGATATCGAAGAGGTATTCCCTTTCCGCCCTCAGGGAGAGGGTGCGAGTGCGCATAACGGGGAAGAGAAACAGGACGACAAGGCCGAGGGAGAGGGAGAGCTCGAGGAGAACGAAACTACGCCGTTTCCCGATCATGGATGAGAATCGGTGTAAAGTCGAGATAGTCGGCCGCCGTGAGGATGTAAGAGACGTTTCCCCTCTTGCCGAAGAGTGGTTGCCCCCTTTTCACGTTGTGAAGGTGTCCGAAGAGACAGATGTCGATACCGTACGTCTCCAAGATTGCGGAGGTCCGTGAGGGTTCGAGCGTGTGGCCTATGGGTGGGTAGTGGGTCATGGCGATGCGCAGAAGGGCCGATCGATCCATTTTGGAAAGACTCAACTTTAACCTCTCCAACTCCCTTTCAAAGATTCTGAGATCGGAGGCTTTTCGTTCGCGGAATTCTTCTTCCGTTTCCCCGCTCTTATCCTCCTTCCGGTCGAGGCCGTTTGCAATAAGGTCTTTGAAATCGTATTCGGGAGAATCCCACAAACGCGTTCCCCCGATGGCGATCCGACCGAAGGTGAGGGCGTTGTTCCGGATAAAGGAGAGGGAGGGGGGGAGCATCTCCCTCAGCTTCTTGCTCGAAGGCCACCAGTAGTCGTGATTTCCTCTGAGGATGACCTTTTTGCCCGGCAATGCGTCGATCCAGGCAAGGTCGATGAGGGCCTCTTCGGGTTTCATAGCCCAAGAGATATCTCCCGGGATCAGAACCAGATCTTCGGGAGAAACGGAGGTCCTCCAACCGGCTTCGATTCTGGCCGTATAGTCGCGCCAGGAAGATCCGAACGCCTCCATACTCTTTTCGGGTACGGAGAGAGCGAGGTGCAGATCCGCAATGGCCCATATCATCATCGAGTCAGATTTCTTCCGGTTTTTCGATCGTAATGATCAGCGTCTTATTTGTGCGGCCCTCAGGATAACCGAATGCCGGCTTTTTCCGCATCATCTCTCGTAAGTCGGTGTTCCGTTTTGTTTGGTAGGAGATCTTTTGCAGGAGATGCTTGTGGTTTTCGAGCAGGATTTCCGTTTCGCTTTCCCACCCGTCGAATATTTCGGTTTCGGGAAAGGATTCTTTCAGAATGTTCATAAGCGTTTTCCGGACTTTTTGCACGTAAGTAAGTCGTGTCGTGAGAGTTTTGATCCGGACTTGTATTTGTCGTAGAGAGGGGAACTCGCCGGAAAGAAGGAGCCTCTCCTGTTCCGTTTCGTGATGCAAGATCCGCTCTCCGATCATGATTTCCGCTCGGACAGTGGCGTGAATCCTGTCCAGGATTTTTCTTCTTCGGTTTTTTTTGCCTCCGCACATACAATGCCCTCCTGATAAAGGGTTGCCTTCTTCCGTTTCCCCGGCCGTACTTTCCGAAAAAAGGGGCGGGTTCCCCTTTTCTCGGAAAGAGCCGTGGAGAGGGGTATGCAATCTTCGTGCCAACAGGTTGTAAGTGGCTCATATTCCGGTAGTTTGTGATCGTGTTCACCTGAAAAGGTGGTTTGCCGTACATCGTCGACCTTTCCCTTGGAGGGAGAATCGTTCCCCCTACGCCGTGTGGGTCTCCGAGGTCATGTTGCAGCAAACCCGTGCGAATGTGGTGGTTCCCTACTTTACGCGGTGGATGAAAACTTTTCCCACCATCCGTTCTCTTGCGGAAGCCTCCTCGGAGGAGGTTTTAAAAGCTTGGGAGGGATTGGGTTATTATTCGCGTGCGCGTCGGTTACACGAGGGTGCGAAGTATGTTTTACATGCCTTCCGGGGAAATCTTCCCGAAGATCCGCTTCTTTTACAAAAGATTAAGGGGTTGGGCCCCTACACGATAGGAGCGATCCGGAGTTTTGCTTTTCGGAAACGGGCCCTTGCCGTCGACGGGAATATTTTACGCCTTTTTTCCCGCCTCTTTGCCATTGAAGGGGCGATTACGGAGAGGGAGACGAGGAGGCGAATCGAAAGTCGGGTGGAGGCTTTTCTCCCCGAGTCCGGCGCGTGGATCGTGATGGAAGGATTGATCGAGCTGGGTGCCCTTGTCTGCAAAAAAAGGGCCGAGTGTGTCCTTTGTCCTTTAAAGAAGAGTTGTTTAGCCTTTCGTTTAGGTAAAGTAGAGAGCTTCCCTTTTCCGAAGAAAAGAACGGGCGTGACTCTATTACATCGCTTGGTTTGCGTTCTTTTCCACGGCGAATATATCTTACTTAGGAAAGGAAAGCAAGGGCGTGTAATGGCCGATCTTTGGGAGTTTCCTTATGTCGAATCGGAAGGACGGGCCCCGGACATCGAGACGTGGAGGAAGAGGGTGGAAGGGGAGTTCTCCCTGCGTCTCTCTTACGAGCGTAGTCTGCCCGTAACGGTGCACACGTTTACTCGGTACAAGGCCCACCTCTATCCTCACTTGTGGAAGGTGAAGGGGGGCTTTGACGGGACGTTGCCGAGCGTAAAACCGGATTGTGAATGGATCACCGAGAGAGAGGCGATGAACAAGCCTTTCTCTTCGGGACACCTGCGCATCTTTCGGCACATACTCGGAACCCGACTCGCCCTCACGGAAAGCCCCGGAGAATCGATCCGGAGGTGAAACGAAAGGGGAGGCGATCCGGTCGCACTTTCCCTTACGGAACACAGGCCGATGATCCGATACGAAAATCCGAGAAAAACCACCACCACCCCGCACGGAGGTTACGCCCGGGGAGGATGACAACGACAACGCCCCGCCGAAAAAACGGGCGAAACAGGTCGGACAGGTACGGAAAGCCGTTTGTCAAGCATTCCGCGAAAGACCGACCCGGGATGCCCGAAAAGGCCGGAGTCACACCGATCTTCGCATCGGCCGAACCGAGGGGAACCTAAACAGTCGCGAGGTGCGAAGAACGCAACGTGTCCAACGCAACCTCGTGCACCTCTTCCGGACCCGATTCCGATTCCGATTCCGACTCCTTCGGTTGCCAATCGGTTCCTCTTGTTAGCTTATGCATTTCCGCAGGATCTTCCCGGCGCTGCCCGCTCTTCCTGTGCATCTCCGCGGGATCCGCGGGATTCCCTATTACCGCACGTGTCACAAGAGCACTCAAAACACTCAAATAGCCCTTTGCGCGAACGTCGCTTAGAGATTCCTCGTCCGCATCATCGTCTACGGGAGTACCGGTTTGGAGGTGCTCCTTGTGCACCTCTACGTGCTCTCCGGGATGAAGGGCGGTTTGGGCACGTGCCCTGTGCGTATCCGCACGACCCTCTGCGGGAGGGGCACTACTTTGCCGGGTGATCGTATCGGGGCGAACAACCCCTCCACGATCCCCTGATCCGTGGGGAAGTGTGTGGGAGTACGAGCCGTAACCCGTATGAAATACCAACTCTGCCATTGCACCAATCTCCTTGCCCCGCGAATGTACGGAGCCTTGTCATGTTTCTCATCCTGATGCCCCCCTCGCCCGGTCACGGGGGGCATCCGCGCACCTCAGCTCGCGAGCAGGTAATTGCTATGGGAATTTTCTCTTTCCCTGCGAATTTCCGACTCATCAACACCTCCCGTGGGGTCGCCTTTCTCAAGCTATCCGCATCGCGTGCCTCAACGGCTGAAACGTTCTGCGCCCGGGCCGAGGCGGACACACTCTATCACAGCCGTTGTTTTAGTTCAAAGAGAAATGGTGAGCTTGTGATATCGTACGGGCGAATAGCCCAACAGTGGGGGCAGTACCGGCTTTCCTCACAACGTTCCTTATTGTTACATGCTCATTCTCACGGGCAATATGTTGATTTTGAGAGCATTCCCATGAAAAACCGGTATCACCGTCTTCTACGGCGGTCACACCTTCTCTCTCACTCGGAGGGGGATCGATAAGTAGGCGAGAGGGGTCGGATTCCGTCTGTGCGGTTCCGTTTTCGATCCAAAAAACTCTTGCCGGTCCGATTATGGTTTGGTAACATCTCGCAGATGCGGAGCATTTGTCGTAGGAATATGCATGGAAAAACGGAAACGTTGGCAGTTTACGGTAATCATTGTCGTCTTGCTATTAACGCTGTACAACATTCTGCCCACGGTTCTTTTCTACACGAAGTCGCTCAGAGAACCGGTCGATGCCAAGGAGGGCGCCGGGATTGCGCGCGCCGTCGCGACGCGAGTCAATCGACTCGAGTCGGAGGCGGTTTCGTGGCTGAGGTCCTTTGCCGCGTTGGTGCACGTAAAGCCGGAATCCCTTGCCATCGATGCGGAGGATCCCGCATTGATTCGGGTCGGCTTCGGAACCGATCGGGACGCTACCACCTTCAGGAAGCATTTGGCCCGTGCGGGCGCTCTGATTCCCTTTTTACCTGCTCGACTTATGCCCCTCTCCGCGTCGGGTTCCCCCCCCGCCAAGGAGGTGGCGGTGCAACGTCGGGTCCCGTTTCGATTTGACCCGAAAATGAGGGAGAAGTACTTTACCTTCGTCGTGAAGAGGGACGATAGAGGTCGGATCTCTCCGGAATACCGAGAACTCCTTCGGAACCGGTTCCTCTCCGTGTTGCTACCCCTCGAAGAGGTATCGGAGAACGGGTACTATGTGCGGAGTTTGACGAGTGCGGAAGGTCCCGTTTCGAGTGAGATTCCCTTGGCGTTGGCCCGGAATATCCTTGCCTATGTCGATCTTTTCGGAGAGGATTCCCCTGTTTCGCAACGCTACTATCGCACCTTTGTTCGGGCCGACGTCGGAGAACGGGGTCGGGTTGTTTCCCGCCTTGTACGAGCCCTCACGGACCGGCTTGCCGAGGTGCGATCGGAAAAAGTCGCATTGCGGGACGGAGTGCAAAAAGAACGGGGGGAACGCAGGGAAAAGGTTGCCCTTCTCCTCTCGGAAGAGAGAGCGCTCCTCTCCGCCATCGGTGTGATAAAACGGCAGAAAACCGAATTTACCAAGGGAATCCCCCTTCCGGATGATGCGGCATTGAGAGCTCTCGTTCTACGTGCCGAGGGAGAAGGGGAAGAGCAAAGGGTGGAGACGGGGGACAACAACCCTCTCGTCGGTTCGGTCACTCTGGATCCCCGCCATGACCGGATGGAATTCCGCCTCCACGCCGACGTAGAAGCGGCGCGCAGTCGGTTGCGTTCTACGGAGGCAAAGCGCAAGTTGGCCGGACTGATCTACGACGAGGTGGCACGTGTTGCCCGTGCATCGGGAGAACACATTGTCGAAAGCCCTCACGGTTTCCGGATTGACTTAAGTCGCCTTCCCGAGAGCAAAAGCGTTCTTGCCTTGGATCTGTCCGTCATGGCACGGGAGCAAATCGAACGGATACGACATGTGATCACCACTCGCTGGCATCCCGAACATGTCGATCTGTGCCCCCCCTCTTTTCCCGTTCGGGATTTCGAAACGTATGATCGGCTCCCTCCCGAGGAGAAAAGGTTGGGACTCGTACTCTATGCGCCGAAAGGGGTACCGGAGGGATCAGAGAGAGTGTTGAAGGGTTTTCGAAGCGGATCGGTCTACGTCATTGCCAAGGGGGTGCGGGAGATTGTGCGAAAGATAGGGCCTCATCCCGGATCGCCTCAGGCGAAGAGGTTTATGGAAGACATAGGTACTCTTTCCCGTCTCCTTGAGGAGAACGGGTTCGGGAGTTATTCCGGTGCGACCCTCCCTTTCACCTCCGCTTACGCAAATGATCTGATCTTCGAAAGTCCCGACTTTTATCGCCCCCTGCTCATGGCAACGCGGGAGGGGTTCGTCACACACGGTTTGAGTCGGTATGCCACTTTGGAACTTTCCGATAGGCAACAGCGTATCCATACGTTGAACCGGATTGAAACGGCCGAGCATGAGGATCTTTTGAAGTGGAAGGAAGAGTATGAAGCAAATAGGGCAAGGGGGAGGAAAGAGACGCAATACGATGTTCCCGCCCCCGTAAAAAGCGTTCTGTATGATAATTTTCTTCTCAGCTTAAGGAAGTATTTTCGTGGTGATGAGAGGAAGATTCTTCGGTGGGGCCTCGATCTTTCCGGGGGAAAAACGGTGGTCATCGCACTGCGTGATGTGAACCGACTTCCCGTGACGAACGATGCCGATATCAAACAGACCATCGACGAACTTCACGCACGGGTGAATAGGTTAGGTGTGTCCGAAGTGGCCATCCGGCAAGAGGGAGATAGGATTGCCTTGGATTTTCCGGGTGCTCAGAGCCTCTCCGCTACCGATCTTGTTAAGGGTTCGTCGATGTATTTTCACATCGTAAACGAGAAATTTTCCGAAGGAAACGAGGCACTTCGTTCGTCGGTGCACAATTTTTTGCAAAGTGTGTGGAATGAGGCGGTCGTTACGGGAAAAAAGGATGTGGGGAGCATCAACGCCATTGCCTTCAAACAGCTCTACGGTAGTGATCCGGGAGGGGGGGTGGTCGCCCCCGTCGGTGAGGCTGCTCGTACGTTATATGACCGGGGGTTGCGTTTGCAAAATCCGGAAGAACGAGGAGAATCGGTGATGTTTAACGATGCCCTTTCCAAAATCGCTCTATTCCGTGAGTCCGACTCTTCTTTTTCGGATAAGACCCACCCCCTACTCATTGTGATGAACAACTATGCCCTCGAAGGATCCAACCTGACCGATGTGCGTGCCTCGTATGATCCGACTCAGGGGAATTTCTTGGTATTCAACGTGAAGGGTTCGCAGACCCTTAAGGACGGGAATACGATCAATCCTCGTCGGGAGCTATACGATTGGACATCGACCTTTGCCAAGGAGACCGTTGCCGGAAATCCTCTCGGCGCGTACACCCGAAACCGGGGGTGGCGTATGGCCGTCATTCTCAACGATGCGATCATCAGCGCTCCCGCCATCGAGTCGGGTTTGCGCGATCACGTATCCATTACGGGTAGTTTCACGCAGAGGGAGGCCAACGGATTGGAGGCCGATCTGAAGGCCGGCTCTCTGAGCTTTACCCCCCACATCCTATCGGAGCACAACGTGAGTCCCGATCTCGGTATCAGAGATCGCATCATGGGAGTGACGGCCACGGTTGTCGCCTTGCTCCTCGTCGTGGTTCTCATGACCGGCTACTACCGCTTTGCGGGAGCCGTAGCCTCCGTTGCCCTTCTCTTCAACCTCTTCATCATGTGGGCCGCTCTTCAAAATATCGGGGCCGCTCTTACCTTAGCGGGAATTGCCGGGGTGGTCTTGACCGTCGGTATGGCGGTTGATGCGAATGTTCTCGTCTTCGAAAGGATCCGGGAGGAGATTCCCAAAACCGGAAGATTGGCTCAGGCGATTCATGTCGGTTACGGTAAAGCCTTTTCGGCGATTGTCGACTCCAATGTTACGACATTGATGGCCGCCCTGATTCTCCTTCACTTCGATTCGGGGCCGATCAAGGGATTTGCCGTGACTTTGATTATCGGCATTGCCTCCTCCATGTTTTCGGCTCTTTTTATGACCCGCTACTTCTTTTTGAGGTGGGTCGGGCGTACCTCTCGCCCCGTATTGCATATGGTCGACCTTGTCAAGGAAACTTTCTTTGATTTTCTCAAATACGAGAAGGTGAGTCTATACGTTGTCGTATTTCTGGCCCTTGTGGGGACGGCTCTTTTTGCGATAGGGAAGGAAACCCTCTTCGGCATTGACTTTACGGGGGGGTATGCCTTTTCCGTGGAGGTACGCCCGACCGAAAAGGGGCACTATCGAAGTGCCGTAGAAAAGGCATTGCTACGGGCGGGCTTTTCCTCCGAAGAGTTTCAAGTGCGCGAACTTTCCCCTTCGAATCATATCAGAATTCTCTTGGGTCGCTCTCTCGATAAGCCGGGGAGACCGTTTTCCGGGTTACCTCTCGAAACCGACGAGAGAGGAGTCGCTCACGGCTACGAGAACAATCCCCGGATTGTCCGAACGCTCGCCGCCTTGTCAAAGGGGGGGGTGTTGCCGGAGCCCGGTGCATTGAAGGAAATCGGCGATAGCTGGACCGGAGTGAGCGGACAGATCTCTCGGGCGATGAAACGAGAAGCACTGATCGGTTTACTCGTTGCCTTGGCCTCCATCCTCGTCTATATTGCCATTCGTTTCCGGATGCAATATGCCTTGAGTGCTACCCTGTGCCTTTTCATCGACGTGATTGCTACCCTCTCCGTCGTCGCTATCTTGCACGTAGCGGGGGTGCCCGTCCGGATCGATTTGAACACGGTGGCCGCGCTGATGACGATTGTCGGATACTCTCTCAATGATACGATCATCATCTTCGATCGGATCCGATCCGACCTGAAACAGGCCAAAAAGATCTCCTTTCGAGATGTTGTCAACCGGGCCCTCAACACGACGCTCAGTCGGACCTTAATGACCTCGGGTACGACTCTGCTCGTGCTCCTTGCCTTGCTTGGCTTGGGAGGAACGGCTATTTTGAGCCTTTCTCTCGTGATGGTGATCGGCGTCGTATTCGGCACATTCTCTTCTCTTTTCATTGCGGCGCCGTTGCTTTTGTTTTTTGATGAATCGGAGAAAAAACGAAGAAAGCGAGCAGAGTTGAAGGCGGATTGTAGATAATTGAGTAGGTTCCTATGAAAGCGTATCCTCGGGAGGAAAGCCCCGGTGAACTCCCTTCCCGAGGATTTCCCGACGGCCCTATGGAACCGGTATGGATCTATCCCATTCATAATCCCGAGTGGTGTCGGGCAATCGAGCGGGAGTTTCGTATTCATCCCATTACGGCACAGGTCCTCGTTTCCAGAGGATTCGAGTCTTTTGCCCCCATCCATGACTATCTGTACGCTAAGCTTCCCCACCTTATTCCTCCCAACCAACTCTTTGATATGGGGGTTGCGGTAGATAGGGTGATTCGAGCCCTGAAAAACCGGGAGGTTGTCGTCGTCTACGGTGATAACGACGTAGACGGCATGACGGGTACGGCATTACTGGTAGAATTTTTGCGATCGATCGGCTTGGAAGTGCTCCACTCCATTCCGATCCGGAGGAGTACTTTGCCCAAGAGTATCACCGATGCCTTGGCATTTACCCTGCGTCATAAGTGTCGACTCTTTATCACGGTTGATTGCGGGATCACGGCCACCGACGAAATCCGGGAGTATGCCAAAAGGGGGATCGATGTAATCGTATCGGATCATCATGAACCGACGGCCAAGCTCCCCGACTGTGTTGCTACCCTCAATCCCAAGCTCGTCAACAGTACCTATCCGAACCGGGAGTTAACGGGGGTAGGTGTTGCCTTCAAGCTTGTCCACGCTTTGACCAACCATTTGGTTTCCTCGGGGATGATCCGCTCCGATAAGATCGACCTGAAACGTTTTCTCGACTTGGTAGCACTCGGGACGGTGGCGGATATGGGAAAGTTGATCGGTGAAAACCGGACACTTGTTCGTTACGGACTCAGGCAGTATGCGCAGACGACGCGGGTCGGTCTTAAGAAACTGATGGAGATCTGCGAGATCAATCCGCATGCCGTGACAACAGCCGATATCACTTCCAAGATAGCTCCCAGGCTCAATAGCCTGGGGAGAATCGCCGACCCCTCCAAGGGGGTCGAACTTCTCCTTACGAGCGATCTTGATCGAGCAGGTGCACTCGTGACCGAATTGGAGGCGAATAACAGCGAGAGGAAGCTCATGGAAAAAAGGGACTCCGAAAGTGTGGAAAAGAGCCTCCTCGCGCACCCGGACATCTTGCAAAATAGGGCGATCGTGCTCCATTCGCGCGACTGGCATCCCGGCATCATTCCCATTATCGCGGCGCGCATTGCCAAGAGGTACAATAGGCCGACGCTGATTATTGCGGTAGACGAGGGTGTCGGCAAAGGATCCGGGCGTACGATTGCCGAATTTCCTCTTCTCCCCGCATTTCACGAATACAAAGATCTGCTCATGAATTTCGGGGGACATGATTATGCTGCGGGCTTTTTAATCGAGGAGAAAAACATCATTACTTTTAAAGATGCGTTCACGAAGTCGGTGAATCATGCTCTCAAGGGAGAAGAGATTTTGCCGAAGTTGCGATTGGATGCCGGCGTCCGCCTTAAGGATCTTACCTTTGATCTTCTCGATTCGTTGCAACTTCTCGAACCGTACGGAATGGGAAACCCGCAACCGCTCCTCTATGCGGATGTCGTGCAATCCGGTCCTGCGAGAGTGGTAGGCAAAACACACCTGAAGTTCTATCTGCAACAGGATGACCGGTTACTCGAGGGGATCGGGTTCGGCTTGGGAACCCACAAACCGGATGCGATCCACAAGCAGGCACCTCTTCGGATTGCCTTTATCCCCCATCTTAACATTTTTCTAAATAAGTCGAGTATTCAACTCATCGTTAAGGACTTCAAATATCGCAAATAACGATGCGCTTGATGCGAGATCGGTTTATTCGATAAAGTAGCGAAAAAACGCCTTTCGGCAAAGCACTAAACGTGATAGCATCGGCTGGAGGATGTACCGCAAAAATCATCGCCGTGTGCCCGAATGAGAATAGCCCGAATGAGAACAGCCCGAATGAGAATGGTCCGGATGTTCGGGGGTCGTCACCCCTGTTTTCTCTACGCGGGATTGAGCCTCCTGTTGTTTTGCCTTGCCGGATGCGGTAGTGACATGTCCATTGTCGGGAATATTGATGAAAAGGAGGCGAATGTCATCCTCGTCCTTTTGGAAAGCAAGGGGGTTTCCGCCCGGAAGGTCAGGTGGGCGCATGCGCAGGTAGGTACGGAGAGCGCACCGAAATTTTCGATCGTGGTTTCTCCCGGAGTTGTCGTGAAGGCCGTTTCGATCCTCAATCAGAACGGATTTCCCCGCAACCGGGGATCGGACCTCTTGGAACTCTTTGCAAAGCAGGGGTTGATGACATCGGACAAAGAGGAGACGATTCGTTATCATGCAGGTTTGGGCCAACAACTTACGAATACGATCTTGATGATTGACGGTGTGATCGATGCAAGTGTACAACTCTCCTTTCCTCCCGAAGAGGGGGCGCTCGGTTCCCTTGAGCAAAATGAGCCGAAGAAGATCACCGCTGCCGTCTATGTCAAGCACCAGGGAATTGTCGATGATCCGAATATACATCTTGAGAATAAGATCAAGCGGCTGGTTTCCGGGAGTGTTTCCGGGTTGGATATCGGAGATGTGACGGTTGTTTCCGATAGATCCAGATTTACCGATATTTCCCCCGAACCCCCCCCTTCCGGAGTGGCTCTTTCCGGATCCGGGCGCTATGTGAATATCTGGAATATTGTCATGAGCAAAGATTCGGCGACTCGATTCCGGACGATTTTCTTTATTCTCTCGGCAGTATCGGTTCTCTGCATAGTTGCCCTCGGTTGGCTCGCTTGGAAACTCTATCCCGAGCTCAAAAGAAAGGTCTCCCTATCCGGTCTGTTCGCCGACGCGATGGCGCGCTTCGGAAAGAGGGGGGAGAAAGGGGAACTTCCCCCTCCTCCGGAAGAGTCCGATCGGGAAGAGTAGGTCGGAGATCGTATGGAACAAAACGGCGGATTGCAAAATAGTAGATTTCGGACTGCTTATGCCTATGCCATGCGTAGGAGAGGTGCGAGGGGTGAGTCGCTCCTCCGGTATCTGTCGGAAGGAGGGAGGGAACGTCTTCTCGAAGGGCCGACCCCGGCTCATGATCCCTTTACATCACCTCTCGTTGTCGGACCCGCATACGGGCAGGGGTCGGCTCTACATATTGAGGCGATCCATTATTCGTGGTGGTTTTCCTTGCTTGCCCCGTTTTCAACGGGTGATCAGCTCAAATTTCTTTCTCTTTTTGATGCCGATGTTCGGGAAAAGATGAAACGTCGGTTGGGACTTGCCCTACCCGCCCCCCCCCTCTCTCCCTTCGTCAAAGGGTTTATGAGACGGTTTATCCATGATCAACTCACCGCCTCTCAAGAAGGGCTGATTCCGTTGGAGTTTTTGCCCGATCATCCCCTGAACATGTTGGTCACCCTTACCAAACCGGCTCTGCAACATGTTATCGACCTTCTCTCCCTGTATGATTTACGTGCGGAAATGCGGCAAATGGTCGGCTCCCGACGGTTGCGCATGGTCGGTGCCTCCCTCTCTTCTTTGCAACGGGCTTACTTCAGGGGCTTACGGCAAAAGGAACCGAGATTTTTTGCAAGACTCAAACTGGAGGATTGGGACGGAGAACGGGGAACATTGCAGAGAATGTTGCACAGGAGGGGTCTGAGTCGCTTGGGTAAGGCCCTTTTCGGCTGTCATTTCTCTTTGCTTTGGCATATCATGCATAGATTGGACACGGGACGGGCCGAAGTATTGCGCAGGGCTTTTACCGACGTACGAAACGAACGGACCCGGGCTATCCTTATCGATCAGGTGTCCGATGTCGTTACTTTCATTAGAGGGGATCATGAGTAAGCTTTTTTCCCTGATTTTTTCGGGAGATGTCCACCGTGAGGGGGAGGCAAAAATCATACCTGCCGAGCAGTACGGTACCCTTTTGGAGGCCGAAGAGGTTCTCGACAAGGCCAAAGAGGAAGTCCGGCTCTACTTGGAGCGTAATGAAGAGGAGTGTCGCGAGGCGGTAAAGAAGGGGTATGAGGCCGGATTCCAAAAGGGGCTTACCGAATTTAACCGGCAGATACTTCTCTATGAGGGGAAGGTGCGAGAGGTGGAGCACGGGATGAAAAAGAGCATTCTCTTTCTCACCCTGCAAGTGGCTCGGAAGGTGGTCGGTAGGGAGCTTGAGCTGAATCCGGATACGATCGTAGATATCGTCCGTCAAACCCTGAAGCCGGTCACGCAGAGCCACAAGATCTCGATCTACGTGAACAAAAAAGACAAAGAGGCCCTTGAAACGCATAAAGGGGAGCTCAAGAAAGGGTTGGAACAGGTGGAGACCTTTTCGATTGAGGAACGAGCCGACGTTGCTCCGGGGGGTTGTATTATAGAGACGGAAGCCGGTATCATCAATGCGAGTTTGGAAAATCAGTGGCGTGCTTTGGAGTCGGCTCTCGTAACATTCATGAGGCGTAATCCTCAAACGGGTCAATGAAGTGCGACGTGAGGTTCGGGCGGTGCGTCCTTCTCGTGTTGGCGGGTTTTTCCTGGAACTTTCTCGTGTGCGGGGTGTCGGCTTTTGCCGCAGAGGGCGATCGGACACCGTTTGTCGCCCCCGGGAAAGAGGGGCCTTCGATCGAGACGGCTTTGGAGGGAGTTCCGGCTACCGAAATCGTTCAGCCCTCTTCTTTCGGAACGCCCAACGTCTTGACGATGCTTGCCGTGATCGGCATGGTCGCCCTTCTTCCTTTTGCGATTTTACTGATTACCTCTTTTGCCAAGATCGTTATCGTTCTCTCTTTGCTTAGGAACGCGTTGGGCGTACAGCAAGCTCCTCCGAATCAGGTGATTAATGGTGTGGCCCTCCTCATGACGATCTATGTGATGTTTCCGACGGGTGTGGCCATGTATGATGCCGGCAGGGAGTACATTACCAAGGAGGCACCGAAGACCCTTTGGAGCGCATCGACCGCCTCCTATCTGCTCAATGTTGTCGATAGGGTGAAGGCTCCTCTTCGGGACTTTCTCTCGCGCAACATGTTGTTCGTACACAAAAAACGGTTTTATGAGCTGGCGAAACGCAGCCTGCCCGCCACCTACCGGGAGACGTTGCGTCCGAACGATTTCATCGTTTTGATCCCCTCATATATCCTCTCTCAGATCAAGGGGGCGTTTGAAATAGGTGTGCTCATTTACCTTCCCTTCTTCGTGATCGATCTCGTAACCTCGAACATCTTGCTTGCAATGGGGATGATGATGCTCTCTCCCCTTACCATTGCCTTACCGCTAAAATTGCTTTTGATCGTCATGACCGACGGTTGGACATTGATCGTTCAGGGATTGGTATTGACTTATAGGTAAACCTCTATGTATCAGTCGGAAATTTATCAGCTCTCCTATCAGGCTCTCCTCTTAATCCTGATCTTGTCGGGCCCCCCGATTCTGATCAGTATGACGTTAGGACTCTTTGTGGCGGTTTTTCAGGCGGCGACCCAGATCCAGGAGCAGACCCTCTCCTTTACCGTGAAATTGATTGCGGTGATCATGACCCTCATCTTGATGGGAGGTTTTTTGAGCGCACAGATCATGAGGTTTGCGAGTGCTATCTTTCAAAACTTTCCCCGGTGGAACGGATGATCCGGATTCGACGGATATCTTCGGAAACGGGCGATGACTCTCTTTGACTACCTGTTTACTCTCCCCGGTGTTTCCTGGTCCGATCTCCTCTCCCTTTTCTTCTTGGCTTTAATGCGCATGGGGCCGATCATCATGCTCGCACCCTTTCTGGGGGCAAAGACGGCACCCATTATAGTGAGAACGGGTCTCGCAGTCATGATGAGCGTGATCTTTCTTCCCGTATTGATCAAGCACGCACACCGACACTTGGAATTTTCCCCCCTCTTTCTCGTCTATTCGATGAAGGAGTTACTGATCGGCCTTTTTTTGGGTTTTTTGGTTGCCATGCCCTTCTACATGGTGCAATCGGGGGGGATCATCATCGATTACTCGCGGGGAGCGTCGGTGTTGCAGATACAGGATCCTTCGTTGCAGAACCAAGCCTCCCCGATAGGGATCATGTACAACCTGATTCTGATCACGATTTTCTTCAATCTCAACGGTCCGATCCTCTTTTTCGAAAGTGTTGCCGATTCCTACGCCATCGTCCCTGCCGATGGCTTCATCAACCCGAGTTTTTTCGGAATGAAGGGCTTTGTGTGGGAGACGATCAGCAGTATGATTGCCAAAGTGATTGCGGTCGGGATCCGGTTGGCGGCTCCCTCCTTGGTTGCAATCCTGATGGCCGAGATGTTCTTGGGTATCGCAAACAGAATGGCCCCCCAAGTGCAAATAGCCTTTCTGGGGCTGTCGATCAAGTCCCTTCTCGGTTTGGCCTTACTGTGGGCGGGATGGTTTTTCATCTTAAAACAGTCCGCCCTGGAAACCGAGTCGTGGCTCCGGATGATCCGGCAAGTTGTCGAATACTTCACATTCATGAGGGGAGGACGACCATCGTAAACCGATTCGGGAGAAAGCAAACCCCGCCCGTCACCGTCCGAGAATTCGTAAACGGGGGAAGCTCTACGTTCCGGAGGCCGAGGTCACCCCCTCTCTTCGTCTTCTCCGAGCCGAAGCGGGGCTACCCTCGGGGAGAGAGCCGGGGAGGGGGGTGGCCCGGTGCACGGAACGTGTTCGGCATCTCCTCGGATCCGTTTCGACCCGGATCCGTCATCATCTTCCGCGAAAGCTGTAGGATGACTTCGACGGCCATATCGCCACTCTCCTGCCCTTTCGGGTCTTCGCTCGTGAGAAAATCGGCCAAACGCATCGTCCGTTCCCTCTCCTCGTCATCGAAGATCCGGGCAAAAATCTTGGTATGTAGAGGTCCGAGCTTTTGGAGAAAGGTGTAGGGATCGGCCTCCGGACGTAAAGGGCTACGCGGGGTCGGAGGTCGGACATAGTTCGAGGAGCCGGGGTGGTAGGGGCGCATCGGCATCGCGTCGGTAACGGCTCCACACCCTGCTACTACTAATATGGCAGATAGAGAGACATATTTTTTAAGCATATTGCTTGCTCCGGTTACTACTTTTTGCCATAACACAAACAGGAAAAAGAAAGGAAGCCCCGATAGCATGAAAGGCAAGAATAGCGTCTCAACCGGATATGTTAAGGTGGGTTCGGCCCCCCGAGGGGGGAGGGAAGATTCCGGACGGAATCTTCCCTCCCGGGCTTGGACGGGCGGATCCCCTAAAAAAATACGTTGGTGAGAGCCTATGTGTCTCAGTGAGTTCCGATCATCATCGAAGCTTCCTCCCCCTATTATATCATACTCGGTTCGGTAATTCTCCCCCCATTTTTTTGCGGAGAAAGGTCTGATACGTTATCCTCCGCGTCTTGTCAACCGGAAGGAGGATGTGACTGTGGTGAGCTGTTTGCAGGAAAATGCGGCGTGGGGCGTGACGAAGGTTATGGATGAGTTATTGCGGATCAAGGGAGTCATGGATCGGATCGAGGCCGGAGGTTCGGGATCGTCCCCTTCCGACCCCTCCGATTCTCCCGACCGTTTGATCGGCAGGATAGACACGATTCGTGAGCGGATCGCATTCGGGGTAAGAAGGGCCGAGGGATGTGGCTTCCAACGGGTATGTGGGGATCTCCCCTTCGTGACGAGGGTGGCGCAGGTGGCACAGGTCGTCTGCTCGTACGGGGCCGTTAGCACGGAGTTTGAGCCCCTGCTTCGGGGATGGATGTGCGTGGTTGCCTTGGCCATGCTTCCCGTGACGACGCTGTTGACGGTAATGGAGGATGCGCACGGAGAGGGGGTGCGAGCGTGGGAGAAGGCGGATGAGCCGGCGAGCAATTTGCGAGCGCGTTCGGAACAGGCGCAACGGATCGGTCCGTGTGGCATGCCGTCGGGACACGGTGAAAACGTGTTCGGAGAGAGTGCTTAGTCGGGATCGGGCTTACACCTCCATGTAGCGAGGGGGCACTCCGGATTATCCCACTCGGTGTAGCTGTCCCGTACGATTCGCGGAGGTATCGGGTTTGGGTTTTCACGACAAACATGTTGCGTAATGCGGGGAGTTTCGAGTACGCTGTCTTGCGCGTTGTCGGTTAAAGACGGGGTATGCGTTTATGGCAAGTTTTTCGGAAGGAGTGTCGGCTCAACGGCTGAAGGGTGTGGCGGACGAATTGGTGCGGATCGGGAAGATTGTGGATGGGATCGAGGCCGGCTTTGCGGGGTCGTCTCCTCCCGACCCTTCCGATGTTCTCGGTCGTTTGGTCGGGGAGATAGATGCGGTTCGTGGACGGATCGCTTCCGAAACGGATGAGAGAGTCGCGGATTGTTGCTTTGAGCAGGGGTGGAGGGTGATTGTCGGTGCGGGAGAGGCAGTGGGAAAAGTAGTGAGCATCACCCTGTCCGGTCTCTTTCGGTACTCGAGGTCCGGTCCGGGGCCCGTCGAAAAAGTGACGGGCGCGTTGGACGCCTTCTCCCATGCGAAAGAGATATCGAGGGAGACTGAGCGGGCATGTCTGGAGGAATTGGA
Source organism: Simkaniaceae bacterium (assembly GCA_026708385.1). Taxonomy (GTDB): domain Bacteria; phylum Chlamydiota; class Chlamydiia; order Chlamydiales; family Simkaniaceae; genus JAPOVA01. The sequence continues at coordinate 42,396 of JAPOVA010000010.1, read as the reverse complement.
AGCACTGGAGAGGGTGGGTCGGTTGGCGACCGATCTACGAGCACGTTCGGAAAGGATGCGCCGGATCTACGCGACGAAGATCTCGGCGAGGCGTGGCAACAGCGCACCGTAGCGACCACGGCGATACGACGACGAGAGTGTTGTAAGCAACATTTTTTTCGATCAGCCGGTGGGGTCGCGGGAATCGAGCCATCGGTCCTGCGTGACGATCAAGCAAGCCATATCGAGTCGTTGGTTGCGGAGTTCGCGGAGATCATTTTCTTGCCGTATGACTCGAGAGCGCAGTCCGAGATTAGCCCGGAACTGGCCGATGATACCGCCGACGATCAGCCCCGCTAGGATCCCCTGTTTCAGCGACGGGAACGAAACCTTGGGAAAGAGAGCGATCCCCAAAGCACAACATCCCCCGGCGAGGAAGCAAAAGAGCAGAGCATCGCTCAATATTGCTTGCTGGGCGATAGCTATCTTGCGGGCGGTTTCCCGAAAGCCCGCCGCACTTTCTGCCGCGGTTCTGTCGGGATCGTTGTAGATGTTTTTGGCCAGCGCCAATGTTTCGGATACGGGACGCGGGTCGACCGATGTCATATCAATTCCCCCTTTCAACGGCTTTCGGTCCATCATAAACGGATGGTGCAATATTGGCAAGCTAAATGAGTTTTTGATATCGATATTCTGCTCGAGAAAGCGATCGATCTGCCGTTTTCGGGAAGAGCTGTCCAACAGCACGACGGCCCCTTTGCATCCGACGATAGTGACCACAACGGGGAGCAAGATCATTCCTATGGTGGCGAAAATCTGTTCCTGAGTCATTTGGTTCTCCCCGGTTATCAAAGGTGGCCGTCCCTGTGGACGGCCTTTTTTATTGCTACAAAGCCCTATCCGTGTTATGGCTTTACCGGCTTTTCGAGGAGGAACAAATTATGGCTACGGGATTCGACCCTTACTTTCACGAGAGAGGAAGACACGCTCCGCAGTATAAACCCGTTTCACAGCCGGAAATAAGGACGGTTGCCTTGCGAGTCGATGAGGTTGCCTATGCCCTACCTACCCCGGTTCATAAGGACGGCAGTTCTCAACACTCCCCTGCGGGACCTTCGGAACCACCATCCCCCCGTGCACCTACCGCCCCTTCCGCAGAACGTTATCAGCGGTTGCCCCACCTGCCTTCTCATCAACCCCCTACGGCCACAGGGCGGGAATATGCAGAGAGAAAAAGCTTGGAACGTAAGATCAAGAAGGCCTGCGCCGTCGTGGGGGTTACCGTGGGTGTGGCGGTTCCGGCTATTGTGGTTGCGTCGTTCTTGGGTTGGACCGTGGGGGGAGTTGTGGGATTCGGAATAGGGATTGGCTCTACGGTGATTCCTTCCGTGAGTATCATGATGACGAGTTGCTTCTGTGTGCTCTGCTCCCAAGAGGGAAAGAGAGAACTGAAAGAGATGGGCACTCCCACCTGTTGTCGAAAGAGTCGGAGAGAAGAAGCAGAAGTTCCCCAAGTTCGGGTAGTAGAGAGGAGGGTCGAAAATAGAGATCCTCAGATTGAAGACCTCGAAATGTTGTTGAGGGACCCATCACCCGTCCCTTTTTCGCAGGAGCACGAAGAGGCGGTTACTGATGTGTAACTGTCACGGGGCAAGCAAACCCCGAGACGAGTTGTTTTGGAAACCATCTACTTCCCGCAGATAGATCGGGAGAGAGTGCAGTGGTCGGTGTCCGGTATTTTTGTGAACCGGATCGGTGCTTTTCCCCGGCTTCAATGCCTGTGTGATGTGTCCGCTTCCGGTGCTGTGGGGGCTAATGTTTTTTTTGATCCCTGCTTTATCTTTAGTTTCTTTGAAAAGCAGGACAACGCCCCCGTAGCTGAGTCGAGTATCGGAAAAGGTGTCGCCGTTTTTCTTGGGGATGGTCCGGAAAAGGGACCCTTTATCGCTTTGCAGTCTTCGGATGAGAGATTCCACATTTGTTGCGGGGCGGAATTCGTGGTTCTCGCGGGAGACGGTGACGGTTCTTCCCCCGGAGGAGCGACCTCCCTTAGGTTCGCCAACAAAGATTTTCATTCCCTCGGGGCGAATTGTAAGATCTTCGATATGCAGAGCCGGTAGTTCGGAGAGGCGCATGGCGGAACAAAAGGCAAGGATGATGAACGTCCGATCGCGGACACCCTTATTGCCCCGACGGAGTTGATGGATCATGGCCTTTATAGCTTCGGGCGAAAGGGGAGGTGCTCCGGTTCGGTGGGGAGAATGTTTTAGCACGTAATTTTTGACTGCGAGAAATGGAGAACCCAAACTATCGGTATGTATTCCCCTTTGGGTAAGAAATTTTTTAGCCCCCCGGACGTATTGGGTTGGGAGATGGTTGATCGGCTGACGTTTCCGGCCGGTAGGTCCGACATGTAGAGCGAATAGAGCGAAAGGAGAGTACCCGGCTCGGGGAGATGGATGCGGTTCGTGGGCGGATCGCTTCCGAAACGGATGAGAGGGTCGCGGATTGTTACTTTGAGCAGGGGTGGAGGATGATTGTCGGTGCGGGAGAGGCGGTGGGAGAAGTAGTGAGAATCACCCTGTTCGGTCTCTTTCGGTACTCGAGGTTCGGTCCGGGTCCCGTCAAAAAGTGACGGACACGTTGGACGCCTTCTCCCATGCGAAAGAGATATCGAGGGAGACTGAGCGGGTATGTCCGGAGGGAATTGGAGGCGCCGGAGAGGGCGGATCGGTTGGCGACCGATCTACGAGCACGTTCGGAACGGATGCGCCGGATCTACGCGACGAAGAGCTCGGTGCGGCGTGGCAACAGCGTACCGTGGCGACGGCAGGCCCGTAGGGGGTGTGTGGCGAACTTGCGTGTACGGCCCGGCGACGATAGGTAGGCGTTGCGAGATAGGGTTGTTTGCAGGTAGGACGGGATCGAGATCGGGGGCGACTTGATACGGTTTTCGGGAGGTTTTCTCGGCTACCCCTCCCTACTCTTCGGAGATACCGAAGGTCTCCTTGAAGGCTTGCTTGGTGACGGACCTGCCCATGACTGCGATCGATTCGGTCAGAGGAATTTCCTTCGGGCATACTTGGACGCAGTTTTGTGCGTTACCGCACTCGGCGATTCCCCCCTTCCTCATGAGTGCCCGATTCCGAACTTCCCGATCCCCCCTTCCCGTCGGATGGAGATTGAAAAGACGGGCTTGGGAGATGGGCGCGGGGCCGATGAAGGAGGACTTATTGTTGACCTGAGGGCATGCTTCGGAGCAACATCCGCACGTCATGCAGGTGGCCAGTGTGTACATGGTCTCCTGTTTGTTTTGGCTGATCCGCTCCCCGAATGCATGCGATGCGGAGGAGATGTCTGCGGAGATCCACCCCTTCACCCTCTTGAGTGATCGGAACATACCGGCCCTGTCGACGACGAGATCGCGCACTAAGGGGAACTTCGTGAGCGGTGCCAATGTTACGAGGGGAGTATCCGCCCGTTCAATGAGAGGTTGGATCAGGGCGGCGCATGCCTGCCTCGGCTTCCTATTGACGAGCATGGAGCACGAGCCGCATACCTCCTCCAAACATCCCTGTTCCCACACGACGGGGGCGACCGTGGTCCCCTTTCGGGTGACGGGTCTTTTTCGGATCTCCATAAGTGCTGAAATGACGTTCATGAACGGCTTCAGCTCAAGTTCGAACTCCTCTCGGTACTGCTTTCCGGGGAGGCCCCGGTAGATGCTCAATATGAAGGTAGTGCCCATGCCCTGATTCATCCGAAGGGAAGCTCGATGTTTGCGGGGACGTTCTTCAAAGTAGGCTTCACTCGCTCTGCATGGACGTAGTCCCTTTTTAACGGGTCGAGATGACGGATGTCAATGGGATTGTAGCTGATCTTCGGCTCATCCGACTCCGGATCGTATACCGCTATCGACTCTTTGAGCCAATGCTCATCATCCCTTTCGGTAAATTCCTCCTTGAAGTGGGAACCGCGAAATTCATCTCGTAAAAGGGCCCCTTTCGTGATGATCAAGGCTACCTCCAACATAGAACGAAACTGATTGGCAAAGACATAAGTCTGATTTAGTAATCGACTTTGATCTCCCAACGTAATCGATTCATACCGTTTCCGGATCTCTTTGATCTTAACCAATGTCTTCCGGAGATCCCTATTATTTCTCTTCACCGTTACGTGGCGGACCATGAATGCGGCGAGTTCCTCGTGTAGATCGTGTACGTTTTCCTTCCCCTTTCTATTGAATAGCTCATTCCTATATTGCTCTTCCTGTCGTAGTGCATGTGCAAAATGCTTTTCGGGGGTCTCGTCGGAGAGAGCCGACAACCGATCTGCGTACCGGGAGGCTTCTACCCCCGATACGAGTCCGCCGAAGATACAGGAGAGAAGGGAATTGGCCCCCAACCTATTGGCTCCGTGGTATTGGTGCTCCGCTTCACCCGCGACGAAGCAACCGGGCAGATTGCTCATCTGCCTGAATCTGTCATTTCTGTCGGGGTCGTCGGCTGCCGGCCAGTCAACCCAGCCCCCCCCCATGGAGTAGTGGACGGCGGGGGCGATACGCATGGGAACTTTGCGGGGATTGTCTCCCGTAAAGCGCAGGTAGATATGTAGAGCCGCCTCCAATTTATGCAGCGTCTTTTCGGGAAGGTGGGTGACATCCAGAAAGACCTCTTCCTTGCCGTCCGCACCGAGGCCCAATTCGAAGATCTTGAGAATTTCTCGTGCACCGATATCGCGCGGTACGAGATTGCCGAAAGCGGGGTAGAGCTCCTCTAAAAAGTACCACGGTTTGCCGGTTTCACCGCACGGGATGCGTTCTCCCCGGGGGGTCTCTATTTTTTTGGAGGAGTCTCCGTAGACCCAAATGCGTCCCCCCTCCCCTCTGATCGATTCGGAGACCAGCCTCATCTTATCGGATCCCGGAATCGTCGTGGGATGGATCTGGATGAACTCGCCATTCGCGTATTTGAGGCCCTGCATGTAGAGGCGTCCGATGGCGGCGCCCGTGCAAAATGTCGAGTTGGTCGATCTCTTAAAAATGAGACCCGGCCCCCCCGTAGCGATGATCACGGCGTCTCCCCTCATTGCGCTGAGTTCCAACGTGCGAAGATTCATGAGAATCACGCCGCGTGCGATGCGCTCGTCATCCTGCACGAGACGCATAAACTCATGGTGTTCGTATTTCTCTACCCGCCCCTCCACTTCGAATCTGCGCACTTGTTCATCGAGCGAGTAGAGCAGTTGTTGTCCCGTCGACGCGCCGCAAAATGCGGTCCGATTGTAGAGGGTACCTCCGAATCTGCGAAAGGCAATATCGCCCTCGGGTGTCCTGTTGAACGTACACCCGAACCTGTCCAACATCCGGATAATTGCCGGTGCGGCCATACACATCTCCAAGACGGGGGGCTGATGAGCAAGAAAATCCCCCCCCTTGATCGTATCGTATGCATGAATCGTCGGCGAATCTCCCTCTCCCCTTATGTCGATTGCCGCATTGATCCCCCCTTGTGCACAGACCGAATGGGATCTTTTGACTCGGGTGACCGAGATCAATTTGACGACACATCCCTTTTCGGCAAGGCGGATTACGGCGGCAAGGCCCGCCAACCCCCCCCCGACTACGATGACTGTTTTCTCCCGCATCCTTAACGTCTCGCTACACCTTTTAAACCTTCAAGTTGACGAAATAGGTACCCCAGATGGCGGCAAGTCCCAACAAGCCGATCACGATCATGATGCCGATACACCGGTTTACCGCTTTTGATTGGGAGCGCATCTTCAACACGATACCCCACGTGATCATGAAGGTCCACAGACCGTTGAAGGCGTGATAGACGGCCGCTATGACGAAGATCGTGTAGAGGATGGCCGTAAAAAGGCTACGAAACGCATTGCGCACGACGAGGAGCATGGCAGTTCCGAAATCGGGTGCCTCCGCTATGACCTGCCCTTCGGTAAGGGTTCGTTTCGTCAGTCCGTTGAGGCGAGCCTTTCGATCTTCGAGTTCCCGATAGTGTTTGAGAAGGTCGGCATCACGGGAGTCGTAGGAGAGAGGGGCTTCTCCCCTCTCCCGGATGGCGCGTACCCGCGCCTCCATACTCTTCAGATCCTTTTCGGCCCCCCGGAAATCTTCTTCGGCCCGCTTGATCCGATCGGTATCGTAGAGTTCGACACCGAGTCTGTCGGCCACCGTGTATAACCCCGGGTCTAATCCGACCCGGACGGAGTAGTAACTCTCCTTTCCGAGGTTGACCTCTACGGGATAGGCATGGAAGCGCATATATCCCACGTGTGCGATCAATCCCACGACCAAGATCCAAGAGGAGATCCTTTGCCAAACGTAGGCATGGTTGCGACCGTATTCCGGGAGGTGGGGTGTGTGTTTGCCTCGGCGGTAGGCGTTCGACTTCGACGTGAGGAGGAAACGAATCCCCCAAACGCCGTGCAAGAGGATCGGTACGCCGAGCAGAACGATTTCGATGACGGGGAGATAGGGAAGGTGTTTGAGGACGTTTACCGAACGGATGAACCCCGTTCCGTTTTGGCCGATCAGGAGGGCCGCTTGCGAATTGGTCAGAAGGTGTTCGATCAGAAAGAGTACGATCCAAAGACCCAGAAGGGAGTGTAGGCGTCGTCTGACGAATGATCGCGACGGAGCACTTTCGGTGGCGGTCATGGGGTTTCCTTCGGAGGCTTCTCACACGGACTGCATTAAACACGTAAGGGGGAATTTGAAAAAGCAAAAAATCCGATGGATGAGAGATCCTCCATGCCCTGCGAACTCATTTTTTGAGAAGTTTTTCGGGAACAATTGCGGTTTAAGAGAGGGAGCCCTATAATTGTTTCGGGCAACATCTTACGGGCGTTTTGCATGGCGATGAACTATTTGGGACAGTTCGAAAAGCATCTGGCCAACCATGACTACCCCGCCTTCTTGGCACTCTGGGAAGAATACTGTCTCGGCGATGAGGCGGATGGGGAAGAGTTGAAGCTGGTTCTGCAAAAAGCCAAGGTGGCTCCTCTGGCCGTCCCCTTCGGAAGACATGTGGATAAGGGGTTGGCACTTTGGGAGAGATTGAAGGGGACGGAGGTAGGGCACGACGTGTTCAAGCTGATCATCGACTTGGTCACGACAAACACTCCCGATTTAGGACGAAGGATTTTCGATTATCTGACGGAAAAGTATCCGGACGATCCCTACTTTCAAGATAAGGTCCGTCTGATCGGCCTGAGGGACGGCAAGGAATTTCAGGGAGCCGTCTCCAACTACGAACTTCTCACTCATATGAAAAAGGGTAGTTTTGTTTTTCACAATGCCGGGTGGGGTGTGGGGGAGATCATGGAGATCTCCTTTATTCGCGAGCAGTTGGCGTTGGAATTCGACTATGTTTCGGGATGCAAGGATCTCTCCTTTCAAAATGCCTTCAAGACCCTCACCCCCCTTTCCGGCGACCATTTTCTTGCCCTACGTTTCGGTAAGCCGGATGAGCTCGAAGCACACGCGAGGAGGGATTCCGTCGATGTGATTCGGATCTTGCTCCGGGATCTGGGCCCCCTTACCGCTGCCGAGATTAAGGAAGAGCTGCACGATTTGGTGATTCCGGGAGAAGAGTGGGCAAGGTGGTGGCAGACGACTCGGACGAAGATTAAAAAGAGCACCTTTATTGAAGTCCCGAAAGATATGCGTGCCCCCTTTCGCCTGAGAGAGGCGGAGATATCGCACAAAGAGATCCTTCGCAAAGCTCTGGAAGCCGACTCGAAACCGGAAAAAGTCATCGGAACCGTTTACACCTTTCTGCGCGATTTTCCCTCGGTGTTGAAAGAAGAGGAGCTTCGTACGGGTTTGGAGGAAAAGCTGAAGGCCTTTCTCAGGATGGAGGAACTCTCCGATGCCGTTGCCTTACAGATCTACTTTTTGTTGCAGGATTCGGGTGCCGACAAGAAGGGAGAACAAGTGCACGAATTGATCAGGCGATTGGTAGCACCCGATGATGTCGTTGCGACGATCGGGATCGTTGCTTTTAAGAAGCGGGCCCTTGTCGTGATCCGTTCATACCGGGATGACTGGAAAGAGCTGTTCTTGAATCTGCTCCTATCTCTTGATCAAAATCCCCTTAGAGATTACCTCTTGTCCGAACTCCTCGCGGTGGGAGAGAGGGACGGAGTAGTCGGCAAATTGGAGGAGATGCTGAATTTTCCCATGCGCTACCCGTATGCGCTACTCTGGTATTTTAAACGTGTGATGGAATCTCCCGATCTTCCTTTTGCCGACCGGAGTGGGAAGGAACGACTTTTCGAGTCGTTTTTCATCCTCTTAAGTCTGCTGGAACAGTCGGGTACGTATCGAGATTTGATGAAGAAAATGCACACCTTCCTGACGGGAGGTCGGTATGCCAACGTGCGAAAGATCTTCGAACATACTCGGATAGAGACCGTACGGGAGTTTCTCCTTCTGGCAACGAAGTGTCACAGCTTGAGCGATCATGATCTCAAGATCTTGCGCTCGTTAGCCGAGGTGGTACACCCTTCCTTGGCACAGGGAGAGAGGAGTATGCGACCCGAAGAAGACTTCATTCCGACCACTACGGAGGGGTATGAAAAGATCCGGTCGAGGCTTCACACCATTTCAACCGTGGAAACGGTGGAGAATGCCAAAGAGATCGAAGCTGCCCGAGCCCTCGGAGATTTGAGGGAGAATGCCGAGTTTAAAGCGGCTCTCGAACGGCGCGATCGGTTACAGGGCGAATTGCGGATGTTGTCGGAGCAATTCAAAAAGGCTCGTCCTATGACGAAAGGCGATGTCGATGCCGGCGCGGTCGGTTTCGGCGTGGTGGTAGAGTGCAAAGGGGAAAAGGGAGAATCGCTCTCCTACACGTTTCTCGGACCGTGGGACGTTGATCCCGAGAAAAACATCCTTTCCGTTCAGTCCAAACTCGCCGGTGCCATGATCGGTAAGAAGGAGGGGGATAAGGTAAAGATCCGAGGCAAACCCTTCACGATCGTTGGTTTGTCCAACTATTTTGATCGGTAGAGCCGGCTATGACGAATCCTATGACGAGGTTGCTCATTGCGACGACAAATCTTCATAAAGTACGGGAGATTCGCGCCGTATTGAGGGCGCACTTTCCTTCGGATATTCTGACCTTGCACGATTTTCCCGACTACCGCGTTCCCGAAGAGAGAGGGAAGACGTTTGAGGAAAATGCCGCTTTGAAAGCCTTGTCGGCCGCCTCCGCGCTGAAAGAATGGGTGTTGGCCGATGATTCGGGTTTGGTGGTTCCGGCTTTGGGTGGCGCTCCCGGCATTCGCAGTGCCCGTTATGCCGGAGAGGGTGCCGGCGATCAGGAAAACCGGGTCAAGCTTCTCGAAGAGCTGGAGAAAATCGACGAATCGGAGAGGAAAGGGTACTACGTGTGTGCCATGGCTCTTGCCTCTCCCGAGGGGATCCGGGCCGAAGTGCGGGGATGTTGTTTCGGCACGTTGATCACAACTCCCGGAGGGGGGGGCGGGTTCGGCTACGACCCCCTCTTCAGGAAATATGGCTACGGAAAGACCTTTGCGGAGATGGGAGAGGAGATAAAGAATAGGGTTTCCCACAGAAGGAAGGCGTTGGATAAATTACTATCCGCCATCGGTCGTTTACGAAAAAGAGCCCTTTTGTGAACTATATTATCGACGGATTATCGACGGTTACAACCTTTTTTTTTTGCCTTACTCAGGGAGGAGGGGGGATCATTTTCCGGTATGCGGGAAGCATTTATCACCGATCTCGACCGTTTGCCGGGGGAGGCCGGTATGTGTGCTACGGTGATCTTCGATGGTAGAGCCGATGCGCGGGAGTTACCCTTCCCCCGAACACAGACCTTCTCCTCTCTTCGGGTGATTTTTTCGCCCGGGGGGGCGAAGGAAACGGGTAGAGGCCTTTCTCCGAGGCGTTACCGGAGGCCGTGCGACGGACGCGAAGGGCCGTGGAGATGTCTGAGTCTCCCCACGGTGCCGGAGAGGCATCTTCAGCCTCATGATCGGGAGGGGGTCCCGACATATCGAGAAAGCCTCGTATCGGTTCATCTCTTTTGCTAAAGCAGAGGAATTTTTCTTTTACGATTCCGGTGACCGCCCCGGGTTCGGCACAATTTGTTTGCATGAAAGGGACTTTATTTCTTAAAATGGGGGGCGTCGAGAATAAATTAAATTTCTCATAGATTATGAGTTGTTGCCATAACATTCTTGAATATGTTGTTGCTCATGCCGGGTATGCTCATTGGATTGTCTTCGGACTCACCCTCCTTGCCGGATGTAACGTGCCCGTTAGCCTCGATCTTATCGTAGCTACAAGTGCTATTTTAGCGGCGACGGTGGTTCCCGAAAATCTGTACTACCTGTACGTAAGCGTCATAGTGGGTGCCTCCCTTTCGGCATGGATTGCCTACGGAATCGGGCGTTTGTTGGGTCGCAGGCTCCTTTCGGTGAGATTTTTTGCCGACAGATTGTCCGAAAGTCGCCTGATCCGGATCCGGAGCTTGTATCGGAAGGGAGGTTTTTGGGCCTTGCTCGCGGGTCGGTTCATCCCTTTCGGTGTGCGTAACTGCATCTTTATGACGGCCGGGATGAGTCGCGTCTCCTTCGGCAAGTTCGTCCTCTACGATGCGTTGGCGTGTACCGTGTGGGGGACCGTGGTCTTCGCAGCCTTCTACCGGATGGCGCAGAGTTGCCCTTTACCGACACGTCATCTTGGGATGTTCGGCATGGCGCTCTTTTTGTGCTTCTCCCTGGCTGTAATTGGCTTGGTTTGGTATAAAAAACAGAAGAAGCGCCGGGTATAAGGAATAATCGGAGCATGTTGAATCCCTCGAATAGCCTCTCTTTTTTGCGAGCACCTTTAGCTCTTCTCTTCGTGATCGATAATGCGGTGTTGCGCGTAGTGACGGTGGTTTTGGCCGTATTGACCGACTGTGTTGACGGTTATCTCGCCCGTCGTTATCGATGCACCTCCCGCCTGGGGGCGGTCTTGGACCCTCTGATGGACAAGTTTTTTGTCTACGTCGCTCTGGCGACGTTGGTGACGGAAGGGCGCATAAAGGTGTGGCAGGCGGGGACGATGATGACCCGCGACATGTTTCTCTTCGTGTTTATGATCTACTTCCGGCTCAACGGAGATTGGAAGCGACTCCGGATCCGGTCGTACCGTTGGGGGAAGGTCATGACATCCGCTCAGTTTTGCTCTTTGATCCTCGTGGTGTTGCACTTTTCGATTCCCGACCCCTCGTATCTCTTTTTCATCCTGTTCGGCCTCCTCTCTTTCGTCGAACTCATCCGATTCTCCTCTCGTCCCGTGCGTTGATGATCCCTCCCGGTTTTTGCGGATGTATTCGGGGGGGCATGGTGATTCGGGAGTAGGCGGGACGGGTGTCGGACTTTGTCCGCGCACTTCCGGTGGTGGGGAAGTTTTCGTTAGATGGGAAAGGCGGGATCGTAGTAAGATGGAGTGCCGTGTTAAGGGGTTGTTGCCGAGGACGAGAGCGATGTCCGCGCAGTACCGGATTCCGAGGGGGACGTTTGATTCTTTGCCCGTCGAGCCCAAACCGCAAAACCTGTGGAAACAGTCGGATCGGTGGCACCACTTGGAGAGGACGATTCGTGCCTTGGCCTTTGATTATCGCTTTGCGGAGATACGCACACCCCTTTTCGAACAGGCCGACCTTTTCGTGCGTGGCGTGGGTGAAGCGTCCGACATCGTTTCCAAGGAGATGTACCTCTTCTCGGATAAGGGAGGACGGTCGATGGCGCTACGTCCGGAGGGGACGGCGCCCGTTATGCGGTCGGTGATCGAGAACCGGCTCGATATGTTGGAGGGATGTCGGAAGTTGTTCTATATCGGCCCCTTTTTTCGCCATGACAGACCGCAAGCGGGAAGGTTTCGGCAATTCCGCCAATTCGGCGTTGAGGCGATCGGCGATCCTTCTCCCGAAAGGGACTTCGAGGCGATCGATATGCTTCTCGAGCTCTACAGGCGACTCGGTCTTTCGCATTTGAAGGTGATGCTCAACTCCCTCGGTGACGGTGAGACCGGAATCCGGTACGCGGAGAGTTTACGTACGTTTCTACGCCCCCACCTTTCCTCCCTTTCTCCGGAGAGCCGGGTTCGTTTCGATAAAAATCCCCTCCGCATTTTGGACACGAAAGACGAAGAGGAACAGGCCCTTTTGACCGATGCGCCCGCCATTACCGACATGTTGGATCCCGATAGTAAACGGCATTTTGACACGGTGTGCACATTGCTTACAAAGGGGGGGATTGCTTTCGAGGTTACACCGAAACTCGTGCGTGGTCTGGATTACTACAATAGAACCGTATTTGAGGTCATATCGGATGTACCGGGGGGGCAAAATGCGATAGGGGGAGGGGGGCGTTACGACGGACTTTCCATCCTCTTGGGGGGACCTCCGATCCCGGCGGTCGGTTATTCGACCGGGATGGAGCGCATCCTGCAGACCATGGAGAGGCAGAAGTGCTTCTTTCCCGAGCCGGAGGGGCCTGAGGTCTGTTTAATCCTCTTGGGGACCGTGGCGCAGGAGGCATGTCTCTCTTATCTTTACTCTCTCCGTCATGCCGAGATCAGTGCCGAGGTCTGTTTTTGTGCGAAAATCCGGAAAGGATTGCAACTGGCGTACCGGGTCCGAGCCGGATATGCCGTGATCGTAGGTGAGGAGGAACTACGTAGCGAGAAGGCGCAGATCAAAAATATGGGTACGGAAGAAGTCGTATATGTCGAGTTGAAAAATATCATTTCGTTTTTTAAAAAGTCATGAATGCAGGGTATGACAGGACGCATTTATGTCATGAGCTGAGAGAGTCGGACGTAGGTACCACCGTCTCCCTCTCCGGATGGGTCCATAGGAGGCGCGATCATGGCGGGTTGATCTTTATCGATCTGAGGGATCGGTACGGCATCACACAACTCCTATTCGATCCGGAAGTGTCCGCAAGTGCTCACTCCCTGGCAGCCAAGCTCCGTTCCGAATGGGTGATATCGGCCTCGGGTCGGGTGCGACGAAGGGGGGAAGGGTTGACCAACTCCAAACTGGCTACGGGAGAGATTGAAGTAGAGATCACCGATCTCACGGTGTGTGCCAAGGCGAAGACACCCCCCTTTTCCGTTTGCGACGAGGTGACCGAGACCCACGAGGAGATCCGGCTGAAATACCGGTACCTCGATATGCGCCGACCGAATATCTCTCACAACTTGCAACTACGCCACGAGGTGATGCTCGGTACGAGAAATTTTTTTGATGCGAGGCACTTTATCGAGGTGACAACGCCCGTCTTGGGTAAGTCAACCCCCGAAGGGGCGCGCGACTACCTCGTCCCCTCTCGTATCTACCCGGGTAATTTCTACGCATTACCCCAGTCTCCCCAAATCTTTAAACAACTCCTTATGGTCGGGGGGATCGATCGCTACTTCCAGATTGCTCCCTGTTTTAGGGATGAGGATCTGCGTGCCGACAGACAACCCGAGTTTACCCAACTCGATATCGAAATGAGCTTTGAGCGACCCGAAACGTTGTGGCAACTGATCCGGGATTACCTTGCCGAGATCTTTTCCACCCACCTCGAAACGAAGATCCCCGAATCGATCCGGAAGATGAGCTATCGAGAATGCGTCGACCGATACGGTACCGATCGTCCCGACTTGCGGTTCGATATGCCCCTCGTCTGCTTGGATGCCGTGCTACCGACCTGCGGGTTTTCCGTATTTCGCGAGCAACTCGCAACCGGAGGTACCGTAAAGTGCTTATGTGTGAAGCGGGGAGAGGACATCTCTCGTAAGGAGATCGAAACATATACCGCATTTGTCGGCACGTTCGGTCTGAAGGGGCTTGCATGGATGAGGTGTCGGGAAGAGGGACTGCACTCGAGCATTACCAAATTCTTCACCCCGGCCCTCCTCAAGGAGATGGAAAAGAGGACGGGGGCCGGGAGGGGGGACCTACTCTTCTTCGCGGCGGCTGATGAGGCAACCGTCAATCAGGCCATGGATCATCTGCGTCGTCTGATCGCCAAGGATAGGAATCTGATCGATCCGGATCGCTACGCTTTCGTATGGGTTGTCGACTTCCCTCTCTTCATACGCGATGCGATCACCGGCTTGCCGACGAGCATGCACCACCCCTTTACCGCGCCTCATGACGAAGATATCGATAAGATTGCTTCGGATCCCCTGCGGGTACGGTCGCTTGCTTACGACATTGTCGTGAACGGTTACGAGATCGGCGGGGGGTCCCGAAGAATTCACGACCCGTTGTTGCAGGCGCAGATCTTTCGTGCTTTGCAGTTGGAGGAAGAAGAGGTGCGGAGCCGGTTCGGATTTTTCACCGAAGCTCTCGCATACGGCACTCCACCCCACCTCGGCATTGCGATCGGTATCGATCGGCTCTTAATGCTCCTCGCCCGGACCGATAATATACGGGACGTGATTGCATTTCCCAAGACACAAAAAGCAAGTGATTTGATGATGCGTTGTCCCTCTTCCGTCGCCTCCGCTCAACTACGTGCACTCGAACTCGAGGCCGATCCTAAAGAAATCAATTGGATGTAATCGGATGACGTAATAAAATGAGGTGTCTCATAACCCTACGCGAGGAGAGATGAATTATGCAACGAAAGGGGAAACGTTACTCTATTTTACTTTCTGCCGTGCTCTTTGCATCGGCATACGGGGGCGAGGAACAGCCCGAGTCCGTGCCCGCCACTTCCGATACCGAAAAGCAGGAGTTCGATACGAAAAAGGTTTCTCGGGCCATCGGACACTTCGTAAAGAAGAATCTCGATGTTATGGGATCGTCCGTTGACGGAGAGGAGGTTTTGCGAGGGTTGCGGGATGCGTTTGACGGCAAGGAGGCTCCCATGGATGAGACGGAGTGCATGCGTATCGTGGGGACGATGCGGGAGGAGGCCTCCGCGCGTTTGGCAAGTAAAAATCTTGAAGAGGCGGAGGCTTTCCTTGCCGATAATAGGGCAAAGGAGGGGGTGATCGAGGCCGACCCGGGTCGTCTGCAATACCGGGTCGACAGGGAGGGTTCGGGTGCCGTCGTAGAAAAAGATCACTCTCCGATGCTCCGTTACACGGGGCGTCTCCCGGGAGGAAAACTCTTTACCGCTTCGGGGGAAGAACAGTCGATCCCTCTGGGAAGTAGTATTCCCGGGTTCGGCAAGGGAGTTGTCGGCATGAAGGAAGGGGAAAGGCGCACTCTCTACATTCACCCCTCGATCGGGTTCGGTACGGATACCTACTTGGCACCGAACACTCTGCTGATCTTCGAGGTGGAAGTGCTTAAAGCCCACGTTCCCGTTCGAGAAGAGGTCGGGTCTGCGACCGCGCGTTCTTCTGCCGAGGGGCCCCCTGCCGAGGAGAGTGTGCGGGAAAGGGTGTCGGCAGAATCCGAGTAGGTGTCCGGTGTTCGATGCGCGTCATATTGTATCGCCCCCGAATTCCTTGGAATACCGGGAATGTCATCCGTACGTGTAGCGTTACCGGCGTCGAACTCGTTTTGGTACGTCCTTTGGGGTTTCGCACCGATGATCGGAGTCTCAAACGAGCGGGACTTGACTACCGGGAGGGGGTGCGCATCGTAGAAACGGATGATCTACCGAGCTACCTGAAGAAGGTAGGCTCTTCTTTCTATTTTTTTTCGCGCCACGCGGAAAGGTCGTACGCGGAGGTCTCCTATGCGGAGGATGCGATTCTGATCTTCGGATCGGAGGTCTCCGGTTTACCTGCGGAGTATCGCGTACGATGGCCGGACAGGTTCGTTACCCTTCCCGTAAGGGAGGGGAGTCGGTGTTTGAATCTGTCAACGGCGGTGGGGATAGCCGTTTACGAGGCGCAGAGACAGGCCGGCTTTCCTTTGGGACGTTTAACGGATAACGGAATGTGAACGGATTGTCCCGACCTAACGGAGGAACAGGGAGAAGAGGGCCGAAAGAACCAAGCTGAGCACGACGGAGGTGCCGAAGGGGGCGAACACATGTCGACCGTGCCAATCGAAGGAGATGTCTCCGGGGAGGTGTCCGATCCAATCGAGGGGGATGCCGAATGTCATCAACGCCCCCACTCCCAAGGTGCAGACAACGATCAACGTGATGAGGCGTCCCATATCTATAAAGCTTTGTTTATGAAGTCAATCAAGTCGTCCGCGGTTTGTAATCCGATGAGACGTCCGATCTCCTTACCTTCCTTGAAGAGAATCATCGTCGGCACGGAAGTAATGCGGAAAGAGCCGGCCGTTTTGATGCAACGATCGATGTCGACCTTGTACACCTTGGCCCGGCCGGTCATTCCGGTCGCCACCTCTTCCAGATGGGGGGCAAGAGTGCGACACGGACCGCACCAGTCGGCATAGAAATCGACGAGAACCACTCCGGTCTTTACGGCCTCCCCGAAGTCGTCATCATTCAGCTCGACTACAGAGCTGTCCTTCATGATCACTCCGAAATGTTCCCACGAAGCTCATTCTATACGATGCATCGGGAAAACCGCAAGTACCTTGCCCTCCCCCGGGTGCCGACATGTGCACGAGATCATCCTTCGGGGGTACCGACGGTTCTTTACGTTATCCGACGCGTGGTCTCCACGGAGAGGCGCATGTTATACCTTTCTTCCCCTTTCTCTCGTGCCGCCATCGGCCCGAAGTTTCGATACTGCCCGGCGATCGTCCCCCCTATTCGTTTTCGGACGTACGGTTTTTTTTGACGGCCTTGCCTGTTTTTTCCGTTTCGGTGTAGACTGGGGTCCGGATGTCGGTGTGTCGAGGAGGAGTATGCGGACCACGGATGCTACCCTTGTGTTGGAGGACGGCACGGAGTTTGCCGGGGCCGTCCCGTCGTCGCAAAGCAAGGCGGTTCGTGGGGAGGTTGTGTTTACGACGGGGATGACCGGGTATGTCGAGTCTCTCACCGACCCCTCTTATAAGGGGCAGATTTTGGTCTTCACCTACCCTCAGGTGGGCAATTACGGTGTTCCCCCCCCCGATTCGTGGGAGTCCGGGGGGATACGAGTTGCGGGTGTCGTGGTCAACGAACTTTTTTCCGAATCGTTTCACTATAAGAGCACGGATTCTCTGTTTGCCCGGCTGTCGCGGGAGCGTGTTCCCGTCATGACCGGGGTTGATACCCGTGCCGTAACGAGGCGATTGCGTTCCCGGGGTGTGGTTTCCGGTAGCATCGTGCCGAAGGGGGCCCCTCCTTCCGACTCGGACCGGATGCGGGAAAAGGTGAGTGATGAGAGTGATGAGGTTGTGTGGTACGGAGAGGAGGGGCCTCTGATCGTTTTGGTGGATTACGGAGTGAAGCGGAGCATCGTACGCTCCCTTCTCCACTTCCCGGTGCGGGTGAAAAAGGTGCCCCGCGGTTACGACTACACGGATGAGGATTGTGACGGCGTGCTTCTGTCAAACGGACCCGGAGATCCCGCCAAACATCAGGAAGATGTTGCCCTCTTGCGGAGGGCGATGGAAAAACATCCGACAAGGCCGTTCTTCGGTATCTGTCTGGGAGCACAACTGATGGCTTTGGCGAGCGGGGCCGTGACGAAGAAGCTCCGGTACGGCCACCGTGGGCAAAATCAGCCCTGTCTCCGCATTGCCGATAACGCCTGTTTTTTGACTTCGCAAAACCACGGTTACGTTGTCGAGGAGGCGAGTTTGTCCGATGAGTGGGAGGTGACCTTCAGAAATATCCATGACGGGTCGGTTGAGGGATTCGCACACAAGGGGCGACCCTTTTGTCGTGGCGTACAGTTTCATCCGGAGGCGACCCCGGGTCCCGTCGATACGTGGTGGCTGTTCGAAGAGTTTTACCGGGCGTTGTCGGGGGCCTATCCCGACGGGCGACCGGAGGGAATCGCTCTTGCCCGCCCCTCTCCCCGTCGACGGGTGGCGAGCTGTCCGTAATTTTTTCTTTATCACAATGCGGAGCGCAGGATCCCTCCTTGGGGATGGGAGAAAGGTCGGCCTTTGCCCGTGCGGTTCCGCCGGCATGGCGGGAAGATCTTGCCTATTTCCGGTGTTTCGGTGTACACTCGGACAGGATGTCGGTGCGTCGAGGTAGGTATGCGGATCGTAGGTGTCGCCCCCGTGTTCGGGGACGGCGCGGGCGAGGTTTGCCGGAGCCGTCTTGTCATCGCGAGGCAGGGCGCTCTCGGAGGGTGTCTCGGGGTTTTTTCACGATGAAGATGACCGGGATGAACGTGACACGGGTGAGGATGGTCGGGCATGTCGCATCCCTTATTGACTTCCTCTACCCGGTTCGGGCTTTGGTCTTTGCTCGCATTTCTGCAGATAATCGACAAGCGTTGAGTGGTTTAGGTGTGAGGGGGGTTCCTTTCTCACGGTGTGGCTCTCTTCGGGGGTTCTCCCGCACCCCGACGGTCGGGAGAGGTGATCGTCTGTTGCCGGGGGATCTATCTTGAAGGGTGGTAGGTCGGAGGAGATCAAGACGGTAGCAGTCCTCGGTTCGGGGGGGCTTCGCATCGGTCAGGCGGGGGAGTTCGACTACTCCGGATCGCAGGCAATCAAAGCTCTCAAAGAAGAGGGGATTCGGACCGTTTTGATCAATCCCAATATTGCTACCGTGCAAACCGACGCGTCGATGGCGGATGAGGTCTACTTCTATCCTTTAACGACCGGTGTCGTCTCCCGGATTTTGAAAAAGGAGAGGCCGGACGGTTTGCTCGCAAGTTTCGGGGGGCAGACCGCCCTGAACCTTGCCCTCGATCTGGAGAAAGAGGGGTTATTCGAAGAGACGGGGATCCGGATTTTGGGAACCTCCCTCGATGCCGTCCGTACCTCGGAAGATAGGGCACTTTTCAAACGGGCTTTGAAGTCTATCCATGTGAAAACCCCCGAGAGTTTTTGTGTGTCGAGCGTGCCGGAGGCGCTCTCTCGTGCGGAGCGTATCGGCTACCCGATCATGATCCGGTCCGGATTTTCGTTGGGGGGACTCGGGTCCGGCAAGATCGATTCGAAAGAGGAGTTACGAGAACGGGTAAGAGAGGCATTGCTCTGCGCGCCCCATGTTCTGATTGAAGAGTACTTAGCCGGTTGGAAGGAGTTCGAATATGAGGTTATAAGGGATGCCGATGGCAACGGGCTGACCGTCTGTAATATGGAGAACCTCGATCCGATGGGTGTGCACACGGGCGAGAGCATAGTCGTGGCTCCTTCACAGACATTGACCGATTTCGAATACCATCGTCTCCGAAAAGTCTCCCTCGATATTGCCGACCATTTCCGTGTGATCGGCGAGTGTAACATCCAATATGCTCTGAATCCGGAAAACGGAGAGTACCGGGTGATCGAGATGAATCCCCGTCTTTCCCGTTCGAGCGCTTTGGCCTCCAAAGCTACGGGATATCCTCTGGCCTTTGTAGCGACTAAGCTTGCCCTCGGCTTTCGGCTTCACGAGGTGAAAAATGTCATTACCCGGACAACGACTGCCTTTTTCGAACCGGCCCTCGACTACCTCGTAGTGAAGATTCCCAGATGGGATACGAAGAAGTTGTCGTTTGCGGACAGAACGATCGGGACGGAGATGAAGAGTGTCGGAGAGGTGATGGCTATCGGGCGCTCCTTTCCCGAGGCGTTGCAAAAAGCGGTGCAGATGTTGAATATCGGTAAAAACGGCCCTGCCGACGTGCTCGATGAGGAAATTGATGATCCGGAAGAAGCCGTTCGAACCCCCACCGACTATCGCCTGTTTGCCCTCTGTGCCTTTTTCAGGGGGGGCGGGACGGTGGAAAGGGCGGCCGAACTTTCTCGCATCGACCCTTGGTTTCTCACCCATATTGCCTCGGTCGCGCGGGTGGCGGATGAGATACGGGACAAACCCCTCGATGTTGCCCTTCTTCGTAAAGCCAAGAAGATGGGCTTTGCCGATAAGGCGATCGGTGCGTTGCGGAATAGTGATGAGGAGCGGGTAAGGGAGATGCGACTACGGGAGGGGATCGTTCCTTTCGTAAAACAGATTGACACGTTGGCGGGAGAGTTTGATGCCACGACGAATTACCTCTATATGACCTACCACGGGACGGAGCACGATGTCACATCATCCGCCACCCCCCCCGTGATCGTATTGGGTTCGGGCCCCTACTGCATCGGGTCTTCGGTCGAATTTGATTGGTGCGCCGTCAATACGGTGAGAACATTACGTAAACTCGGATTCGGGTCGGTCATGATCAATTCCAACCCGGAGACGGTTTCGACCGATTATGATGAGTCGGATAGACTGTATTTTGAGGTACTCTCGTTGGAAAGGGTCCGGGATATTGCCGACTTTGAGCGGGCGGGAGGCATTATCGTCTCCGTGGGAGGTCAGATTGCCAACAATTTAGCCTCTCCCCTTTCTCAAAAAGGGTATCCGATCATCGGTACCCCCCCCGAATGCATCGACCGGGCCGAAGACCGGGAACAGTTCTCCTCCCTTTTGCGTGATTTGGGTGTCGACCAACCCGATTGGAGACGGATTACGAATATTCGAGAGGGCAAAGCTTTTGCCGGAGCGATCGGCTATCCCGTTTTGGTGCGACCCTCTTTCGTCCTTTCGGGGGCGACTATGGCCGTTGCATTCGATGATCAAGAACTGGAACAGCGTCTCTCCAAGACACTTACCGCGTTTCCCGACGCACCCGTTGTCGTATCGCAGTTCATCCGCGGGGGAAAGGAGATCGAAGTGGACGGTGTGGCGCAGCGGGGAGAGATCGTCGTTTCGGTGGTCGCGGAACACATAGAACATGCGGGGGTGCACTCGGGAGATGCCACGATCGTACTACCTCCGCAACGACTTGATTTAGAGACGATGCGCGTGATCAAACGCATTACGCAAAGGGTCGTTAAGGCTCTGCAAATCGTCGGTCCGTTTAATATCCAGTTTATTTCGAAGAATCACATGGTCAAGATCATCGAATGTAACTTACGCGCCTCCAGATCCTTTCCTTTTGCCTCCAAGACGACCGGCCATAATTTCATTGAGATCGCAACGCGCATTTTGATGGGGGAGCACGAACCGGCAACGTACGATACGTTGGATATCGATTACGTCGGTGTGAAGGCACCCCTTTTCTCCTACCACAGGTTGAAGGGGTCGAATCCGGTGGCACATGTCGAAATGGCGTCGACGGGAGAAGTGGCCTGCCTGGGTCGCAATCCGTACGAGGCATTTTTTCACGCCTACGTGGCCTCCGGGCAAGAGATAAGGGGGAAGAGGATCGTATTCAGCATTAGCGATGATTATAAAGCGAAGTTTTTCGATGTTATTTCAGAATTGGATAAAAGGGATTGGGACATTTATGCTACGGAGGGGACACACGATTTTCTGTCGAAAAACGGCATCGGGTCGATCTGCCTCTATAAAGCAAACGAGCCTTTTTCGCCGAATGTTAAGACCATCATTACGAACAGGAAATGTGATCTTATCGTTAATATTCCGAATAAAACCACACAATCCAATAAAACGGACGGGTATGTCATTCGACGCCTTGCGGTCGATAACAGTATTCCCCTTGTGACTAATGCGCAACTTGCGATGGCCGTTTTGGATTGTTTGGTTAGGGAAGAGGGGATGCCGAGTGAGGTCCGTTCGTGGAGGGAGTTTTTGGAAAGTAGCTGTGTGACGGTGTAGGGGATGGAAATGCAAGTTCGTGAGACCGATTACCGATCCGGTCTTATTTCGGTCGATGAATTGGATGTCTCCGGTATACTCCGGTTGTTCGAGTGCGTTCGCAAGGTCAAGGAAGGCGACCGGCTCTCCGGTTTGCAGGGAAAGACGATGGCTTCTCTGTTTTTCGAACCTTCTACCCGCACTCGCCTCTCCTTTGAAGTGGCGGCCCATCGACTGGGGATGCATGTGATCGGTCTTTCCGATCCCGAGATGACCGCGATGAAGAAGGGAGAAACTCTATCGGATGCGTTGCGGGTGATTTCCGGATATGCCGATCTGATCGTACTGCGTCATCCCTTGGAGGGGGCCGCTCGTTTAGCGGCCAACGTAGCCGGGGTGCCCGTCATCAATGCCGGCGACGGGGGGCATGAACATCCGACACAAACCCTTGTTGATCTATTCTCCATATATGAGAGGCGGGGGAGTTTGGAGAACATGTCGATCGGTATGACGGGAGATTTAAAGTATGGCAGGACAGCCCATTCGCTCGCTTTAGCGGCCGCCCTTTTCGGGATGCGCATCTATTTTATTTCCGGGCAAGAACTCCGTATGCCCGACCACATCTGCCACGCGTTGAGACGAAGGGGGGTGAAATTTTCCCATCACGATCGGTTTGAAGATGTCTTGTCGAAGTTGGATGTGTTGTATGTGACGAGAATACAGAGGGAGAGACACGGAGATGAGGTCGCTCCGAGATACCGGATCACCTTGCGGAAATTGGCGAAGGCCAAACCGGATCTCATGATCTTGCACCCCCTTCCCCGTGAACGGGAGTTGGATCTTGCGATCGATGATACGAAGTACGCACACTATTTTACGCAATCCGAGAACGGTCCGCATGTGAGACAGGCCCTTTTATCTTTCGTTTTGCGAGGAGAGGAGGAGATATGACGGAGGTACGAACGCGTTGCGTTGCCGCCATCGAGAACGGTACCGTGATTGACCACATTCCGGCGGGTGTCGGATTGGCCGTTGCCTTTCTGCTCGATCTCCCCGCATCATCGGCGCAGGTGACCATCGGACTGAGTCTGGTCGGAAAAAAGAGGGGTCTTAAGGACTTGATTAAGATCAAGGGGAAGCATCTGACCCGGGGGGAGATCGACCGCGTAGCGATTTTGGCACCCGGGGCGACCATCAACATGATTCGGGAGTGTACCGTAGAGAGGAAGTTCGTACCGGAACTTCCCGCAAAAGCGATCGGCATATTTGCCTGCCGCAACCCCCTCTGCATAACGAACCACGAACACGCGGAAACGGCCTTCCACACCGAGCCGAAGGAGGAAATCGTCCTCTTGCGATGTTGTTATTGTCAGAGAACCTTTATTCCCGATCACGGGTAGGGGCGTTTCCCCCTTAATCTCCTTTGAGGGGTCGGAAGAGCCGTTGTCACGTCGCACAATCGTCCGTGCCCGTTATTCCGGTGTGCACGGTGTGCAATTCGATCTCCGTATCGGTAAACGCCTCAAAGGCCATTCGGGGCATTGTCCCCAGGATGATCATGATTGCGATGGCTGCGATGTAACAGGGATTCGGTATGGTGAACCACGAGCGCGTCGCCATACCTAGGCTGAATCCCAATTGTGTCTCTATCTCCGAAAAGGATCCCTCTCCCTCTTCTCTTTTGCGGAAGATGTGCGCCCGGCTACACAGTCTCTGCTTTTTGTTCAGCGAGCATTCACTTCCTCCGGTGATACCCAGCCATTCATTCAACAGGTCGTTCGGAAGAACCGATATTTTGCGTTGCAAACACCCGGGCAACTCGGAAAGTATCGCATTGAACCTTCGCAATTCGAAGGCCTTTCGCTCTTTGGCCGTGGCGATGAGGTGTTGCGTAAAGGGAGAATTTCGGATGACTCCGTTGCAGAGGTGCATGCCGGGGCATCTATCGTAAGAGAGTGGCTCATCTCCTTCGGGGTGTATTGCCGATCCTATGATATCACACTCTTCGGGAATAATGGCTTCCACGGGAATGCCGAAATCTATGATCGTGCTTTCCGGTGTCGATAGGAAGACCAAATCGTAAGAGGGCAGGAATCTTTCCAGAAGATCGAAGGATGCCCCCAGGGTTTCCTCTCGATGTTTGCCGGATTCGGGGGTGTTGCAACCGGAGTGTGGCGGTTTCACGGCAAAGATGAAGTCATAGCCGTGTTTTTGTGCGTATAGTGCCTTGGAGGAGAGGCCCAGGGCTTTTTCCGGAATGTTTTCGGTCATGATGCTTGGCAGATCGATCTCTTCCCCTTCGGAACGGATTGCCGAATTTTGTTCCTTGATGACGGTCGAGACGAGGGCGACTTTTTTATCACCCTGCGACTTGTTGTCGGTTTTCAACATAAATACCCCCTCTC
Source organism: Simkaniaceae bacterium (assembly GCA_026708385.1). Classification (GTDB taxonomy): domain Bacteria; phylum Chlamydiota; class Chlamydiia; order Chlamydiales; family Simkaniaceae; genus JAPOVA01. The sequence goes on along the minus strand of JAPOVA010000010.1, from coordinate 18,358 downwards.
CGAGACATTTCAGGTGCATCGTGGTGGTTAACGGCACTATCGGGCACTCGCCGGATCCTCCGGTAGGCGATTCGGCAACCTCATCCGATCCTCCCTCCTCCGGTGCCTGTTCGAGCGGGGGGGGGGGCTGAGAAGAGGGTCGTTTTATGAAGGAAGACCCCTTCAGACCCGACGCGAGAAACCAAGGGGGGATGCTACTCTGATCCGCCATAACACCGGTACACACGTACAGGGAAGAGGTGACCAAGCCAATCAATTTTTGCATACTTTTTATACTCCTTCGGATATACGGTGGAGGCGAGCCCGATTGTAGTGGGTTTCGGTTTCCCATGTCAAATCATTATTTCAGTCAAGGAACCGGTCAAGGAACAAGGGATCGAAAGATGAGTGTGACGACGGTAGGGATAGAAAATAGGTGGTTGGAATTTAACATATTAAAGGCATTTTCCTCTGTGGTTCACGCCTCTTTCCTCAAAGGGGAAGATTTCGACCTTAGCGAAAAAGAGAGCGGAGAAAATCGCCTCGAGGCATTGAGGCTTATGGGATTGGAAAGGGGGGTCCGGTTGAGACAACAGCACGGTACCCTTCTCAAGGAAGTCAAAGAGAGTCGGCTCGATCGGGTCGGTTGGACCCTGTACGACGGATATGACGGACTCGTAACACGGGAAAGGGGGGTGGCTCTGATGATCCGGCATGCCGATTGTCAAGCGGCCCTTTTCTACGATCCTTGTCGTGAGGCCGTTGCCAATGTTCATTGCGGATGGCGAGGGAACGTGGGTAATATCTATCTCAAGGCGGTTGAGATGATGCGCCACCTCTACGGCACCTCTCCCGAAGACCTGAGGGTGTGTATCTCGCCGAGTCTGGGCCCCGAGAGGGGAGAATTTATCCGGTACGCAAGTGAGTTACCGCCCTCTTTTTGGCGATACGGATCGAAGGAGAATCTGTTTGATTTTTGGAAGATCAGCCTCATGCAATTGAAAAACGCCGGGGTGATCGAAAAGCATATTGCCATTGCCGGAGTATGTACCTACTCGAATCGGGATTTGTGTTTCTCTTATAGGAGAGACCGGGGGGAGAAAAGACATGGAACGTTGATTGCACTCAGATGAGTGCCTTTTCGATGACCCGGGAGAGATCATCTCTCGGCTCGACACTCCTCCCCGCCTCCTTGTAGAGGGTTTTCTCATCGATCACCCTGAAGGCACTCAGGCGCAGGAAGTGCTTTTTGATGCCGGGTACTCGGGAAAAATCGAAAACCAACTTGAACCTGTAGTCTCGTAAGAACAATTCCTTTTCGGATCGATAGAGCAACACTTCGGCATCCGGCAGGGAAAGGGGGAGGGGGGTGAGGATCGTTATGAATGCGCGAGGGTAGACGGTGCGCAACGCATGGAGGGAGGCTCGGTGTCGTACGGATTCTTTCGGCAAGATGATCAGAATCGATTCGGCCCGATACCGGCGCTTTCTCAACGTCGGAACCTGTTGCTTCCATCTGTTATGCAACCAAAGCCATTGCTCTTTTGCGTCGATAACGGATTTTTCCAAGATGGCGAGCCACGCGCATGTCAGTCTCCTTATCTCTTCCTTAAGGGTCTCTTTTCGGTTCGGCCATACCGGGTCGGAGTAGTGCACCTCGTACCTTCCCCCCTTGCGCCGGATGGTTGCGAAGATGATCGGTGCTCCCGTGCGGTAGGAGAGTAAGGCCGGGGCCACCGAGGTCCGGGCTCTTCTTCCGAAAAAAGGGAAGACATATTTACTTTCCGGCATGCCTTGGTCACAGACGATGGCGAGGGCCCCCCCCTGCCGGAGGATGGCGGTTCCTCGGGAGATCGTCTCTTTGGGTGTGATAAGCTTGCCCCCGAACCTCGTCCTGATCCGGACGAGATAGTTGTGAAGGAAGGGGTTTTTGATCGGCCTATTGATTGCCGTAACCGGTATCTTGTCCGAGACCTCCAAAAAAGCGGCCTCCCAGTTTGCCTGATGTCCGCAAAGGAGAATGATTCCCTGCCCCGCTTCGAAGAGTTTGAAAGTCGGCTCTCGGTTGCGTATGGAGACGGAGTCGTCGATATGTCGTATCCGGGCGAACCTCTCATACTCCAGAAAGGTGATGGCCATGCTCTGCAACGATTGTTCGGCAGTTTTCCTGATTTCCTCCTCCGATAAGGCCAAATCGGTTGCGAGGGCGAGATTGGAGAGGGTACGCTTCCGGTACGAGGGGACGCACCGGTAGACGAGGGAACCCAACACATTTCCGCATCGTCGGATCCCCCCGGCCGTCATGAGGCGACACGGAAAGAGCAACACGCGTATCACACAATAGGAGAGTCGAAACATAGGTGTGCGGTACGAAGGGGGGTATCCGGGGGTACCGGCCCCTCCCCTTTACGGAAAGGGTACCGGCAAAAGAGGATCTTCGCTACCATTTGTTTGTTGTGGGTAGGTCGGGAACGTGTTACCGGGAAGGCGGCATGAAGGGTGTTACGGGAACGGGGAGTGCGGGGGTAAAAGCGGTCTGTGTCATTCCGGCCAGATATCATTCCCTCCGGTTTCCTGCCAAGGTGCTCAGCTATCTGGGTGATAAGCCCCTACTTGAATGGGTATGGCTGGCGGCCGGCCGGTGTTCCGGTTTTGCGGAGATTGTCTTTGCCATTGATCATCCGAAGACCGCGACCCTCATCGACGGTTTCGGCGGCAGATACGTCATGACTCGGAGGGAGTGCCGGAGCGGTACCGATCGGTTGATCGAAGTGATGGGTTCCGGTCTCCTGCAGGGGGACGTTTGGGTGAACTGGCAGGGGGATGAGCCTTTCATTACCCCCCGCATGATTGATGATCTGCTACGAGATAGCCTCGGAGCCGATATCGGGGTTGTTACCCTCAAAAAGCGGATTGAGAGCAAAGAGGAAGTAGCCGACCCCAACGTGGTAAAGGTGGTAACGGATAGTATGAGACGGGCGCTCTACTTTTCTCGCTTTCCCGTGCCGTATCGAAGGGGTTCGGAAGGGGGGGACGCCGTTCGTTACAAACATATCGGCCTGTATGCCTATAAGAGGGAGACACTTGCGAAGATTGCCACTCTTCCTACCTCTCCCCTTGCGGAGGCGGAGCAACTCGAACAACTCCGGTTTTTAGAGCATGGGATTACCGTCGAAGTGCGTGAGACGCGAGAAGAGTCGCAGAGTATCGATACGAAGGAAGATCTTCTCGATGCGTTGAAAAAGATCTCCTCTCTTCCGGCCGAAGCAAATTGATTGTGCAAAAAGTGTCGAAGGAGTACAATTGCCGGCATTCCGAGGCGTCCGTGGAGGAACCGTATGACGCAAATCGTTGGTGGCACCCCGCCCGTACCGGGGGTCTTTCGGCAAGATGCGGAGATCGTCCTCCCGATTCGGGATAACGCTCCCGAGGGAGGGGGTCTGTTTTCTCAATCGGAAAGGTGGTCGTCGGAGACCGGGACGGATGGTCGCTTCGGGTGGGAGTCGACCGACGAGGGGGAGTCGGCCGATGATGTGGTCGGTGGGATTGGGGAGGTCGGGGATTGCCGTCCGTCTCTCGTCAGTCTCAAAATGACGCAAAGGGTCGGTAGCCTCCCGCCCGTACGGGAGAGCTTGCCGCAAGATGCGGAGACCGGGACGGATAGTCACTTCGGGGGGGAAGTCGGTCGGTATGGTCGGCGGGATCGAGGGTGCCGGGGGTTGCCGTAAGGGGACTCGTTAGAGGGTTCGGCGTCGTGTGAATGATGTCGAAGAGGTTGTCGTTTCAGATCATTAACGTAATCCAAGGAGGAGGGTATGACTCAGGGTGTCGGTAACGGTGCCTCTTCGATAGAGAGCTTCGGGCAGCCGGGTGTGCGACAACAACAAACGGGATCCGACTCCGGGGAGCGGGTCGCGGTTCTTTCGATACCGGGTGCCGACTCGGTGTCGGATGTGGCGCATAGCTTTTTGATCCGTCCGGTGGATGGGGGAACCGGCGAAGCTCCCGATTCCTCTGTGACGGAGTTGGCGGATGCAGTCGCCACGGCTCGGCCCGGACTCGGTTTTCATGCGTTGCGCCGGTACACTGCGGACGAAGCAACGGAGGGAATACCGGGGTGCGGGGGTCATCGGATGTTGGAGGTGTTTCTGATGAATCAGGGTGCATGTGTCGACCCCGCATCCCCCCCCGAAGGGTGGGATGCGGAACGTGCTCGATCCGCACGTGAGCAAGCATGGGTGATGTTGCGCACGTTCGTGTCCGGGAACGACGATTTGACCATCGAAAATGCGTACGCCCTCTGTTCGTTCGTAGGGGAGCTGGGTGCTCTTCGGCGTCTTACGCTGAAAGGGCATCCGGACATTTCGATCTCATTGCCCGAGAAGTTGTGGGAGTTAGATCGTTTGGAGCATATGGATTTACACAACAACGGGATACGAGAATTGTCCTCGAGAATAGGACATCTGATCAATCTGTTATATTTGAATCTGGCAGGCAATCTGTTGTGTACGCTACCTTCGACGATCGGGAATCTGATATGCCTGTGCTCTTTGGATTTGGGTAGTAACCGGTTGCAAAAGTTACCTCCGGAGATAGGGAACCTCGTGAATTTGGGCAGTTTGAACGTGCACGGGAACCGGTTAAAGGGATTGCCTTCGACCATCATAAAGTTAGAGAAGTTGGTGCGTTTGTTGTTGGGTAAGAACGGGTTGGAAGAGTTGCCCGAGGAGGTGAAATCGTTAAAGTCTTTGGTTTTTCTGGATGTAAGCGGGAACCGTTTACGAAAGTTGCCTTTGTGGGTGGTAAAGTTGCGTGCGTTGTGGGGATTGAACGCAAGTCATAATCTGTTGGAAGTGTTACCTCCGGGTATGTACGGATTGTCTGTTTTGGAGGAGCTGTACTTAAACGATAATCTGTTAAGCAGATTGCCTTGGGAAATGCAGTTCTTGCCCCGTCTGATGAAATCGGACGTAAGCAATAATCCGATACGGGAGTTGCCTCAAGGTATGGGGGAGGTAATCGAACGGTTTTATTTCGAAGGAGTCTCCATTGAGGAGGCCGGCTCCGACGAGTAAGTCGGGTTTTCGTGGGTAGCCGGCCTCTTCTCCCGTCCCGTTTCGGCCTCCGCGCCTTCGCCACGTCGGGATGGTACGACATCCGATCTACCCTCCGCCCGGTCGCTCCCGGTTTGACACGGCGGAGAACGGTATGATACGATCGGACGCATGTCAGTGCAGGAATCGCTCGCGAGTTATAAAGACTATAAGTACGGCTTTAGGACCGATATTGAGTCGGAGACCTTTGCTAAAGGGCTCAGTGAGGAAGTGGTACGCAACATTTCGGCAAAGAAAAAAGAGCCTCCCTTCCTCCTTGCCTTCCGGTTGAAGGCTTTCCGTAAGTGGCTTGAGATGACACCTCCGGAGTGGGGTCAATTCTCCGCGGAGCCGATTGACTTCCAAAATATCAGCTACCATTCCGAGCCGAAAAGCAAACCGAAACTCAGTAGTTTGGATGAGGTGGATCCCGAGATTCTCCGGACATTTGAAAAGTTGGGCATCCCCTTGGAAGAGCGGAAGAGGTTGGCAAACGTAGCCGTTGATGTCGTATTCGATTCGGTCTCCCTCGGCACGACCCACACCCGGATTCTTGAAGAGGCGGGCGTTGTTCTCTGTTCGATGACGGAGGCGGTGGAAAGATATCCGGCACTCATCGAGAGGTATTTGGGAACCGTTGTCCCCATCGGGGATAATTTCTATGCCGCCCTGAATTCGGCCGTTTTTTCCGACGGTTCTTTCGTCTACGTCCCGAAAGGTGTTACGTGTCCCGTCGAACTCTCCACCTATTTCAGGATCAACGATAAGGAGACGGGACAGTTCGAAAGGACGTTGATCCTCGCAGAGGAAGGATCGTACGTCAGCTACCTCGAAGGGTGTACGGCTCCCGCTTACGACTCCAACCAACTGCATGCCGCCGTTGTGGAGTTGATTGCCGAAACCGATGCCGAAATCAAATACTCAACCGTACAGAATTGGTATGCGGGAGACAAGAGGACGGGGAAGGGAGGTGTCTACAACTTCGTTACGAAGAGGGGCATGTGTCGGGGGGACCGCTCGAAGATTTCTTGGACGCAGGTTGAGGTGGGGGCGGCGGTTACCTGGAAATATCCGAGTTGTATTTTGCGAGGGGAGGGTTCGATCGGCGAATTCTACTCGGCCGCTTTGACCAACGGAAAGATGCAGGCCGATACGGGCACGAAGATGCTTCATTTGGGAAGGAATACGAAGTCGACGATCATTGCCAAGGGGATTGCGACCGACCATTCATCCAACACGTATAGGGGGCTCGTCCACATCGGTTCCAAGGCGGAGGGAGCTCGCAACTTCACGCAATGTGATTCGATGCTTGTCGGTGATCGTTGTTCGGTGCACACCTTCCCCTCCATCGAGGTGTACCATGATGAGGGAAGGGTAGAACATGAGGCCTCCACCTCCAAGATGAGTGAAGAGCAGGTTGTCTACCTGCGTTCTCGCGGCCTTACCGAAGAGGAGGCGATTCATATGATTGTCAACGGTTTTTGCGAAGAGGTCGTAAAGGAACTTCCCTTGGAGTTTGCCGTAGAGGCGCAAAAACTGTTGACCATGAAGTTGGAAGGAAGCGTCGGCTAATGTTGGAGATAGAAGATCTGCACGTTGAAGTGGAGGGACATGCGATTCTCAAAGGGCTCTCTTTAGAGGTCGGAGAGGGAGAGATTCACGCCTTGATGGGTCCGAACGGTGCCGGAAAGTCGACATTGGCCAAGGTGCTCGCGGGATGTCCGGATTATGTCGTAACGAAGGGTAGGATTGCGCTCGCGGGCCAAGAACTCTCCGATCTTGAACCGGAAGAGAGGGCACATCTCGGACTCTTCGTCGGGTTTCAGTATCCGACGGAGATTCCGGGTGTTTCGAATCAACACTTTCTTCATACGGCATACAACGCTCACAGGAAGGCAAAAGAGGAACCTCTCCTGAGCGAGGAGGCCTTTGCCTCCCTCCTTTCCGAGAAGATGGGGGAGGTCCGGATGCGGTCGGAACTCCGGGAGCGGGATGTCAATGCCGATTTTTCGGGGGGGGAGAAAAAGCGCAATGAGATCTTACAGATGCTCCTCTTCGATCCCCGCTTCGCGGTTTTGGATGAGACCGATTCGGGTCTCGACATCGATGCAATGCGGGTTGTGGCGCAGGGGATAAACGGATATATGGGTAGGGATAAAGGTCTCCTCTTGATTACCCACTACCGCCGTCTTCTGGAAGTGGTACGACCCGGGGCCGTTCATGTCCTTGCGGAGGGTCGTATCGTGCGATCGGGTGACGAGGGGCTGGCCCTTACGTTGGAGGAGAGGGGGTATGACCGGTTATGACTGCCCTTGTCGAAGCCCTTAAACAACTCCCCTGTCGGAAGGGAGTTTGGGATAAGTGGCCCGGATTTCCCGATAAGCGTTCGGAAGGGTTTGCCTATGTCTCGTTAAAACGGTTGACGGGGAAAAACGACTTTACCCACACTCCTCCCCTCCTGCACTACGAGACTCCCTCCTCCATCGTTGTTCTTCCCCTCCGCGAGGGGATGCAACGGTATCGCCCCGTCTTGGAAAAGCGTTTTGCCTCTTTGATGCGTAGCGAATCGGATCCCCTCCGCCTTCTCAATCATGCGGCATCGCAGGAGGGGCTTTTCATCTATGTGCCCGACGGCATCCGTATCGAAACACCCCTTGAAATCGTCCATACCGTTCGTGCACAAGACCGTGTCCCCGCCGTACAGCCCAGGTTCGAGATCTTTCTGGGTAAAGGTTCCCGTTTCGCTACCCTCATACGTACCCGGAGTGAGGGGGGTTCTTTTTGGAGCAACGGATTGATCAACGTAAGTGTGGAAGAGGGCGCCGATTACTCCCACTATGATGAGGCGGAAAGAAGTCCGGAGGGATGGGATTTTTTTGCCGTGCAGGGAGAGGTACGATCGGCGGGCACGGTCCGTCTTTTCTTGTCCGGAAGGGGGGCGCGGGTGCAGAGAAGGGATGTCTCTTTGTCCCTTGCGGGAGAGGGGGCTCGGGTCGAACTCAAAGGCCTCTCTCTGCTCGAGGAAAAAACGGAGGGACATCTCTGCGTCCGGATCGAGCACGACGCTCCGCACACCCTATCGGATCAGCTCTTTAAGGGGGTTCTTTTCGATCGAACGCGATCCGGTTTCGAGGGGACCGTCGTCGTGGGAAAAGGGGCACGGAAAACGGAGGCATATCAGCTCTGCCGCCATCTTATCCTGGATTCGGAGTCGGCCGCCTTTAGCAGACCCCGCCTTCAGGTATTTACCGACGATGTCAGGGCAACGCACGGAGCGACGGTTGCCAAACCGACGCCGGGAGAACTCTTCTACCTGAGAACGCGCGGATTGAGTGCATCGGAAGCGCAGGCGCATCTGGTTCGTGGTTTTATCCGGGAACTGCCCCCCTTTTTTCGGCATGAACCCGCATCTCGCACAGTTCGTGACGATGGGTAGAGGGTGCGAGATCCGGTCGCTCGGTGATGAGATGAAAAGCGAGGGCGACGAAAGGGCGCGTTCGGAGGCGAGTACCGTCGTCGGTCGGGTGGGGATCGTACCGGATGGGTGTCGGGAACGGGCTACACGGGGTACCGGAGCCGTGATGCGCCCCCCGCCTTTTGATGTCGTTTTGCTTCGCAAGGATTTCCCGATGCTACACCGGAAGGTGAACGGCAATCCCCTGATCTATCTCGACAATGCGGCGACGACGCACAAGCCGCTCGCCGTTGTCGAGGCCCTTTCCCGCTTCTATTCGGAAGAGTATGCGACCGTGCACCGTGCCGTCTACGATACGGCCGTCGTTGCCACCGATAAGTATGCCGCTGCAAGAGGTAAAGTGGCTCGGTTGATCAATGCCCGCTTTGACGAGGAGGTGATCTTTACGAGGGGGACGACCGATTCGATCAATTTAGCCGCCCGCGCGCTGGGTAGAGCTTTCGTAGAACCGGGAGATGAGGTGATCATTTCCGAAATGGAACACCACTCGAACATCTTGCCTTGGCAATTCGTCGCAAAAGAGCGGGGGGCGATCCTCAAAGTTTTGCCCTGTGATGAGCGACTGGAGCCGGATCTCGACATATTGCGCAAGTATCTTACAAAGAAAACGAAAGTTGTTGCTATGGCACATGTAACCAACTCGGCGGGCACGGTCTTCCCCATCAGGGAGATCGTCGCTATGGCTCGGCGTGTCGGGGCGAAGGTGCTCGTCGACGGTGCGCAGGCAGTCGCCCACATGGAGGTTGATGTGCAGGATTCGGGGGTAGATTTTTACGCCTTTTCCGGGCATAAATTGTACGGTCCTACGGGAATCGGTGTCCTCTACGGAAAAAAAAAGGTGTTGGATCTCCTTCCTCCCGTGTCGGGGGGGGGTGAGATGGTCTCCGACGTCACCTTTGCGTCGACAACCTTCGAGCCGACCCCTTTTAAGTTTGAGGCCGGCACTCCTCCCGTTGCCGAAGCGATCGGTCTCGGTGTCGCCATCGACTATGTTCTCTCCGTGGGAAGAGAGAAGATCCGGATGTGGAAAGACCTTCTCGTCGAATATGCGACCGAAAGGCTTCTCCGGACGGAGGGGGTACGTCTTTTCGGCCGGCCGGAGGGACATGCTTCGGGGGGTAGGGGAGGCATCGTCGGCTTTACGGTAGAGGATGTCCACCCCTTCGACATAGGGACGATGTTGAATTTGCGAGGCATTGCGATCCGGACGGGTCGTCTCTGTGCACAACCTGCCATTGAAAAGGAGGGGCATTTCGCTTTGGCACGTATCTCTTTCGGCATGTACAACACCTACCGGGAGGTCGATATGTTCATCGCCGCTTTGGAGGAGGTACTCGCTGACTTAAGGGTCGTCTCCTCTTAAAGTATGAATCGCTTTTTCGACCGGTGACGACGCACTCTTGCGATATGTTCATGGCGAGCCTGCTCCGGTAGACGGGTCCGGTTTCGCATTTTCACACCCCTTGTCAAAAGGGATTGTCGGTTGCATTGTGGTCGATGTGTTACTCTCCGGCTCGAGAGGTGCGGGGGGGGGGAGATGTCTTACCGGAGGGGGAAAAAATGCATCCGCAAAAGTTTTTTGGTTGAAAAAGAATCTCGCCATGGTGTTTGATGTGCTCTTGATCGATGTCATCTTACGGATGCGGAGAGAGCTAGAAGGAAAAAGACCTCAACCTAGGGAGAAGCGATGAAGTTTAGGAAGATGTGGCCCGTCTTGGGGGCCCTGTGTGTGGCCATCTTTGCGGATGCGAATACACAACAACAATATGGAAGTCACTCGTCATCGGATTCGATGATGCATGCGGAGGGTTCGCAGTCGGATCGTCACGGTATGTACGAGCGTGGTACCTACCGTGAAATCACCCCCGTTGCAGGTCCTCGCGTAGCGCACGGTGCGGATATCTTTGCGTGTGCCGATTTTATCTGGTGGAACGCGGTGCAACAGGAGCCGGGTTATGCCACCGCCGGGACGTTTAAGTTGAATACCGATGATCCGTCCGACCCTAGCAGAGTGTACGGTCTGCAAGGCAGGGGGGTCCGGCGCTACGTGGCGCATGATTGGGCCCCCGGTTTCAAAGTGGGTCTCGGTCTGAATCTGTGCCATGACGGTTGGGATCTCGGTGCCCGGTACATATGGCTCCGTCCGAGCAATACGGGGAAGACGGTCTTTCCGACTTCCGATAAACCCAAGCAGCCCGGTGTGGTGACGTCCGAGTGGAATTTGGATTTCAATGTGATTGATCTCGGCTTGGGGAGGAACTTCTACCTGAGCCAGTATTTGACGATGCGCCCCTTTACCGGATTCAAGGGTACATGGCATAAGCAGGTCTTTAAGACGAAGACGAATCTCAAAGGTCGGGAGGCGCAGTCGGCTAAGTCGACCTACTTTGCCTCTTACCCCGACACGGGTAGTGACAATCCATCTTTTCGGGAGGAGATGCGCACGTGGGGAATCGGTGTGCGCGGAGGTTCGGACTTTGCCTGGCATCTCTCCAAGGAATGGAGCCTCTACTCCTGTTTGGCCATGACCGCTATGTGGACCGAATATGACAGGGTTGAGCAAACGGATGTCGTTAACCCCAAAAACGTCGATGCTCTCGGACGACACTATCTGATCAAAAATATTCTTGAAGCGGAGATAGGCGGAAGGTGGGAGGCGTGGTTTAGTGATGACAACTACCACCTCGCCCTCCAAGTCGGATGGGAGGAGCAAGTGTGGAGCAATTGGATCGATCGGGTCGATGACGGTTGGGCCGACCTGACCCTCCACGGTCTGACACTGAAACTTCGCTTCGATTTCTGATCGGGCGCGGCTCCCTACGGGCGCGTGCGGATAAGCCTGTCTCCGGCTTTCGGGGATGGGTTTTTTTCGCTTTGAAAGAAGGGGTAGCGGTCTCTTATTCTTTTTCCTTGAGCATGTTTTTGACTTCGTCAAAGGCGATGATGATCCCCTTTGCGTTTTTGCCCCCCGCCTGTGCCGAATCCTTCTTCCCTCCCCCGGATCCCTCGACGTAAGAGGCGAGCCTCTTGATGAATTCGTTGGCGTAGACCCCTTTTTGCACGAGGTCGGGGGAGACCTTGAGGAGTAGCTCGCACGCATCTTTTTCGACGCGGCAGAGGAAGACGATACCCGACCGCAATCTTTGCATCAGGTCGTTACCGAGTTCGAACATCTCCTTCTTGGTAGCCTTGACGATGGAACTGAGGACGGGGACTCCGTGTACGTCGGAGATGCCCTTCATCAACGAGTCGGCAAGTGCGGTCAGCTCACGTTGTCTTGCAAAGAGGGCCTTTTCCTTGAAGCGGTCGTTTTCCCGGATGAGTGCTCCCACGGCCTCTTCGGTTTCTCCCTTCGCACAACCCAGCAGATTACGTAAACGGGAGAGGCGGTCCTCCATTTCGTAGTAGAGGACATCGGCACACGCCCCCGTAACCGCTTCGATCCTCCGGACTCCCTTTGCGATACTTCCCTCCTTCGTGATGCGAAAAGTGCCGATCATACCCGTCGCGGGAATGTGCGTTCCTCCACAGAGCTCTTTGGAATAGCCGTCGATATCGACGAGACGGACGATATTGCCGTATTTATCTCCGAAAAACTGCTTGATATCGGTCCGTTCACGCACCTCATCGAAGGGAAGTTCGCAGGTTGTGACGGGTCCGTTACCGCGGATCTTGGCGTTGACGAGTCGCTCCACCTCACGCATCGTCTCCTCGGGTAGCCGTTTATGGTGGTTGAAGTCAAACCGGATTCTCCCCGGTTCCACGAGAGACCCTGCCTGCCTGATGTGTGATCCCACGACCTGTTGCAAGGCATAGTGGAGAAGGTGGGTGGCGGTATGGTTTTTCATGACGTGCAAGCGCCTTTCGGTATCGATGGAAGCGGAGAGTTCCTGTCCGACACGTAGCGTCCCTTTTTCCAAAAGGCCCACGTGGGCGATCACATCGGTGAAGGGAGAGATACAATCGGTAACGGAAAAGAAAGCCCCCCCGCCGACGAGCAATCCGGTATCTCCGACCTGTCCCCCCTTCTCGGCGTAGAAAGGGGTGTTACGTAAGATCACGATCCCCTCTCGGGGTGCCTCCATCTTGTCGACCAAAGCGTCGTCGACGATGAGCCCCGTGATCCGACTTGTCGTATGTTCTTCATCATACCCGACAAAACCGGACGGACCTCGATCGGAGAGGAAGGTCTCGTAGATGGTATCCCCCATCGTGATGAGCACCCTTTTTTGCGCTTTTTGCGATCGTTTTCTGGCCTCTTCTTCCAAAGTGCGGTATCGTGCCACGTCAACGGATAGGGTGTTATCCTTGGCGATGAGAAGAATCTCCTCAATCGGAAAACCGTACGTATCTTTGAGTTTGAACGCCTCCTCACCCGAGATCGTTTTCGTTTCGGTCCGGAGGGCACGTTCGATCACCTTCGAGAGGATATTGCCCCCTCTTCGGAGGGTTTGCAAAAAGCCCTCTTCCTCAAAGGTCAGGATCTCCTCGATCCGGCTTTGTGCTGTCGGGAGTTCGTGAAAATCGGCACCCATGGCTTCGATCAGAGGGGGGATCAAACGGGCTAAAAAGGGTCTGTCCAACCCGATAGTGCGACCGTACCGGACGGCCCTTCGGAGTATCTTGCGCAAGACATATCCTCGCTCGGTATTGCCCGGTTCGGCACCGTCCGCGATGGCGAAGGCCAGGGAGCGTACGTGATCGGCAATGACGTGAAATGCGGGTGCCGACGCAGGGTCTCGGAGGTCGTACGTTTTCCGTGCGATCGTTTCCGTTTCCCGGATCAGCCGGTAGAGGATGTCGGTTTGAAAAACGGTCGGTGCGTCGATCATGAGGGCGAGGACCCGCTCCAGCCCGGCGCCCGTATCGACCGATTGTGCGGATAGGGGGAGGCGCGTGCCGTCTTCTTTCGTTTCGTACTCCATGAAGACGAGGTTCCAAAACTCCAAAAAGCGGGTGCCCGCACGATCTTCCCCTACGTTCGTAGCGCTACCGAACGCCTCTCCTCTATCGAAAAATAACTCGGAGCAAGGCCCGCACGGCCCCGTTCTGCCCATCGCCCAAAAGTTATCCTTTGCTCCGATACGCGAGATTTTCTCTTCGCCTACGATCTCCTCCCAGAGGGCATACGCCTCCTCATCTTCTTCGTAGACCGATATGAAGAGCCGCTCCTCGGGAAAGCGGAATAGGGAGGTGGCCACATCCCAGGCGTAGGTGATGGCCTCCTTTTTGAAGTAGTCGCCGAAGGAGAAGTTGCCGAGCATTTCAAAGAAGGTGACGTGCTTCCGGGTGTGCCCTACATTTTCCAAATCGTTGTGCTTGCCCCCGACTCGGATGCACTTCTGAGAGGAGGCGGCCCTCGGGTAGTCTCTCGGGGCCTCACCGAGGAACACATCCTTGAACCGGTTCATTCCCGCATTGACGAAGAGGAGGGAGGGGTCGTCGTGAGGGATCGTAGGGGAGGAGGGGACGATGACATGATCCCTCTCTCTGAAGTAACGTAAGAAAGCCGTCCTGATCTCCCGCGATAGCATGGGCAGCAGGTTAGCGGAAGGGGGGGGGGAAAGCAAGAAAAAGAAAGTCCGTTCGGAACCTCCCGTCGGCGGAAATCCGATGAGCCGGTAGCGTTGGTTCGAGCGGTGTCGGGTGACCTATACGCCGGGCCGAGTCTTGACGGTTTTCCGCTGATCCGGCAGGGAGAGGGGTATGAACGTCTACCCGGCGACGGGGCTCCTTTACGGGAATCATCCGCACCACCTCGACCATCTCGCAACGCTGTGCGCCCTCTTGAAGATACCTCTCGTCGTTACCGAGCCCGAGATCGCACGGCAGGCAACCGTCTACTATCCGAAGTTGGTCGTACGGTATATCGGCCCCACCGCCTTACCCCGCGAACTTCTCCGTTCCTACCGGGTGATTTTCTCGGCCCTCCCGCGAGACATATTGGATCGCATCCTCCTCTTTGCGGAGCAAGCCTCCGGTCGAAGGGTGTCGAACATCTGGGTACCCCACGGCAATTCCGATAAGGGGTATCGCTGTGACATGGCGGGGGGTTTGGCGAGGGAGCGAGCCCTCCTCGTCTACGGCCAAAAGATGGTCAATTTTTTCAAGGAAAACCGGATCTCGGGGGGAACGGTCATCAGAACGGGCAATTACAGGTACCGGTTCTACCTTGCCCACCGCACCTTCTACGCCGATTTGACGAAGAAGGAGGTTACGAGCAAGCTGCCGAAAGGAGAGAAAACCGTGTTGTACGCTCCCACGTGGGAGGATGCGGAACACTCTTCTTCTCTCAAAACGGCGTGGCCGCACCTCATTCGGACCCTGCCCGATAGGTGGAATTTGATCGTGAAACTTCACCCCAATCAAGAGGCGGACGTGTTCGGAACGGAGACCCTTCTTGCCGATGTGAAGGGGAAGAAGAACGTATTGATCCTACGTGCCTTCCCTCCCGTTTATGCTCTGTCGGACATGGCCGATATTTACCTGGGAGATATGTCTTCGATAGGGTACGATTTTCTTACCTTCCGAAAGCCGATGTTCTTCCTCAACGAAAACGGCAGAGATCCGCAAACGGATAAGGGACTCTTTCTCTACCGGTGTGGTGAGTCGATCGATCGGGGGGACTATTCCACCGTTTTTCGTCGTATGGCGGGTAAGCCGAAGGTGTTGCGGAAAACGCAGGACGCCGTATACGATTATGCCTTTGATACGCCCCCTGCGCGCGGGGGGGTGATCCGTCACCCGGAGGAGGCGTACGTGTGGTTACTCCCTTCTTGAGCCGAGTGTAGCTCATGTCGGCGGATAGTAAGAGTGCTTCCCTCCTTTCGGGAGATTACGCCGTCAACCACATCGACCATCTCGCTCCGATCGCCCACATCATGGGCGGTCCCGTCATCGTCGATACTCCCTTTCTGCAGAAGACCATGCGGGAGTACTATCCGCAGGTTGCATCGATTCATGTCCCCTTCCATCAGCAGATTTTGGAGATACTTGCTCTGGGATATGAAAGGGTCTTCTTCTCGGTAGCTCCTTACAGGAAGGATCTTGCCCCCGTCATGGAGACCTTTTTCGGAAGAGCGCCTCAGTTTTGGTACTGTCCGCATGGGAATTCGGACAAAACTTTAAAGCACTATGGTTTACAACACTATGCGTTGACTTATGGTGAGCAAATGGAAAGACGACTCCGGGTGGAGGGGCATGGTCGGCACCTCAAGGGCCATGTGCGTACGGGGAATATACGGCGCGCTTTTTACGAATCATTCCGCGCTTTCTACGATGACTTGGCGGAAAGGCTCCTTTTTTCTCGATTTGCCGAAAGGCAAACCACCTACCTCTACGCCCCTACGTGGAATGATTTCGACAGGTCGACCTCCCTGTTTGAGGTTGCCCCGTCTCTCCTCGAACAGTTGCCCGACTCGATCAACCTGATCGTCAAGCTACATCCTTGGTTGGAACACCACCATCCCGGAGATGTCCACGGGCTTAAGGCGCGGTTTGAGGAGAAACCGAACGTGATCGTACTCTCTCGGTCTCCTTTTCTCTTTTCCCTGCTCGGGAGGGTTGATCTCTATTTGGGAGATTTTTCCTCGATCGGCTATGAGTTTCTTCCATACGATCGTCCGATGTTTTTTTTCGATCCCGAAGTGAGAATACGGCAAAGGGAGACCCCCCTTCTCGCATGTGGGGAGGTGATCGGAAAAGAACACTACCACGACATATTCTCCTATATAGAGCACGCAATTGCGAGACAAGGGCGATTCTCTTCCTTGCGAGAGAATCTCTACGAGGAGGCGTTCGACGGATCGATTTCTCTGCATTCCATTAAAAAGAGTATTTTAGAATATGGTTGCTAAATACTTCTATTGTGGTCGGTTGTTCTCGAAGACAAAATCCGATTTCGGGAACGTGTGAGTGGCAGGATGCCTTTTATATTGTGATTCGTGTATAATCACAGGTGTGTTATTGATTATTTTTTCACCAACGATTGGTTTTTAAAGATGTGTGTTTCAAACGCACCTGAAGGGTATGCCTGTCATTCGCATGTAGATTCGGTGATGTTTTCCCGAGAGGGGGAAGCATACGGGAGGACCGATTCCATTCGGACCGTAGCCATGCACATGTTTCACCGTGTACGCGATGTCGCAAGAGATGCGGTGTGGGAGTTGTCGGCGATCCGTGCACATGTATGTCGGACAAGATCGGGGCGCGCGTTCGGGGAAACGGATGCGACGGGGGATGCGTTGAAGGAAGCAAGTGTGGCAGGGGATGCGGAGAATGTGAAGCGATTGCGTGAGAGCGGTGTGCGTACCGATGTTTGCGCAGCCGGGGATTGGGCGGTGTTTGTGTACGCCGTTCGTACGGGGGATGCGGAGACCGTGAGGACGTTGTTATGCAAATCGGGTGTCGATGTCAACGCACTTGATGGCGAAGGTAATCGACCCCTCGGGTTGGCGGTCAGAGGCGGTCACTCGGAGGTTGTGAGGGAATTGCTCTACCACAATGCCGATGTCGACGGACGTGATGCCGGAGGTCGCACACCCCTCGCGATAGCGGTCGAAGGTAGTTCGGAGATGACGAGGGAATTGCTCGGGTATGGTGCCGATGTCAACATACCT
>JAPOVA010000010.1:0-1183 GCA_026708385.1 Simkaniaceae bacterium | reverse complement strand
CCGGAGGTCGCACACCCTTCGCGATAGCTGTTGAGGGTGGTTACTCGGATATTGTAGGAATATTGCTCCGGCGCGGTGGTGTCCATGTCGATACACGCGATCACGAAGGTCGCACGCCCTTCATGTTCGTGAGCAAAGATGATAATGGGAGAAAAATATGCAACCTGCTCATACATCATGCCTTCGGATCCTGTGGCATGCCCTTCTACCGAGCGGCAATGGACGGTGACCGGGAAAGGATGGAAGGGCTACTTCGGGTGAATACCGGTGCTCGGTGTACGGTCCGCATGTGTGAGGGATCACTTGCCTTTGCCGCCATGGGGGCAAGGTGGTGCACGGATTCGCCGGATCCGGATCCGGATAGGGTGCGGGGATATAGACAAGTTATGAAGATGCTTGAGAATAGGCTCACTACCTTTAACCGGGAAGAACGGGTAACGTTCGGTTCCCCTGTTGTTGCGAATTCTCCGGTCTAACTCTTGGGAACCGGTCCGAGTCCGATACCTCCGTAAGTCCGCGACGGTGAACGATGTGACAAAATATTTTTTTTGTGACGACCCCCCCTCCCGGGCTGTGGGCGTGGACCACGACACGGTTGTTATATGGTCCGGGTGGAAGGTATCATGTAAATCGCTATTCGTATATCATCGTGACCGTGCGCCGTCGGCGTGTGTATTTTTGTCGATACTCGGGTTGTTTGTTAACGATGTCCTCCCCCTCGATCATGTCCGGATCCGATAACTCTCCCTCGGAGTTCGTATGGGGGGAGGAGGGCGACCGTCCTCACGAAGGGGTCTATCGCGTTTGCGCCGTGGCCACGCATGTTCTCCGGTGTGCGTGCGTGGGTGCCGCTCTCGGAACGTTAGTCGTGCCCGTAGTCGTGCCCGTAGTCGGCGCATTGGGAGGCGCGTTGCTCGGAGGGGCTCTCGGTCTACGTAAGGGAATGCGAGACGAGCAGGCACGTGCGTTGTGGGAGGCAAGCGCGAAGGGAGATGAGGAGAGTGTGGGGCGGTTGTGCGGGAGCGGTGTACACATCGATGCTCGCGATAGCCGGGGCCGGACGGCACTTATGTACGCCGTTCACGCAGGGCATATACGGATCGTAAGGAGGTTGCTCAAATCGGGTGCCGATGTTGATGCAGCCGATGATGGGGGTAACCGACCCCTCACAATGGCAGTCGAA
>JAPOVA010000003.1 GCA_026708385.1 Simkaniaceae bacterium | reverse complement strand
GTTGCAGTGCGCCGGCCTCCTTTTGGTATTTGTCGAGAAGGCCTTGGTGTTCCTTTTGTTCACGTCTATACTTGGCAAGGAAGACTCCCCCTATCACGACCAAGATCCAGCCTCCCATGAGAAGTCCGATAGGACCGCCGATACCGCCGGCCGTAATCATGCCACCCGTCCACCCGTAGTCGACCAATTTACTGTGAGAGGCGAGCCACTGCCTCTCCTTGTCAACCTGTCCTTCTTTGGCAAGGAGCTCATCCTGCAGTTTCTTTTCGAGCTCTTCGTACCGTTCCGTTTGTTCTTCTTTCGTGCGAAGCTTTTCCTCCTGTCCGAAGCCCGCTACTTTTGCCACCGCAATGGCGTATTCTTCCAATGTTCTCGGCGGCCTGCCGTAAGAACCGGAAGGCTGACTCAAACCATAATCGGACATATTAAAAACCTCGTAATTTTTATTAAATTTATATTACATTACTGATTGCAACAAAGTCGCCAGGTAGCTCATGGAGGCCGACCCGACCGTAGCCGTTGTCGTCATGGCCTGCAAAAAACTCTGATCTTCCTGCGTTTGTTGTGTTTGCGCCTGCGCACTTCCGTTCAACGTATTTGTCTGCTGTTGCATGGCGGCGTTGGTTGCCGAATAGATCGACTGAAGAATATTGATGTCCTGTGACTGTTTATCCTTACTCTCGCTACCGGCGGCAATGTTTGCCATTTCTCGGGCGAGCCAGTTCAACGTCTTCGTTCCGGGTGGCCAACCGTCTTTAGGAATCGGCTCGCTTTTGAACGCGTCTTCCGGTGAGCCGAGGAATTTTTCGTTCAGCGTGTGCATGACCGAACCGAGTGTGTTGGCGAGCGATCCGTCCTGACTGAGTACGTAGCCCGTAGCGTTTTGCGCGTCGATGACCGCCTGACAGAGTGCCCATGCGTAGTTGGCATGAGGCGGGGGAAGGGGATCCGCCGTATGTGTATCACCTTTATTAAACATAAGTAGTAGACCTTGTATTTTGTAATTATTTATAGTAATCCGTAGTTGGAACCTTGTCGTACTAAGCCGGATGTATACGACAAAAGTCCTGCGATCTGTTTATCCATTTCGGCGCGCTCTTTTTGTCCGCGCGTATCACCTGCGATCTGCTCTTTCGCCTCATCGAAGCTACCCCTATCGTTGGCGACCGCCGCGTTCATTGCGGCGTTGTCCCTCTTATATTGCGTCGTATCGGCTTGCACGGCGGAACTGTTATTTCCGCCTTTGCTTCCGTCTTCGATGGCCTTTGTCGTATCGGCATTCAGTACCTTCATAAAGGCCTGTTGTATCGTGTTGATCAACACACCGAACGCGTATGTCGTCTGCATGTCTGTCGCCTCTATGAGGTAATCGGCTTGGGAACTCTTATCCAGCGCTTCGGGGAGTCTGATTAACGTGGGCATACGCGCACCTCTTTTTGTCATTGGGTTATGCAATAGTCGGGTATCCGGGAGGTCGCATCGGGCGGTATAAGGTTTGTAGCGGTAATATTTATCTCTTTTCCGCAAACCGCAATGCTCCTACAATCTCCATTCTACCAAAAATAGTAACTAAATCAAGTGTAAAGATACTTTATTTTTATAAGTTGTTGATTAATAATGATATAAATATATGAGTTTTTTAAAGTTCATATATTATTGGTTGTTAATGTTATAAAATAGATATTGCACCTAACCCAAGACCCCCGGTAGGCTTGGGACATGAGAGAGAGGGGGGCACAAGAGGAGGAAAAGTGACCACATTTGTCTATGCGGACGGTCGGATCGTGGAGGGTGACCGTGCGGTGATTCCCGTACTCGACCTGAGCGTACTGAGGGGATACGGGGTTTTCGATTTCTTGCGTACTTACGGTCGGCATCCTTTCCGTTTGCGCGACCATCTGCAACGGTTTGTCGCCTCCGCGCGCGTCGTCGATCTGACGTTACCCCTTTCGTTGGACGAGGTGGCGGATGTGATACGACGCCTTCTGATGAAGGTTTCCTACCCGGAGGCGAACATCAAGGTCTTTCTTACGGGAGGGGAATCATCCGACCAATATCTGCCGGAAGGAGACGGACGCTTTTTCGCCCTTGTCTATCCCGTGTCGCCCCACTCCTCCACGATCTATGAAGAGGGGATAGTACTCACGAAGACGATCTACCAACGCCCCTTCCCCGAGGCAAAGACGATTCACTACTTTCCCGCCATCGTAGCAATCCGGAAGGCGCGCTCTCGGGGGGCGGAAGATGTCCTCTTTACAGATGCCGAGGGGGCCGTGTTGGAGACCGGAACGGCGAACTTTTTCGGCATCAAGGGGGGTCGTATCATCACTCCCGATCGCCGGATCATCTCCGGCATCACGAGGAAGGTAGTGTTGGAACTCTGCGAACGAGAGGCACTTCCCGTTGAGGTGCGTCCCGTAGCGGTAGGGGAGTTAGCGGGATTTGAGGGGGCATTCATCACCTCGGGAAGTCGCGGAATCGTCCCCGTCTCTCGGGTGGATGAGAAGAGTTATCCCGTACACCCTTTGGCAAGACGACTGATCGCCCTTTTTGCCGAATACACCCGTTCCATCAAAGATCCGTTCCCCGATTTCGCCCCGATCTCCTAAGGGGCGGTGCCGTGTCGGGGGAGATATTCTATCATCCACGCCGTCGTACCCGGTAGAGGTTGAGAACGGTCGATTTCGGTCGCGGGATCCGCCCATACGGGCACGAAACAACCGGTCGCGCAGGCGATGCGAAACCCCTCCGGTCGGAGAAAGACTTCCCGATTTCGTCAAGAGGTTAATCCCGGTCGAAGTGTCGCATACCCTTCCGTAACCGCTTCCGCGCAACGCATCCGGATCCCCTCCCCCTTTCCTCGGTCATACCTTGACAACAGGTTGGCGGGATGCGGGTCCGGGCATCGTGTCTCTCCGCTCGGACAAGGACGCAATCACCAAATTCGTCATCGTCTTACAACGTCTGCGAAACGTGTCATCCTCAATACCTTCAACTCTCGCATATGGTAGCTGAAAGCCGTCAACAGCGAACTGCTCGACGTTTACGGGGAGATCGGCGAGATCATCTGCGTTCGGCAGAGCAAGGGGCGTTGGGGTGACTCCGCGGTCAAAAGGCCGGCAAATGTCCCTGCGCAAGAAGAGGTTCGGGGTGGTCATCCCTATTTCTTGTCGCCGGGGAAAGGGAAACGACGGGTTTTTACGGCAGAGCAAAAAGCAAGGGTGCCGGACTACCGGTTTGACAAGTTCGATGGGGAATCGTTATCGGAATGTGCCCGGAAATGTAATCTCCGGAAGAAGACCCTAATCGAGTGGGTGAATGGATATGGATCGGAGGGGGCTTCTCCGGATACGACGGAATTGTCCGAGAGCTCCCCCGAGGCGACCGTTTCCCATCCGGTTGAAGTTCCTTTACTCAATATGCCGTGGGAGGAGGTGGCGAGGTTGTGTCCTGCGACACACGTCGACCCCGATGAGTGTCTCTTCGAGAAGTGAGACGGTCGTTTAGACGGTCTCTGCCGGAAAGGTATCTCTTTTTGAGAGGAGGCGAGCATTTGACCCGGAAGGCAAGGAGCTTACTGCAAGAGGTGATAGGATTCAAGGAAGTTCTTTGCATCCGTCTCCTCTCCGTCACCGGAAAAGTAATCTGCGGTGTGGTACCACCTTACGTGAGGTTTTATGAAGAAACCCTTTATTTTGACTCCGCAGGCCGGCCGGAAACCCCCATATTGATCGCGGAGTCCGTTTTTGTTTTCGGCACCGTCCGTTGTCATCAAAAGTTGCACGTGCTATTCTTTCGTGATCAATGTCACTATCCGTAGGAGAAGAAGATGTCTTGTCTTTGTTGTTGTCCGTCTCACCGAAGGCCGGTTATCCGCACCGGTGTCGTAGAAAAACCGTCGCAAACGGCTCCCGTCACGGTGCAACCGGAAGGGGCGGTAGGCGCTCTTCCTAGGGTGCAATCTCTACAATCGCTTATGACGGAGGTGTGGGACATGCGACCAAGAAGGATGAAATCTTTTCCCGGTGTGACTCCCGAAGATGCGGGGGCGCTCGAAGTGGCGGGAGAAGATGAAGGGATACAACGAGTGTTCCACGAGTGGGGGAAAGCGTTGCAGGAGAAGAGGGAGAGGGAAAAGCCGGAAGAGATTGATCGGGGCGTACGACAGGTTCTCTGCAGGGAGATGTATCCCGAAGGGGGTGTAGGCCCTGCCTCCGAAGCTCGTCCCGACAGGAGGTGAGGGGCGTGTCCTGTGATATGTCTTGTCTTAGTTGTTGTGGCCGGGCTTCGAATCCGAGTTCCGCCCCGGCTCCCGAGGTTGCGCCCGACCCCGTAATCACAAAGCCGAGAGCGACATTTATTGCTTCTCAAACAAATAAAGCTATGTTGGGAGTGACCCCCGGTGTGCGTGCTGATACGCTCCTGCGGAACATGACGGAGTTGGCAGAGGCGGAGCGCAGTGCACCGGAGGGGCAAAGCGTATGGGGCTACGTGATAGTGCAGGCTCCCCGTGCCCCCGGTAGAAATGCCTGACACTTTATGGGTGGTTTGTCTTGTCTCCCCCTTTTCGCGGAGGGGCGGGCTTTGCCTCGGAAGGTTTTTGTAGATAGAGAGGTGAGAAATGTCTTGTTTTTGCTGTGGCCCCAAGTCGGTCATTCGTCCTCCTTGTCATAGCTGAGCGTGAAGAGGGTGGCGTGAAGCTCCCCTAAGAGTCGAGACGCACCCTTTGGTGACGCCCTTAGGAACTCGGCCGAGAGAGAGGGCGAAGTGACACTCTCTTCCGTGTGGACGGGGTTGCCCCCACTACCCGAGCAATCAGACGGTGATGTCGGCTCCCGGCCCCCCATGGATCGGGAGGAGAGGAGAACATATGCTTTGGGGATGGAGGAGATTGTCACCGGGCCGGACAGGAAGTCGGGTTCCGAAGCTGATCCGACGCCAAGCAACCCCGGCGCATCGATTCCCCCGACTGCGGGTGGAAGATTGCCGGCACACAACTGTGCATTTCCGAACACCGAGGAGGCGAGACGAGAGAGTCTCGGAGCCATACGACGGGGTGCTGTGGTAACGGTGGCTATATGGTTGGCATCTGCCGTTTTTTCCTACTGATTTGCCTCGCATACCCCGCGTATGATACTCTCTTCCGGGACGATCAATCTCGAGGAGTAACAATGTCTTGTTTTGGCTGTTTTAAAAGTTCACGGAGTGGTTCCCCGACACGGAGTGTTGAGGAAGAGGAAACGAGGTGCGCCTTTCCGGAGAAGAGCGTCTCCGAAAGGATTCCGGACTTGGTCGGAGACTCGTTGGGGCCCGGTAAGCAGATCGTTTCCGTAGAGGTTCCTTTCGAGGGGCGCACGACGGGGCTCTATCAGCAATCCGATATACGTCCCCGACAGGGTGAATCGAAGCTACCTGCTAAGCTTGTCAAGCTGTCGCCATCGCAGGGAGGGGAAGCCGAATCCGAGCCTGTTGAGGAGTTCGGCAGACTTCTTGCCGGGTCGAGGCGGGAGGAGAGTTTAGCTGAGGGGTTGACGACGACACATCTCAAGACGTTGGATGTGGAGAGGGGGGCTGATGCCCCGGAGGTGGGGCGCTCGCCCGTTTCCCGCCCCCCAACCGTTCAGGTCATTGAGGAGGGAGGGAACAATCAGGCCGAGGAGGAAGAGAGGGTGTTGTCGGCGATGACTGCAAGTCTCGGCACTTCCAAGGACAGTCTTGTTGTGCAGTTGTCACAGGAGTGTGCATGCGTTCCCGACGAGATCGTATGGGGTGAAGATCCTGCGGATGAAGTGATTGGCAAAAGTGACGATGATCGGATGGATGCCCTTATTGTAGATGCGTTGGAGCGCAATGATGCCGAGTTCCTTAAGTCCGTGGCTCAACAGCTTGTCCGAGGGAGGTTACATTGAGGTAGCTGAGGGCATCCGCTACCCGGCAGAGGTGACAAATCTTTTCTTGAATACATCTTTTCTTGAATAAGGTGTGACAATGTTTTTAGGTGCCGTGCGCGCCGTTCCTGCTGTTTCCATGTATCTTCTCTATTCTTCGGGCTTGTGTGTGGGGTATTCCGGCACGATTGGGGGTAGCTGAATCCGAAAACGGTTTTCCCGGTTTTTGTTCCCGGAGTTCACACGCATTTTTGCTGTGTGTGCGGGCACAGGTAAAGTGAGTCTTAGTTTGGTCAAATGAAAATAGTGTAACTATGTAAGTCCTATTGCGAGGGTATCGACTCTTCGGTAAACCGGCGACTGCTAATGAACTTCTACGATCACTCGTGCCGGAGTAAGCAGAGTCGTGATAAAGGGTCCGATAACGATCTCCTCCGGAAGGCCGGTTTGCCGTTTTCTCGTACACCTCTTCTCGTTGCACGTTTAACCGGGTAAAGTGAGAGATGCATCACCAACCGGCATCGTGTCGGACGCTCTGCTTTTTGCGACAACTCCGTTCGGTACCCGCAATCGGTGCGTGGTCACTCCCCTTGTTTCGTTCTTTCTCGGTTGTTGACACACTACGGGTGGTTTTTTCGTCGTTTTTGCGGACATTCCGCCTGCTGCGGGCGCAACTCGTGCTTTTACCCCTTTCATCGGTTGCTCACGTACCACGGACGGATCGGATACCGGTTGTTGCTCATTCCGATAAGAGACGGGTCCGGAAAGCGCGTCTCCTTGCCATAACCGCTCCGGGGAGATGAACGCCGTCACCCGTCTTGTGCCGAACGAGTATTCAACTGTCAAGTCCATAATCGCCTTACAACATCTGCGAAACGTATCATCCTCAATATCTGCGAGTTTCGCATATAGCTTGTGGGTACAACCCTCCGGAGTCTTAACGGCAACCTGCCCTCTCGAACTGATAAGGAGTGCGGCCTTCCGGTACTCATTACCCAAAACACGCTTCACATCCGCTTGGAATGCGAGGGATTGCATAAGTGTATCCACTGCCCTGCTCCACCTACGATCACCCGCATCGGGGTGAGTAGGGCGGTTTTGATACGGGCAACGATGCTCTCCGGGTTCGTCGAGAGAGTGGCGAACCGCGCCGGGTGTCTCGTCCTGCGCAAGGTGTGTTCGGCGTTCGCGAACGGTAGGCCCTGCCCCCTCACTCTTCTTGGGTTGTTGACGTACTGCGAACGATTCTTCATCCGCTCTTGCAGATGTCCCGCTTACGGGGGGAACTCGCGTTCCTCCCCCTTGTCTCGGTTGCTCACGTGTCACGGACGATCGGTGATCGAGCAACGGTTGCCGTTCCGCAGATTGTCCGCGGGACCGAGAATCACCGTCCCCGTGTCTGCGGGATGTCCTCCCCCCCTTGTCGCGACAGTATTCCTCATAAGGAACACCTTCGTTCTCTCGGTAGTAGTCTGCGTGTAGGCAACAGGGATCCGCACGGAAATCCACATTACACCCCATCCAAACACACGGGGTACAACACGGTATCGGTATGCATGCATACGTACTTCCTACACAACAAGCTATCGCGGTTCTTTTCGCCACCTCGCACACCCTTTCCGTCGTTGTCATGGGTCTGGCCCACTTGTCATACCGACCCCCGAGAAATTCAACACCGTCCTTCCACTCCCACCGACCTCTCCACCGGCTTCCCCTGTCATCAGTATAGTTCCACGGTATGCGCACCCTAGCCCGTAGTTCTTCTTTTTTATTCTCTTTGTATATTTGTGCCGCTTGGTATGGAGTGAAGCACAATTCAGCACAAAACATGCAATCCGCAACGCAACTTTCCTCCTCCACACTCTTCCGCCCGTGATTTTTGGTAAGACCCGGGGAAGTGAGGTAGGCGTAGGGGTCGTATCTTTCCCCTTCGTCGGGTGACCGGGGTCGAATGGCAGGCGGTATTCGAGGCGGTATTGCAACAACACAGGGCTTCGGAGCGTACGTGGGCACGAGCAGGGGCTTGACGTAAAAATGAGACCCGGCACGGTGCTCATGACGTATGCCCAAAGTCGCATCATACCCGTACATCGTCATTGTGATTACCTCCCATTAAATTCTAGTGGGCGTGTTATATCATAATCGCACTTCCGGATCAAGGAAAACGACTACATGCGGTACTTGCGTTATGAATCCGATTTGGCAGAGTCGATTCGGAAGGTATATAAAACATGTCTTATGTTTCTCGGATGAAATGACTATGTGGAAATGTAAAGGATCTTTCGACCCGGATCCGCCCTGAGGTGTGACAAAGTATTGATTTACCTCTATCATCGCCTTTATTATTTTAGTGACCTATGGAGACGGGTGGTAGATCGGGATGATGGCACACGGGAGGCATGATCTTTCGGACCGTACGTGGGCGTTGCTCGGGAAGGAAGGGTGGCCGGGGACGAGTTGCAAAGGGTAACGGACAATTTTTCAACGCCGTATTATGGATTTTACGGGCAGGATTCCCGTGGCGCGACTTATCCCTCCCCCGATTATGGTGATCGGAAGAACACGCATCGCCGATCCGTTCGTCGGCGTGACAAAGGCGTGTGAGAGAAACGGGGTCCGGAAGGCATGTCTCTCCGTTCGGACAAAGACTCAATCACCCGGAATCCGTAAAAGGAGGCCCCCGGCTTTAGCCGTGGGGAGGAATTTTCGAAAATGCTTCCCGGGCATTTTTACCGGAACGGGACGGATCGCACCGTTGTTGCCTTTCCGGTGCCCGCATCACCGTACCCGAGAGATGTGCCTCCCGCGTCTCTCCTTGCCTCCCCGATCAGGGGACGAATCGATCCTCCGGGATATGCGATAGCGAGGGAGTTGTGTGCACGAGATATGACGTTGCAGTCGGTGCGCACCCGTTACGGGACGATCGCCGGCGTACGTATATGACCGCGACCCGCAAGCGTGCCGAAGGTTTGTCGTGATGTGGCCGGAACGGGATAAGACGTTGTCTATTCTTGGTGTCTTAGGATGTGTAGCAGTTTCTCATTTACGAATAGCTTATGTCTACCTTTTACCACCTCCCGAAGGATGTCGAGGTCACACAACGCCTTCAGCTTTGCGGAAGCGGTATCACGACCTATTCCCTCCATATCCCGGAGATCTTGAACGCGTACGTAGGGTCTCATGAACAGCAGTTCGGTAATATTACCTTTTCGCAGAGAAAGGCGATGCTCCCGTATGAGCGTTTCCGTTTCTTCCATGAGATCTTGTATGGAGCGTATGCCGGTCGCGGTACGCTTGGCCGTCTCTTCCACACAGAGAACCATGAACACAATCCAATCGATCCATCTACCTTTTGCGGTCACGTCCGACAGCAATCGGTAGTACCGTGCCCTGTGTTGTAAGATATACCCGCTCATATAGAGTATGGGACTATCCAACAGATCTTGCTTGATCAAGTACAACAGGTTGAGGATACGTCCCGTCCTACCGTTACCGTCCGTAAACGGATGTATTGCTTCAAACTGATAGTGTTGCACGGCCAATTTGATCAGCGGATCAACACCGTCATCCGCGTGTATGTATTCCTGCCAATTCGTCAACAAATCCCTGAGCTTTTTCTCCCCTTCGGGAGGGGTGTAGATCACCTTCCCGGACAGATTGTTTTTCAACGCGGTTCCCGGAATCGTTCTCACGTTCATTTCCGATCCGCGGATCCTTGAACACACCCTGCATACCGTGTCAACGGTGAGGGGCGGTTGCGAGCGATTTGCATGCCGGCAGACAGGGCATCCGCGTAACACAACGCCTCTTTCGTGTCGGGCGTCATCCTTCCTTCCCGGAGTTGTGCCTCGAACAACGCATCCGTCGTCGTAACGATGTTTTCTATTTCCGATCCTGCCCGCGCTTCCAAGATAGATACGCTATTGACCAAAATACCTTGATTCGGAAGCCGATTCCCCGCTTCCTTAAGTGTGGCAAGGTACCTGTGCGCGCCGATGCACGCCTTCAACACCGATGTTGTTTCCACGTTCGTTTCGGGGGGTAACGGAGGTAAGGCATTGTAGGGCTTTCGGGGATCGAACGGTCGCATATGTCGGATTTTCCTCGCATTTTCCGACATGTTAACACAACGTGTCGGATTTTCTTCGCATTTTCCGACATGTTAACGCAGTGCGTCGGATTACGTATAGTGCGAGCGACACGTTCTCCATAAGACTCGGTTCGATCCGCACTCCCCTATTTGCGTGTTAATATATTAATTTACAATCACATACATCTTATGTATCACATGTCAACCCTCTCCACCGACGAGCCCGACACGCTATGATCGGATCCGGCCTATGTCATGAGAACCTCTCCGAGACAGCACCTGTTCAGCTCACCTCTGCGGATATCTTGCCTACGGGCGGAACCCGTGCTTCTCCTCCTCTTCTCGGTTGCTCACGTACCACGGACGGATCGGATACCGATTGTTGCCCGTTGTGGCGGGACACGGACTCGGAAAGGGTCTTTCCTTTCCATAACCACCTCAAGGGGATGGACGCTACACCCACAATCGGCTCCGTGTCGGACGAGTACTCGATCGCCAAATCCACAACCGCCTTACAACATCTGCGAAACGCATCATCCTCAATATCTTCAACTTTCGCATATAGCGGGCGGGTGTTGCCCCCCGCAGTTCTAACGGCGATCTCCCCTTTCGAGCTGATGAGGAGAGCGGCCTTCCGGTACTCATTACCCAAAATACGCTTCATATCCTCCTTGAAAACAAGGGATTGCGCAAGTCCGCTTACCACCTTTTCCAATCTATGATCACGCGTACCGGAGGGGGCAAAGAGCCTTTGATGCAAGCGACGATGTCCTTCGGGTTCGTCGAGAGAATGGGGAATTGCGCCGGATCTCTCGTCCTGCGAAAGGTGTGTTCGGCGTCCGCGAACGGTAGTCACCGTCTCCTCGTTCCTCTTGGGTTGTTGACGCACTACGAGCGGTTCTTCGTCCGCCCTTAAGCGGGACGTCCCGCTTAAGGGCGGAACTCGCATTCCTCCCCCTTTTCTCGGTTGCTCACGTGTCGCGGACGATCGGTGGTCGAGTAACGGTTGTCGTTCCGCAGACTGCCCGCGGGACCGAGAATCGTCATCCCCGTGTTCGGTGGACATCCCTCCCCGCTCGCACCGGTATTCCTCCCAAGGAACACCCTCGCACTCCCGGTAGTAGTCTGCATGTAGGCAACAGGGATCCGCACGGAAATCCACATTACACCCCACCCAAACACATGGAGTACAACACGGTATCGGTATGCACGCATATGTGCTTCCTATAAGGCAAGCCGTTGCGGTTCTTTTCGCCACCTCGCACACCTTTTCCGTTGTTGTCATGGGTCCGGCCCGGGTGGGATACCGATCTCCGAACACGACACTACCCTCGGACTCCCACCGATCTCTCCACCCGTTTTTTCCGTCATCGGTGTAGTTCCACGGTATACGCATTTGATGCTCCCGTTCTTCTTCTTTCAGCTCTTTGTATATTCGTATCGCTTGGTACGGGGTGAAGCACAATACGGCCCATTCCACACAATGAGTACAATCCGCCCCGTAGCCCTCCGAACAACGCCCCGATTCGATCGGATAGTCGTGTGACGATCCGGGTATGACGTAGCGCTTACACAGTTGGGGCGCGCACTTAAGGTGGCCATCCGTGTCATAGGTCGGAACATGCCGCACGACAAGGGCCATTGTGATTACCTTCCGTTAAATCCCGGTGGGGATATCATGGCACAATCACCTCTCCGGATCAAGGAAAACGACTACATGCGACACTTGTGTTATGGATCCGATTTGTCAGAGTTGGTCCGGAATATACGCAAAATATGCCTAATATAATGTGAAGTGCCTTTTTAATTTGTCGCTTCTGCGCACGCTACCGATTTGATGTGGTTGCCTTTCGTCGGATAGTGTGGCGGATGTGATGCGATGCGAAACTCCTCCGGACGGGAAAAGACTTTCCGGTTTTTTCAAGAGGTTAGCCCCTCCGGAAAGCATGTCTCTCCGTTCGGACGAGTACTCAATTACCGAGTCCGCAACCACCTTACGGCATCTTCTAATGGTACCGACGGGCTCGAGATATATCGGTTATCGCACTACCTCTTCCCTTTGATTTGTCCGAGCCGGGCCATTGTTGTCGGGTATCCGTACCTTCCGCAATCGTCGCCGATGTTTATAAAAGGGTTGATGTGTTACGCTCCCTCGCCGTATCGGGTACATCAATCTTGGAGAGGGGTGTTATGGCGTCGGCAATAGGTGAAAAACGGAGTACCGCGTGGCCTGAAAGGGCAGGGACGGCTATATGGAATGAGAGTTACGGGATTACGGGAGGGCCACCCCTTCGATTCGAACCTCTTCAGAAAGGAAAGAAGAGGACATTCACCAAGGAGGAGAAGGAGGCGCTCGTAGATTATGTTCTGGAGATGAGGGAAACAAAGTCTCTCGCAGTGTGCGCCGAAGAGTGCGGTATCGCCCGGTCTAACTTCTCGATATGGATGAAAACAGAGTGTAAAACGTATCCGGAGATGGATGGGGTAGATCCGGACGCTTACTCCGCACGGGTGACCGACCACAGGGCGCTTTTGGCAGACCTCCGGGCAGGAACGGGGACGAGACCGGTACACCTTCCCGATTATTTTATCGGAAACAAATCTTCCGGCAAACAGAATCAGGGGAGGAGAATGATCCGGGCAGAGGAGCAAACTCGCAAAGGCCATCCCTATTTCGTATCGGTGGGGAGTAACGAACGGCGGATGTTTACCCCGGAGCAAAAAAAAAAGCGGTGGATTACTGGCTTTATGAATTTGAAGGGGATTCGATCGAGGATTGTGCCTTGAGATGCAACCTTTGCGCGAGGGTTCTATCCGGTTGGATAAGTAAACCGTGTGAGCGTAGTGCAAAGCGGATGCGCTTAGGTGTGGCAGAGTTACCCGGGCATTCCCGTACGGGAATCGTTTCCGATCCGGCCGTAGAGTGTTGCGAGGTCCGGCGCCGTCCCTCCGAGGATGGATCGTTTCCGGAGGCGTCGTCGGATGATGTGGAGAGGTTGTATGTCCGCCCGAATCGAGTATAAACCCGGGCAGGCCATGTTCGAAAGCCGGTATGGCCGTTACGGAGATTCGCTTAGATCGGGCCGACCGCTTATGGTTGTCGGCGATGTGCATCTTGCCGAAGCTCGCCCTAAATCCGGTGAGCCTGTCGATCGTCGGATTTTGTGGGTTTGAGGTACCGAGTTTAAGGAATGACGAGCGGATAGCGTCATACGACGTGAGAATGTTGATCTTTCCACGGACAAAGCGATAAATACGACGGATATGACGGTGTAGACGGACGGGGGGAGCGCACCCTGCTTCGGTTCGTTCACATCGTTTCCCAAAGTTTCAAAGCTTCGGATCTCACACCGTATCCCTCTCTTCCGATCCTATTTTCTACCGATCATGGGGGCGTTCCGGGTGATCCGACCCGTAATATCGAGGAATCGGGGAGAGTACGGAGCGCCCGGTCGAAGGATCGAAGTTTGTCGGAGGCTTATGGGGTTCGGGAGTGGAGGTGTGTGTGGTGGCAGGCGCAAAGATAGGAACGATGGGTGTCGCATCGGGAGGATATATGGCAGGAGTGTTGCCGTCGGTCTGTTTGGTTGTAGGGACAACCACATTGAGCGCGTGTTGTTACGGTAGGTAACCGTCAAAGTAAGGTCACTCTCCGATTTGTCGATGGAGGTGGCGGTCGGCTATGTCCGGAAGCCGGAAGGTTTCGGACCACCTCTGCGGTCGGGTACATTCTCGAGGAGGTTACCTTTCCGGCCCCTTCGGGGCATACCGCGAGCGTTCCGGTATCCCCGCTCTCGTGCCGCAACCCGTTTCCAATCGGATTACCGACACGAGAGTAGCGATCGATCCGTGTCGGGCCGGGGTACCTCGACGGCCCTTCTTTACTTTTGACGTACTGCCCGAAAAATCGGGAAAGACCGAGCCTTCCCGCCCATCTTCTCAAGAATAGTCGATTCTACGATTGCACTCTTTGCGATCCCTGTTCGTCCGGACATTTCCATTCATGAGCCACGACATATCGGTGGAATTCCCCCTCTTTGTGCCGATGAAAACTTGCCATTTCTTCGAACAAATTCCGGAGTGTTCTTTTATTCATGTAGCCTTGCCAAGTCTTTTGTATTTTCTCGACCTCTGCCCTGAAAGCTTCTTCACCCTGCCGATGGAGGATCAGCACGGCATTTCTCGCCTTACCACATACACCGCCGTCCAACTTGTACTCGTACCCCAAGCTGTTATGGTTACACCGGCTTTTGTAGTCGTATACGGCAAGATCGTATAGACCTTTCGCGATGGCGTCTGCATACGCATCTCCCGATTTGCCCGTACTTCTCACAATTATTGACATATTCACCTCCTTAATTTTTAATATGAAGAAATCTACAAAATTCATTGTAACACATGCAATATTAGCTGTACAGATACATGTCTTGATCATTCGGAATAGTTATCGAAAAAGGCGGAACCTACTCTCGTTCTTGTCCGGCTGTGTGCTGTCCGAGTCGGGATGTTCCCGCAGGCATGGATGTGGATGTTCTCTTCCAAGGGTCGTTCCGGAACAATGTGCTACGGGGTGTGTAGTCATAAGGAAAATTTTAGTTGTCAACCGGAACCGGATGAACGTATGGGTCCGGTACATCGTCAAATAGAGCCCCTCCCAAACTCTCTCACATAACTTCCGGGGGGGGGTGATGCGGGAATCAACCCCCTCCCTACTCAGCCACGAGGAGATGTGAGTAGCTTCCGGTACGCTTCGGGGGTATGGAGCCGGGAATGTGTCGCCCCCGGCTCTTCGGAAAGGCGTATGGTGCAGAGCCACCCGGACGATTCGGGATCAACGTTGAGGGGGGTGATATTGTCCCGGAGCGCGTCGTTGATCCGGATAACGGTACCGGAGAGAGGAGCATACACGTCGGTAGCCGCCTTTGTCGATTCGAGGACGGCGACGGGGGAATCCGCCATAACCTTCTCTCCGACCTCGGGAAGCTCCACGTACACGATCTCGCCGAGCTGATCTCGCGCGTAGGCGGAAATCCCGATGGTTGCTTCCTCTTTTTCGATCCGAATCCACTCGTGGGAATCCGTATATCGCATCATGATGCTCCCGTTTCTCCCTTCCATTCGGCAATGAGCCGTCGCATAAAGTATTGCTTTGCCGTGTTGCCCCCTTTCCTTCCCCTTGCAAGGGTGTCCGATGCGATCTCCTTCTCGTTATCCGCCTCACCGCTTCTCCGCGTTTTCACAAGGAAGAAGTAGGGGCGTCCCATCCGGCTATCGTACAGGGGGGGAGACCACGTCCCCTCTTTCATTGCGAAGAGTGTCGACCGATCCGGCAGGAGATCTTGGTGTCGTCTGATGGTTACGGAGGACAGGCGAAGTTTCCACTGCTCATCGACGGGGGGGGGCTCGGAGAGGAGGTCGGGCGGGTACTTGTCCGATCCCTCGTTTTCCTTTTTCGAGATAACGTAGGAACTCGCTCCCCCTCTCTCCCGGATGTCCCGTAGGGCCTTCCCCATATACTGCGCAAAGTAGGGGGGGAGGGAGAAGGTCTCCGACTTATCCGAGAGGGGGGCATGGACGATCCGGGCTACCTCTCCCCTTACCTCCGAGAAAGGCTTGTCCTCTCCCGTATCCGTTTTGAGAAGGGAGGGGTGCGCCCCGGCTTCGAGGAGGGCTCGATGTTCGCGACGTAATGCCCGTTCGACCATCTCGCCTATAATACCGAACCGTTCCGCCTCTTCGAACGTGAGGATGTGGAAGGCGCGATCCCTGTCGAGCACCCGGATCCGGTAGTAGGCGTTTTCGCCTCCGCGGATACGACGGAGTGCGGCCACCGCTTCCCCGTTTTGTTCGCTCTCCAAGAGGGAGACGAGTTCTCGGTCTACCCGGACCCCCTCGAGACCGTAGAGAATGCCGTCGCCATCGATGGAGATCTCTTTCCGGGCACTCCGTGCCCGATCCAAGGCGACCTCGATCCTTTCCGGCTCTCCGGCGAGGATGGATAGTGCGGAAAAACGGTCTACTTCTCTTCTGCTATCGGCGGCAAGGGTGTCGATTCCTTCTCCCCTCTCGCCGATGGCAAGGTTCGGAAAGTGTCGTCGTACCGCCGAGAGATGTTCGGGATCCCGTTGCATGTCCCAAACGGCTTTCAAGCTCACCTCCTGAACGAGAGATTCCGTCTTTACCTCGGAGAGTTCGACGGCAAACCGTTTCCGTACGAGTTGCGGGCATACTTTCCCCACCTCTTCCGGAGAGAAGGGACCTTCGGGGACCATCCCTTTTCCGTTCCTGCCGTTCGGTGAGAGGAGAGTGAAGTACCGGGAGAGTTTCATGGTCTTCTCGAAGTTTGCAACATGCATCGAGCGGGGCATTTCGTAGAGGTCAACGGTCACCTCACTATCGGCATATCTTCGGAAAAGACGGAGAGCGTGTGTGTCGGCAAAAAAAGCGTTTTCGTAGTCGTCGAAAAGGCGACGTGCCAAGAGAAGCTTTTTCTTTACGGCGAGGACCCGTTCTTTGTCCATTCCGAGCCGATTGGCAAAGAGGTGTCGTAGTTCGTCGGGAAGGACATTGCGGTTCTGTCCCGTGATGTTCTTCTCCGCTTGCAGGATATCCCGGAGAGCTTCGTGCGAAGAGACGCGATACCCCTTTTTTTCGGCAAAAAGGGCCGTGTTATGGATACATCTGCCGAGTAATCGGAGAAAGGATGCGCCGAACCACTCTTCGACGGATGAGCATCCGAAGAGTCGTAGGTCGGCGTGGACGAGTGCGGGATCCGGTCTCAGTTCCGGGTATCGTCTCTCCTGCGTGAGGAGATATTCTCTCATCAACCGGGGGGGTAGGGAGCGTCCGGCAAGGTACAACTTTGTCAGAAGGGTAAAACACTCGATATCGTGGTTACCTTCATCACGTAAAAAGCGGTCGATCCGGCCCTTTTCTTCGGGCAGAAACCGGGACCACACACCCTCCGCGCTGATGAAAGGGGCGTCGGGGTGTCGGTAGAATACCGACCGCCTATGCGACGCAACCCTTTTACCGAACTCCTCTTTGATTTCATCGAAATAGGCTTCGGCAAGGAGGGAAGCAAGACCTGATGCAAAAAAATCGTGGAGAAAATGTCCGTCATCGAACCGTTCGGATGTGAGAAAGCGACCGATATCGTCGACATCTCGATGTGTGATCGGTGATCCGTAGGGAGTGGTACCGATGACCGGCGATTCCCCGACCCGTTCGTCCGGGGAAGGGGTGTCGCGGGGAGCGGGCTCGTAGACATCGAAGAGGGAGAAGGAGACGATGATGATGACGGCCGTGACGATAAACAGATAACGTTGGTACTCGCGAAAGAACGCTAACATGGGGGCGAGCCTTACCTCAAGGTACACCGAGAGTACCGAAAAAACGGTATTTTTGCAAGGGCGACCCCCCGTTCCCGCGGAACTCCGCAAGCAAAGTCCGACCCCCCACCTACTACTCGAATGTCTGTCCGGATACCGTGCCATCCGTGACGTAATGTTCGCATCCCTGCAGGAACGATGGAAAACACTTAGAAGGATTGCGGAAAGGAGAGACGTGTGCCAACTCCGAATGCTCTACATTGGTCCTCTATGGGAATGCGCCCCGACGTTGACGGTCTTTGACGCCTCTTCCTTTGACAATGACCTCTTTTCCCGAAACGGGAGTTGTTGATGTCTGTTGTTTTCTCGAGCGTGAGGTTGCCGACGACTCTTCTTTGATTTTTGTCGGGACACCGCCCTCTCTTCCGGATCATCACCTGAGAGCGGGATGTGTTTCGTATCAGCCGGTGGCCCGACCTTGGTATCATGACGGGGAGTGCCCGGAATGTGGGAGAGCCAAACAGGTAGTCACCCTCACGTGTACACTCATTGGGAAAAACGGATCGCTTGCGGATCCATACCCCGAGATAGCAAAGCAACGGCACCCCGCGAAAAACGGTGACCCGACCCCGAACGACGTGTGTGCCGGGAGTGGCGGAAAGGTGTGGTGGTGATGTGAGGAGGGGCACGGGTGGGAAGCCGCAATGATTCGGCTGAGTCTCCCCCAACCCGATTTCACTGTGCAAGGTTCGACCAAAGTTTGCACGTGAAGGTTGATTTCCTCGGCACAATTCGAGATCGCCTCCCCCTCAAACCCACTAAGCCGATAATCTACCACCCCCTCTTTCCGATCATTAGTAAAAACACGCCGTTCCCCCTTCCCCGGAGACGCGACATAGGGATGACCGTCGCGAGTCTCCTCTTTTGCCCGGACCTCCTTCAACTTTTGGCCCCGGGTGCCCTTGGAATACTTTTCCCCTCCGGTGTAGTCGCGAATGCGGAGCGAGGTTTTTCCTGCCCGCAGGTCCGCCAAAAGCTTTCTACAATCAAGTGCTCGTAGAGTTTCTCCGTCTATATCCGACTCCGAGAAATTCAGAATTCAAGGTTCGACAGGTATTCCGGATACCATCCCTCCGGACCCCGCCACGATACGCCGGGTAAACGGTCTTCGTACGAATCGGAAGCGGTTCCCCCGGGAAGATTCTCGGACGGTTCCGTCGTATTCGGACAAAACCGTTTCGAAGCACACCCATACGTATCGTCGTTCGACAAGTATTCCGGATACCGTCCCTCCGGATCCCGCCACGATACGCCGGGTAAACGGTCTTCGTACGAATCGGAAGCGGTTCCCCCGGGAAGATTCTCGGACGGTTCCGTCGTATTCGGACAAAACCGTTTCGAAGCACGCCGCCCATACGTATCGTCAACCCAATCGATTGGGGGGGGCTCGCCAAGATTACACTCCCGGGAACACCCCGAAATCGACCCACCCATACATGCGTGAGACCGGGGGTGTTCCGGATACCATCTCTCCGGATGCTGCCACGGCACACCGGGTAAAAGGTCTTCGTCCGAATCGGAAACGGTTCCCTCGGAAGAACTCTCGGGCGATTTCATCGTATGCAACGGACGCCGTTTTCGGCCACGCCCATACGTATCTACCCAATCACTCAAAGTTTGCACGTGAAGGTTGATTTCCTTGGCACAATCCGAGATCGCCTCCCCCTCAAACCCACTAAGCCAATAATCTACCACCCCCTCTTTCTGATCATTAGTAAAAACACGCCGTTTCCCCTTCCCCGGAGACGCGAAATAGGGATGACCGTCGCGAGTCTCCTCCTTTGCCCGGACCTCCTTCAACTTTTGGCCCCGGGTGCCCTTGGAATACTTTTCCCCTCCGGTGTAGTCGCGAATGCGGAGCGAGGTTTTTCCTGCCCGCAGGTCCGCCAAAAGCTTTCTGCAATCAAGCGCTCGTAGAGTTTCTCCGTCTATATCCGACTCCGAGAAAGCCCGATACGTTTCGCATTCTTCTTTTAACCAGTACGAGATACAACTAGCATTGATGCCGATATCGTTAGCGCACTTGCCGATAGATTGCACCTCCCTCTGCTCCACAACATAGTCTACGATCGCACCTCGTTCCCTCCCGGTGTAGCTCCTCCTTTTTCCTTTGGGAAGGGGATCGAACCGAAGGGGTGGCCCCCCCAAACTGTTGTCCAACCACTTAGCCGTACCCATCTCCTTCTTAATGTGCTTCTTCCGCTTTTGTCTCTTCGGAGGGGGGTAAACCCCTCCTACGTCTCCATCAAGCCGTGCAGCCGTACCCTCTTCTGCGTTCATAGGCCACAATTGCTCTGCGTCATTCAAAGAGGTATCCCGTAAAGGTTCACATTCGCTATTCGGCGATGGCCGGTCCCCGGGAAGATCCGGGCCATCCGACTCCCCCGAGTCACACTCCTCCACCTCACTTATCCACTCGTACAGAGTCGATGGGAAAAGACCGCACGCCCGGGCATACTTCTCGATCGAGTTGCCGCCAAGCCCGGAGAGCCAATGGCTTACCGTCCTTTTCTTTTGATCGTTGGTAAAGGTTCGTTTCGACCCCTTCCCTGCCGGAGGGAAATAAGGGTGCCCGTCTCGAGACTGCTCCCTTGCCGGAGGGCGGTTCCTATTAAAATCCCATTTGCCGACAGAGGCCTTAAGGTAGTCGGAAAGGCGAATCGACCCTTTCCCCGACCATTGTCTGAGTCTTACCAAAAGTTCTCTGCAGTCTGCTATCTTTCCGATGTAAATATCGGGCTTTGCGGTGGCAACCTCGGAATAAGCCTTACACTCGTCCCTGATCAACCTCGATAAACCGGGTCGGGAAAGACCACACTCTACGGCGCACTTCTCGATACTCTTTACCAGCCTCTGCTCTACGGCATAGTTTACGACCGCATTGCGTTCCTCCTCGGTGTAAACTCTGTGTTTCCGACCTTGCGGGAGGGGGCCGAATCGAAGGGGCGGACCTCCAAGACGATTGTCAAGCCACATAGCCGTCCCATACTCCTCGCTCTCGGGTTGCACGACACTCCGTCCCTCACCTATCGCCGATGCCACAGTGTCCTCTCCTTTGCAATGCAATCCACTGACGGGGAAAGGAAATACCACACCGCCTCCTTTTTGGAAACACCCACGAGTCGGGGGTCGGACAAAGCAAAGAGAGATTGTTTGTTGGGGAGAACGTCTAAACAATCGTCTCACTTCTCCAAGAAATTCAGAATTCAAGGTTCGACAGGTATTCCGGATACCATCCCTCCGGATCCTGCCACGATACGCCGGGTAAACGGTCTTCGTACGAATCGGAAGCGGTTCCCCCGGGAAGATTCTCGGACGGTTCCGTCGTATTCGGACAAAACCGTTTCGAAGCACGCCGCCCATACGTATCGTCAACCCAATCGATTGGGGGGGGCTCGCCAAGATTACACTCCCGGGAACACCCCGAAATCGACCCACCCATACATGCATGAGACCGGTAGTTCACTGTTCTCTTCCTTTGCCCCTCGGCAAAAACGCGCCGTTCTCCTTCACCCGCCGACGTGAGATAGGGGTGAGCGTCGCGAGCGCATTCTTTTGTTCGCGCACTCATCGGCTCCGTTCCCGGAGACCGGTTTCGGTTGGCATATTTGGCGGCTCCGGTGTAATCGGCAATGCGGATCGAGCTTTTGCCGGCCCGGAGATCGACCAAAAGTTCCCTGTAGTCGACTCCCCATAGGTCTTGACCATTTAAACCTAATCTTAAGAAAGTCGTATTGGTTTTACATTCGTTCCTCACACGGGTTGATACGGCGGAATCGGTAAGACCCATCTCTTTGGCACACTTTCTAACGGACTTCGTTTTTCTTACTTCCAAGACATAATCTACGATCGCATTCCACTCCTCTTCAGTGAGTCTTCTCCGCCTTCTTCCTCCCGGAAGGGGATCAAATCGAAGGGGTGGTCCTCCCGGAACCTTATCAAGCCATGTAGCCGTTCCACACTCCTCCTTGGCATAGGGGCCCTCGGACGGTTCCTCCGTATCCGGACAAGCCTGCTCCGAGTCACGTTCAGCCGTCCAAGCGCCTAGAGTGTGCGCAGAGAGATTACATTCTCGGGCACATTCCGAGAGCGATTTCCCGGCGAACTCGTCAAGCCAGTAGTCCACCGCCCTTGCTTTTTGCTCTTCGGTGAAAACACGCCGTGTCCCCTTCTCCGGCCACAAGAAATAGGGGTGGCCATCTTGAACCTCTTCTTGCGCAGGGACATTTTCCAGTTTTATCCCCACCGTACTCTTTCGGGCGGAGAACTTTAAGCCTCCTGTGTAATCGGAAACGGTGACCGACCTTATTCCGGATCGAAGGTCTGCCAAAAGCTCTCTGTAGTCGATTGCTCGCAGGGTATGGGTATCCAAATTTAAGTCCGAAAAAATCCGATAGGCTTCACACCCCCACTTTAGCCAATGCGATAAAGAGGCAGAGCCGATGCCCATTTCCTTGGCACACGTACCGATGTTCTTCGTTTTTCTTACTTCCAAGGCATAGTTTACGATTGCACACCTCTCCGCCTCGGTATAGTTCCTCTGTCTCTTCCCCTCCGGAAGGGGATTAAACCGAAGAGGGGGCTCTCCCGGAAGCTTACGTTTCCACACGGCCGTACCATCATGGTCCTTAACAGGCCACTCAACACTCTGCCTTTCACCTATTGCCGATGCCGTAGCATCTGCCCCTTTACAACTCAACTTACTGAAAAAAAACTGCTTGGGACACTTGCCGGCTCCGATGTAGTCGGAAATGCATATCGGCATTTTTCCTCCCCGAAGGTCTACCAAAAGCGCCCTGTAATCGATTGTCCGCAGGGCCCGACTGTCCAAGTCCAAGCACGAGAAAGCCTGATAGGTTTGACACTCTGCCCTTATCCAGTCCGACAAGGTAGCAGCACCGATACCGATCTCTTTAGCACACTCACCGGCAAATTTTGTTTTCCGCACCTCCAAAGCGTAGTCTACGACCGCACGCTTCTCCTCTTTAGTGCACCTCCTCTGCCCGGTTCCCCCCGGAAGGGGATCGAATCGAAGAGGTGGTCCTCCCGGAACCTTATCGAGCCACGTAGCCGTACCCGCCTTCTCGCTCATAGGCCACACCATGCTCCTCCCTCCACCTATTGCCGATGTCATAGCACCCTTCTCAAGAATTCGATCGTTTAAAGCGTAGGAGTATACTACATCAACCCCTCGTGGACAACGACAACCTTGCGGAAGATAAAGTTCGAAACGACCCGTACCGGGATCGGACAAATCAAAGAAAGAAATCAGCGATCGGGATCACCCTTCCTGCTTGAAAAAATCCCCCCCCCCCTTTATTCTCCGGGGGAAAAACATGAAAACAGCCTTACGGAGAATAAGATATACGGCATAGCTTACGACCGCATTGCGTTTCTTCTCGGTGTACACTCTGTTTTTCCGGCCTTGTGGGAGGGGGCCGCATCGAAGGGGCGGACCTCCAAGATGATTGTCAGGCCATATAGCCGTCCCACACTCCTTGCTCTCGGGCCACACGACACTCCGTCCTTCACCTATTGCCGATGTAACACTCTCCTCTGCATGTTGTCTCATAACACGGTGGGCATATCCTCACCACATCCGTCCACCGTAGATGGGTAAAGGGCCTTCACCCGGATAGGAAACGGGTTCCTCGGAAGAACTCTCGGACGGTTCCGTCGTATCCGGACAAAACCGTTTCAAAGCACACTCATACGTATTCCTCTTGGGACACTTGCCGGCTCCGATGTAGTCGGAAATGCATATCGGCATTTTTCCTCCCCGAAGGTCTACCAAAAGCGCCCTGTAATCGATTGTCCGCAGGGCCCGACTGTCCAAGTCCAAGCACGAGAAAGCCTGATAGGTTTGACACTCTGCCCTTATCCAGTCCGACAAGGTAGCAGCACCGATACCGATCTCTTTAGCACACTCACCGGCAAATTTTGTTTTCCGCACCTCCAAAGCGTAGTCTACGACCGCACGCTTCTCCTCTTTAGTGCACCTCCTCTGCCCGGTTCCCCCCGGAAGGGGATCGAATCGAAGAGGTGGTCCTCCCGGAACCTTATCGAGCCACGTAGCCGTACCCGCCTCCTCGCTCATAGGCCACACCATGCTCCTCCCTTCACCTACTGCCGATGTCATAGCACCCTTACCTCGATCGATTAGGGAGTGTTCGCCAAAATTACACTTCCGGAAACATCCCGAAACCGACCCATCCATAAATTCATGAGACCGGTAACTCACTGTTC
Source organism: Simkaniaceae bacterium (assembly GCA_026708385.1). Taxonomy (GTDB): domain Bacteria; phylum Chlamydiota; class Chlamydiia; order Chlamydiales; family Simkaniaceae; genus JAPOVA01. The sequence goes on along the minus strand of JAPOVA010000003.1, from coordinate 2,593 downwards.
TCTTCCTTTGCCCCTCGGTAAAAACGCGCCGTTCTCCTTCACCCGCCGACGCGAGATAGGGGTGACCGTCGCGAGCGCATGATCTTGCCTGCGCACGCATCGGCTCCATCCCCGGCAACCGGTTTCGGTTGGCATATTTGGCGGTTTCGGTGTAGTCGGCAATGCGGATCGGGCTTTTGCCGGCCCGGATATCAACCAAAAGCTTCCTGCGGTCGACTCCCCGTAGGTCTTGATCATGTAAACCTAGGGTCGAGAAAATCCGATCATCCGCAGACTCTTCACCCCGTACGATCTCGTCGGGAATATTCTCGCACTCCGGTGGCGACTGCACAACAAGCTTGCCTTCCGGTGGCGACTGCACAACAAGCCTGCCTTCCGGTGGCGACTGCACAACAAGCCTGCCTTTAGGAGCGTCGGGACTTGCAGTCATCGCCGATGACATCTTTCCCTCTTCTTCGGGCTGATTGACCCCTTCCTCTTTAGTGACCGGAACGGCGGAAGGAACGATGGGAACGGGGATGAGCGGACGATCTACAACCGAAGCATCAGCCTCCACCTTCACCTTCGGCGCCTTGAGAAGTGTCGTCGCTTGCCTCAACTCGGCAAGAGCCCCGTCGAACTCCTCAACAGACTCGGATTCATCCCCCGGCGGTGGCGACGGCGTGACAATCCGAGCAGGCAGTTTTGATTCTTCTTGCCGGAGATACCTATCGGATTGCTGATAGCACACCTTCGTACGCCCCCTGGAAAAAACCACTACGGAGAAAACCTGCTTGCCGGGTCCTAACAAGTCTCCGACCAAGTCCGTGATCCTTTCCGAAGTCTCCTCCCCTAGGGTGGCACATTTCATTTCTCGCTTCTCAATCATTCCTGTCGGGGAACCATTCCGTTTTGATTCTTCTTGTCGGAGATACCTATCGGATTGCTGATAGCACACCTTCGTACGCCCCCTGGAAAAAACCACTACGGAGAAAACCTGCTTGCCGGGTCCTAACAAGTCTCCGACCAAGTCCGTGATCCTTTCCGAAGTCTCCTCCCCTAGGGTGGCACATTTCATTTCTCGCTTCTCAATCATTCCTGTCGGGGAACCATTCCGTGAACTTTTAAAACAACCTGAAAAAGACATTTTTCCTCCCCGGAGCCGTCCGTCCCGGGGAGTGTATCATATGCGGGGTATGCGAGACAAGTCAGCAAGGGAAAATGGCTACCGTCACCACAACGCCCCGTTGTACGGCCCTATCGGCCTTGCGGGCAACCTCAGTCGCCTCTTGAGAAGCGACACGGGAGGCATCTACGTCGGACTCCTTCGGAGCCGGCCCCGAGGTAATCATAGTATCAAGTTGAGTTGCCATAAACTACTCTTCTTTAATGAGGGGCGCACAGATACTCTTTATGAGAGGATAGATGAACCGGATGATGCTATGGGGGACGTAGAAGAAAAAAATAGAGCGTCCGGAATAGGATCGGTCATCATTTCCAACTACACCGGGGCCGATACTCCACCCGAAAGAGTAGGCCGGGGACGGAGGTGGAAAGCGTCCGAGCGCAAGAAGAGATTCGGGATGGTCATCCTTATTTCTTGTAGCCGGGGAAGGGGGAACGGAGGGTTTTTACCGAAGAGCAAAAGGCAAGGGTGGCGGACTACCGATTTGACGAGTTCGATATCGTCCCGTGCTATGTTGCCTCCCGAGAAATCATAAAATCCGGAGGAGGGCAGACTATGGCAACCCCTCTCGGAACACTATTGTCTCGGAGCCGGTTCGGGAAGAGTCCGCTATCAATGTTTCTGCGTCGTTTCCAAAAAGAGGGCCGATGTGGCTCTTATCACCGACAAGGTGTGCCGGGAGCACCTCAACAGAGAGGCTGAGACCTTGAAGAGGAAGTCAACAATTGTTGCCTGCGTTACGGTGGTCACCGCCTTCGTGGGCGCTCCCGTCATGGTCACGGCCACGGTTTGGGGGGGTGTATGGCGGGACAACGGGGTTGGCATCGGGTCTTTCTCTTACGGGTGTCCCGACGTTTGGTGCGCTTTTCGGTGAGCTTGCTTACGCTCTTCGGTTGTCCGGGGCGGACTTTGGTGGTCTTGACCTTAAGACCGGAAGAGGTCGGGAAAAAGTGGTTGCCGAGCAACCGAATCCCCCTTCAAACAAGCCCGCTCGAGTCGTATTGAGACCACCTGCCTCTCCGGGTAGGGGGCTTTTGCCGTGAGAAGTGAGACGACCGTTTAGGCGGTCTCTCCGGAAAGATGTCTCTCTTTGGTTTATCCGGACCCGGATCGTGGGTGTTTTCAAAAGGGTGGTGGCGTGGTATACTCCTCACCCGTCATCGGGTTGCATTGCAAAAGGGGAGGTTATGGCATCGGCAGTAGGTTGGGAACGGGGTATCGTATTACCTGAGAGCGGGCGGAAGGGTACGGCCACATGGCTTGACGATCGTTCCGGAGGCCCGCCCCTTCGGTTTGATTCCCTTCCCGAGGGTCGGAAAAATAGGACCTATACCAAGGAGGAGCGCAATGCGGTCGTCGATTATGCCGTAAGACAGAGGTGGGGAAAGAGTGTCAATGAGAGCGCCAAAGAGTGTGGTGCTGCGGGGT
>JAPOVA010000022.1:4525-27095 GCA_026708385.1 Simkaniaceae bacterium | reverse complement strand
GTGAATCAGCCAGCCTGTTACCCCGTTAGCCACCCAGTGCTCCCGTTAGCCACCGTTCCGCAGAAAACCCCCGAAAAAACCTAAAACGAACGACACCCCGTTATCACCCCGTTATCACCCCGTTCGAACCTCCAATCGGACAACAACCACTAGACCCCTTTGATGAACAAGTCAGGAAAAAAGCTTAGCCTCTCGTTCGCATCCCTAACAGCAAAGCCCACTAAGACGCTCTCTAATGGCCCTAGAAACGCGTTCTAGCGGTTAGGCAGTGGTTAGAAGGCTCAATGGGAAATCTCGTTAGACGGCGACTAAACAACCCTCAGAGCCAATTAGCCCCCTCAAAGCTTCCTCTTGACTCAACGGTTAACGGTTTGTATATACTTAAGTTATTTATTATAAATAATATATATAGAGAGGGTCCTTGGGGGTTCCTGAGGACCTTTCTTCCTTCCTTTCTGCGATTTTTTCCTGATCATGTCTTCGGGTTTCGAAGCGTAGTTTTTGTTCATTATGTAAAGCGTAACGAACGCCCACAGCGAGAGAGAATTTGAAAAGGTTATGCTCTGCAAACTCGACGCATTCTCACGGGAATGCGGGCCCGGCAATATCCTTGGTGAGGTCTCGGTATCGCATTGAGATCGGAGGATGGGAGTTCTTTATCGACCTTCCGTTCCACCACCGCAAGCTGAGATCTATTGTGGCCGTCTTGAAGGTGTCGGACTTCAAGCCGGGGTACGTGGGAAAGATGCGGTTCCACTTCGCCGTATCGGATGACGCGGTTCGACTTCAAGAACGAAAACCCCTCAATCGAGATCATCCTTTGCAAAAGCAAAAACAAGACCGTTGTCGGGTGTGTGTTGGGGGATGCGGACGAGGAGTCGAGCTTTTTCCCCGACTTGTTCACCAAAGAAGCCTAGGGGCTGTTGTCCGATTGTGACTCCGAACGGGGTGATAACAGGGTATCGTCCATTTTAGGTTTTTTTGGTATATAAAATAAATATATATATATATTTGCATATAAAATACATGAAACCGTATAATGGGGAGAAAGTTTGGTTAATCTTGCTGAATTGGTTAGAGTATCTATCAGATAAGAAAGCATGTAACCAATTATATATAAGTAGTTTAAGTTATATGCTCGGGGCACCGGGATCGACTTACCGCGAACGAAAAACCACGCGGAGGCGGCCGGCCTTAAGTGCAACGCATGGGTGTCTTTATGGCAAGTTTATTTAATAATTACGGTTATAAGCCGATACGAGATATTTCCGGAAACGGGGACAAAGCCGAGACGTATTCCTCTTCCTCCGTGGAGGAGAATGCGAATAAAGCGAACGGGCTGAGGGATCGTATTGCGGCGTGGCGGAAGGCTCACCCTAAAGTGGTGCGCATCTTGAGGAGTACGGAATGCAAAGTCGGGTGCGGGGTCTTGGTCGGAGCGGTAGTCGGAGGGATCATCGGAGGGGTATGCGGGGGCCTGATAGGACACGTTCCCGGGGCGATCGTAGGAACCTTGGGAGGGATCATCGCGGGTGTCGTTCTTGTAGCACTCGGTATCATAGTGTTCTCGGAATGCCGTTCGCAACCTACCGATCCGCAATCTGCCGATCCGCAATCTGCCGACCCGCAATCTGCCGACCCGCAATCCGATAATCAGGTGGCCGACGTTTCCGAGGTCGGTGCGGGACCCGGGGATGCGAACGGGGAGCTAAGCTTTTTCCCTGTGTTCTCGGAATGCCGTCCGCAACCTACCGATCCGCAACCTACCGATCCGCAACCCACCGATCCGCAACCCACCGATCCGCAATCTGCCGATCCGCAACCCACCGATCCGCAATCTGCCGATCCGCAATCTGCCGACCCGCAATCCGATAATCAGGTGGCCGACGTTTCCGAGGTCGGTGCGGGACCCGGGGATGCGAACGGGGAGCTAAGCTTTTTCCCTAACTTGTTCAACAAAGAGGTAGAGGTCTAGGAGCTGTTGTCCGATTGTGACTCCGAACGGGGTGATAACGGGGTGTCGTTCATTTTAGGTTTGTTTGGGGGTTCTCGGCGGAACGGTGGGTGTGGAGATAAAGAAGGCCGGCTCGGCAGGAGGCGTGCAAAAAAACACACGTGCCGGAACATCCGTCCCGAACCGGCTGCCACACCATACTCGTGATTGGGGTTTCCGGGTATCTGTTTCCGGTAAAATGTTAAGTTATGGATCATTAGTAGTTAAAAATTATAGTATTCAACATCTGTTTCATTGTCCGGGCTTTTTACTGCAACTTGATTGGTTTGTTCGCCGGTAGAGTTGTGATAAAGCTTTAATTTTATACACATCTCTTAGCCCTATACACTTAGGTTGATTACGACCGGTGATGTTTTCGTGTTTTGTTGCATAAAAGTATGAAACCGGGCGATCGGGCTACCGTTCATCCCCATTTTGCAACAGTTTCTTATTGGTTATTCCATTCGCTCGCTATATAGTATCCGGCTGTTGCTACCATTGCGCCGATTGCACAAAGACCGACCAAGGCTCCCGTCGTCGCAGCGACCCCCCTCCGTGACGGCAACCGTTGCCCCCATTTGTGTAGCTATCTCCGCCGTGCCGCGTATCGCCCCCACCGTGCAACCGGTACCCGCCAAGGTCCCTCCGGCAAGACATCCTGCGAAAATGCTCGCCTTTTTACAAGCTCCCCACTGTCCTTGAGTCACATTATTGACCGCAACTGCCGGGGCAATGTGGTTCCTGACGACGGGAGCAACAACAGGTTGACTCGTAACGACGGGGGTAGGGTCTATGTGTTTCATCCGTGTGATGATGGGGTCCGTCTGCGTGATTCCTTCTAAAGGCCTTACCATAACTCTCTTTTCCTTTTCCTTTTTGCGACACCGCGAGACTACGGCAAACGGTCCTTTTGATCAATCGGAAGATTTTTCTATAAGACCGGGTGATCGCCCCCGCCATCACTCATCCTTTCGCAACAAATTTCGGAAACGGCTTGGTTCACCTGCGTCCGGTTGTTACACAATATCCGACTGTTGCAATGATACATCCTAGCGTACAAAGAGTCGTCAAGGCTACCGCCCCCGTAGCTGTTCCCGTTGAGGCGGCAACCGTTGCCCCCATTCGTTGAGCTATCCCCACCGCACCGCCTGCCGTCCCCGTTATGCAACCAAGACCTACCCCGGCTTCTCCTATCAGAGTTCCTACGGCAATGCGATCCCTTTTGTCACATGCAAACCGCATTTGAACCGCGTTGCGGACCGTAGCGGCGAGTGCCGAGACCGCATCTCCGTTCTGTTGATTAGCTCCCTCGGGGGCAATGACGGGTTGATTCGTGACGACGGGTGTAGGGTTTATGTTTTCCATCGGTGTGATCCGGAACCGGCACCTCCCTCGCCGCAACCGGAGCATTTGTGACGGTCGGCGGTTTCGGGATGAGATTTATGATAGAAGATATGGGAAGGGGAGAGGGTGCGACGGTGGCGGAATTCGTCTTGCAAGATGCACTTGGGTGCAAGAGGTTTCTTGAAAGCTGTCCGACTCATTATTGCGGATGGTGTGCCTCATGAGGGGGTGAAATTTCTCAGGGTCGCGGGAGAGTTCGACGAGTGGGTGCAACCGACCTTCGATGCAGGGAACGTCGATCGAACAACTCCGTCTCGTACTAGGGAAGCTCTCAAAAGTATAAGAGAAGTTGCTGTGAAGACGGTGGCGTTGAAAGCGGTTTCCGTGATCTTTTCTCCCTATCGACAAAGGGCTTGCTTCTCAATTCGCTCTATGCCACCCTCTCGGGGAGGGTTTCGTTTGCGTCGGAGGGAGAGGATATGTCTTGTTTGCTTGTGGTGGTCGGTCTTCGAAGCCGGCCCCGCTCCGGTTCCCGAAGTCGTTCCCGGACCCGTAATGACCAAACCGGGGGCGGCACGTATCGGTTCTCGGGAGGATGGGGGTGACTCCCGGCGTGTGCGCTAACGTACTGCCGCGGAACATGACGGGACCGGCAGAGGTGGCGCGCAGCATGCCGGCCGGGTGCGGTGTATGGAATGATGTGGTAGTGCAAGCTCCCGTGCCCCCGGTAGGGAAACCTACGGTTTGCGTGTGGGGAAATTGTGTTCCGTTCCCGCGGTGAGACCGGGTGGTAGAAGGAGGTAGACGATGTCTTGTTTTGGCTGTTCTGAAAGTGCGCGAAGCGGTTTTCCACCCGAGGTTGTCGGGGGTCGGGAAACGAAATGTGCCTTTTTGGGGAAGGATGTTTCCGAAAAGGTTACGGACGTGGTCGGAGACTCGTTCGGTCCCGACAAGAAGATTAGGATTTTCCCGGTAGCGGTTCCCGTCAAGGGGCGTACAACGGCTATCAGCGGTTTGGTAGCAGTTTCCGACAAGGTGAATCGGAAACTGCCTGCTCGGATTGTTACGCCGTCGCTACCTCCGGAGGATGGATCCGAGCATATTCCGAGTCGTGACGGATTCCTTGCCGAGTCGGAGAGGGGAAAACTCTCTGCCGAGGGGCCGGCGTCGACAAATCCGGAGACAAAAGATGTGGGTGTAGGGGCCGGGACTTCGGCCATGGGTCGGTCTCCCGCTCCCGTTTTCGTCGCGCCCTCACCGTTCGATGTACTACTGATGTTCGCAGGCCTTGACGGTTCCATGTCCGCAAGCCTTGACCTTTCCAAAGGACAACCTGTTGTGCGATTGCCACCGGAGTGCGGGGGTATTCCCGACGAGGTCGTACGGGCTGAAGGACCTGAAGATGAAGTGGTCAACGAAGGTGATCGGATAGATGCCCTTATTGAAGATGTGTTGGGGCGCGAGGAGGCCGACACCTTTAAAGCTGCGGTCATCGGCCTTAAGTCGGCTATCGGGGAGACCATCCGCCATAACGGGAGTCGTTGTTGATGTCTGTTGTTCCATCGCTTCGTGGCTGACGATGTGCCGGGGTGCATGGCTGTCTCGGAGAAGTGAATCGGCCCGCCTCTCCGGCCCTCTGCTTATGCTTACGTCGCTGATTTCTCTCCGTCTACTTTCGAAGGCACGCGCCCGCCCCTCTTGAGCTCTTGCTCATTCGGGTTGCAGTGCACGGACTCGGGAACATGCAGCATCAATAAGATGGGAGCAGGCAAAAATGAAGGGAGCTGCTACCGAAGTTCCGATTACAACCCCGGGAATCACCCCCCCGAGCAGCGCACCCGTGATGATAGCAATAGTGAAAAGCAACACACCCGTGATGCCGGAGGCGATGCCGGCGACAGCGAAGATTGTTCTGCGATGCCGGTGTATCAGGAGTGCGATGTTTGTCTTTAGACTGTGAGTTACCTTTGCCTGCCTTTCCATCGTCGGACACCCGGACCCTGCCGGGCTTTTCCGATCGGCAATGAGGGGTGTCCCACAATCAGCAGCGGATTGACTTCCGGTTGCCATGGTGATAAGCTCTCTGGTTTGTTGAAAATTCGCCGACATTATATCATATCGGACGTGTTTCTGTCTAGCTGAAATAAAGCTGTCTATGGCTGTTCTTTCTTAGGCGTATTTTTTTTGTGAAACCCCGGCAGGCCCCCTTATGAGATCTAAAATGAGCGAGAGAAGAACTCAACCCATTAAAGGAGATGCGTTTGCATTTTATTAGTATACAAAATATTTGATCCGATCCGGCTTGAGTTTTTGTCGGGCCACCCTCCTCTCTACCGGATCATCATCCGAGAGTGGGGAGTGTTGTGTCAACCGGTGGCCGGATCCTCTTGTTCGCGTGCCACATCGTCATTTCGTCGATCTTGTATTCGGACCTCCTTATGTGGGAGTTTGTGATCCGGAACCGTATATAAACTTTAATCGGACCGTATTTCCCGAATTTACGGAAGCAATGATACACTACCGGAAGGGATGCTATCTCCGAGAAGCGTTCGGGTAGTTGCTCTTGCCCTGCCAACTCTTGATGATGAGGTTCATATCATCGCGACACGCTTTGGGGATGGAGTGATTGTCCTTGAGTCGGATGAACGTTTTGCGATCCTTGTTATCGAGGAGTTCGCTACAGGCAAAAATGAGGTAGCTTGCCAAGGAAGGTTGCGCGGCAATCTCCTGCTCCCGGAGCGCATCCAGGGCGGCTTTTGCCACATCGGGCCTGTCGCAAAAGGCGTTGAGGGCGATAGCGGCGTTTTCGTTGTCCTTGGAGAGCGGTTTGGACCTCAGTCTTTTGAGAAGAAAGAGGGCTGCCTTGTCGCCGAAGAGGTGGAGCACCTTGATCATCTCCTCGTCGGTAAAGAAGTTATCCTGTCCGATCGCCTCGAAAAGGGGGGGAATGGCCCTCTCATCTCCGATCCTTCCCAGTATTTTGGCAACGAAAATCGGTGTGCGCCCGTATCCGGGGTAGATGGGGTCGTAGAGGGAGGGGGTGCGCAAGAGATCGATCAGGGGTGATACCGCCTCGGGCGAGACGAGAGCATCCATTTCCTTGACCGGCTCGACCTTTTCGGAAAGGATCAGATCCGCGATGCGAAGGGCAATCGAGTCCTTTCTTCCCTTTTCATAGAGATCGCGCAGTTGTCGGTAACGGTCGCACGCTTGTTGCACGTGCTCCTTGGCGGGTTCCGGAAGGTAGAGGACGGACAGATTGTGTCCGGCTTCCTCTTCGAGCTTGTTCAACCTCCTCATCTCCCGTACCCGGAAATCGGGCATGACACCGACCCCTTCCTTGAGGTAGTACTCGATCATGGCGTCGAAACTACCGCTAAAGTGGGTGTCGCGGTGCATGAGGATTTCCATATCGACGGTATCGATCAGGGGCATATGGTGATCATCCACGACCTTATTCCTCTCGGCTATGTTGTCGTACGAGCTTTTCCCTCAACAGGCCCGCGTTGTAACTGGAGCGGACGAAGGGACCGCTATACACGTATCCGATCCCGGCTTGCAGACCATACCTCTCGTACTCCGCAAACCGCCCGGGAGGGATGAATGCCTTGACCCGTAACTTATTCCGGCTTGCTTGCAGGTATTGGCCGATCGTAACGATATCGCATCCGACCTCGGCGAGGTCATCTATCGTCGACTCCACCTCTTCTCCCGTCTCCCCCAGCCCTACCATAATGCCGGATTTAAGAAAAGGTACCTTCCCCTTGACATAGCGCAAAAGAGTGAGGGTCCGATCATATGTCGCCCGGTGTCGAACCGAAGGGGTCAGGCGACGTACCGTTTCGATGTTGTGGTTGAAGATGTCGGGTTCGGCTCCGATCACTTTATCGAGTGCTTCCTTCTCTCCCGCAAAATCGGATGTGAGTACCTCAACGGTCGTATTCGGGTTTTTCAGACGGACGGCCCGGATGATCCGGACGATATGCCCGCTTCCCTTGTCGGGTATGTCATCCCGAGCGACCATGGTAACGACGACATGTTTCAACCCCAGGCTCAAAGAGGCATCGGCAATCCGGTCCGGTTCATCCTCTTCGGGAGGAGGGGGGGTGGCGGAAAAGGCGATATCACAAAAGCCGCAGGCGCGGGTGCAGGCACTTCCCAGAGCGAGGAAGGTGGCCGTTCCGTTGGTGTAGCACTCAAGCCGGTTGGGACATTTGGCCTCCTCGCAGACGGTGTTGAGTCGATGTTTCGATAGCGTGCGTGTCGTGTCGGGGAGGGCCCCTCCGCGGGGCAGGGAGCGGTGTAACCAACTCGGGAAACGGCCCGCCCCCCCCCCTTCCGGGTTGTCGGGCAGGGTGTTTTTCCGGTACCGGCCGGGGCGATTGTTGAAGAGTTCGTTGACGGGCATCTTCTCTTTCCACCCCTTACGTACGTTTCGGAAAGTGGAGGGGAAAGCCCGTGGCAAGGAGGGCCGCTTCATGCCACCCCTCGGCAACGGTAGGGTGAGCGTGGATCGTGTCGATGAGGCAATCCAGGGTCAGTTCATTGTTGATGGCAAGGGTGAGTTCGGAGATGAGAATCGAAGCTTCGTGACCGACCACTTGCGCTCCCAAGATCTCCCCCGTTTCTTTGTCGGAGACAATCTGCGAAAAGCCCTCGGTCTCCCCCGTTGCGATCGATTTGCCGAGTGCCCGGAAGGGATACGTGCCGACGGAGATATGACGCCCCCCCTTTTCCGCCTCTTCCGGAGTGAAACCGACTACGGCGACCTCGGGATCGGTGAAGATGACGGCGGGAATCGCCCTCTCGGAGAATCGCCCGGGACGTCCCGTTGCATGCGATGCCGCAACGTACCCTTGGTGAGAAGCCACGTGCGCAAGCATCGGCCCCTGCGTGACATCACCTACGGCATAGATGCCCGGAATCTCGGTCATGCATCGCTCGTCGACTCGGATTCCCCCGTCGGGAGCACCCCCCGGGGTGAAGGGAAGGCCGATCCTTTCGAGTCCCAATCCCTCGAGCCGGCGCGTTCGTCCGACGGCTACGGCAGCTATCTCTCCTTCGACCGCTTCCCCGTTCGCGAGGAGGAGGCGTACCCCTCTCGGCCCCTCCTCGATACCGGTCACGGCAACACCCGTTTTGAGGGTGATCCCCTTCTTGAGGAAGGCTTGTGTGAGGTGATCGGAAACTCCCTTGCCCTGCGTCCGGATGATGGAGGGAAGGGCTTCGACGAGGGTGACTTCGACCCCCAACGTAGCGAAAAGGGAGGCGAACTCGCAACCGATGTATCCCCCGCCGATAATCACGATCGACTCGGGAAGTGCGGTACGTTCCAGAAGGGCGGTGGAATCCAAGATCCGTTTTCCGTCGCACGGGAAGAGGGGGATGTCGAGAGGGGAGGAACCCGTGGCGATGATGCTCTTTTTCGCCCGGAGCAAAAAGGAGTCGTCTTCTTTCTCGCCTCCTCGCACTCTAACGGTGTCGATCTCCGTAAACGAGGCCGTTCCGCGGAATACCGCGATGTCATTCGACTCAATCAACCGGCTGAGGGAAGAACGGATCCCTTCAACGACACGTTTCTTGCGCTTTTGCATGGCGACATAGGAGAAAGAGGGGGGGGAGATCGTCACTCCGTACTCCTCGGCGTGTCCGCACCTTTCCAAAGTGCGTGCGCAGGAGATGAGTGTTTTCGAGGGAATGCACCCGACGTTCAGGCAGGTGCCCCCGAAGACCGGCTCCTTTTCGATCAGGGCCGTCTTTTTACCCGATTGCGCCGCCCTGATAGCCGCGACATACCCGCCGGGACCCGCGCCGATGACGGCGACGTCGAATTCTCTTTCCTCTTTCATGGTAGGCCTCTCCACGCCATTCTATGTCATTTTTTCTTTCGGATCAAAAGGAAAATCGGTACTATGTCGATGTATGGAATACACATCGCGAACGGAGTGATCGGAAAGGTGGAAGACCGGTTGAGGATATGTTTCGCCTGTCAGGCGAATGTGAAGGGGGAGGCGATCTACTGCCCTTTCTGCGGTGAAAACCTCCCGGCCCCCTGCGATATCCCTTTGGAGGGCTCCGGCTCCTTCTCCGGAGATGAGGAAGAGAGCTTGGCATCACTCTACAGCCCCCCCTATTCGATCCGGGGTCGCTCCGATTTCGGTATCCCCGATAAGGAGCCTCCGACCATGAAGTGCCCCGGAAAGGATGTTCGAGAAGAGGAGGAGGTGCTCTCCGGAAGAGTCGTACCCGAAAGAGAGGATCACCCGTTTCGGGTGCGGGGTGAAGTGCAAGAAGAAGAAGAGGATACGGAAAAGGGGTGTGGCGGCCTCTTCCCCCTCGTCTCCTTGTTTCTCGGTACCCATCTGGTACTATTCGGTCTACTTACGCTACTCTTTGCGAAGGGCGGAATTCTCTCTCTTCAATGGGATGCACACTATTGGTTTTTATATTGCATAATCGGGGTACCGGCCGTATACTTCGGTGTGCGTTCTCTCAGAGCATTGTAAATGTTGCCGTGATCCATGACCTTTACACACCGTTCCTACGAGCCGGGGCAAACGATCGTCGCCATCGCTACCCCTCCGGGGGAAGGAGGCATCGCCGTGATCCGGATTTCCGGCGATGAGGCCGTACCGGTCGCCGCCAAGATGTTTTCCGGCCCCGTTGCCTCCTACGAAACACACACGGTCCGGTTCGGCAAGATCCTGAACGGGGAAGGGAGGTGTATCGATGAGGGATTGGTGATCGTCATGCGTGCCCCCCGCTCCTACACCGGAGAGGATACGGTGGAGATCCACTGTCACGGTGGTTTGTTGCTCTCTCGGCAGGTATTGGAAACGGCATGTATGTTAGGCGCCCGCCCGGCGTTGCCGGGGGAGTTTACGTGTAAGGCGTTTCGAAACGGAAAGATCGATCTGACCCAGGCGGAGGCGGTCCGGCAACTCATCGCCTCCAAAGACCTGTTGTCGATGGAGGCGGCCGGAAACCAGTTGCAGGGGAAACTCGGCAAACGGATCGCCGGTTTTCAGGAGAGGTTGATCGAGGTGGTTGCCGGACTCGAGGCCGTTCTCGATTTTCCCGATGAGGTCTCCGGATCGGACCCGTATGACGGGCCGACCCGTTCCCTCCGTTCCCTCCTCGAGGAAATGGAGGCCCTTTCGGCCACCTTCCGTGACGGAAGACGTCTTACCGTGACCTCCTCCGTCTGCCTCCTCGGAGCACCCAACGCCGGAAAGTCCTCCCTGATGAACGCTCTTGCGGGGATGGAGAGGGCGATCGTCACCGACGTGCCGGGGACGACCCGGGATACCGTGGAGGAGGAGGTCCGATTGGGAAGCCTTACCCTCCGGTTGATTGACACAGCGGGGTTAAGGGAGAGCGAAGATCTCGTGGAAAAGAAGGGGATCGAACGCTCTTTCAGAGCAGCTGAAGGAGCCGATGTTCTCCTCTTCGTGGTCGATGTGACCGCTCCCTTCCCGGATGAAGCTCTTTTTGCCGGCTTGCCGGAGGAGAGGACGGTGATCGTGTGGAATAAGATCGATCTGGTACGGGAGAGAGAAGTCTCCTTGCCCGACCGGTTCTTCACCTTTAGGTCGGTTGCCGTTTCCGCTAAGGCCGAGACCGGATTGCACAACCTCACGAAGGAGATCGAGGGGGTGCTGTGGAGCGGGGGGGTGCCTCCCAAGGAGGAGGTGCTCTTGACGAATGAGCGACACGCGCAGAGTTTGAGGCGAGCGCAAGAGGGGGTGCGCAGGGCCCTTGCGGGATTGCGGGAAAGAGATTTTCCCGAGTTGCTTATATCGGACATCCGCTTTGCGCTGAGAGAATTGGGCGTGATCATCGGTATCGATGTTACCGAAGACGTATTGACGTCCGTTTTTTCCACATTTTGCATCGGTAAGTAGAGTGGATAGGGGGAAGATCGTAGACCGTCTTGTGGCCGACATGACGGGGATACCGGAGGTGGCCGGATTGATGGAGGCGATGCGATCCGGCCACCTCTGCGTCGAGGGGGAGGTGCCGGGGGGGCGTTCTCTCAAAGGCGATGAGAAGGAGTTTGACGAACCGGTCGGCAATTGGGACGGACTCGCCTACCTGCAGAGAGGTTGGAAGATGGAGATGCGTATCGCCGAGCAGTTTGCGAGACTCGTGCGCGGCTCCTCCCGTACCGATTGGAAGCCCTCTTCTGCGGGAATCCGAACTTCTCTCCGACCGGAGCAGAACCGGGCGGTGGAAAAAGGGCTTGAGGTGGGGGGGTTGTTTTTTCTGACGGGTGGCCCGGGAACCGGCAAGACCCATACGGTGGCCGAACTCGTCAAGCTCTCCGGTTTTGCGGAAAAGGATGTCGTTGCGACGGCGCCGACGGGAAAGGCGACGGCGGAGCTACGGAGAAGGCTCGGTGGGGTACGGGCAACGACTCTGCATAAGCTACTCACCATCAAGAGTCCCGAAGATCCCTTTTTCAGTGTCGTAACGCTTGATGCGAAGATGGTCGTCGTTGATGAGTGTTCGATGATTGATGCGGGGATGTGGGGAGCCCTTCTGGCGGCCATTCCCGAAGGGCGGCCACTCATCCTTGTGGGTGATAAGGATCAATTGCCTCCCGTTGAAGCGGGTACCGTGTACGAAGAACTCTGCTCTTGGGTGGCGAAGTACCTCCCGGAAAGGCATGCACATCTCGATCAATGCGTGCGTACGGATGCCGGATCGATCGTTGCCGATAGGGCACGTGCGGTGAGAGAGGGAAGGATGATCCCCCTGAAGCCGTTGGAACAATTCCGGCCGGAGGACTTTAAGGACCTCTATCGAGGGAACGAGTTTGCCATTCTATCCTGTTTGAAGGAGGGCTACCACGGAGTACGTGCCATCAATGCACGGATGGCGGAAGCGGTCGGTACCGTTTCCCGGGTTCCCGTCATGGCGACTCGATCGGATTATGAATACGGTATCCGCAACGGTGAAACGGGTATTTTCGAGGGTCCGGAAAAAGGGCCGGACACCGGGCCGGATCTCGGGGGGGGGGGTACCCTCCGTTTCCGGGAAAGGGTGCTTCCCGCTTCCCTCTTTCCTCATGTTGAGCTTGCCTATGCCGTTTCGGTGCATAAGAGTCAGGGGAGTGAATACGAGCGGGTAGTTCTCGTTGTGCCGAAAGGGGCGGAGGTGTTCGGAAGGGAGATTCTCTACACGGGGATTACCCGTGCCCGTTCGGCCGTCGAGGTGTACGGAGATGAGGCAACGGTCGGATGTTGCCTGAAGAAGAGGTCGAAGAAATTGTCGGGGCTTGTCCGGAGGTTATCTGCCGTGCCCTGTTAACCATACTTTCGCCACGCGCAGAGATCCGATGTTTCTTCGCAACTCAAGGCGATTCGGGGAGTGGTACATCGTTCGTCCTCCGAGGCGACCTACCTCGAAGGGGTGGCGGAAGCGGTCCGCCATCTTTTCCGTCAATATGTCGGACACGGGAAGGTTTTTGCGACACGATCCGAAGAATGCACCATTCGATACCGGGTCGAATACCTCTCCCTCCGATGTTCCGGATCGGCACATCCGGAACACGTAGAGACTCTTTTGCCCCGTTTCCCGGTTTTCATAGAGTCCCGGCCACACTCCTTGCCGAGTACTTTCTGCTTGAGGATTTCCGACCTTCGGATTACAATGAATCGCGCACGCACCTACTCGAGTACCCATGTCATCGGTTAAGAAGAAGCGACGTCTGAAGATTTCCAAGCACAAGCGCAAAAAGCAACGTCGTCGCGATCGTCACAAGAAGAAGTAAATTCGTACGTTTTTTCATGTGGATCTACCCCGAACAGTTTGACGTGATTGTGATCGGCGGGGGACACGCGGGTTGTGAAGCGGCGCATGCGGCCGCCAAGGCAGGGGGGGCGACCCTTCTCCTTACGACGAACTTGGATACCGTTGGTAAGATGAGTTGCAATCCCGCCATAGGCGGTACGGCCAAGGGACAGATTGTGAGGGAAATTGATGCGCTGGGTGGTATCATGGGAAAGGTAACCGACCGGACCGCCATCCAGTTCAGGATGTTGAACCGATCGAAGGGGCCGGCCGTTCGCGCACCGCGTGCACAGTCCGATAAGTCGGCCTATCAAACGGAGATGAAGAGGTGTCTCGAGGAGATGACCGGCCTCAACATCAGACAGGGTACCGCCGTCGACCTCCGGGTCAAGGGGGGTTGCATCCGGGGGGTGGCCACACAAGAGGGGATCTTCTACACGGGCAGGAGCGTGGTGCTCTCCTCCGGCACCTTCATGGGGGCCCTCCTGCACATCGGGATGTGCCGAGGTGAGGGGGGGAGGGCCGGAGACGGCGCCGTGTCGGGCCTTTCCGCAACCCTCAGACGTCTCGGATTCGTTCTCGGTCGTCTGAAGACGGGAACCCCTCCCCGGGTGAACGGGCGGACGGTCGATTTTTCGCAAGGAGAGGAGCAACCCACCGAAGAGGGTGTCCGGTTTTCTTTCGAAAAGCAGCAACGTTTTCTGCCGAAGGTTTCGTGTCACATCACCTACACGAACCGGAAGACGCATGCCATCATCGAGGGCAATCTACACAGATCTCCCCTTTTTTCCGGAACAATCAAGGGTTCCGGACCCCGCTACTGTCCCTCCGTCGAAGATAAGGTGGTCCGTTTTCCGGAGAGGGAGAGGCACCAAATTTTCTTGGAACCGGAAGGGTTGCAGACCAACGAGATCTACGTAAACGGTCTTTCTTCTTCTCTTCCCTTCGAAGTGCAAGAGGAGATGATCCGTACGGTGCGGGGACTGGAGCATGCCGTGATCACCCGACCCGGTTATGCCGTCGAGTATGACTACGTCCTCAGCGGGCAGGTCAAGGCCACTTTGGAAACCCGGCCGGTGGAGGGGTTGTTTTTGGCAGGGCAGGTCAACGGTACGACGGGGTATGAAGAGGCTGCGGGGCAGGGATTGGTTGCGGGCATCAATGCCGTTTTGAAGGTAAGGGGGGAAGAGCCCTTTCTCTTGCAAAGGGGGGATGCCTATATCGGCGTTATGATCGACGATCTGGTGACGAAAGAACTCGATGAGCCCTACCGGATGTTTACCTCGCGAGCCGAGCATCGCCTCCTCCTCAGACAAGACAATGCCGATCTGCGCCTTCGTCCTTCGGGTCGTAAAGCGGGTCTTGTCGACGACGGGCAGTATGCCCGGTACTTACGCAAAAAGGAGCGGTATGAGATCGGTACCCGGAAGGTGGAAAAGGAGATCATCCGTTGGGAAGGGAAACCGGTGAGGGCAAGCCGTCTCCTCCGCCGTCCGGATATCCGGTACGCCGACCTTACGAAGGCCTTTCCCGCTCTTTTTGTCGATTACGGGGAGGAGATCAACGCACTGATCGAGACCGACGGAAAGTATGCCGGATATATTGAGAGGGAAGAAAAGGAGGTGGTCAAGTTGCGGACGTCGGACGCCATCGCCATCCCTCGAGCGTTTGATTACGACAAGGTATCCGGGTTGAAAAAGGAGGCTCGGGAGAAGCTCAAAAAACATCTGCCCGACACCTTGGGTCGAGCAACGCGGATCGACGGAGTTTCCCCTGCCGACATCTCTCTCCTTATGGTCTCCCTAAAAAAATAACGCTACATTACAATCGGGTAATGAGCGGATTTCAATTACGTAAACTTCCTACCTTACTGCTGGTTACCGGATCTTCGGAAGTACGCCTTTTCTTTGAAGGGGCGATCGAAGAGGTGGAAGGGTATGCCCTCATAACGGTTGACTCTTCGAAGGATGCCTTTTCGGTGTTGCGACGCACCCACATTACCTTCATCGTGATCGATGAAGATATTTGTGCCGAGGATCCGGCCGGAATGTGCATCCGGATTCGGAAAGGGAGAGATTTGCGATTTATTCCCGTTTTGGTGATTACGTCGCACTTAAAAAAATCGTTTATTCGCCGTCTCCGCAAAGCGGGAGCGACCGATTTTTTACGACGTCCCCTCGATCGAGAGGAATTTTTTCATAAGATGGAAATGGCGACGGAGTCACGAAGAACGCAGGAAAAGATGCACCTCCTCGCAGGTTCGATGAGACAATCTCCCTCGATTCCGGGGTCGATGAAGGACCGGATCGTCACGGGCGATCAGGCGGTGAGGAGCATCACCGATATGTTGCGGAGGAGGATTGCTTTTGCCGTTCTTCTCGTGGAAATCGACGGGTGTGATCCGGATCGGTTACCGGTGGCTCGGTTGCAAAGGCGCATCGCCATGTTCACGAAGGATCCGGACCTCCTCTTTACTCAGGGCCCGGGGCAATTTTTGATCCTCTTTCCGGAACAGGTGGGACAAACGGTGCACGATATGGCCGAAACCATGCGCAAATTCTTCGGAAAAAAGCCACTACGCATCGACAAGGTTGAGAAACACCTTACCTTGTCGATCGGCCTCGTATCGAAGGAGGGGGGTGTCGATTCCGGCACCTACGATGTCGCCAAGGAGTTTGATCGTCTTATGCAGACGGCCAAGGAGTGTCTTGACAAAGCAAAACGAAGGGGAGATACTATTGTTTCTCACGCAATCACATAGGGAGTTGGCCGTGTCGTCCGGTGATGTCTTTCGGATTCTTTTCTTTGCCGTGGCCCTTTATACGGGGGGAGCGGAAGCAAGGGAGGTGGTGGTGCGATCCGGTGCGCACGCAGTGGCCGGACCGCATCCCTCCAAGGAACGACCCGGAAGGGCGCCGGAACGGGGGCGGGGAGAGCAAGAGGAACACGTTGCCACCCACATGCAACGGATGCACGAGATGCGGGGGGGGGGCAATGCGGTGATGCTCATCCATCCCGAAATACGGGCGAAAGATCTGGCCGAAGCTTTTGCTTTCCTCAAGCAGATGAGCCCTTCGACACGTCCCGTCGTCATGTTGACGAATGGGGAGGCGATTACCGATATCGTCGATATCAGGCCGATGACGGGAGGTACGATGGTGATCTTCCGGATCAATTCGGTGAAAGGGCAGCGATTTCAGGTGGTCAATATCGGTGAAATCGACATGTTGGTTCATGGCTGACCATACCGTCTATCTGACGGAACTATCCGGCCTTTCCATACACGAGCAACTGCTACTTGAGGAGGAACTGTTGCGCACCGACGAGCAGAACCGGTGTCTGATCAACGTGGGCTCTCCTCCCCGGATCGTGATGGGCATTTCGGGTAAACCGGAAGAGCACATCCGGAGGGAGCCGATGGAAAGAGAACCCCTTCCGATCACGAGGCGGTATAGCGGGGGAGGGACCGTAGTCGTCGATGAAGATACGTTGTTCGTTTCCTTTATTTTCAACAAGTCGATCCACCCCTTTCATTGCTACCCCGAACCGATTTTGAGGTGGTCCGAGAAGTTGTACCGGGGGGCCCTTTCCGTTCCCGGTTTCCGGTTGCGGGAGAACGACTACGTGATCGGCGATAGAAAGTGCGGTGGCAATGCACAGTACATCCGGAAGAAACGGTTCGTGCATCATACCTCGTTTTTGTGGGATTTCGACCCGGAAAAGATGGCCTATTTGCTCTATCCCCCCGGGGCGCCGGCGTACAGGTCGGGTCGCACCCATGATCGGTTCGTCTGTTCTCTCAAAGATCATGTGGCGAGTCGTGACACCTTCACGAAGGGGGTGGTGAGGGAACTCGGCAAACGGTATCGTGTCGTGCGTACCCCCTTGGGAGTGATAGATCCTTTCATGGCGAGAGCCTCGCGTCAAACCTCTCGTACGATCACCTACCGATGAGAAGAGATCTCCACTACACGGATAGGGCGACGGGAAAGGAGGAAAAAGAGAGGGTCTACGGCCGGTTTTTTCTACATCTCCTATATGGGAATAGGTTTTTTTCCCTTTTCGTTCTCCCTCTGATTGCCTGTTTTCCCTGTTTTTCCCGGTGGTACGGAAGGAAACAGAAAGGAGTGCGGAGTCGGAAGAAGATTCTTCCCTTTATCGAAAGGTTCCGGGTAGATCGATCGGAGTTTGTCGATTCCGTTGAAACCTTTGCCTCTTTCAATGATTTTTTCATTCGGAAGTTGAAAAAGACCGTACGACCCGTGACACCCGGGGAACACATCGTTACCTTTCCGGCAGACGGACGTCATGCGGCCTACCCCGAAGTGTGTGAGAGCACCGCATTCCGTGTGAAGGGGCGATCGTTTGCTCCGGTTGAGTTCTTGCAGGATGCGGCCCTTGCCGATGCGTATGCCTCCGGTAGTGCGCTGATCAGTCGCCTCTCCCCCTCCGACTGCCACAGATTCCATTTTCCCTGCTCCTGCACACCCGGAAAGGCCCGCTTGATAAAGGGTTCCCTCTATTCGGTCAATCCCTTCGCGCTCGAAAGGCGGTACGGCATTCTCTGCGAAAACAAGCGGATGATTACGGAGTTGAAGACCGCCCTTTTCGGTACGATTTTGTACGTTGAGGTGGGTGCTACCTTCGTCGGTTCGGTGAGACAGACCTACTCTTCCGACCAACCGGTGGAGAAGGGGGAGGAAAAGGGCTATTTTGAGTTCGGAGGTTCCTGCATCGTCCTCCTCTTTCTTCCCGGCAAGCTCCTCTTTGATGAGGATCTCATCGCGACGCCGAGAGGGGGGCAAGAGGTCAAGGCGAACATGGGAGAGCGGTGCGGACAGGCTCGACGGGCGACGGAGGAGAAGGTGTGAGGAGAACCTTGATCGATCTTTTGGCGGGTACCGGGGATTTCCGCATCGTACCGGCCGGTTCGGGGACGCAGTGCGTTTTTTGCCGGTGAGATCGATGAGAAGGTGCGCCGGGCCTACCGGACCGATTTCCGTGTCGACCGTTTCGTGACCGGTATCGGGAAAGTTGTGGAGGAGGAAGTACCCGACCACGATCTTCCGTGCGCCTGTCGATTACCTTGCAGTTTGGAGAGAACCTTTGAGATTGACCGGTACGCAAGAAAAACGTATCGAGCAAACCATCGATCCGAACCCGAGTGGTTTGCGGAAGATATCAGATGAGGTGAGCCCCGAGAAGATTCCGGAACACGATATTTTATGCGCCGGGTTCCCCTGTCAGCCGTTTAGCCAAGCCGGGTTCAAGCGCGGGCTTGAGGATACGCGGGGTACCCTCTTTTTCAATATTATCCGGATTATGCAGGTAAAGAAACCTAGGACTTTCTTTCTTGAAAATGTCAGACATCCGAAACAACACGAAGGGGGTGAGACGTTTGAAACTATGAAGGGTGCACTCGGAGAGTCGGGGTATACCTTCTTCTGGTATTCCCTCTGCGCGCATATCGTGTCTGCAAAGGACCACGAACTCCCGCCGGTACGCCCTCGTTTGTTCATAAGCGGCTTTCGAGAAGGAGAATCCTTTACACCTCCTCCCAAGCGAAAGCTTACCCTGACCATGAGCGACATCCTCGGGGGACAATGTTCGAGAGAGATCGGTTATACGTTACGGGTCGGCGGCGCAAGCTCGGGAATCACCGGTCGTCATAACCGGGATTCCTATCGCGTTGACGGGCAGGTACGGAAGTTAACGGTTGGGCAAGCGGCGCAGATGCAGGGTTTTCCGAAGGACTTCCGGTTTCCCGTACCCGATCGCATCGCCATGAAGCAACCGGGTAATTCCGTAGCTGTTCCCGCGGTTCGTGACTACGCGGAGCGGATCATCCAAACCCTCAGGGCCGAACTTCCCGTATCCGACCGGGAGGCGATGAAGCGGTCGGGTAGCTCGGCCGCCGTTCCCGTGATTCGGGATTACCGAAGGTTCGTCCTTCAAGCGTTACTC
Source organism: Simkaniaceae bacterium (assembly GCA_026708385.1). Lineage (GTDB taxonomy): Bacteria > Chlamydiota > Chlamydiia > Chlamydiales > Simkaniaceae > JAPOVA01. Next base: position 7,999 of record JAPOVA010000022.1, on the reverse strand, counting down.
CTTTAGGTATGCGAAGAGGGCCGCTCTGGCCGTGTGGATTCCCTTTAACACTCCCTCTTCGTAACGGAAGAGGGGGTCGTATTCGAGTTCTTGAAAGTCGTTGGGTTGCAGGATATCTTCGGGGGAGAGGCGGGGAACGATCTCCTGCCCCGAGAGTAGCAATTTCTCTTCTTGGTGCCGGATGAGTTCATCAAACAGCTTTTCGATCGGGGGGGGTATCTCTTTCATTTTCCGGAACAAAGGGTATCGTCCTCGTTTCGTCTGTTTAGGAAAAACGTGCGCATGAGTCGGGCCGACTCATCCCGTAAGAGACCTCCGGCCCGTTCCGGGGTGTGCGTCGGATGTCTCGTCGCGCACACGTCGAGGAGGCTTCCGTATGCGCCGTGCCGGAGATCTTCGGCGCCCCATATAACCTTCCGTATGCGAGCCAGGAAGATGGCCCCCGCACACATGGTACACGGTTCGAGAGTCGTATAGAGGATCCCTCCGGAGAGGCGCCACCTGCGCAACACCTTTGCCGCCGCGCGGAGGCACAGGAGCTCTGCATGTGCGGTAGGATCTCGCTTCGTTTCCGTAAGGTTGTGTGCGCGTGCGACGATACGGCCATCCAAGGTGAAAAGGGCGCCTACGGGCACTTCACCCTTTGTGAAGGCAACCCGGGCCTCCGACAGTGCTTCCCGCATCATCCACTCGTCGGACGGATCGTATGACATACGTTTCGGCAACACGGACCTCCCCCCATCCGGATCTCCTCACGCATCGGCTCGCGGGGGTTCCGGGAACAGTCGGATTTTTTCCTCGGCTTAGCAAATACCGGGGCGGGTAACACATCTCCGGACGCCGGCGCCCGGGGGGGGAGCGTACCACGAACGAAAATGCCGGGGAAGTATTTTCGAACATCCGTTTCCGAGACGCACCCTTTGCGGACGTGCATCCGTAGATGTCGATTGCGACGAAGCATTCGGTCGCGCACCCCCTAACGGAGCGAACCCCCGGGGTCTATCCGTTCGGGAAGTGCCACCCTTCTCCGTTCACTTCCGTTGCTTCGGGAACGGCTGAATCGACAACGGTTTTCCCTCTTTTCTCCATGTCACGCTTTCGGAAGCGACGGTGTGTAAAAAATTTTTTGCATTAAAAGTCGGGCAGTGTACCCTCCCCCGGGTAGAGCCGGTGGATAAATGCAAGAGGAGGAAATGGTATGTCGAGTGTCGGATGTTGTGCCTGCATGACCACGAGGAAAATGAATCTTATTGAGGAGGAGCGTAAGATCTCACGCGCAAATGGCCGGATGGAGATGTTGCAAAAACTCATCGGTGTGTACGACTCCGATGAGACGATCGGGGGGGAGAATGCCGACCTTATCAAGGAAACGGTGGAGGAAGTAGAGCAACAGATGTCCGGTATGCTGGATGCTCTCGATGCGGAAGAGAAGCGTTTTGCGTGGTGTACCGTGTGTGGCCAAAGGGTAGTCACGGGTATGTCGGTTAAGGTCTGCTCTACCTCCTCGAAGATCGCCCTTTCGGTGATAGGTGTTGTCGGAAGTGTGATCACGCTGGTCTCTCCTGCTGCGGGCCTTGCCGTGACGGCCATATCCGGCGGAGCGAACATCGCGGGTGATTTGGGAATGCGTGCCGTTCATGAGGTCGAACTGTCTCGACAGACACATTTGCTCGCGATCCAATACTTGAGGTTTGCCGCTCAGCTTCAGTTAAGTGCGACGCGGGCGGTTTTGGAGTCCGTGGAAGGGGGACCCGTTACCTCCGGGCAACTACTGAAAAGGGTCGATGATGTCATAGCCCAATCTAAGAGTGAGGAAAAGAGAAGGTCGATGAGTATGCGAAGGTATGCGCACATTGTGCGGGATGAGGAGGGGGCCGAGCCCGGGCGCGTACCCCGGACGGATGCATGGCCCGCTGTCGGAATCCGGCGCGCACCTCTGACGAGCGTGTCGTCCGATGACAGCCGGGCGAGCGAGTGGAGTCTCGGGAGCGTGGTGCGGTACGTTAGGGGCAAATTTGCCTATTCGGGTAGGCCTACGAGCGATCCTCTCGGCGATATTCTTGAAGAAGAATCGGTCACCGATGTTCCGGTGAGTACCGATCCCTAGGGGGAAGGAGAGATTACACGGATCGGGTAGGGAGAGCCTTCTCCTCCCTGAAAGTGTAGGGCAGGGGGCTTCGTCGATGAGGAGGTAGGGATTGTCTTCCGCACTTTGTGCATTCTCCGTCATACCTTCTCCCGGATTCCCGGTGGTGCGCACCGGAAGCTCCTTGCTTCCCGTTCCCCCCCCTCCCCCCGGGTGGTGCATCCGGGTTGCGGTCCGGATGTTTCGACATAATCGGTTTTGAGTATCTACGAACCGGTTGGAGTTAACGGATTTTTAGTAGTTGATCGTATGCGGATAATGGTGTACGACGCCTCCGTTAAAACATAGGAGAGAGTGTGGTTTGTTGCGTTTTGAAGATACGGAATGGCCCATGCGTCGCCGGGGTGGCCATATCCGGAATCGTTGCTTCCGTTGCACCGGCCTTCGCAGTGCGTTGCGCCACGCATTCTTTTACGAGAGTTGTCCGTTTCTTCGGGGGGGGTTTCGCAACTTTTTGTCTATATACGGTCATACGAGGTCGGAGTCAAAATCATGCGGAGGGGACGGTTCGTATGACCCATACGCAAGAAGAGAAACGGCTGTTGGAACAAGCGAAGCGACTGTCGGAATACTACGATGTGCAAATGCAATGTGTGTATGAGGATATGGAGGATGTCCGGAATTGCCTTCCGCATACCGGGGAGAATCGGTGATCTCTTGAGAGAGAACCGGTAGCCGGTAAGGAGTGACTGACGGCTCCGTTCGATCGTTTGGTCCGGTCTTTCCCTTTTCCGCAGAGCCGGACGCAGGGGTGTGATACGATCTCTCTTCCTCCGTAAAAGATAGGTTTTAGTAATTTGTAAAATCTACTAAATAAATTCGAAACGAATAATTATTTTAATCATACATTTTGTTTCTTCTTTATGGTTATCTGTGTTACCCTCGTTATTCTTCGAATAGACCATGGAGGAAAGATATGGTGACCGCGATATCGACCACTTGCGCGTGCTCGACAATCAAGTGGTTCAGAGAGAGAGACGAAATCGTCGCCCCTTTCAAGACGACGGGGATAGCCGACCTGACTAAAAAGTTTACGACCGCGACGGAGGGTTCCACACACAGAGCACTGTCTCGTGTGTTCCCCGTAAGCCTGCCGAAGGGGAGGCCGGGAACGTAGGGCGACGTATGCGAGTATGATAACGGACGCTCCTCCGGATGAGGGAAGAGATCTACACATCCGACGTTCGGGGGACTTTCGACTCAAGAACACACACGGTGGGGGGAATAGGTAGAGTCCGACCCCCCCCCCCCCCCCCGCCCCCACCCCCCCCCGCCCCCGCCCCGCCCCCCCCCCCCCACCCGCCGCCGGCGCCCGGGTCCGCCGGCCC
>JAPOVA010000022.1:0-4515 GCA_026708385.1 Simkaniaceae bacterium | reverse complement strand
TGGGGTGAAAGTATATCTCCAGCCGCGTGGGGGGGGCGCTCCGCGCCAGCTCACCCGGGGGGGGGGGGGGGGGGGGGGGCCCCCCCCCCCCCCCCCCCCCCCCCCGAGTATGGCGTTCCCTCCGTCGGTTTCGTCGTCTCCGGGTTCGCCGGGTTGCGGGACAACCCGGGCAACGTTCGCGGTGATCGGGATCGCATTCTTCCACCTGCTTCCGTAACCCGCACTTCCAACTTCTCTTCATCGCCCCGCTCGGGTGTGGAGCGCGGGGTATCCCGAGCAATGCCCATCACCACCACGTCCGAACTTTGTGACGACTCGGAGCGCGAGTTCCCGGCCTCCTCTTCCTCATCGTCCTGAGAGGGCGGGTACAAGATAGCCCGGGCAATGCCCATCACTACCATGTCCGAACTTTGCGACGACTCGGAGTGCGAGCTCCAATTCCCCCCATCGTCCTGAGAGGGCGGGCGCAAGATATCCCGGACAACGTCCATCACTAACACGTCCGAACTTTTCACCGACTCGCAATCTACCGGATTCCAACCCGTACGCCGGATTTCCTGGACGAATAGCAAATTGCTTGTGACGGCACGGGAATCGGCCCCCCGGTAGACATTCACGTAGGTGCGCCTGTCTGCCGTGCTCGCGATTCCCGTTTCGGGTAGCGAAATCTTCGAGTCCGCTCGGCGTAGGGTCGGGGTATCGGGTCTCTTGTCATTGCAACCGATACAGCAGGTAAGACAAGACATTTCTTTTCTCCTCGTTCATAGTCCGGTTCGCGGAAGGGTACCACAATTCGGTCTATGAAATCAATACGGGATTGATTTATTCCTAACTACTATACTTTTTTCTTCTGAATGTGAGTGATGTGTTGTTGGGAGTCGACTTTACCGACCGGGAAGAACGGATCCTGTCCGACCCCTTCGTGACTTGTGAATGATCGGCCAAGGAATGTTGCCTTTCTCGGGTAGCGCGGGCCTCCGCACATTGTGGCGTAGCCGGCAACTATCTGCCTTCCCGAAGAAGTCCTACCTCGATTGAAAGGGTGCTATGCCATAGAACTCATCCTCTATGATTGCATGAATGCTTTCGACATCCCCACAACTCTCCCCCCACAACTCTCCCCCCACAACTCTCCCAAGTCTCTTCAATCGCTCCTGCAAGGGAGCGAGCATCACATTGCGGATAGCACGGTATCCGGACCGAGCATCCGAGAGTGGGTGGGGTCGGGCTGTGTCCGTACGGTTCCGTTCCTTGGTCGAATAAGGTTGGCGTTATTCATTTTTGTTTGTTACCATGTGTGACGCATTTTGTATATTTGTGGAAAATATGGAAAAATCGGGGAAAAATTTATGAGTACTATGGCAATAAGTGGTTTGTCGGGAGCACCATGGGTGGAGGTGTTCATCGGAGAAGAGCCGGTTCGTACGGAGGCGGACTTGGTAGATGCGGTGTGCAAGGGAGATCCGCAGGAAGTTCGGAAATGTGTGATTGCGGGTGTCGGTCTCCTTTGTACCGATCGAGAAGGGCGAAGCCTTCTTGCGATTGCAAGTAGTTCGGGGAACAGGGAGATTGTGGTTGTCTTGTTGGACGAAGGTGTTGATCCGAACACTGCGGACGGAAAGAAACAAACACCTCTTATGTGTGCGAGCAGTGGAGGACATGAAGGTATTGTGGAGCTTCTCATGGAACGGGGTGCCGATGTCCGTCTTTGTAACAAAGAAGGATTCAATGCCTTTACATTGGCAATCAAGCACGGGCGGGAGGGGGTGGCAGCCTTCCTGCTAAATCAAGGTGTTTCGGCGGATGTGCCTAACGACAAGGGGCTGACACCCCTTGCCGTGGCAATCGATGCGAAGAACGTTACGATGGTGGTCCGGCTACTTGAAGCAGGTGCCGATGTGAACTGTCAGTGCCCTCGTAGCGGGTCGAGGCCTCTTACGCAGGCAAGTGGTTCGGGCTGCAAGGAGATCGTGATCATCCTACTGGATTGGGATGCCGATCCGGCCCTTACCGATAGGGAAGGATGGAACTCCCTTGCGTGCGCAATCCTCGGAAAACACGAGGAGATAGTACGACTTCTGATCGACGAGGGTGCCGACGTACATCGTGTCGGTGAGGCGGGGATGACAGCTCTTGCACTCGCAGCCGGTTGGGGAAATAAGGCACTTGTCGAGCTCCTTTTGGAGAAGGGGGTTCCCATGTATTCCGAAGACGAGAAAGTATGCATGGCTCCTGCCGCAGCGAGTTGGGTGGGCAACGAATCCATGATGGCCTTTCTGTTTACGAAAGGTGCCTCTCCGGTTCGCGCCTGCGGGCATGGATGGATCCCCCTTACGGTAGCGACGCTCGGCAATGAGGGGGGCATGGTAGAATTTTTGATCGCATCCGGAGCCGATGTGAACACTCCCGATGACGAAGGGCGAACGGCCTTATTAACGGCGCAGATCGAGGGGCTTTTGTCCATGATGATCCTTCTGGTTCTGCGTGGCGCCGATGTAAACGGTATCGGTCAGGGTGGGTGGACGCCCCTCACTTTGGCAAGTAGTCGGGCAGACGGGGAGGTGGTGGACTTTTTACTCAAAAACCACGCCAATGTGAATTGTGTCGACGGAAGAGGGTGTCTGCCCATAGAAGAGGCGCTTAAGGTGGTAGCCGGTGGCGGGGATGCGAGCACGGCACGTCTTTTGCTCCTATCCGGTGCCGATCCGACCCGCGTCGATGGGGATCGGATCGCCGGTATGTCGGAGATCATTACCCGACTGTTACCCGAAGAAAAGAAAAAAAAGATGACGACTCCCCCCGTACCGGAAGAGGGTGTCCTCCGGAGGGAAGAGGGGGGTGGTGACGACGATGTTCGTTTCGGGGAAAGGTAGCAGTGCAACGTCGAGCGGATTGCTCCCGGAGAATGTCCTCGCTACGTTTCCGGAAGTAACGGGGCTGCGCGACTCCGGGACTCGCATGTGTGACAAATCGGTCGAGGCTCTTTACCGAGTGGCGGCTATTTGTCATGTACGCGTTTGACATCGAGGATCGGATCTTCGGCAAGTCGGTCGGACCGGATGGTCTTCCCTTATCCGGTGAGGCAATACGAGAAGCTGTGGGGAAAAAGGCAGAAGAATCGGCCGTCAGCAACGACGACCAACTCCTCAACCCTGATCCTATATCGTCGGACCAAACGGGTCAACAAGGAAAGGTGTTAAGCCTCCCGGTTGATACGGAGGCCGAAGGACAAACCGGGCAATCCAAGGAGAAAATGGGGGTGTTTCCATGCTTGATCCGTAGCACCTTGCCGTGATATACTACTTGCACGAAACCCATAAAATGTGGAAGAAAACAAGCTATGGCGACTACACTCGATACTCTCATTACCTCACAACCGGTCCCGAAAGAGTCCGATGTAGATGCCCCCGTGCGGTTTCCCAAGAAGGAGACTGAAGTGGCTCGCAAGGCCGATGAGGCTGGCTGTGTGGCTATCCTGAGGAAACACAAGTGTGTGGCGGCCGGGCTTATTACGACCTGTGTCAACCTTCCCGTAGGGATTTCTGTGGCTGTAGGAGCAGGAACCATTGGAGGTTTTTGTGGAGGGGGAACCGGGACTGCCATTGGAATCACTCTCGGCGGTATTCCCGGTATCGGAGTTGGTCTGGGTGCTTGTGTGTGTGCATTTGCAGATCCGGATTTTCGTTCGTTGTATTGTGGGTGTTGCAAATCGAAGGTGAAGGAGAAGCCCGAGGTTGAAGAAGTTGTCACAGAGCAACCGAAGTCCAAGTCCCCGTCACCTGAGCCCGAGCCTGCCAAGGGAGGATGGTTTAGCCTTAGTACGTGGTTTGCCGAGAAGAGTGAAGCGAAAGAGCCTGTGGACGAATCATCAGTTTAAATGCAAAAGGAGAAATTATGGTAGGACCAATACCCTCGGCCACGGTCGTCGTCGGCCAACAACTGAGAAACGTCGCCCCCGTTGTGAATCAGCCCAGAGCCAATAATGCGGCTCAAGAGTGGTGCGGACCGGAGAAGAAGACGGCCATTGCCGTAGGGGCTGCGGTTGGAGAGCTTGTGGTAGGGGTCGGTTGCTCGACGGGAGCGGTAGCCGGTGCGGTGCTGAAACTTGGGCAACTGGGGGCATCGGAGGCTGTCATGGCAGGAACGGCTACGGGAATAGGATGTGCGGGGATTCTCTGTATAGTGGGAAGTATGCTTGGAACACTAGCGTGTCACGCCAAGAGTTTGAGCGAGTGAACCGGGATAAACGGACTTTGCTGATAGCCGTAGCGGCGATTGCAATCACGAACTTCGGGGCTCTCTACGGAATGCTCAGAGGGACGAAGCAGGAATTAAGGGAAGAGATCCGCGAGCTGCGGGTAGAAGTGCGAAGTGAGTTTGCCGAATTACGGAAAGATTTATTTGCCCTCAAGGTCGACGTGGCGGCTCTCAAAGAACTCTCTCTCCAAGATCAGACCTTCAGAAGCCCCTAAGGAAAGCTAAATCGCACAAAATCATACTTTTATGCAACAACAA
>JAPOVA010000023.1 GCA_026708385.1 Simkaniaceae bacterium | reverse complement strand
AAGGTAGCGAAATTCCTTGTCGGGTAAGTTCCGACCTGCACGAATGGCGTAACGATCCGGGCACTGTCTCAACGAGAGACTCGGTGAAATTGTAGTAGCGGTGAAGATGCCGTTTACCCACAGCTAGACGGAAAGACCCCGTGAACCTTTACTGTACTCTGATATTGGCTTTCGATTTGACATGTGTAGGATAGCCGGGAGACGGAGAAGAGTGCTCGTCAGGGCACTCGGAGTCACTGTTGAAATACCGGTCTTGTCATATTGGAAATCTAACGAAGTTCCGTGAAACCGGAATTCGGACATTGTCAGACGGGCAGTTTGACTGGGGCGGTTTCCTCCCAAAAGGTAACGGAGGAGTTCAAAGCTTGTCTCATCGTGGTTGGCAATCACGAGAAGAGCGTAAAGGTATAAGGCAAGTTGACTGCGAGACCGGCAAGTCGAGCAGGTACGAAAGTAGGACTTAGTGATCCGGCGGTAGAAAGTGGAATTGCCGTCGCTTAACGGATAAAAGGTACTCCGGGGATAACAGGCTTATCGCCACCAAGAGTTCATATCGACGTGGCGGTTTGGCACCTCGATGTCGGCTCATCGCATCCCGGGGCTGTAGAAGGTCCCAAGGGTTTGGCTGTTCGCCAATTAAAGCGGTACGCGAGCTGGGTTCAGAACGTCGTGAGACAGTTTGGTCCCTATCTGCTGTGGGCGCAGGATACTTGAGGAGAGCTGCTTCTAGTACGAGAGGACCGAAGTGGACGAACCAATGGTGTTCCGGTTGTCCTGCCAAGGGCATAGCCGGGTAGCTATGTTCGGAAAGGATAAGCGTTGAAAGCATCTAAACGCCAAGCCCCCTCCGAGATAAGGTATCCCATGAGACACCCCGAAGAGAACGGGGTTGATAGGCCGGGTGTGTAAGCACAGCAATGTGTTGAGCTAACCGGTACTAATCGTCGATCGGCTTAAATTTGATACGATGAAGAATGTTTTTTGAGCGCTGATTTAAATTAGATTTTCTTGGTGACCGTAGAGAGAGGGAAACACCTGATCCCATGTCGAACTCAGCAGTTAAGCTTCTCATCGCCGATGGTACCGTGCACTAGAGTATGGGAGAGTAGGTCGTCGCCAAGTTTTGGTATCTCCGCCGTCCCCTTTGCGAAAAGGGCTTTGCGGGCACGTCGTCCGGCTCTCTTCCATTTGAGAGGGGGTTGAGCCGGAGGAGGCGGATCCGGCAGGGGTGTTCCGCGGGTGTCGTGGGTGGGTTACGCTCTGCCGGGGTGAAGGCCTCCCGGAGGAGGGAGACGGGTGTTTCGCTTGGTAAGGTGGTGCGCGGGGGCGGGTTCGCTGTTTGCGATGGCTTTGCACCAACTTTCCGCTTCGGTGACGAATTCCTCCAAAAATCGAGCCACCCTTTCCCCCGTGAGCCCCTCTTCCGGAAGATAGGCTTGCAGGGCAAGGAGGTTGTTCCGTTCGATGTATGCCAGTGTGCCGATGGGTGCGTGCACGGTCTCATCTCCGTTGACCTGAAGAGCCGCGTGTAGCACCTTTTCCCGGAATTTTCCCGGAGGGAGTGGTGAAAGCAAGGCGCCGATGAAAAGGGTGTCTTCGCGAGAGGAGGGTTCGAGTTGTACGGTGAGGGTATCCTCGAATAGGATGCGGCAGACGTGATTGCGATCGACATCGAAGGGGATCCCCGTCGTCTCTCCCAGTTCCCGGATGAGTTCATGAAATCGCGCCGGAGTCACTCCTCTTCCTCCTCCTCTTCTTCCTCCATCTCCTCTTCAAGGTCACTCAACGTTTCCAATACCGTTATCAGAATATCTTGGCGATGCCTTTCCGATGTAAACAGTTTCGGAGATATATGGCGGAGAGCATCTCGGTATTGGGTAAATATGATGATCTGCGCCGCGACCTCTTCCGAAAGTCCCAAGGCGAAGGCAAGCCGGCGCACCTTATCGGGAGAGGGGTAGCGTTCTTTCAGTATGACGATGAGTTGTTTTGCGAGCAATTCGAACCCGATCCGGGAAGGGAGGGTCAGATCGTGCCGGTCGAATTGCCCTTTGATAAGGTTCATTCGGGAGAAAAAAAAGCGGAACACTCCCAAAATGGCCTGCATGGTGCGTGCCTCCCCGAAGAGTCGTTGTAGCTCTGCTTTCGAAACGGAGGGTCCCTTTGCCTTCATATCGGCTCCGAGTGAGTGGAGGATGAAGTCGATGATGTTTTTCATGTCGGAAAATTTGAATCTCTCGACGAGTTCGTCAAAAAGCTGAATGGCGGGGCGGGCTACGTTGAGAAGGTCGCGATAGAGATCCCGAAGAGCGGTAGGACTTCCCAAACCTTTCTCGGAAAAAGCGCGCGCTTGTATAGCGATGTTGCGCCCCGCTCGGATCTCTCTTCCGTAGATTTCATTGAATTGTTCTTTGGCTTGCGATAGCTTGCCCCGTAGCTCGGTATCGGTGGTTGTCGTATCGAGTAGAAAGTCGATCGCTTCATCGGCGAGGGATTTGTCGGTGTAGAATGTCTCCAGTTTTCTGAGGATCGTGTCGGCGTTATCGTCGTTCGTGATTCGTTGCCTCAAGAGCATGAGCGTCTTTTTTTGCAGTTCCGGATTTGCCTGAAAGTAGTCCTCGGCAATCTGCTCTACGTCATTCGGAGCGGTGACTTCGTCCTTACGCTCGCCTTTTTCCGTTCCCTCTTTTGCAACGGGACGTCGCATGCGATCTTCCAGTCGCTCAAACCGTTTGCGCATGACGAGGGGGTTGAATAGGGCTTGATCGGCCCAACTTTGGAAATCCTCCTGACTTTCCACCTGCCTTGCGATCCGGTCGTTCATGCGTTCTCGTGCATGCGCTTGCCGGGCGCCATGGATGCGCGCATCAATGGAACTCCCCTTGATCGGGGCGATTTCGTCTTCCGCCATGAATCGAATCGAATACGTGTTCGGTACGTATCCTCATTGTATGCCCGTCGGCCGCGAATTGCAATCGTCCCGCCGGGATGCCACGAAACTGCACAGGCCAAGTCCGACCCCCCCCGACCACTCCCGATGCATCGTCCGCATACCGTGCATCAGCAACATCATGTTGGCATCCTTGAAAGAACGGCTGAAAACGCTTAGGAGGATTGTGGAAATGTCCGGCCGGAAGAAGGAAAGATAGTGATTTTCCGGTCGGACCGTCCTCCCGTCGGGAGAGCGGTCTCTTCCCGGCTAACCGCACCCCGAGTCATATTATGAGGATGGGAAATTCGGGGCAACGAGGGGGTCGGACCGTACCTGTTCTTCCCGCCCGCCGAGATACCATGTGCACACAAAATAGATTGATTAACTTGTAGTCAGCGTCTTGCGTTCCACGCCCTTCCGGATACCGTACGGCGAGTAAACAGTCATAGCATACGTATTTGTAGATTTTTACCGACTCATCCTGCTCTTTTTCAAACAGTTAGTCTTATCAAGTGAAAAAATGGTTTGCATTTATCTCGATGAATAATAAAATGGGAACGCCGGGCTAATATGTCCGGCAGATAGTAAGTAAAGTGAAAAACAGTGAAATCGAGGTATTCTTATTATGGCTTCTGCAACCCCCGCACACGACAATAGCGCAACCGATTCATTATACGTCACAAAGGAGCGGATACCGTGCGATACCCCGGCCCGCGAGCTCGGCCTTACGGAACGGACAACGGCGCGAGTAGCCGGGGAGCGATTCTCGTTGCCGGACGGAGGCGAAAGACATGACGAAGATCACGGACGCTCTCACCGTACCGGCATGGTCGGCCAAGCGCATCATCCGTCCGACGGCGAAGAGATCGAACAAGAAGCATGCACGGGTCGCGCATGTCGCGCATGTCCCGAGTGTCCCGAGTGTCTGAATGAACGCAAAAGACGCGACGAAGAGATCGAACGAGAAGCACGCGCGGTTCACAACATATGCCCCGAGTGCCTTGCCCGGCCCGAGTGTCTTGCCCGGATTGTGCGAGGGCCCGTGCCCGTCGACCTTCATGTCTTCATAGTTTCCCGGTAGCGATGTCAAGATCGAGGTCGTCGGCCATCCGCAACACGACAGGGGTAACTTGCGCACCTGATATTCTCCTCCTCCCCCCCCCCCCCCCCGCAATCCCGGCCGGGGGGGGGGGCCGATCTCCCCGGCGCATTTGCCGATAGCTTTCACTTCCCTCGGCTCTACGACATAGTCTATGACCGCACTTCATTCTTCCTCGGTATATTGCCTTCTCTCTCCCTTGGGAAGGGGATCAAACCGAAGGGGCGGGTCTCCGAAACGGTTGTCAAGCCATATAGCCGTACCCCCCTGTTTACGCCTCTTCAAAGGGGGCGTTCCCACCCATACTTTCGGCAAGTCGTGTAGATATACCCCTCTCCGCGCTTGTAGGCCGCAATGGCTCTACATCATTCAAAGACGACCCACATTCGCTATTCGGCGATGCCCGGCCCCCGGGAAGCCCGGAGTGCCAATAGCTCACCGTCCTTTTCTTTTGACCGTCGGTAAAGGTTCGTTTTGCCCCTTTCCCTGCCAAAGGAAAATAGGGATGCCCGTCTCGAGACTGCTCCTCCATCGGGAGAGACACTCCCTATTAAAACCCCACCCGCCGACAGAGCTCTTAAAGTGATAAAGTGATCGGAAAGGCGGATCGACCTTTTCCCCGACCATTGTCTAAGCTCTACTAAAAGCCCTCCGTAGTCTGCTATCTTCCCGGAGTAAACATCGGGCTCTACGGTCGCAACCTCGGGATAAGTCTCACACTCATCCCTGATCCGCCTCGACACACC
>JAPOVA010000005.1 GCA_026708385.1 Simkaniaceae bacterium | reverse complement strand
GGACTTCTTCGACTATTTGGAACGGGTGTTCGTCCCCCTATTTCCCCGGTTCGCCTCCGCGATAGGCGAATACCGCACATCTCTCGAATAGCATACGTTGTCACATATACCTATTTGCCGAAGTGTGCCCCTACCCGCACTCCGACACGGTGTGATTACGGAATACTGTGAGACATCAATTGTATGAAAACAGTACTCTTTGACGCAAATAAATTTTCGTGTTAGTATGCGTGGCCAATCAAAGACTATACAACCTGCGCATGTCAGAAAAAATACAAACAACGACTACCCGTGATCAAATCTACGATCCGATTGCGCAAAATCCGACCGGATCACCGGTGACTCGTATCGCCTGTCGCGTTGCCGATATAAAACCCCTCTTCGCCGTCGTACACGCCGATTTTATGGGCAACTCGTTTGCCGTCCCCGGTGTTCGAAAAACGATCACCCATATCCTCGAATTTGCTCGGGCCATGAAACGTACGGGCAAGGAACCGAAGATTTCCGACAAAAGTCTGTGTACATTGGAAAAGCACCTGGCAAATATTTTGCATGCAAACCGTCTAATAGATACATACAAAAACAACTATAGGGAGTTTAGCAAAAAGTTACTTCAATTATTACGAGAGGAAGGAACGGTTGTCGTACCCTCCGGATATCGAACACAATTAGGGGGACATATGATTTTTATCCTCTTCCGGATGGATCGCGAGATGGTCTCGGCCGACATCTTCAACCGGGGAGAGGGGGCCGAAAGAGTGACGGATCGTCACGGAAGAGTCAGGGTTCTTCCGAAACAACCTCTCTATCAGGTTTCGGTCGACACGTTGCGGGAACACCGCTTTTGGCACATATTCCTCGCTCTACACGAACCCGAGAGAGAAGACGGCAAGCCGGCCGACCTTACCATCGCCGACTTTTACGACACCCTGCTTCCCGAATGGCCGGGAGGGAGGGGAGATCCGTACGGAAAACCGGTCAAACCGCAGTACGGGGGCACCTGTACCTTTGCCGGGATCAAGACGGTCATCCGGGACCTTATCCCGGAAGAAGAGGTCAAACCCTTCCTCTTAACCCTCTCCGCCCACCTCTTACGAGAGTACGCGCGGAGTCCCGACGTGAACCTATCCGTTCTCAAAGATGCCGGAGCCCACTTGGCAAGACGGATGATACGATATGGGAAACATCACAAGAATGACCCTTTATTCATCAAGGAGGTACGCCTCTCGGTCGAAGAGGCCGAAACGGTGACGAAAAGGGAGCAGGCAAGAGAGAAACGCAAAGTCCCCTTTCCTCTGTCACAACCGATTCGGGAAAGCGAACCGGGAGAACTACGATGCCTACTACCTACGCAGATGTGGCAACACACCGTGGAAGAGATCGAAATGCCCGAAGACTTTTACGAAAAGCTCGAGTACACCCGATCTCTCACCTTCATAACTCTCCCCTATAAAGATAAGGTATGTCTTCTCAGGGATATTGTTTTAGCACTACCTCCCATCAATGACCCCGTTCGGGATAACGATGACATGGCAAGACGGATATTTACTCTCCTTCGCGGTGTGAGGGATGCCCTTATCCGGAGAATGCCGATATCCTTAGATCCGGATGATTTCGCCCTTGCCTTCGTCGCCGATATGATGTGTCTGAAGTATGCGTTATCTTTTCAGAAAGACCGGCACCCGGACATACCCCTTCCCGACTTCTACGTAGCGCGCATACGAGAGGTTTTTCATTCCCCGGCATTTGACTTAATAAGACCTCTCTCTCCCGATGTTGCCACCCGGTTCACGGAAGCCGCAGACTATTTGTGTTCCTTCAAGGAGTATGAACACCCTACCGGAGTGAAGTGGGGATCTTTCACGATGAGCATTCACCTCCGATCGATGTATGAAAAGCAACTCACACAAAAAGCGCCTCATATCGCATACCTCCGGGAGATCATGTCCCTAAACACCAACGCTCGAAAAAGGTTTCTCTCTTGGTATGGGGGGCGTCGACATCGAAAGCCGGGGGAGTGCGATGAAGGGACCGGCACGGTAGCCGGGATACTATGGGCTTGGAGACTACTCGGCACGGAAACGTTTGAAGAGCACCTCCTCGCGGATGAAGTTCCGCAGTTTGCCGATTTAGGCAAGCTCGATACCTTATGGAGTGCATTTTTCATAACGTTTGCTACCGAAAAGGAAACAACGCAAAGTGCATCGATGGATAAAACAGGAAAGGCCTTCGGTGGCACGATCACATTCGAAGAGAGTTGTAATAAGGATCGATGGGACGGAGGAATGAACCTCCTGCTCACAACCTACCCGGGATTGCAATCCGGTTACTCGGTGAACCGCCTAAGGTGGTTACTCAGCAGAAGAGTGCCCGAACGAATAACCTTCGTGACAGAGGTGCCGGGTGAACTACGTGCCTCATTTCTTCCGGCATGGGAAAAAGCGGGGGAAAACGCGCACCTTCTCTGCACACAAAGGTTACAAACTTGTGAATCCGTCCTTTCCCGCGAAGAAATCAGAGGTCTTTTGGCCTGTACCGAAGAAAAAGAGTTGGCAATCGATACGATCATCTCACACTTCAAACGTTTTCCCCATTCTCTACAAAATGTCGAATCGAGAACCGCACTTTCGGCACTTCTTACGCAAACCTATCATATGCGCAAACAAAAGGGGGAGAACGGAACCCGTCCTCATCAGCGAATTGAAAGCAAGACCCGCCATCTTCTCTTATGGGCAACACAACACTCTCCCGGACAATTACTCCGCCTGACCACATTTGCAAGAGAAATGGAAAATAAAGCCGAGGAGTACGACCTTGTCGACCAACTTCCGTTTTTGCTCTTCGTAGAGGGGGTTGCCCTCGCTTACTTTCTCAGAAGTGAAGGGAGAGAACGAGAAAAAGAGAATGCATATTCCTCTTTCGTACGAAAAGCAAAGCACCTTCTATGCAGCGACGAACATATTACATGCAGAACGGGTAGCACCCTCCTCATGCTGGTACCCTATTTCGCCAACACATCGAAGCAGACGGAGTATGGTAGCCTGGTAAAAGAGGAGGTGAAGAAGTGTATGTTGCCGAACTCCCCTCAAGAAGAACTGCGTTTCCTACACGGATATCGCCATATTTTTCCTACACAACCGATGATCGTACCGGCAACAAACGAAGAGGTTCTGATCGACCCCCCACGTTTTCCGGGTATCTATCGGAAGAAGAGGCTCACAAAGACATCGTGGAGTTGCACCTACTCCCCCATCGCCCTTGCACAAGATCTCGATTGCTACGCTCTCCAATCCGAAAGTGTGGTCTGTTACCTCTTCTTTCGGCATGGGAAAAAGCAGCCGGTCTGTTTCTACGACGGTGTGCACATCGAAAGACTGCAGGACGGAAGGCGAACGGGAACCTTTCTCGTTAAAAACGGATGCTCTCATCTCACCCGGGGGGGGCGGTTCTTTGCGAAGATCGCATGCCCCGACGACCTTTTTTTATGGAAAAATACGGAAGGCAGGGTTGTAGTAGCCGAATATGGGAGGTGGCACTTCTCTTTCCAATTCGACGGAAAGAGGTGGATGAGCACAAAACATCCCGGCTTTTTCTTGGACCCGGAAGTACTCTGCCCCCTATTCGAACCGGCCACTCACTACCTCCTCTTGCGCAACGAGGAGGGAAAACGGATCGTCTATATGACGAACGGCCATCTTAATTCGCTCAAGTATCCCCCGGAACTCTTCGATACCCCCCCCGTGGAGGTCGAGAAGACGCAGTATCAGACTCTTTTCTTCTATTTCTTGGACGAAAAGGGCAACATCGACACATCCGCCATAGGCCCCGTAGAACTCTTCTACGCCGCACACTTGGCCCTCAGAGCAGGACATTTTACGAAAGCCTCCCGGTTGATCGACGCCTTGAAAAGGAACTCCCAACCCATGAACAGCGATCATTTGCCGCATTGCCTATATGCGGTGGTTTATGTGCCGTCGGGTTTACGCGACAAACACCCCAAAGGTGTTGCACTACGCATCCGGTTGCTCCTCTTTGTTGTGGAAAACCCGGATATCTGTGGCAGATCCACTTGGTCACGGGAAGCGTGCCTACAGGCTTTGCAAAATGAACTGCGGAACTATCTGTGGCAAGCCGACAATGTCTTCCCCTTTGCCTTAACGGCTGAGGAAAAGGCACTGGCACAGAGAGTCGTACCCGTAGCATTCCGGGAACCGGAACGGATGAGCGCCCCTTACGAGACCATGCGTTTATGGAGACGTTTCCACCCGTCGGAACGCTTCGGTTTCACACCTTGTAGAAACCTTCCCATACCCCATGTGCTCCGTCCCGTATCCCTGGTCTCACACTTTCTCGACTACTACACCATAGCTCGCGATACCCCGGAAGAGGATCCGGCACGAAAGAACCTCTCTTTCGTTATCCACGCTTCCAAGCACGAATGCCTGTGCGATGTTATGGAAGCTCGAATGATCTTGCGGGCCGTCTTGCAGGAACCGGATCGATTCCCCTCCGTATACTCCCTCTCAAAGGGTAAGCGGGAGTTACTCGCCGAAATATGGAAAACGATCTTTGCGGAAAACGCCGACGAGGAACCGGTCTCACCGGAGGGCCCTCATCCGACCTCGGTCGTACCGTATCACCCTGACGACGATCCGGATAACCCCTTCCTCACCCCTCTCCCCTTCCCCTTTCTTCACGCAAAAAGATCCCCTTCTTCCTCTCCGAAAAAGGAGAGCGGAACGCCCCTCCTCACGGAAAGCATCCCGAGGGGCGTTACTACTACCTCTCGGGACGTACGAGAGGAGATCGAAATCGTATCCGCGATCCGGAACGCCTTGGAGGCCCGATTACTAAAAGGGAAGCCCGAACCCTGCGTCCGGAAAGAGGCGGGGGCATTGATCGAGGGTAG
>JAPOVA010000037.1 GCA_026708385.1 Simkaniaceae bacterium | reverse complement strand
CAAATCGCTAAGGGTACCGGGAGAACCCGACCGTACACCGTGCATCTCGATCCCCTCCACAGTCCGCCTTATCGATTCCAAATTACCCATAACCTCCCTGCAATTTGCCATAAACACAACTCCCACTTAGCATGTATTTCTACAACATCCGGGGGCCAGTATATGCAAAACTTCCGAATTATGCAACATACTTGTTGCCCGGCATCGGAACCGGACGAACAAGATCCGCCCCCCTACTCGTCGGATGCTCGTCCGAATGAAGGATTTTCTTACGCTTCTATGTAAATAATCACAATAATGTAGGAGCGAACCCGGAATCCGAGGTTCAATAGATGTGATGATCACACGTAAAGCAAGATAAGCGTACGCTACGCAAGATCATGGTGCCGGGGGCCCCCGAAGTATGGCATCAAGGCAACAGTTATGAAAAGCCTTGAGTAACTTTGCCCTATCGAGTGTGTTTCGTTGGGAGGGAGTCAGGTTTAACGAGCTCATTTCGGGCCGGGATCCACATTGTTTCTCATGTGAAGAGACGGTAGTCCCTTTTTGCGGAGAGGTCATCCCGGCTCTACATTTTTCTCTTTGATTTGCCACTGACGTCTCTTTAAGGTTGTTCCGCCATACCACTCCATGCTACACTATCGCCCGAAAGAACGCAACACTTGGAGGAAAGCGATCCATGACAACTAAGCTCGATACTATCATGGTCTTGGGACCGGCCCCGAAGGAGCCTGATGTAGATGCTCCCGTGCCGTTTCCTAAAGAGGAGACTGAGGTTGTTCGTAAGACCGACAGAGCGGGGTGTTGTACTTTCCGTCGTTTTCCGGTCTCGAGAAGGGATGATGGCATAGTCGGGTCCGCTGTGGCTATCGGAGGAATAGCGCTAAGTTCCGCCGTTGTCGGGGCGATGGTTTTAGGAGGGGTCTTTGGAGGTGTGACCGGGATACTTATCGGTGGTGGGCTTACCTATCCTCCTGCTATGGCGGCCGCCACGTCGGGGTGTGTATATGCTGTCTGTACCAAAAGAGGAAGGTCGCAATACCGGCCCCTTATACGCATAACAACAGGATATGCTCCGGAAGAGGCAATCACCGAGCAACCGCAATCCGAATACGAGTCTACTACTTCCGGATCCGAGTCCGTTACATTTGAGCCTGTCTCTCTCTCACCCGAACCTGAGCCTGCCACAGGAGGGTGGTTGAGTTTTGACGGGTGGTTTGCCGGGCCGAGTGGAGAGACCGAGTCCGAATTCCGGGTAAAAATACACTAATAAAAAAGCGATTTTATTAAGCTCTTTGTAATTACAACATTTTGTTTGACCAAATAAAGCCTTTGCTTTACCTGTGTGCCTGCACACACAACACAATGTGCGCGAACTCCGGGAACAAAAACCGGGAAAAACGTTTTCCGATTTCGGCCCCCCCCTCTCCGGTTTTTCATCTGCCTCCCCCTACGGAACACCGGAAGGTCACTCGGAAAGAGCGACACCAAGAATGTCGTAGTAGCCGAAGGAGAAAGACGGTCGTCATCAGTTCCAATGAAAAGAGGCGAGCCATCGACCGGCACAAACATACCCCAACCAAACGCTACAACAGTCACAGAAAAAAATTGCGAAAAAATAAACACTCCAATACACTCGCCCCACCTATTCTTCGTGAACAAAATCTTTTAGAAGGAGAACAGATGTCGCAACGACCTTTACTAATGGCTTTTGCCCTCGACAGCTCGGCAACCCCAAGCCAAATCAGCGCCTTTGTAGACAGGGTTTTAGAGCACGGCAACCAAGAGGGAACCCGTACGGAAATCCCCCACGCTAAAGAAAATTCCATGAATACACATGTAATTCCCCCGGCGAAGACTGCGTCCCAAAGTCTTAGGAGACGCCGGGACAACATAAAATGCATCCTAAACCCCAAAACACAGAATTTCGACGGCGTTTCTCAGAGCTACGAGCGGGGACTACAAGTTGCACGACAGTGTAAAGAACACCGGTCTCTCCCTCCGGATATGCCAACAAAGGATATAGAGTCCGTTTGCGTGGAGACAATAGAGAGCAAAGGACTCGGACCGGGCAATGGCTACATGTTGACGGTGATCCGAAACATTCTCTCGATGGTTTTTGACCGATTCCACGGACGGCTAAGCCATTTCGACTTTCGCACCAAAGTCCCGTTTGAGAAACTACCCGCAATTCGAGAAGAGGTTTGGATGACGGCCGACAATTTTTTGGCGGGGCTCGGGCGTTCCTTCCCTGCTTAATCGTACTTCCGGTCCGGGCGACCATGTCCTACATCCACGGCAATATTACCGCCCGCAAAGCTATGTAGGAGTTTATCAAGGAAGAGAAGTCTCGTCGGTACGAACTCAAACGACAGCATGACGAGCTCGTGACGCAGTTGAAAACGATCCGACAAATGGTCAACCGACGATAGGGGAAGACGGATGACGGAACGCCCCCATAAAAAAGGTCGAGCCATCGGCTGATACCGAACACATCCCGCCTTCGGATTTCGTGATCCGGAGGAGGGTGACGATGACCCGACAGAAACTACACTCGAACCACCCGCGCCACCACCGTCTCAAGGAACGGGGGTCGGGCGGTTCGAATCGGGATGGCCATGTTCCCCCAACCAAAGGATGAAAAGGTAAGCAGGCGACTCCGAAGTAGCCGTTCGTGCCGACCACAGGTACGGGGAATAGGAAACCCGCTCCACACGAACGATGCTTTAAAACGATACTCCGGGTTTACCGAAGATGCGCGTCGTGACAAGAGAAATAGCCAAAGGGGCCACGGCAACTCCCAATTCGATTCCGCTAAGCAAACGTGGCCGTCTCAACCAAACTCCGGACAAGATGTGCAATACGGACAAGGCAACCGACGCAATCTTAGTGCCCCGACTCAACCCCTCGAGGTAGCCGTGCATCCCGGGCATCGTCAGCCTCGAACGCAAGAAAGCGACAGAGATCAACAACTCCTGTTTCAAGAAGAGAGGCCGTTGTCGCGGGTAGACACGTTCCATTCAAGAAAAAAAGATGACTTCATCCGCAACCCCTTCGTCCCGCACGATCTCGTCAGGAACGCGTTCCCCTTCCTGTGCAAGACTGTCTTCAACAGAGTCAAGTATGGCAGTCAGCTCCGACAACGCCTTCTCCGTCCCCTCGGTTTCATTGCGCTCCACTGCATCTACAACAGAGGGGGTATCCACCCGAACTCTCTTCGTTTCGTCGACCCCATCTTTGGTGACAAAGGGTTCTCTCGGCGTAGTTTCATATCCCACAGTATATCCATCTCGCATGACATCGTCGGGAATGCTCCACGGTCGCGTGTAAGGCTTGAGACTTGCAACCATCGCCGACAACACCTTCTCTTCATCTTCGACCTCACTGTTCTTCTGTTCGATGGCGAATGTTTTCGGCGCACTCGATAATTCAAACTCCCCCAAAGCTCTCTTCCCCCAATCGCTCTGAAGGAATACGGGATCAGCCCCGACTACGGTTTTAGGAGTCTCGACCTCACTGCGCTCCACCGCACCTACAATAGGACCGTCGACCATTTCGCTCGACGTGGCCTCAGCCTCAAGTGAAGACAGCCTGACGATCTTAGCAGGTAGTTTTGATGCATCCTGTTGGAGATACCTGTCGGACTGCCGGTAGAGCACCGTCGTGCACCCCTTGGCAGGAACCGCTACGGAGACAATCTGCTTGTCGGGACCCAACGACTCTCCGACCAAGTCCATGATCTTTGCGGAGACATTCTCTCCGAGAGATGCACACCTCATTTTCTTCTCCTCAACAACCTGTGGCGGGGAGTCGCTTCGTGAACTTGAAAAACAGCCAAAACAAGACATTTCTTCTCCTTGGGGTTGATTGTCCCAAAGAGAGTACCACACTCGGAGCGTGTGAGACAAGTCAATAAGGGAACACGGCAGATGCCAACCGCGTAGCCACCGTTGCCACAACTCCCCGTTGCACGGCCCTGAGACGCTGTCTCTCCCTTTCCTCACTGCTCGGGAATGCATGCTTGTATGAGGTCGCGGACTCGCACTCATACACCCCAAGTGCCTCAACGACAAGACGTACGGGAGTGTTTGACTTTTTGATGGAGACTATCGTCCTCGTCAGATTCAACTCGTCGAGGAGCTCACTCTCCCCCACGACATGTGCTCTCTGAGCCTCCCGATCCACGCGAGGCGGGGCGAAGCCACCTTCCGAACGTTTCGGCGAAGTGGGGGCAACCTCGACCACGCGAGAAGAGAGTCCCGCCTTACGCTTCCCCTCGGACGACTCCCGAGAAGCTTCGTCAAGAATACGTTTCGACTCCTCAGGAGACAGGCACTTTACCCCGCCTTCCTCACGCTCAGCCATGACAAAGGGGCGAATGGCCGACTTGAAGTCACAGCAAGCGCAGGACACTTTCTTCTCCTAAGTGGGACAATGCCGTGGGGATTGTAGCAGGGGGGCAGTTTACACACAACACAAAAACAGACCCCGCAATAAATATGGGGGCTTCCATTTAGTTTGCGGGGTCGTAATAAAAGACATTCTTCCTAAAGAGATTTCCTGTAAAACCTCACAAGATAATACCACGTCGCAGAATATTCTTCCGGTACCGGGGAAGGCCATGTATAAAGCAACCCCTTTAATCCTACCAACTCTCGTAGTAAGCTCCCTGTCTTCCGGACCGAATGTTCGCCTCCATATGATCACCGGACCGGAGCTTGCTCCCCGTGACCAAACTCAGACAAATCAAAGAGAAGGAGATGTCCCCATATCTCCCTCCACCCGGGCCGATGATCCATCCACGGACTCGGCCTCTTCACTCGGCTTGGCAAACCATCCGCTAAGACTCAACCATCCTCCCTTGGTAGGCTCGGGCTCGGGTGAAGGAGATTCGGCTTTCGGCCGTTCGGTGACGACTTCTTCCGGAGCGTGCACTGTTGCTCTTTGCGAACGGGGAGTAGTCTTACGAT
>JAPOVA010000002.1 GCA_026708385.1 Simkaniaceae bacterium | reverse complement strand
GCGACTGCCGGAACCTCCGTGATCTCCGCGATCAAGGGGGGGGCATCCATAGGGCTTCCCGTTTCGTTTCGGGTAAGGACGGAGGCGAGATCGAAACGAAACCCGTCTACCTGAAATTCGGTCATGTAGTATCTCAGGGAGGAGAGGATGAGATCTCGTACGACGGGATGTTGACACCGGAGAGTATTCCCGCAACCCGAATAGTTCGTGTGGTGCCCTTCATGCATGATGTGGTAGCTCTCCCCGTCCGGACCGGAGGGGAAGCGATCCGACGTATGGTTGTAGACAACATCCACGATCACTTCAATTCCGGATTTATGCAGTTCTCTCACGACGGTCTTCAACTCCTCGGGTGCACCGAATCGCTTCATCGGGGCAAAAAAGTGGGTTGAGCCATATCCCCAGTAGTTGTGGAGCCGCTCTCCCCGGGGACCGACCCTCCCATGGGTTTCCGTTTCATCAAATTCGTGGAGGGGCATCAGCTCTACCGCCGTAATACCGAGCTCTTTGAGATAGGGGATTTTTTCGATGATCGCCGTGAATCGTCCGGGATGTCGAACCCGAGAGGAGGGATCCCGGGTAAAGCCCCGGACATGCATCTCATAGATGATTGATTCTCCCCAAGGGGTGAGGGGTCTGCAACTATCTTGCCAGTCAAAAGAGGGTTCTGCGTACATCCGTCCCCGTAGTTCCGGAGGGGGGGCCCCCCACTGCTCTCGGGTGTTAATCCGCCTTGCGTACGGATCGGCCACCCGAATCTCCCCTCCTTCCGTTTCGCAAAGATATAGATATTCGAAGGGAGGAAAAAGACCGTCGATTTCGATGTGTCGCATATCTCCCGATCGCGTGAGAGGAAAGGTAGCGAAGGGTTCGGAGGCATCGATTTCATAGAGGAGGAGGGTAACTTGTTTTGCTTTCCGGGAAAAAAAAGCAAACCGGACGCCCCTCTCCGTACGGACGGCTCCCGGAGGCGCACCGGAACCCGTGAGGGGAATCAACTCTTTACGTGATCGTTTCTTCATGTGCCTGATTAAAAGAAAAATGGGAGATTTTCGGCAATACTATCGGTGCGATTTTTCGTGCAAGATATTCACAAGCAACTGTTTATGTCGTTTTGCAGGACCTTTGGAATAGTGTTTAAGATATTGCAAGACAAAAAAACCACTGTTATAATCGGGTTTGTCCTCGGATAAAGGGTGTGTTGTCCCTTCGGTAGCAAATTTTGTTGCTATTTTTGTGTGGCCCTGAAAAAATGTCTAACGTTGCGTTGGCTTGTGTACGGGTCGCGTTTTGAGTTGCGAACAGTCATTTCATTAGGAGGAGACCGGATGTCTTTAGAAAACGCAAAAGCAAACCTCAAGGAGTTTGGCAAGGAGCTGGGTCTTGAAGGTTTGGCATTTGACGAAAATCACACCTGCATCTTGGGTATCGACAATACCTTTTCTCTTCATCTCACGTACGAGCCGAATTCCGATCGACTATACCTCTACTCTCCTATCTTGGACGGGTTGCCCCGGGATGATGCGACGAAATTGCGCCTCTATGAGGTATTGCTCGAGGGGTCGATGCTCGGAGGACAGATGGTCGGAGGAGGTGTCGGTGTCGCCACAAAAGAGGAGCTGATCCTTATGCATTGCGTTTTGGAGATGGGTACGGGTGCGGACGCCTCCTGTCTGCGTCGATTTGCCCCCCTATTTGTCGAGTGGGTGGAAAAGTGGCGAGGGAGGGCAAGCAGAATCGTCGAAGGGCGAGAAACGCCCGAAGATAAGCAGGGATTCGGCGAAGGAGGTGGGGGAGGATCCCGGGACGGATCGCAACAAGGTAAGGACGACGGTCAACCCAAACCCGGCGACCAATTCATCAAGATCTGATCCCGGGGGCGTGTAGTTTCCGGCGTGCATCCGAGAGAGCGGAGAGGATGAGGTAGTCTTTTTCGACTTGACCCTGCTCGATCGATCGGATTCCGGAGATCACCGTCGAGTGATCGCGGGAGAAGAACTCGCCGATTTTCTTGTAAGGCATGTGGAGCATCTTTCTGCACAGGTACATAGCCACCTTTCTGGGCAGGACACATTTGTGGTTTTGCCTCTTACTCAAGACCGCCTCTAAAGGCATGTGAAATGATTCGGCAACGGAACGGGTGATCGTGTCGGGAGTAATCCGGATCCGTGTCTGCTCTTCGATCAGATCGTGAAGGAGAGATCGTATCGATGCGATTTCCGAGAGGGTATCTCCTTTGCCTCTCCGGTATCTTCGACACGCCAACGCGTCTACGGCGCACATAAGGGAGGAGAAGGTATGAAATGTTTCCAACAGATAGGCGATTGCCATTTCGGAAAAAGAGAGAGTGGCTATTCTCGCCTTGTGATCAAATGCCTCCCTTCTTTCTTTCCCTTCGGGAGCACTGACGGAAAGGGTGACACCCCACTCAAAACGGCTTTTTATCCGCTCTTCGATGCCGGAGAGTTTTTCGGGAACCGCGTCGGCACTCAAGAGTATCTGTTTGCCCTCCGTATGTAACCTGTTGAATGTGTGAAATAGCTCTTCCTGTGTTACTTTTCTCCCTTTGAGCTTTTCCATATCATCGATGATCAGACAATCAGGGCTTCTGTAGACGCGACGGAACGATTCGATATGGCCCGTACGGAAGGCACGGATCACATGTTGTGAGAAAGTCTCTGCCCGGACGTAGAGGACATGTTTTTTGTTTCTCCTCAGCTTATGTGCCGTAGCCATCAGGAGATGTGTCTTTCCGGATCCCGAGGGTCCGTAGAGGAAAATCGGAGTATAGCAGGTGAGGGATCTCGAAAGGAGTTCACAGGCCAAAATATTTCCTTGACTGCGTATGAAAGCGTCGAAGGTCATATGGGAAAAGAGATGATCCGAAGAAAAATACTCTTCCGGAGGTGTTTTCGGGACGGTGGGGGTCTTTGCTTTTTTCTCGGTCTTTTCCGTAAAGGGCTCTCCGTTTACGTAGAAGTGCAACTTGATACGACGCCCGTTCGGAGAGATGGGAGTGGTCGTGACATGTTCTCGATACCACGACACGGAGAAGGGGTTGTCCGTATTGAGGTGAAGATTGGCGGCATCGAACCTGATGATCGTAAACGGCCTGATCCATCGTCGTACCGACTCCTTACCGAGACTATCCTCCAAGGTGTCCAGGAAGCTGTTCCAATACTTCATTTTTTCCGGCGGGGGATGACGATTTCCTTCGGTTCCGCGGAAGGAGGGCCGTTTTGCTTCGGTAGCCTTTTCGACACATACCACTGCTGTAGAATTTGTAGCAACATTGAAGAGAACCAGTAGATATTCAAGCCGGAGGGAAATTTATAGAAGAGTACGGTAAAAATGATGGTCATGAAGGATCCCATTTTCTGTTGTTGTCGCTCTTGTTCGCTCATAGGAAGGTGTGATGATCTGTTCATGGCGAGTTTTTGTTGCCAAAACATGACGGCCCCGAGAAGGAGGGGAAGGAGGTGAAAGGTGTTTCCGATGAAGGGGAGGGGATAGCTCCATGAGAAAAGAATGTCGGGTGCCGTCAGATCATCGATCCACCCCGGAATGAATGCATCTCCTCTGAGAGCGAAGGTCGACTTGAGAAGGTCGAACATACCGATGAGGAAGGGCATCTGAATCAGAAGGGGAAGGCATCCTCCGAAGGGGTTTGCGTTATGTTTTTTATAGAGATTCATGATCTCGATTTTTCCCTGTTTGGGGTCTTTTTTGTGTCTTTCTTGAATTTTTCGGATCTCGGGGGTGAATGCCTGCAGTTTGAGGTTTGACTTGATCGACCATGTATTCAGGGGATACATCATGATCCGTAAGACGAGTGTTAATGGGATGATGGAAAGGCCCCAAGATCGGGTGAGAGTGTGGAAAAAGTTCATAATCAAAAAGAGGAATCCGGCGAACGGCTCCGAAATAAAGGAGAACCATCCGTGGAAACTGCGCGTTTTCGTAAAGAGGGGGCTCCTTCCTGTTTTGTGATCGGTAAGTACTCTGTCGACCGCTTTGAGGATATCTTCTTTTTCAGGTCCGGCAAAAAAGCGAAAGATCATCGGATCGGTCGTTTTCCGGATCGGCACATATACCTCATAACCCGGGTACTTGTCGGCGGAGTAGAGGCCGGAATCCGGATCAATGGCCGATATGGCGGGAGGGAGGAGAGTTCCGGGAACGTGTTCGACCCGGAACCCCTGTTGCAACCCCTTTAACGGGCTGAGGATCAATGTAAAATAGCCGTTTGCATTGGAGATCCATTCCGACTCGAAAGAGGACATAGTGGTGGTCGTTTTCGGAAGGGAGAGCCTTTTCACATTCCGATCCCCCCCCCGCATGACGGAGTATTTGACGGCGGGGGCCGGGCTACCGGAGATGAGTTCCGCTTGAGGTACGCCCGATGTGAGCCATAGACCCCGAACACCCTCTTCCGTCCGTACGGTGACGAAAAGGGTATAGGGGGCTTTTTGCTCCCCATGGGAAAAGGAGTAGGTCTTGATGATTCTCGTATTATCCACAATTCCGGTAAATTCGATGAGATCGTCGGTGAAACGGGTGACCCGGTAGGGGATCTTCGCTGTTTCCGCCTCTTCGGATACCGTATTGAATGCGTAGAAACGGGGGTCGGATCCTCCTCGTCGAAGAAGGGGGTAGTATCCTCCTTCTGCGGGCAAATGTTTTGTAACCCTTCCCCCTCCCGAACCGGGAAGATGGTAGGGGTGTAGGGGAAATCGTCCCTTTTTCGGGTACCGGCTCTCAATGATTCTGTCAAAGCGAACGGGTAGGACGACACTCTGCGGAGAGGATTGTCGAAAGGGGAGATTGATTTCGGCAATGGCACCTCCGGTATCGGAGCAAACAACCTGCATGAAGGGGTTGCGCAACACGTAGAAAGATTCCGTCGATCCGTTCGTCCCCCTTTCGTCTCGAGAAGCGGTCGTGTGATCCGTCTGTTCGAGGGGGGTGTTTTCCCGCAATCCGTCGCCGTTGTGGGAATCACGATTGAAATAACGTCCCACTAAAAAAAGAGTCAATCCGAATAGGAAAATGATAACGACGTTCTTGAGATCCATACCTTATTCTGTTCTTGTATTATTGACTGCCTCCACAAACTCTCTGAACATGTCGGTGTTCTTGATGCTTTGTAACCATTCATTTTCGAGCAATACGTGCAGGGGAGGGAGGGCGTCGAGCTTTTTTGCTTTTAATAAAAAGCGAATTGCCGATTGCCGGTTTCCGATCATGGCGTAGAAGCAGGCCAGCAAGAAAAAGGCGCGAGGGTTGCCGAGACGTGCCGCCTGAACGAGTTTCAGTTCTCCCGAGACGTAGTGTTCATGCGATTCGGAAGTTTCGAGAAGACAACCGGCGAAATCGATGAGAGTAATGCCCCAGTCCAAGATGGTTTGGTCGTTTTCCGGATCGCGTTTGTGGGCCGCTCGGAAATGTTTGAGTGCGTGCCGGTATGCCTCGACATCGTGGGTAAGAGAGGCATACCATCCGTATGCTATAGCCAGTTTATCGTGAACCTCCGGTAACTCGGGACAAGAGACAAGGGTTCGGAGCAAAAGATCGATAGCCCGTAGGTAGAAGGTTCCGTCGTCACGCTTATCTCCCAGAATCACGAGGGCTTCGGCGTAATCCAAGATTGTTTCCGGATGCTCCCTTTCCATGCTCGGCTGTAGGGCGAAGGCGACCTCGAATCTGCGAGCGGCTTCGTCCGTCATGTCGTGATCACGGGCCGTATTGTCGGAAGAGCCTTCCTCCCCGGCAAAGAGTTCCGATTCGAGAAGAGATCGGCCGTGGTAGTAGAGGTAGTTGCCGGTAACCTTGTATCCCAAAGCACGGGCAAAGAAACGACGACTTTTCGCCAAATCCTTTGCATCCGAGTGCATCAATCCGGTCTCCAGATAAGCGCGCCCCATGCCAAACCAGCAGGCGTGGAGAGAAGAGTCGAGACTCAGAGCCTCTTGAAAATATTCGATTGCCAAATAATAGCTATCGGAGTCGTGAAAATACTCTCCTCGGAGCATGAGACACTCTCCGTAGAGGCCGTAGAGGTGGGGATCGGTTCGGTGAGCCGATAGCAACCTCCGCACTTCCTTCTCTCCTTGTCTTAAGAGGCGGACATCGTCTTTGAGCTGTCCGATGGCGACGAGGGCGACCGACATGATGCCGGAGAGTCGGGCATCTTTCCGCCCCCGGCACATCAACCCGCGCCGACACCGGGCGACACAGGCGCGGAGCTTGCACACATCTCTCGTAAACAGTCCTCCGGCAAGTAGCAACTCGGCCCACTGCTTTCGCAGAAAGGATCCCTCCGAGGAAAGAGAGGCGGCGGCGACGAAGGCATCGTTTGCCAAGGTAAAATGTTCCTCCTCGTAGGTATATTCGTACAAAGCTTTGTAGGCGATACCCAGTTGAAGGCGGTAATATCCGGATCGAGGTCGAGAGAAGGTGGCTCGAACCTGTTTGGCGATCCCCTTCGAGATTAAGGAGGGGTTATTGACCTTTTGTCCGAAAAGGACATAAGCGTTGCCGAACCGGAGAAAAAAATCGGGCGTGGCGGCGCCGTGGGAAGAGGCACACTCGTAAGCTTCCGAAGCGATTCGCAAGTCTTGCGCTTCTTGCGAAGACCGGGCCAATCGGACCCACGCATTGCCCAACTCCCGATATAGATCGGCAAGGAGATTTCCGGAGTGTGAGTCGGGTGCCCATTTTTCGGCGATGAGGATGGCGGTTTCATATTTTTCTATTGCACCCCTTATATGGAGGGGTTCGTTTCTTCGGGTTCCGATGACATAGAGAGTGTATCCCCACATATGCCATGCATCGAGATAATCCGGCTCCAACCGGACAGCCTCTTTAAAACTTTTACCGGCCCTAAAGAGAATCTTCAGATCGTCTTGCCGTATTCCGTATTCCAAAAGGGCGAGCCCTTGGTTGTGGAAGAGGGCAAAATCATCCGGATTGAGTCGTACGGCTACCGACAGAAGGTGGAACCCTACGGGATCTCCCCGCAACAGGTGCGCTTCCCCCTTTTTTGCGAATTCCGAACTCAAGGTGTGGTCGCTCCGTTCACGCATGTCGGGGCGGGCATAATTTTGGTTGTTCGGATGCACTTTTTTCATAAAAAGAGGTTCTCGTTTCTCGTGGGGCTACGAATCGCGAATTATAGGAAAAGGGATGAATTTTTACAACTTCTCCGGAACGATTTCGATGCAAGATCGGGTTACCGGGACGGTGTGATCGCGTACGCTTGCTCGGGACATTACCCCCTTGTTCACGACCTTTGTTGTGTAGGTCGTTTGCAACACGGCCTCCGGTTATTCTCTTACACTTTTCATTTCGGTGATTGTCTCCCCTGCTTTGCGTACGGATGTTTTCCTCGATGCGGAAAGCGGTTTTTCCTCTTTGCGTGAGCTTTCGCGTTATGTGCGTACCGGCAGAGTCATCGCCTTCCTCGTTATCTCGTAATCCGGTATGATCGGGGGGAGGTGTTTATGCGGTTTCCCTCCCTTCTCTTACTCTCCGTCGGTCTCCTGTGTTGTCGATTTTGTGACCTCCCTCTGGCCCGGATATTGGCAACTCGGACATGGGGAGCAGCCACGTTGCAAGGAGCGCGTACCCTCTCGTGGTTGTTTACTCCGGCTCTTCATGCGGGAGTGGCGGTTGTCTTGTCCGTTTGGCATTTCTTTCGTAACAAGCGACCCGGCTCACCGGTTTTCCGATTCATCCTCCTTCACGGTGTGGTCAATCTCTCAATCGCCCTTCTCAAGTGTCTTGTCGGACGTGCACGCCCTTTCGTTTTATCGGGAGGTGAGGTCACTCTTTTTCGCCACATGACTCTCGATGACTTCTACCACTCCTTCCCCTCCGGTCATGTCGGGGTGGCTTGTGTGACGGTTGCGGTGTGCGCTCTTCATCGCCCCTCTTTCAAACGGGTCGGTATGGCCCTCCTTCCGTTCGTTGCGTTGAGTCGATTGGTGTTGATGAAACACTTTGTCGGAGACCTTCTCTTAACCTGTCTGCTCGTCATGTGGCTCAACGTTCTCGTATCGAAAATCGAAGAAAGAGTTGAAACCGTTTCTCGAGTATGATACGAAGCGTGTGCTCGGGTTGTTTCGGTGAGGAAGGAATGGGTAAGGGTGACGTGTGGAAAGGTCGGCTGAGTTCCGAGGCATATGATGTGATGAGGAATAAGGGGACGGAGCGACCCTTTACGGGGCGGTACTACGATCATTACGAGGAAGGAACCTACGTGTGCGCCGCGTGTGGCGCCCCCCTTTTCGATTCGAAGGATAAATTCGATTCGGGAACCGGTTGGCCCGGCTATATGCGACCCGTTTCCGAAGAGTCGGTGGCGTACGAAGAAGATACGAGCTTGGGGTATGTACGGACCGAAGTGCTCTGCGTGAAGTGTCGATCGCACTTGGGACACGTATTCGATGATGGTCCGCAACCGACCGGAAAGAGGTATTGTATTAATTCCGTTGCGTTGGATTTTAAAAAAAGGACATGACGGGCTTTACATGCCATAGAGTCGTCCGGATGGACGATACGGATGGAACGGGGGCGGTGTACTTTGCCGATCGACTCCGCTTTGCTTCGGAGGCCTTCGAAGAGTTCCTGCACCTATCCGATTTCCCTTTTGCCGAAATGATGACCGAAAAGGGGATGCTACTACCCGTCGTGCACATCGAGGCCGACTTCCTCCTCCCTCTCAGGTGGGGCGATCGAATCACCGTCGGCCTCCACCTTGCCGATATGGGAACGACTTCTTTTTCCTACCGATCCGATATGCATAGGGAGGAGGAGTTTGTCGGAACGGTCCTCATCGTGCACGTCATGTGTCGTCCCTCTTCAAGCGGTACCGTCCCGACGCCCATTCCGGATGAGATAAGGGTCGCTTTGGATCGTTTGCGACTACATGAGCCGGGTTCTTGTCGATAAGGGAAGAAGTCTTCAACGTGCGCCGTCAGTAAACGGTCTTATTCCAGATGAGTCTATTGGTGACGATTCCCGTAATCCACACGATACACCCTCCGATGAACGCTCCCCAAAATGAGTAGATGTGCACCCCGTAGGTAATCTCGCTTGCAAGCCAAAAGAGAAAAGCGTTGATTACGAGCAGGAAGAGTCCCATGGTCAGAATCGTAATGGGGAGAACCAAAAAGATCAGAATGGGGCGCACGACAGCGTTGAGCACTCCCAGGATCAATCCGAAACAAATCGTGTCCCACGTGTTCTTGACTTCGATACCGGGAAGATCGAGGTGGGCGATCAACACGACAACCGTGGCCGTGACGAACAGTCGAATCAAAAAGGGGAGCATCCTTATCCTTCGGTAGCGTGTTTTGCCAAGGCTACATTGATCAAACTACCCGCAGTGACGGAAGCCATCTCCCTTTCCGTGAAGTTATGGATCGCTTTGAAAGATATCCGTTTCGTCTTGTTTGTGATTTCTATCTCATCGTTTCCGGAGAGAGCATTCGCCACATCCGCGACCGCCAAGAGATCTCCCTGATCGATTTTCAGATAGTCGGTCTCATCAGCAAATGTGAGAGCCAAGATGCCGAAGTTGATGAGATTCTGTCTGTGAATTCTGGCATAACTTTTGACGATCACCATTCTCACGCCGAGGAAGCGGGGGGCGATAGCCGCATGTTCCCTACTCGACCCCTGCCCGTAGTTGTGTCCGCCGACGAGAATCGATCCCTTCTCTCGGCATGCCATCGCCCTGTCGTAGTAGGTTTCATCGATCTGTGCAAAGGTGAACTTGCTGATCTCCGGAATATTGCTCCTGAAGGGGAGGACTTTGGCTCCTGCGGGAAGGATTTCATCGGTCGAGACGTTGTTGTCCGTCTTGAGCAGAACCGGACCTTCGATATGCCGTTCGAGGGGGGTGAATTCGGGAAGGGGTCGGATATTGGGACCCATAATCAGAGCAGGCCTTTCGACTCCTCGGAAAGGGGGAGTCAGTTCATCAACCCTTTCGATCGATTTCGGTTCTCGATATTTCGGATACTTCATGGGCAGACCGCGCGGATCGGTGATCTTCCCCGTGATGGCCGATGCAATGGCCGTTTCGGGGCTACACAGGTAAACTTGGTCCTCTTTCGTTCCGGAACGGCCCGGAAAGTTGCGCGGATTGGTCCTCAAGCTGATCTTACCCGTTGCGGGGGCCTGCCCCATCCCTATGCATCCGTTGCATCCGGCTTGATGAATGCGTGCCCCCGAACGGATCAGAGCGGAGAGGTGTCCCGAGGAGGTGAGGTTTTCCAGAATCTGTCTTGAGGTAGGATTGATGTCCAGCGAAAGGAAGTCGGGGACTTTCCGTCCTTTGATGATCATTGCCGGTATGGCGAAATCACGCATACCGGGGTTTGCGGAAGAGCCGATCATCGCCTGAAAAACGGGACGTCCCTCCACTTCCCTTACGGGGACGACGTTGCCGGGACTTGTCGGACAGGCGATCAGAGGTTCCAAGTCGGAGAGATTGATATTGTCGTGTAGATCGTAGGTGCAGTCGGGATCGGCTTGAAGGGGACTCCACTCCTTTTCCCTGTCATGCAGACGCATGAATGCCGCGGTGATCTCATCGGAGGGGAAGACGGTAGCCGTAGCACCCAACTCGGCACCCATGTTGGCAATCACATGCCTGTCCATGGCCGAAAGGGTGCTGAGCCCCGGACCGTAATATTCGATGATCTTTCCGACCCCTCCGGCTACGTCATGTCTTCGTAACATTTCCAAAATAACATCTTTCGCACTGACCCACGGGGGCAACTCGCCCGTTAATTCGACCCCCATGATCTTCGGCATCTTGACGTGGAAGGGTTCCCCCGCGATGGCCAGCGCCACCTCCAACCCTCCCGTTCCCATGGCCAACATCCCCAGGGAACCTGCGGCGCAGGTGTGGCTATCGGCACCCAAAAGAGTCTTCCCCGGCTTGCCCAATCTCTCCATATGGACGGGATGACTTACCCCGTTTCCGGCTTTGCTAAACCAGAGTCCGAACCGTTGCGCCGCACTATACAGGAAGAGGTGATCGTCCGGATTCTTAAAATCGTTCTGCACGATATTATGGTCGACATATTGGCAGGAAACTTCGGTCTTTGCTTTCTTTAATCCCATTGCTTCAAGTTCCAACATCACCATCGTTCCCGTGGCATCTTGCGATAGGGTTTGATCGATGCGCAGAGAGATTTCCTCGCCGGGTACCGGCTTTCCGGCAACCAGGTGACTCGCTATCAATTTTTCGGCAACATTGCTACCCATCGTACCGTTTACGACTCCTCGGTTCTCCTAAGATTGCACGCTCACACCGGACGATACACGGGGGAGAGAATTTTTGCAAAGAGCGGGTCGAACCGGCACATCCGTGCTCCGGCGAGGGGGGTACGTTTATGATTGTTCGCGTAGCGGGGTCGGTCTCGATCCAAGCCGGAGAACCCGCAATTTCTCGTGAGATCGGCGTACGTACGGTCGTGTACGAGCCGGGAGATAAGGGGTTGAGAAGGAGGTGCGGTAGGGGGCGAATCCGGATCTTCGTGAAAAAGGGGGGAATACTATTGACATATCATGATCCGAGAGGATACCCTCGCGACCGGCCGGAGGTGGAAGCGTGCGGGCCAAGTCGCGTAAGTTAGGGTTTTGGACGTTGACGGCTCTTGTCGTCGGCAACATAGTCGGCTCGGGTGTTTTTCTCTTGCCCTCCTCTTTGGCCGAGATAGGGTCGATTACCGTATTGAGTTGGATCGTTACTTCCGTCGGATCCATCCTGTTGGCACTCGTATTTTCGAAGTTGTCGATCCTCTTCCCGAAAACGGGAGGTCCTTACGCTTTCTGTCGGGAGGGGTATGGGGATTTCATCGGTTTTCAGGTAGCGTACAATTACTGGATTTCGATGTGTGTGGGCAATGCGGCCGTTGCCGTCGCCTGTGTCGGTTATCTCACCCCCTTTTTTCCCTCTTTAGCCGAAAGCAGTTTCCTTGCCTTTGTCGTTATGACGGCACTTATCTGGATCTTCGCTTGGATCAACTGTGTCGGAGTCCATACGGCGGGGGTGGTCCAATTGTTCGTCACCATCGTAAAGTTTATCCCTCTGGCCCTCGTCGTCCTTGTCGGGATCTTCTTTGTCAAACTCGAGAATCTGACCGCTTTCAATGTGAGCGGTGCGCCACCTTTTACCGCCCTCTCCCGAGGAGCCATGCTCACTTTGTGGGCGTTCGTCGGCCTGGAATCGGCCTCCATACCGGCCGATGAGGTGCGCAATCCCGAAAAATTGATCCCGAAGGCAACCGTTCTCGGTACCTCCCTCTCGGCGCTCCTCTATATTGTCTGTACCGTCGTGATCATGGGGGTGGTTCCGGTTGCCTCGTTGGCAAAATCGAACGCCCCTTTTGCCGATATGGCAAGCGTTATGTTCGGAAATGCGGGTCGATTTCTCGTGGCTGTTTTAGCTATCCTGTCGAGCTTGGGGACGCTTAACGGCTGGACGTTACTCCTCGGACAAGTTCCCATGGCCGCTGCAAGGGACCGTTTGTTTCCGAGCCGGTTCGGTCGTCTCTCAAAGAACCGTGCCCCCGTTTTCGGCATCGTCGTCTCTTCCCTTTTGGCGACGGTACTCGTACTGTTAAGCAGCACTAAAGAGCTCGTAGATCAGTTTACTTTTGTCGTGGAGTTGGCAACCTTGGCGGCTATTTTGGCCTATGTCTATTCCTGCATCGTGGAATTTGTCGTGTACGCTCACCATCCCGAAAAAGCACGCAAGAAAAAGCTCACTCCTTCTCTCACCGTTGCGGCCCTTGCTTTCCTCTACTCCTTTTGGATGATCGCGGCATCGGGGCAGAAGATCGTCTTCTACGGTTGTTTACTCATGTTCACGAGTATTCCCGTATACGGCGGGATGCAATTTGCCAAATATCGAGAAGGCGTGGCGACCCGAGGGTGAATGACCGCGCGCGAATTGGAGAGACTCGGAGAGAACATGGAGGTCGTCGTCCCGGAGGATGGTCTGGCCGAAAAATTGGAGTGGAGTCGTCGGAACGCAACGCCCCTCCGGATCAAGTTGGGATTTGATCCGACCGCCCCGGACCTCCATCTGGGGCATGCCGTCGTCCTCAGGAAAATGTGCGACTTTCAATCTCTCGGACATGAGATCGTCATCATTATCGGCGATTTTACCGCTGCTATCGGCGACCCTACGGGACGTAACAAAACGCGTCCTCCCCTTACCCGAGAAGAGATCAAAGCGAATGCGACGACCTATCTGGAGCAACTGTCCAAGATCTTGGATCTCTCGAAAACCCGGATCCGTTTCAATTCCGAATGGTTCGATAGGCTACAACCCGGAGAGTTCATCGAACTCATCTCAAAAGTTACCCTGTCGCAGGTTCTGCAACGCGACGATTTTACCGATCGCTATAAAGAGAACATTCCCATCCGATTTCACGAACTGATCTACCCGATTATTCAGGGATATGATTCCTTAATGATCGATGCCGATGTGGAAATGGGTGGCACCGATCAACTCTTTAACTGCTTGTTGGGGAGGCATATACAGAGTGCGTACCGGAAAAAGAAGCAGATTGTTGCCTGTGTTCCCCTATTGAGAGGGACGGACGGTGAACGAAAAATGGGGAAGTCGCTCAACAATTACATCGGACTTACGGAGGAACCCCACGATATCTACGGAAAGGTGATGTCCGTTCCGGATACGTTGATCGAAGAATATGCTCGCCTCGTCACCACCTTTTCCGGAGAACGACTCCGAGAGTTGCGTAAGGCACTATGCGAGAAATCGGTGAACCCGATGGATCTCAAAAAAGAGCTGGCCTATGATATTGTCAAGCAATTCCACGGTATCGAAGAGGCTGATGAAAGTGCCGCATATTTCTACAAACAGGTACAATCTCGAAATGAGGAGCTCATCGAGTTCAGACCGATCACCTTGCAAGAGTTGCGTCTGCGTTTTGAGGAAGTGACCTTACTGACCCTCTGTTCGGCTCTCCTTCCGGACAAAAGTAAAGGGGCACTGCGACATATGATTCGAGGGGGGGGTGTGACCATAAATTCCGTAAAGATTTCGGATCCTAATGAAAAGGTCGAGAAATTAACAAAGAGAGATTTTAATTTAAAAATAGGTAAAAGAGATTTTTACCAAATTATTATTTCTTCGCATTAATATTATACATGTATTTCTTCTACAATTGAAAAACGATCCTTCAGCAAATATACGCTTTGCCCTACCCTATCCCGATAAGACGTAATGATGCATCCGTATCAATGATTTCATCGTAGTGTGTCATGTACATCGCAATACATTACGGTAATAGCATGTACTACGGATTGACATGATCTCCTCTCGTACCATACAATCGACCCGCACTTTGTCCGTGTGAGGAGGGAACGTGAGCGTGTCGTGTATTATGCGAGGATCGGCGTCGGTCTCGCCGTTTGCCGAAGATGAGACGGTGAGACGGTGTGCGGATGCGGAATCGGGAGATGCGATAACCGAGGAGGATTGGGCAGATGCGGAGCTGAGAGATGCGATAATCGAGAAGGATTGGGAAGAGGTTTTCCGACTCATCCTTAGCGGTGCTT
Organism: Simkaniaceae bacterium; assembly: GCA_026708385.1. GTDB lineage: Bacteria > Chlamydiota > Chlamydiia > Chlamydiales > Simkaniaceae > JAPOVA01. Next base: position 13,912 of record JAPOVA010000002.1, on the reverse strand, counting down.
CCGTCGGTCATGTCGGTGAAACGGGGCGGAGGCTACTCGGGATAGCCATACGCAAAGAACGAGAAGGTGTCGTAGACGTATTGCTTGGATGGGGTGTCGACGTAAACGGTATTGATGACGGTACGGGAGATATACCTCTTACGGCGGCGATCGGTACGGGAAATAAGGATGTGGTGGTTCGTCTACTCAAACAAGAAGGCGTTTGGGTGAATAGCAGTCAGCGTGCGGGGTATACCCCCCTTACGGTAGCAAGTGTTATTCCGGGGCGTGGGGAAATCGTGACCCTTCTGATGGCTCACCGGGCTGCCGTGAATATGTGTGATCGGGACGGACGATTGCCCCTTGTGGAGGCAAGTTGTAGGGGAAATACGGAGGTGGTGAGACGACTCCTGCGCGGAGGTGCTGATGTAGAGCATGTTGATCGTGAAAAGCGACACCCCCTCAAGGAGGCGATTGTGGGAGGCCACAAGGAGACGGTAGAGTGTCTCACGGACGAGGGGGATGCCGATGTGGATCGTATCCGTACTACGGGGTGGACGCCCCTTACGCTTGCGGCCGAGCAATCGCACAAGGAGATGGTCGCATCTCTCCTCGACCGGCACGCCGGGATCGGTTTTGCCAACGCATTCGGGTGGGTTCCCCTTGTAAGCGCAGTTAGGGGACACAACGAGGAAGTGGTGATTTTTCTCCTCGAAAGGGGTGCCGATGTAAACGGTCACGGTGAGCGTGGGTGGACCGCTCTTACATGGGCAAGTTCGTCGGGAACCGTAGGGATGGTGGATCTTCTGCTTCGGGCCGGCGCTAATCCGGTTCGTGCCGACGGACGGGGTCGCACACCTCTCAAAGAAGCACTTATGAGGGGAAACGGGGATATAATAGTCCTTCTACTTCAACAAAGTGTTGTTGATCCGCGATGCATCGACAAAGATGTGTGGGCGGATCGTTTATCGGTATGGATGTCGGGGTACGCGTCGGAATACGAAGAGGTCGTTTCGTTGTTGCATGCGTGGGGCATCGATACGACGGATTTTTCGGAAAGGGTGGCGTTGTCGGAAAAAAAGAGGTTGGAGGAGGACTTGATGAAGGGGGGATCGGGCATCGGGATGTATCGCGGTTGCGTGTCTGCATGGGAAAACGTCCCTTGCGATTGCGGGCCGTAGGGGGCAGGTCATTGGAGGGTTGGGACATTTTCATCAAGCTTTTTTTTCCAAAAGTTCTTTGATATGCACCAAAGTTAGTGGGAGGTGCTGTTCCACCCGCATACCGGTTGACATCATCTCCGTCCCTGTTCCACAATCGGTCCGCACCCGGTTCATGTTATCCGGAACATGCACAAAGGAGAAATATGGTGACCCTCCTCCTCGAACGGGGTGCCGAGCAGAGGAAGAGGTTGGAGGGACGTCCGGGGGAAGTCGATATCTAAAAGTGAAGGGGCTTATCGATGATGCCCAACATGGCCTCTTTGATCGCTTCCGAGAGTAGCGGGTGGGCAAAAGGGGTCTCCCCCACATCCCTTGCACACAATCGTTGACGAATCGCCAGAGATCCTTGGGTGATCAGCTCTCCCGCGTGAGAGGCCAGGATGTGCATCCCCACTATGCGGTCGGTTCTCTTGCACGTGATCACTTTTACGAACCCCTCTCCCGTGTCGGTGCATCGTGCGCGAGCATTGGCGGAGAGGGGGGAAAGGGAGACTTTGATGCCACCCTCCATCAACTTTTCTCCTTCTCCCTCCGTAAGCCCTACCGACGCGATTTCCGGTTCGGTATAGACGACCGAGGGGATGGCGGCATATTCGACAACCGGGTGCCGGCCGGCAAGGATCTCGGCTACGGCGTAGCCCTCTTCGGATGCTTTGTGGGCCAACATCGGGCCTGCCGTGACGTCGCCGATGGCGAATATGTTGGGTACGGAGGTACGGAAACCGGTGTCGATCGGTATACGTCCCTTTTGATCGGTTCGTAACCCTACTTGGTCGAGTCCCAAGTTCTCGGTGTAGGGTTCTCTTCCTATACAGACTAAGATGACATCGGCGACATGGGTTTCCCTCTTCCCCCCGGAGTCGGAAGTTTCGACGATGGCCCCCTCCTTTGAGAGGGTAGCTCCCGTCACTTGAGTGGAAAGAGCAAACCGGATACCCCGGCCTTGCAATACCTTGAAGAGACCTGCCGACAGATCCGGGTCGGTTTCGGCGCAGACCCGGTCTAAAAACTCCACGATCATCACCTCGCTCCCCAAGCGACGGTATACCGACCCGAGTTCCAAGCCGATGGCACCCGCTCCCACAACAATCATCTTCTTCGGTACGGTTTCGAGGGCGAGCGCCCCCGTGGAGGAGAGGATCCGTTTCTCATCGAAGGGGAGAAAGGGAAGAGAGGCGGGTCGTGATCCCGTAGCGAGGATGATATTTTCGGCGACGATCTCCCGATTTTCGACGGCAATCGTGCGGGGGGAGAGGAGGGAGCCTTCTCCCTGCAGGGTTACGACGCCGTTTTTTTTGAAGAGGTGTCGAATGCCCTCACGGAATGTGTTCACGATTCCCCTTTTTCTCTCCATCATCCGGGTAAAGTCGATCTTGATATTTCCCTCGATCCGGATGCCGTTTGCCTGCAAACGCTCCGAAGCGACGGGAGAGGCGAGGTAGGAAGAGTAGAGAAGAGCTTTTGACGGGATGCATCCGACGTTGAGGCAGGTGCCCCCCGGCTCTCCCTCCTTTTCTATGCAGATCACCCTCTTGCCGAGCTGTGCCGCTCGTATGGCGGCGACATATCCTCCGGGTCCCGAGCCGATAACGGCCAAATCGTATTTTTCCGTCATAAGTATGCCTAAAAATCGAGAAAAAGCCTTTCCGGTTTTTCCAAAAGTTCTTTGATATGCACCAAAAAGGATACGGCATCCTTCCCGTCAATGATTCTGTGGTCATAGCTCAGAGCCAAGTACATGATCGGACGGATGACGATCGTATCCTCTACGACGACGGGACGTTTTACGATATTGTGCATCCCTAAAATCGCACTTTGGGGAGGATTGAGGATGGGTGTCGAGAGCATCGAACCGAATATCCCGCCGTTGGTTACGGTAAAGCTACCCCCTTTGAGCTCGTCAATCGAAATCGATCGAGAGCGGGCTTTTTCCGCGAGGCTTTTGATGGCCTTTTCGATTTCTACGAAAGAGAGCCGATCACAATCACGAATAACGGGTACCATCAACCCTCTGTCGGTTGAAACGGAGAGGCCGATATGAAAGGCTTCGTTATAGACGATCTCCTCCCCCTCGATGAAGGCGTGCACGTCGGGAAAGTGTCTGAGAGCCGATACGGTAGCCTTTACGAAGAAAGAGCTCATGCCGAGTTTGATTCCGTGTACTTGCAGAAAAGCCTCCTTCTCTTCTTGCCGGATCTGCAAGATCATCGACATATCCACTTCGTTGAAAGTGGTGAGCATGGCGGTCCGGTTTTTCACCTCGACGAGACGTTTGGCAATGGTTTGTCTCAATCCGCTCATCCGTTTACGTCTCTGTGTCGACTCTTGCGGGGGGGGCATTTTCGCAACCGCAGTCGTTCCGTTCGGGATCCGTTCCTCTTCCCCGTTCCGCCCTCCGTCTCGTAGCGATGCCACATACTCTTCCTTACTCCTGCGTGCATGCCACTCTCCCCCCTTTACGAGGGGGGGGTGATCGGAAGGGGGCGGGGCGGGTTCCGTTCGCGATGTTTCTTCCCCCTTCTCCTTCCCCCCCCCTTTCCCCTCGGAAGGAGATGACGGAGCAGGTGCGGACGCGGATGCGGGAGCGGGCGTCGGGGTAACGGTACCGATTACCTCTCCTACCGCTACGGTATCGCCCTCTCGTACCGTTAGGGTGAGGGTACCGCTTTCGGGAGCGGAGAGCGTTTGGTTCACCTTATCCGTTTCAAACTCCAGGATCTCTTCCTCTTTGGTGACGTACGATCCGTCCCGCTTGATGATCCGTGCCACCGTTGCCTCGACAACCGATTCTCCGGCTACGGGTACCTTGATGGGGATTTCCACGTTATTCGAATGCCTCTCGCAAAAATTGTTCCTTTTCCAATCTATGTAACATTGCCGACCCTGCGGCAGGCGATGCACATGCCCTTCTTCCGACATACTTCAACGAGATCCGTTCCGGAACGGCTTTCCGGAGTAGCGGATGGATATATCTCCAAGCTCCCATATTGGCCGGTTCTTCCTGCACGAAGAGAGAGGAGGTCACCTCGGGATAACGGTCGATGAGGGAGCGCAATGATTGTTCGGGGAAGGGGTAGAGCCGTTCGATGCGGATAATGGCGACGTCGGATATCCGGCGTTGTTCCCCGGCTTCCACAAGATCGTAGAAGACCCTTCCCGTACAGAAAAAGAGTCGTTTCGGGTGTGCGGGGGGAGAGGGATCGTCGATGACTTCTCGGAAGGTGGTATGTTCACCCAACTCTTTCAAAGGGCTGAGAGAGGGAGCGAATCGCAGGAGGCCTTTCGGTGAAAAGATGATGAGGGGACGTTTATGCTCCGTGAGGCCTTGGTGACGCAAGAGGTGAAACATCTGTGCTGAGGTGGAGGGAAGGGCCAGGGTTACGTTATGATCGGCTGCGAGTTGTAAGAAGCGTTCGATCCGTGCCGAAGAGTGTTCGGGTCCCATCCCTTCATACCCGTGTGGTAGGAGAAGGGTGAGTGAAGAAGTGGTATTCCACTTGGCTTTTGAGCTTGTAATATACTGGTCTATAATTATTTGAGCCCCATTCGCAAAATCTCCGAATTGCGCCTCCCAGATAACGAGCATGTTTTCGGAAACCATGCTATAGCCATACTCGAACCCCAAGACCCCGTATTCGGAGAGGGGAGAGTTATAGATGCTGAAGGTTCCCTGCTCCTCCGCTATGTGTTCGAGCGGCACGTAGCGCTCCCCCGTTTTTTGGTCGGCGAGGATTGCATGGCGGTGGGAAAACGTTCCCCTTCCGCTGTCCTGTCCGGAGAAGCGTATACCGATGCCTTCCCGGAGTAGGGAGGCATAGGCGAGGTACTCCGCCATGCCCCAGTCGACCCGGTTGCCGTGTAATCGTTCATCGAAAAGGCGCCGGATTTTCGGATGAGGAGTAAACTCCTTAGGGAAGGTGCAAAATGTCTTTTTCAGGTGTTCCGTCGTTGCCGAAGTGAGGCCGGTTTCGATCGGTGTTTCTTCATGATCGGTAGGTATCGGGGGAGCGGTGTACCGGGGTTGCACGCTACCCGTCTTTTCTTTTGTCTTGTGCAATGCCTCTTCCAACGTTTCCCTTATACGAGCTTTAATCTCGGCGATCTTCTTTTCGGATACGGTCCTTTCGGTGAGGAGCCTTTTTTCGTACGATGTCGAAACTCTCTCCCTATTTTTGATTTCCCGGTACATAGTGGGTTGCGTAAAATTCGGCTCGTCGGTTTCGTTATGTCCGTATTTTCTGTAGCCGTTGATTTCGAGAAAGATATCCGACCGGTACTTGCCGTGCCATCGAGCTGCGACACGGGCCGTTTTGATGCAACCTTCCGGATCTTCACAGTTTAGGTGAAAGACGGGTGCTTCCAGCGTTTTGGCAAGGTCGGTGCAGTATCGCGTCGAACGGGTCTCTCGAGGGTCGGCGGTAAATCCGATTTGGTTATTCAGGACGACATGAATCGTGCCTCCCGTTTCGTAACCGTGAAGACGACTGAGTTGTGCCGTCTCATAGACAACGCCCTGACCGGAGAGGGCGGCATCTCCGTGAACGGCGATTGCGGTTGCATGCGCACTGCGTTCCCTGTAGGCTCGCGTCATGCCGGCAATGACGGGATCGACCGATTCCAAATGGCTCGGGTTGGGGGCGATCCGGAGTAGGGCACGATGTTTTCCGGGGAGTTTTACCGTACATCCCATATGATACTTCACATCTCCCGATCCCTCTCGCACATCCGGTACGTAATTTTCCTCAAACTCTTCGAAGATCGCAGTAAGGGGTTTTCCGGCGATATTGGCGAGGACATTCAGCCTCCCTCGGTGAGCCATTCCGAGCACGAAGATCTCCTCTCCCTCCTCTCGTTTTGTGGAGATGAGAGTACGGAGTAGGGGGATGGCCGTTTCCAATCCTTCCAGTGAGAAGCGTTTGTGTCCCGGGTATTTACGGTGGATAAAGGATTCGAACTCTTCGGCCATGAACAGATCCCGGAAGATATGCTCCTTATCTTCGGGACTGAGGGGAAGATCCGGATGCGATTCGAGGTATTCGTAGAGAAAAGGATCGGCACATTCGACGGCGACGGTGCCACAGTAGATCGCTTCCAAACGTCCGATCACCTCCTCGAGAGGTGCACGTGGCGTATCCGGGAGGCCGAGGGTATTGACAATGTGTTTCGGATCGACTCGACAGGAGGGGAAGGGGGGGGTCTTCGGTAGTTTTCCCGAGAGGGGGCAAGAGTACGCTTTGCGGTGACCGTGGAGGCGATAGAGGTTGATGAGTCGATCGACGGAGTGATCTCGGTCGCCGAAAAGGCCCTTCCCGTTCCCGTCGAGTCCGCACGAGAAACCCTCGAAGAAGGCTTGAAAAGAGGGGTCTACGCTTTGCGGATTGACCGTATATTGTTCATAAATCGCCTCTATGGATGGAAGATTGGCAATATGCATATAATCGGGAAACGAATTACTCATAACACTGCCTTTCCTTTGTTCTATATCATCAGGGGTGCTTGAGATAAAAGATTTTTCTTGGTAGAATGAGCGACGATTTCGATAGTTACACCTTTCGGAAAAGACCGGGAAGAGAATTTGGGTGATAAATGGCTAAGAGTGAAAGACTAAAGAAATTGGAAATGGAGTTGAAAGACTTAGATGAATGGCTCAGGCTCGACTTGGTTCCGGTAAAAGACAGAGCAAAGCATCAAAACGAGATCGAAACCGTGCGCAAAAAGGTCGAAGACGAGAAAGAGCGTCTACGCCATCTCAAGGAGAGCGGGGAGACGGAAGGGTACGCGATGCCGAAACGGGGTTCTCAGGCAAGAGCTACTTATCAGGACGCCCACACGATGTCGGGAATGGAGACGGAAAATATCGGTAACGTGACCGAATCCGGCTTTGAGACGGACGGGGATACTTCGTATGATACCGAATCCGGTGCGACCGTTTCCGATGAGGAGGGAAATCCCGGTGTAGCCACTCGTGAGGAGGATGGGGATGACCCCTTTAGCGATAAGAACAGGTGGCGCCGGGGTATTTTGGAAGATCCGGATGCTGATTCTTGGTGAAGCTCTCCCTCTATTTCGGAGGGGGCCCCCTCCCTATATCCGGATGCGATCCCTCGGACTTCGAAGAGCGACTCGATCTCTTGATGCAAAGAGCCGGCTTTCCTTCGTGCCGATTACATCTTCGGTTCACTCCTCTTGTAGCGACGTAACCGAAGGTGCGGTTTTAGGTGATGTGCTACCCGTTCTCGGTAAGGGGGAGCCACATAGACCCAGCTTGGCTTGGCAACGGGAATTCTCAGGGAAGAGAAACGGGTCCCCTTTTCTATCGAGCCGTCTTCGAAGAGAACGGGGAAGTCGAATCCTGCGGAACGTTCCGAAGGGGGGTGAAGTTTCCAAGCGATGCACTCTTCGGGAATGGCGAGGGTTCTGCTCATCTCTCGCAATCGTTCTTCGGCTTGTTCATCGGAGGCCACCGGGATCGCTTCAAAGCGATGTCTACGGGAGGTCAGTCCCAGACCGTCCGCATGATGGGGGTGGCCGGGGTTACGTAGGTCGGTCATCACCTCATTGTCGGTTACGGCGAGATAAGCATCGAGTGCCCTCTGTGATGCACCTTGGCAGGGAGGGGCGAAGATATCGGCATACGTTTTACTCATAAAGCGGGATAAGTGGAAGGCGTACGCCTCCACGCTCGAATACCGGTAGAGTCTTTCGTACATGTAGTGGCGTGCCAAGAGAAGTGCTTCGCACGAGGCCAAACCGCCCTCTTCCACACCGAGCAGAGGAACACCTTCCACGTAGAGAATGCGGAGCGTATCTATCAGCCTGTGGTAATCGAAAAGGCCGTATGCCAATCCGGTGCAACGAGCATCTCTAATCAGGTAATCGATTCTGTCGGCTCCGAAAAAATCTCCCGTAATCAGATCGGACATCACCCTTTCCCAAGGAGAGAAGGGCGCCGATCCTTTCCGTAGCGTGCCGAAGATCGTCTCACCGAGGGCGATTTTCGTGATATCTTCCACGACATTTTTGTCGGGAAATTCCCTTTGCAATTTCTCCCAAATCGGTGCGAGATAGGTGCTTTCGATGATCTTGGCGCTCCACGCTTCGTGACCCGGATAACCGGGAATGCTCCTTTCGGCCACATGGGAGAAGGGGAGGTGTCCCAGATCGTGGGATAGGGCGGCGAAGCGGACGATGCGACGTAGATACGGGTCGTCCGCCACGGTATCGTACATTCTGGAGGCCGTCTCCATAACGCCTAAAGAGTGTTCGAATCGTCTATGCGTCCCTCCCGGGTAGACGAGATAAGCGGTGCCTAGCTGATGGATGTGATGTAGTCGTTGAAAGGGGGGAGAGAGGATCAGCTCCCTTTCCATGGGATCGATTCTGATGAATCGATGGACATTATCGTAAATTTTTTTCGTCTGTTTCATTAGCATCAACGTTTCCATAAACTCTACCAAATGCTTTTACTGATAGCAAACTATTTTCTCTTTTACTAGGATGCTTTTTCGAATCACTTGCCGGGAATTGCCCTTTTCGCGATAATCGGCTCTATGAAAAGAAACCTTGACGTTTCGGTGTTCGGCCTCCCCCGGACCCGAGGGGGGCAAAGGTTGTGCATGAGGAGCCGGGATGTCCGTTACGAAATATATCTTCAATGGGGCGTTGGCTCTCTTCGGGTGCGTGACGGCTGTGGGTATGTTTAAAAAACATATGCTTGCCAAGAAGAGCTCCTCAACACATCCCGCCCGGGTAGCCCTACCCCCTCCCGCCACCTCCTCTCCCTTTACCCCCCTTCCCGATCGGGATACGGAGGAACGGAAAGAGTCGGGAGGGGGGGCGCTTGATGATCCGACCGTCGCTTTGTCCGAAGATCCGGTAGAACGGGATCGGGTCGTCGATCTGGTGTGGCGCCTCTTTACAACGGGCAAGGAGAAGTTTCCCGTCGTCGAAACCCTCTCCTATAAGACGCGAGTACCGTGGCTGACGGGAAGGCCGGCGTGGATCAGCGATTACGCTTCCCGATACCGAACTTCTCGCCATTTTATTGCGCGTAGTTTGCACGAAAAAAGGGGGGATAAAAGGAATTACGACATGCAGAATCCCGAGCCGGGGGATCGGTTCAACGTATTCGCCTCGGATGTCGATTTGCAGTTTCACCTCGTCGTAGATCTTTCCCGGTGTAAAATGTGGTTTTACTATCACGACCTCGGCGTCGATGAGAGAGTACTGTTGAGAATCTACTCCATCGGATTGGGTCGTTTCGATCCGCATTCCCCTTCGGGGTTGCTCACCCCCAAAGGTTCTTTTCTCTTGGGGGATCGAGTAGCCATCTACAAGCCGGGGATATACGGACGGGTGCCGGGGGGGGAGGGGGAGATGGTGACGGTTTTCGGCACCCGGTGGCTCCCCTTCATTGAGAGGGGAGAGGGAAAAAAAGCCGGTGTGCGGGGATACGGATTTCACGGTATCCCTTGGACCTATGACGAGGGGCACAAAACGTTTCGGGAAGATACGGAGACGATCGGGAAATATGAGAGTGACGGCTGTATTCGGCTGAGAAGAGAGGATATCGAGGAGCTGTATGCCATTGTGATTTCCAGGCCGACCTTTGTCGAGGTCGTTTCGGATTATCGTGATGCCGACCTTCCCGGTAAGGAGGTGGAGAGATGATCCCGGAACACGAGAAGCGGATTTACGAATATGAGGAGATCATTGCGAAGCTCAAAGAGCAGAGCGAGATCAACGGTATCCGAGCCGATGAAGATATAGCGAGATTGGAAGAGAAGTTGGAGGAGATGAAAAAAGAGGTCTATTCCAACCTGACTCCTTGGCAGAGGGTGTTGATCTGTCGCCATGCAAAGAGGCCGCGGTCAACCGACTATATTCGCAATCTTTTTGACGAATTCGAGGAGATTTCGGGAGATCGCCTCTTCCGGAACGATCCTGCCATCATCACGGGATTGGGGGTGGTGGCCGGGGTGAAATTCATGATCATCGGGCAGGAAAAAGGGCATGACACCGAGAGTCGTCTTTTTCACAATTTCGGTATGCCGCACCCGGAGGGGTATAGGAAGGCTCTTCGGGCGATGAAGCTTGCGGAGAAGTTTGCCCTTCCCGTTCTCTCTTTGATCGACACCCCCGGGGCCTATCCCGGTCTTGCGGCCGAGGAACGAGGACAGGGGAGTGCGATTGCCGTCAATCTCTTTGAGATGGCCTCTTTGACCGTTCCCGTGATCGTTATCGTGATCGGAGAGGGATGTTCGGGGGGGGCGTTGGGAATCGGTTTGGGAGATGCGGTCGCCATGCTCGAACATTCCTACTATTCGGTGATTTCTCCCGAAGGGTGTGCCTCGATTCTGTGGAAGGATCCGAAGAAAAATGAGGAGGCGACCGAGGCGTTGAAAATCCGAGCGGAAGATCTCCTTGCATTCGGCGTGATCGACACCGTTATTCGGGAACCCCTGGGGGGCGCCCATCACGATCCGGATGCGGTCTATTCTCGGGTCCGTTCCTTTCTTCTCAAGGAGGAGGAGAGGTTGAACGCCCTTTCTCCGGACCTACTCGTTGATAAACGGTACGGCAAGTTTCGTGCCATGGGCGCTTTTTCAACGGTGCGGTAGCTTTGTGAAGTTACTGCTTAAAGCAACACGTCTCGTACGTCGACACCGGTTCTTCTGCCTTATAGCGATCCTTACTCTTTTGGGTATGACCTTCGCCAGCCAGATGGAGCGGTTTGCGATCGGACTTCTGCTCGATTCCGAGGCCGTCTCGTCTCCTATCCGTCACCCCGAACTGAGCCCCGTCATGGAGGTGATGCGGACGATAAGGGATACCTTCGGTATAGAGCAAAACGTCAGAGCCTATTTGATCTTTCTCTGTGGCGTGGCCCTTTTCAATGCGTTCTTTCTTTTTTTCAGTCGTTACACGACCCGGGTTCTCGCGATCCGGTTGAGTGCGGAATTACGAGAAAGGTATTTCGAACACATCCAGCGCCTCCCGATGAGTTTCTATCGAGAACATTCCAACGGTGCCATCTCCTCCCGGATTGCCGTTGATGCCGAACAGATCGCCATTTCGTTTAATTCACTATTGATCAATTACGTACAATCCCCTTTCACGATCGTTACCACCCTCTTGGCATGTTGTACTCTTTCCTGGCGACTGGCCCTCGTGATTTTCGTCGGTTTTCCCCTGATCATCATTCCCATCGTATGGATCACGCGGAAGGTGAAGAAGACGACACGTCAATTGCAGAGGAACCAAGAGAAGTTCACCTCCGTGTTGATCGATTTTCTGGCAGGTATTCAGACGGTTAAGATCTTTGCCATGGAGGGTTTTTCCTTTAAGAAGTACAAACAACAAAATGATCGGATGGAAAGATTGGAAAAAAAGACTGCCAAATACGATCTTTTGACAAGGCCGATTTTGCACACGGTGATGATGACCTGTCTGATCATTACGGCAGTGATCGGGCTACGCGTATTACACATGAGCATATCGCAGTTGGCTATTTTCATCGGGCTTTTACACCTTTGTTACGATCCGATCAAAAAGTTTGCCGAGGAAAATACCAGTATCCAAAAAGGGGTGGTGGCTGCCGAACGCCTGTTTGAAGTGTTGGAGATTCGATCGCGTATCTGCGATCACCCCGAAGCGATCGAACTCAAATCGTTTGAAAAGCATATCGAATTTGACGGAGTATGGTTTCGTTACCAAAAGGAATGGGTGCTCAAAGACTTAAGTTTCACCGTCCGTAAAGGGGAGAGTGTGGCTCTCGTAGGGGAGACGGGTGTAGGCAAATCGACGATCGTACAGCTCTTACCCCGTCTCTATGACGTACAGAAGGGGGAGATCCGGATTGACGGTATCCCCCTGCAGGGTTATACGCAACGCTCTTTGCGGGAACAGATGGCCTTCGTTCCGCAAAAGCCCTTTCTCTTCTACGATACGATTGCCTCGAACATCTCCTATGGTCGTCCCATTGTGGATGCGAAAGTTGTCGAGGCCGCTAAAAAAGCGCACGCACATGAATTCATAGCACTTTTACCGGAGCAGTACCGGACCTTGCTTGCGGAAACGGGACAGACCTTTTCCGGGGGACAGCAACAACGTCTCGCCATTGCACGTGCCTTGTTCAAGGATGCTCCCATTTTGATTTTGGATGAGGCCACCTCCGCTCTGGATGCGATCAGTGAAGAGAAAATCAAGGGAGCGATTCACAAGTTGCGCCGTCGCGTTACGCAGATACTGATCGCCCATCGGTTGGGTACCGTCGAACATGCCGACCGGATCATTTATCTCAACGCCGGAAGGAAGATTGCGGAGGGTTCGAAGGAAGAACTTTTGGTTACGTGTCCCGACTTTAAGAAGCTATGGGATCTCCATTTCAAGACAACCGGCTAGCAAACGTTACCGACCGGAACCGAAACGGAAGAGATATGTGTATCGAATGTACCCCCCCCCCCCCCCACCTCTTCGGGGGGGGGGTCGGTGAGCAGGAGGTTACGCATGGCCTATCCTGCTACCCCGCAGATATCTCGGAGCGGACTTCCGCACCTTGCCTATCGTGCTCCCTCTCGGGTCTTTGTGGCAGGTAGCCCGGGGCCCTTTCCGGCCGTATGCCAAAGCAAGCGATTCGACATTTCTCCGCATCATGAGCGTTGTTTTTGTCACACTCTTACCTTGAGGAAAATCTTTGTCTATCGGCTTGATTTTCCTAAGTTGACCGGTACGCTTCGTATCGGATGAAGGGGTCGCTTTCGTGTAAGAAGGGAGCGACATTTTACCGAACATAGGTATCATGGTCATGATTTCTCCTCCTTTTTGTTTTATGTGGATATTCGTACTAATCAAGTGAACATCCACATCACTTGTAACATTATACAATAAAAAATATAAAAAGACATACACATTATCTTTTTTCATGTATTAATTCATTGTAAATCAATAATAAAGATTTCTCATAAAAAAGATGCGGTATGGGAAAAGATGATCGTGTTGAAACAAGTCATCATCGGGGGATGTGCCACAACAAACCATAGGTGTTCGGCGGGGCACTGAAAATGCGGATTTCACCGATTATTAGTAGTTTATGTTTCATACTCCGTCATGCTGTGAGACAAAAACATCTTCGGAAAGTTATAATGTGCTTATTTTTAGACTTCTACCAAATCCGCATTTCTTTTGATATCGTTAAGTTATTGACGTCAAAGAAAATACTCCTTCATCAGAAATATGTGTTCATTTATTTGTGTTTGGTTTACAATCAACCTGCGGGTTAACTAAAATTTTAACTTGATCCGGTTGCATAAGAGAGGTAATCCATCATGGCCCCCCCGATTTCACACTCGACAGGCAATGTGGCAGGTGCGATAGCCCAACCCACGTCTTCGTACGATGCCCGAGTCCGACAACTTGCGGAAGGGTTCTTTAGTCTCCTTGAATCTTCGCGTTCCGCACAGGGAACCGGTCCGACGGATATGGCGACCCTCGTTCGACGGATGACCATGTCCGATGTACGATCTGCCGTAGATCTCATGGTCCCCGGCAATACATTTGATAATGCGACGATTGAAAAAATAGCGACATTCGTCCGCAATTCCGTACAACACACCTGTGACGTAAGCAGGGCCGTATGTCGGGGTGAAGAAGGTTTTCCGGATGAAACACCCTTTCCCCAAGAAGATATCATCGTCGTGTGGATAAGGGAT
>JAPOVA010000021.1:20797-75163 GCA_026708385.1 Simkaniaceae bacterium | reverse complement strand
TCAATGACAACCTTCACGTCACGCTCTTCCTGTTCGGTAGCCTCCGATTCAACGGTTTCCGGTTCGGAACTCCCTCCGGTTGCGTCCACTTCTTCGTGGTCATATATTTCGTCCTTCGCGACCGAAGTCCCGAGTAATAGACCACCTAAGGCCCCCACCCATCCTTGCCCTCGGGTCGGGTCGGTCTCCGGATCGCGTTCGGGTAATTCAATCGCAACTTCTACGGAGCGTTCCCGAACTTCTTCGACGTCACACACGGTTTGTCGGACAGGTTCCGTAAAAGACGTTTCGGCAACAGGCTCTTCGCCATCCTCAATCTCCACACCTACCTCCTCAAGAATCGGCTCAAGGATCGGCCTTGGCTCTTTCTCAAGGCACTCCTCCCTACGCGGGGGTGCATCCACCACCTTTTCGTCAGACTCCGATTTCGCTTCCCTCTTCAACCTCCGGGCCTTGTAGCGCTCTTCACAACCCCAAATCTCCGCACAATCTTCCGGCAACCCCTCTGCAAACCTCCTAAACCCCGCTCTCGGGCAAATCAGATACAATGTGGCTCCCACGGCCACCCCCACGAACGACACCCCCACAACGGGTGTCCCTATCGCAAGTCCCAACAGCCCACCAAAAGCCCCCGCCAAGGATGCGACTGTGCAGGCAATCGGAACACCCACAAGACAGTCGGCGATGATGATCCGGCAAGATATACGCAACCTTCGATCGAGCTCCTCCCCTTCCAAACGTATCTTCTCATCAAGATCGTTGCGAGCAGTGACCGCGACCTTGCGGGCCGTATCAGCTGCACCTTCGGGACATGCACGGGGAACACCATCAGGCCCTTCCGGGGCCGATTCCGAGGCGATCACAGTACCAAGTTGAGTTGCCATAGTTTGTTTGTCTCCAATTTTTGTAACTCTGCGGGCAACAGCATACCACGAAACGGCATGGCGGAGCAATCATAGAGACACGGCCCGCAGAGAAAAATCAAAAGACAAAGTTTGAGAACCCGAGATTCGACGGAAAACTATTCCGACAACAGCCTCTTCACCTCCTTCCACGGCATATCGGGCAAAGGGGCTCCGGCCGGATCGGAACCGGTCGCCTCAGGAGAACTCCCGGGCGATTCCGCCGTATGCAACGCACACTGTCTTCGGCCACACCCATGCGTATCTACCCAATCGATCAAGGTATTCACGTGCAGATTGATTTCCCCGGCACAATTCGAGATCGAGCTCCCCTCAAACTCACCAAGCCAATACTCTACGGCCCTCTCTTTCTGCTCCTCACTAAAAACACGCCACTTTCCCTTCTCCGACGACGCGAAATAGAGACGGCCGTCGCGGGTTTCCTCCTTTGCCGGGGCACTCTTCCGTCCCGGCCCCCGTTTGTCCTTGGAATACTTTTCCCCTCCGGTGTAGTCGCGGATGCAGAGCGGGGTTTTCCCTGCCCGCAGGTCCGGCAAGAGCTTTCTCCAATCAATTATTCGTAGAGTACCTTCGTCTAAATCCGACTCCGGGAAAGCCCGATACGTTCGGCACGCTTGTTTCAGCCATTTCGAAATACAATTAGCACTGATGCCGACATCTTTAGCACACTCGTCGGCAGACTTCATCTCCCTCTGCTCCACGACATAGTCTAAGACCGCACCTCGTTCTTCCTCGGTATATCGCCTTCTCCTCCCTTCGGGAAGGGAAGCAAACCGAAGGGGGGGACCTCCAAGACGATTATCAAGCCATACGGCCGTCCCCTTCTTTGCAGTGCACCACTCCTGCCTTTGCCTCTTCGGAGGGGGTTCCTCTCCCATATTCCCATCAAACCGTGTAGACGTATCTTCCTCCGTGCTTATAGGCCACAATCGCTCCATACCACTCAAAGACGTACCCCGTAAGGATTCACATTCGTTATTCGGCGATATCCGGTCCCCGGGAAGCCCGGAGGAATTCGACGCCCCTACCTCATCCATCCACTCGTACGGAGTCGACGAGAAAAGACCACACTCCCGGGCATATTTCTCGACCGAGTCGCCACCAAGCCCGGAGTGCCGATAGCTCACCGTCCTTTCCTTTTCATCGCCGGAAAAGACTCGCTTCGACCCCTCTTTCGCCGGGGGAAAATAAAGATGTCCGTCTCGAGATTGCTCCTCCTCCGGGGGACACTCCCTATTAAAACCCCACCCGCCGACAGAGTCCTTAAAGTGGTCGGAAAGGCGGACCGGTCTCTTCCCCGACCATTGTCTGAGCTCTACTAAAAGTCCTCTGTAGTCCGCTATCTTCCCGGCGTAAACATCGGGCTTTACGGCGGCAACCTCGGGATAAGTCCTACACTCATCCCCGATCCACCTCGACAAGCTGGAACCGGTAGCACCACACTCTTTGGCGCACTCATCGACACTCTTTGTCCGTCTCTGCTTTACGGCATAATCGACGACCGCATTGCGCTCCTCCTCGGTATAGGTCCTATTTTTCCGACCCTCAGGAAGGGGACCGAATCGAAGGGGCGGACCTCCAAAACGATCGTCAAGCCATATAGCCGTTCCCCTCTGCCTGCTCTCAGGCCATACAACGCCCCGTCCCCGGCCTATTGCCGACGCCACAGTGCCTCCCCCTTTTGCCATTCAACCCGATACGGGTGGAGAGTATACCACACACCCGAATTTGCAAACATCCACGAGCCGGGCTCGGACAAATCAAAGAGAGACATCTTTACGGAGAGACCTCCTAAACGACCGTCTCACTTCTCACGGCAAGCCCCCTACCTAAGAGAGACGGGTGGCCTTAATACGATTCGAGTGGGCTTGTGTGAGGGAGAATTCGATTGTTCGGCAACCATTTTTTCCCGACCTCTTCCGGTCTTAAGATCAAGGCCACCGAAGTCCGTCCCGGACAGCCGAAGAGCGTAAGCAAGCTCACCGAAAAGCACACCAAACGTCGGTACACCCGTCAGAGAAAGACCCGATGCCAACCCCGTTGTCCCGCCATACACACCCCCCCCAAACCGTGGCCGCAACCATGAGGGGAGCGCCCACGAAGGGGGTGATCACCGTGACGCAAGCAACAATTGTTGAGTTCCTCTTCAAGGTCTCCCCCTCCCTGTTGAGGTACTTACGGCACGCCTCGTCGGTGATAAGAGCGACATCAGCTCTCTTTTTAGGAAACGACGCAGAGACATGTATAGCGAGCTCTTCCCGAGCCGGTATAGCGGGCTCTTCCCGAGCCGGCTCCGAAACAATGGTGCTTTCATTCAAGCAGGGCTACCACAGCCTGTTCTTCTCCGGATTTTGTGATTGCTCGGAAGGTGGCATAGCACGGGACGATATGACAACGCAACCGTAAGGGTCACCCCCCCCAATGACAAATCAAAACAATTCAGGAATTAAGGGTCTATGGGTGCCTCAGGATACATCCTCGCCACTTCCTCCCACGATATATCGGGCAAAGGTTTTTCAACCGAATCGAAAGCGGTCTCCTCAGGAGAGACCTCAGGCAATTCCGTCGTACCCGGACGAAACCGTTTCGAAGTACCCTCATACGTATCGTCAAATAAATCGATTAGCGTTTGCTCGCCGAGATTACGTTTCCGGGCCCCCCCGGAAACCGACCCCTCCATAAGCTCATGAGACCGGTAGCTCGCTATTCTCTCCTCTTGCTCCTCGGGAAAAACGCCCTCTTCTCCTTCATCCGACGACGCGAAGTAGGGATAACCGTCGCGAGTGCATTCTTTTGCTTGCACACTCATCCGCCCCGTCCCCGGCAACCGGTGTCGGTTGTAATCGGCAATGCGGATCGAGCTTTTGCCGGCTCGGAGATCGGCCAAAAGTTCCCTGTAGTCGACCCACCGCAGATCTTGATCATCTAAGCCTAAGTCCGGGAAAATCTCATTGGTTTTGCATTCGGTCCTTACATGGTACGATATGGTGGCGACAGTAAGCCCCATCTCTTCGGCACACTTCCCAATGACCTTCGTTTTCCTTACCTCCAAGACATAGTCTACGATCGCATTCCTTTCCTTCTTAGTGAGCCTCCTATGCCGGCTTCCTTCCGGAACGGGTTCGAATCGAAGAGGTGGTCCTCCCGGGACCTTATGGAGCCATGTAGCCGTACCAAAGTCCTCCTTGGCATATTTTTTCCCCTTTGTCATACCGGGTAAAGGGCCTTCAACCGGATCGGAAGCGGTTCCCTCAGGAGAGCTCTCAGACACTTCCGTCGTATCCGGAGAAGTTCGCTTCGAGCCACGCTCATCCATCCACGTGGCTAGAGTCTCCTTCAAGAGATTACACTTCCGGGCACACTCCGAGAACGATTCCCCATCGAACTCGTCAAACCAGTAGTCCAACACCCTTGCCTTTTGCTCTTCGGTGAAAACACGCCGTTTCCCCTTCCCCGGCGACAAGAAATAGGGGTGGCCATCCCGAATCTCTTCTTGCGCAGGGACGTTTTCCAGCATCATCCCCAGCGTACTCTTTCGTGTGGAGAATTTTGAGCCCCCGGTGTAATCGGAGATGGTGATCGACTCTATTCCGGATCGAAGTTCTGCCAAAAGTTTTCTGTAGTCGATTGTTCGCAGGGTATGAGCATCTAAATCTAAGTCCGAAAAAACATGATAGGCTTTACATTCCCACTTTATCCAATCCGATAAAGAGGCAGCATTGATACCCATCTCTCGGGCACACGTACTCATACTCTTAATCTTCCTCACCTCCAAAGCGTAGTCTACAACCGCACGTTTCTCCGACTCGGTATAACCCCTTTGTCTACACCCTTTCGGAGGGGACTTAAACCGAAGAGGGGGCTCTCCCGGGACTTTACGAATCCACACGACTGCATCCTCATAGTTGTTCGCAGACCGCGCGACACGTCGTCTTTTACCCTTTGCCGATGCCGTAGCACCCGTACCCTCACTGACAGGGAATTGATGGGAATACTTATTGACTTCGGTGTAATCGGAAATACATATCGACGTTTTCCCCTCCCGAAGGTCTGCCAAAAGCGCCCTGTAATCAAGTTCCCGCAGGGTCCGGTTGTCCAAGTCCAAGCACGAGAAAGGCCGGTAGGTTGCACACTCCGCCCTTACCCACTCCGACACGATGTGAGTGATGCCAACCTCTTTAGCACATGTATCCATGCTCTTAGTTTTTCTCACTTCCACGGCATAGTCTACGACCGCACGTTTCTCCTCTTTGGTGAAACGCCTCCGCCCGACTCCCTCGGGAAGGGGATCGAATCGAAGGGGTGGGCTTCCCGGAACCTTATCGAGCCATGTGGCCGTACCCCCCCTCTCCGCATTCACAGGCCACACCACATTCCATCCCTCACCTATTGCCGATGCCATAGAACTCCCTCTCCTAAGAATTCAACCGTCTAAAGCGGAATGATATACCATGTCTACCCCTAATAAATAAAGGTAATCTTGCGGAAGATAAGAATCCGAACGATCCGTACCGGGACCGGACAAATCAAAGGGAGATTGCTGTGAGAAGGGGGGGATCCTGCTTGAAAAAAATCCCGCCCTCCCCATCCCTCGGGGAGGGAAAAAACCAAAAACCCCGGTGGACATAATCATATCCGAGGTTTTTTATGGACAAGTTTAGAAAAAAAGTCCGGCGAGGAACACCTCTTTCCGCACACTATCCGGACATATTCAAACAGATACATCCTACGTTGCATCCCGGTTTAGACCCAAACAGTCTGAAACGAGCCACTCACAAAAAGGGCGTGTGGCTATGCCCCGACTGCGACCACGTGTAGAAGACCATACCTTGTGTCCGAGTATGCGGGAGTGACTGTCCCGGGTGCGCGGAACTAAGGAGAAAAATGCATCTCACACGAAACCTCATCGAGAAACGAGGGTCGCTCGCAGACTTACGTCCCGACTTGGCAAAGCGGTGGCACCCCACAAAGAATGGCGACTTGAAGCCGAGCGACATAAGTGCAGGTAGCGACAAAAAGGTTTGGTGGCGATGTCCCGATTGCGGACACGAATGGCAGGCCCGAATAGGCAACGGAAAACAGGGGCGTGGATGCCCCGTGTGTGCACCGGCGAACAGGGGAGCCCGACGCACCGAGGCCCGTGCCGAAAAGAACGGTTCTCCGACAAGCCGGCGCCCCGACCCGGTTCCGGAGTGGGATGACGAGAAAAACGTGCCCCCGACCCCGGAAACCGTACCTTGCGGTTCCCACCGGACTGCTTGGTGGATTTGTTCGAGATCCGGCTTCCGGTATCGGAACAAGATATATCTACGTGCCGTGTACCGTACGGGGTGCCCCGACTGCAACAAGACAATCTCAATATTGGAGGCATCGGTATTCCGCGAGCTCAGGACAATCTTTCCTCAATTGCAAAGTCAACAGAGATTGGATGAAACGGGAGAGGTCGACATTTGTTGCCCGGAATACGGATTCGCCATTGAGATCGACGGCCACCAAAACCACTACACAGGAGGAATAGCCTTAGACGAAAAGAAAAACCGCAGACTCTATGAAGCCGGCTTCAACCCCGTAATTCACGTAAGAGAACGCCCCCTTGGAAGAGATTACGTTCTTTATAAGACACGCAAAGTAGTTTCTCGAGAAGGTACCGGAAAGGGACGAACTTTTGCGAAGAGAATTCCCTACCCGTTCCCTTCGGTAGGTTTTTCCTGAGGTAGCCGTAGGACACCTTTCCTCTTCCCTACCCTTACGAAAAGTCCGTTGATCCGTTCATTTCAGCATACCCAAGCGACGGACCGCGCAACCGGGTGTACTTCTTTCATCCTGTGCTTTCCGGACCGTATTAACGAGCAACGCCGCCCGCTCGGATGAGACACCGGGTGAGATCTCCGTGTCGGGGGCGGGAACCTTCCCCCTATCAACGGTTGGGGGACGGGTAACGGTCTTGTAATCGGGGGGCATATCGATGACAACGGGTGGTGTAGGCTCTCTACGAGCCGGACAACAGCAAACACAAGACATCTTCTTCTCCTACGGGTAGTGATATCGACCGCGAGAGAGTAGCACGTGTGGCTTTTGATGACAACGGGCGGTGCCGAAAACAAAAAACAGGCTCCGCAATCAATATGGAGGGTTCCATCCGGTCTGCGGAGTCAAAATAAAGGGTTTCTTCATCACACCTTACGTAAACGGAGATATTGGAAGCCGGAGATAGACAGGTTCTTTGAGAACAAATCTTCGCGGTGAAAGAGCAAGTCTTGGCTATTATGCTTACACTTAAAGGGATCTCTGATTTTTGCGCATATATACATCCGAAAAATTTATCCCGATCCCGCAACGGTTCCGTCATCCCCGGATTACTCCGTACGGTCCGCACTCCACCACACCTCACCCTCACCGTTTCATCAAACCTCATTAGCGGGAGATGCCGGTTTTTTCCCTTCATGCTTGACTACGCATCGCATTGTCGTGTACTCTCCTCCGGGAGAGAGCGTGTAGTCATCGCTCAAAATGAGTGACACGGGAGGAAAGAATATGGTCAGATCCGTCGTTTTCGACTTGGGAGTCGCCTACACCGCAACCAACGGGGATAGGTGTGTGACGGACCGATACGCGGACGCAAGACGGGGGGATCACGAGAAACACCATTGCCTATACATGGAGCGAATGTGGAATCTCCACGATCAAATCAGGGATCTCCACGAACGCATGGCAGGTCTTGAGAAACAAATAGGGGATTTTCAAAGGCAAATAGGTGAGGAACACGATGTCGGGCGCATGAAAAACATCGTGCGACTACTGAGAGATTGTGAGAAACAACTGGACGATCTCGGGAAACAAAAAAGCCCTCTCAACGCACAGCTGGGCGGTCTCGATGTCCGGTTAAGAAGTCTCGAGGGCGAGAGGAGGAAAATCCTTCGCAACGGAGTAAATAGGGTGCGGGATCCGGAAGAGGAAATGGCCGATTGCATGACACAAGCGCGATGCCTTGAAAGGCGAGGAGACGACTGTGCGGTACGGTTGCAAGGTTTGGGTGAACGGCAACGGGAGCAGGTTGTCGCTCTTTTGGAAGGGCCGGGAGGTTTCTATGACCGGAACGTGGCGCAAATACGGGAGCTTACGGGAATCAAAGAAGTTCGTAGCGGTTTCGGAAAGAAACTAAGAGACGCGGAGAAACAAAAACTCCGTCGCATCGAAAAATTGAGAGACATAGAGAAGGAAAGAATCGTTCTCATTAGGAAAATGAGAGACACGGGGAAGCGGGTGTTCCGTCACGTCAAGCAACTGAGAAATCTCGAAAGACAAGTAGGCGGTCGCATGGAGAGAACGGGCGATCACAGAGGACGAATGGTAAGAGATTACGTGGATCGAGTAGAGGGCTTGGAGAAAGAAGCGTTCGATTGTGCGGATCGATTGTTGCATGGGGCGGAAAAAATAGCCGTTCACATGAAGCGAGTGGAGTCTCTCGAGATCCGAAGATGTCGGATGTTTCGCGCCAACGGTTTCCGGAACCCGATCGAGAGCCTTAAGCGATGGGTAGGTCACCCGGAAAGGTCCCGAAACGAGACCAATCATCGCTTGCGACAGGTAGACATCCTCGTAAAGGAAAACGAGGATGTCTCGGAGCGGCTTTCCGACATCGGGAGTCGATTTGAAGATTGCATGAGGGAAATGGGACATGTCTGGCGAAGGGAACTGAGAGAAACCGAGGAGAGCCCTCCTTGGAGTGAGAGAGTTCTTTGGGAAACCGGGGGCGCTCACATGTGGCGCGCAAAGCGACTGTCGTTTGCATGACCGGAGGGGATCGCGGTGACCGGATGAGTAAAACAACAAACATGTATGGGAGATGGGAAGAGTATGGTTAGGTCGGTCGCACTCGATATGTGGGCCGTTCGTTCGGGTGTATCGGATAGCCGATTGCCGTCGCACGGTAGAGGTCGCAATGAGCAGGGCTTCCATCAGCGCTCCTTCCTTGCGCGCGTGGACTTCCTTGCGCGCGTGGAACAGGTGTGGGATCTCAGCGATCAAATAGGGAACATCGTTGGGCAAATAAGAGATCTCGAAGAACGGGTGAGGGGTTTTGAAAAGCAGACGGGTGAAACGGGTCGTGGTGACCACGAGAGAAACACGATGATCGAGCGGCAAGTATGCCGTTGCATGGAACAAGCGGGAGATCTCCACGGGCAAGAGGTCAAGCTCCGTAAGCTACGAAGAGAACTCGAGGGGCACTTAATGAAGAATTTCGATAGGAGGAGAAATCACCCTGACGGGCAAATAAGTATAATAAGAGGTCCCGGAAAGGAAATATCCGATCACCTTGAACGAACGGGGCGCTTCGAAATGCGGGAAAGCAACCACATTAAGCAATTGAGGGATATCGATCAGCAGCATTTCCGTCTCGCGGAACGGGCGCAAGATCTCGACCGGAACCGTGTCGCAATCGTAGAGAGGGTAGGCAAACTCGCGGAAGACAGAGAAGGTCGTGGCAATCTCGAAAGGCAACTAAGAGACATTGAGTTGCAAAAAGTCGGTTACGTTAAGTCGTCAAGAGCCGTTTTCAAACGAAGAATCGGTCTTATTAGAAAGCTACGGGATGACAATGGACGGATATTCGGTTGCATCAAACAACTGAGAAACCTCGAAAGGCAGGAGGGCGATCGCATGGAAGCGATGGGTTTGCACGCCGGGCGAGTGGTAAAGGATTACACGGATCGAGTGGCGGACTTGGAAAAGAGGAGGTTCGATTGCGTGGGTCGATGTTTGGATTTGGAGGAGAGAATATCCCATCACATGGAACGGGCGGGATATTACGAGAACCGGACACACCGAATAGCCCGTGGCGGTTTTCGGAGTCGTCTGATCGAGGGTCTCAAAAGGTCGATGAATCGCCACGGAAACCGGAAGGACCCCGGGGAAGAGTGCCAATGCCACTTGAAGCGGGGATATGCCCTCTTGGAGGAAAAGGAGATCGCCCTAAAACAACTGTGGGCAATCGACGGGCAGAGGAGGGATTGCGAGAGGGAAATAAGGGATATCGGACGAAGGGAAATAAGAAAAAGCTACCCCGCAGAACCGGACAATGATGCGATGGGCTCGCATGCGATGTGATGATGTGTAACGGCCAAGGTTTGACCCGGTATGCACGTCACCCGACACCACCCGGGTCAACACTCTTCGGCTCGACCCGCTGATCCGATGTCGCTACTCAACCCCCATGCTTCCAAACGCGGTGTGTATTCTTTTTCTCGGGAGGGGGGGAAGCCACTTTCCTCACCCCCGCCGGCGGTGGGCACGGGGTTGCTCCGATAAGGCCACATTCTCCCCCCCTTTCCCCGACTCATCGCGTGTCGGGAAGACCGTCCGTTCGTTTGTCGCGGCGCCCATCTTCGGCAAGGCCGGGCTGTCGTTTTAAGGAGTCGTTCGTGTGGGTTCGGGTTTCACACTCCCCGTACCCGTGAGCGGATACGGTGTGCTTACCATCGAATGAGAGGAGCGACAAAAACCGTAAATGATGTAGACTCACCCCATGAAAGATCGGACATCTCTCCTTATTTTGCTCCGGCACGGGGAATCCGAGTGGAATCGACGCAACCTGTTTACGGGACGGGTCGATGTCCCCTTGAGCCGGCAAGGCATCGATGAGGCATTCGAGGCCGGAAGGAAGTTTTCCGCCATCCCCCTCGATGTGATCTTCACCTCTACCCTCATACGATCCAAGCTGACTGCCATGATCGCCATGAGTGTGCACGCAGGGGGACGGGTACCCATCTGCCTCCCTTCGGGAGAGGAGGCCTCCCCCTTTGCCGAGGCCATTCCCGTCATTGCGTCGGAGGCATTGGACGAGAGGATGTATGGTGATCTTCAGGGACTCAACAAGGATGAGGCGGCGAAGCGGTTCGGTCCGGAGCAGATCCGGTTGTGGCGACGAAGCTACGCCGTAGCCCCCCCGGGAGGGGAGAGTCTCAAGATGACGAAGGAGCGCGCCCTCCCCTACTTTCGGAGCCGGATCGTCCCCCGTCTCGAAAGGGGGGAAAACGTATTCGTCTCCGCTCACGGCAATTCCTTGCGCGCCATCGTGATGTTTTTGGAAAATCTTTCGGAAGAGGAGATACTTTGCCTGGAGATTCCGACGGGGGTTCCTCGCTGTTATCGCCTCCGACAAGAGAGAGGGGGAGGAGTATGGCAACCGGAGGAGCTCGATCTCGTCCGAAGGCAATGCGGGGAGAGGTAGATGTCGCGGAAGGCCATCTACCTCGATCATGCCGTAACGACCCCTCTGTCCGAGAGGGCGGTGACCCGGATGCGCCCCTTCTTCACGAGGCACACCTACTGCCCGACGGCCCCCTATCTGACCGAAAAGGAACCCTTCGTATCGATCGAGGGGGCGGTACGGGAGATACGTACCTTTCTCGGAGCCGGAGAGCAGGATACCTTTATCCTCACCTCGTGCGCTGCCGAAGCGATCGCCCATGTCTACCAGAGCACCGCTCTGGAAGGAGTTGCCGAAACGGGACGCCATAGATTCGTAACCCTTCCGACGGAGGATGCCTCCTTTTTGACGGGAATCGACCGGTTCAAGGTGCTCGGCATCGAAAAGGTCTCGGCCCCCCTCGACAGTCGTGGCATTCTGACTCCGGAGAACCTTGAAGCGAGCCTTTCCGAGAGGACGGGGCTCGTCTCCCTCTCCTTTGCCAACGGACTTACGGGAGCGGTGCAACCCATCGAGGAGTTGGCCGAGGTGTGTAGGAAAAAGGGGGTGCCCCTACACGTCGATGTGAGCGATGTTTTGGGAAAACTCTTTTTCCGCTTCGCCGATCTTCCGATCGATTATCTGACGTTTGACGGCGACAGAGTATACGGACCGAAGGGGACGGGGGGGTTGCTCATCCGTTCCCCCCTCTCTCTTACCCCTCTGATCCCGGACGGCACGCAACAAAACGGGGAACGGGGCGGCACATTGAACTTGCCGGGACTCATCGGCCTGGGTGTCGCCTTTCAAGAGCTGGAAGAACATTTCACGAGGACCTGCCTCGAAACGGCCCGCCTCCGGGATCAATTTGAAAAAGCCCTTTTGGCAGCCCTTCCCCGGGCGGTCTCCCTTTTTTCCGAAGGGGAGAGGTTACCGAATGTCTGCGTCATCGCCTTTCCCGGGGTAAGGAGCGAGCTTCTCGCCTTCCATCTCTCTCGGGAGGGTGTGTGGACGGGTCTCGGTGGCGGAAGGCACCAAACCCTTGACAAATTACTCGTGCACTCCCGCGTTCCGGAGGAACAGGCGCGATGCGCGTTGAGCTTCGGCTTCGGTCGAGAGACAACCGAAGAGGAGATGCGACGGGCCACGGGAATCGTAGCGGATGCGGCAGCCCTTTGCGGCACCTTCTCGGAAGGGGGTGAACGATGACCCCTTTCATTGCGAGATATCCTTGGACGGAGTACAGCAATCTTCTGATCGAAAGGATCCTGCATCCGAAAAACGTGGGCTTTTTCCCGGAAAATGCGGGGCAACTCCAAGAAATGCGTGTCGTTATCGGCACCCGTACGGAAGAAGAGGCGGGAGCATACGTCACCTTTTTTCTCGTCGTGGATGAAACGGATGCGACGATAGTCGATGCCAAGTTCCGTGCATTCGGCGAGAGTCCTCTGATCGGTGCCGCCGATATCGTCTGCGAAATCGTTTTGCGAAAAACCTATGAACAGGTGCGTCGCCTGAGTGCCGCCATTCCGGAGAGAAAATTACGTGATTTTCACGATATCCCGGCCTTCCCGAAGAGTGCCGACAGATACCTGAACATGGTCTTGGAAGCGTTGGATGTCGCCGCCGAACAGTGCACCGATATCGCCTTACCCAACCCCGAAACCACCTCTCCCCTACCCCTTGATCGGGAAGAAGAACCGGAGACCGACCGGGTTGCCGAATGGGAAAGTCTCTCTACCGAGGAGAAGTTGGCATTGATCCGGAATGTCGTAGAGGAAGAGGTGCAACCCTATATAGCTCTCGACGCGGGGGGAATAGAGGTACGCTCTCTCGATCACGACAGAGAGGTGGTCATTGCCTATCAGGGAGCTTGCACTACCTGCCCCGCCTCTACGGGGAGCACTCTCGGCGCTATAGAGAAGATCCTACGTGCACGCATCCGGCCGCACCTCATCGTGAAACCCGATCTCTCCCTCCTGCACATCGATCCGGCACACTTGCCGGAGTAGCGTGCACGGAGATGCACGGCCCGAGATCGGTACCGTTCCCGTCCGTCATGGTGATCGGTTCCTCTTCTCTTAAAGAGGAATCATAGGACGGTGACCCCGGGTGCCCTTTGTCGGCTACGTGATAGGGGAGCGCGGACACGGACGGGAACATCTCCGTATTCCCTCGGTAGCGAACAGGGAGACCTTCTGCGTAGATTTTTCTTGGATGCCAAAAAAGGGATGCCGGTATATTCCGTGGTATGGACGGATTCAAGATCAGGGGTGGCATTCCCCTCGAGGGAGAGGTAAAGGCCTCCGGGGCCAAAAACGCCATTACCAAGATGTTGATCGCATCTCTGCTCTGCGACAAGCCGTGCACCTTTTTCAACGTGCCGAACATCTCCGAAGTCGAAACCACCGTTGCACTCTGTTCGGCAATAGGAACGGATGTGGTGTGGAATAGGGAAAAGGGGGTGATGAGGGTAGTTACCGAAAAGATCAAATCCTCCTACGTTCCCGGCCGGCTTTCGGGGGCAAACAGGATTCCGATTTTAGCCATAGGAGCCCTTTTGGGGCGCACTAAGGATACCGTCATCGTACCGACCGTCGGCGGATGCAATATCGGCAAACGTCCCGTTGACTTTCATGTGGAGGCGCTACGGCGATTGGGGGCCACGGTCGAAATGCGCACCCTCAAAAAGGAGTCTGCCTATTTTGCCCACGTCGCCAACGGTCTCCGGGGAGCCAAGATCACCCTTCCCTACCCCTCGGTTATGGCAACGGAAAACGCCATCTTGGCGGCGTGCAGGGCAAAGGGAAAGACGGTCATTGACAATGCCGCTATCGAACCCGAAGTGATCGACCTGATTCTGTTTCTGCAAAAGTTGGGCGTGACGATCCACGTCGACACCAATCGGCAAATTCGGATCAAAGAGACGAAGTACTTTTCTGCGGCGGAACACACGGTCATTACGGACAGAACGGAGGCCGCCTCCTTCGGAATGGCTGCCATTGCCACGAAGGGGAGGGTCTTTGTCAGGGGAGCAAGGCAGATCGACTTAATCACCTTTTTAAACAGCCTGAGGAAGATCAACGGCGGTTTTGCGGTAAAAAATGAAGGGATCGAATTCTACTACCAAGGCCCCCTTCGAGGGGGATTACACCTGGAAACCGATGTCCACCCGGGCTTTGCAACCGACTGGCAACAGCCTTTCGTCATCCTTCTCACGCAGGCGCAGGGGAGTTCGGTCATCCACGAAACCGTATACGAGGACAGATTCGGCTATATCCGGACATTGAAGGAGATGGGGGCGGACACGGAACTATTTACACAGTGTTTGGGGAACCGTCGTTGCCGTTTCGGATCACAAAACTACGGACACAGCCTCATCGTCAAAGGCCCCACCCGGTTTGCGGGAAAAAAGATCGAAGTACCCGATTTGCGCGCGGGGTTTGCCTATATCATGGCCGCACTGATTGCCCCCGAGCCCAGCCTGCTGACAGGGCTGTGTTACTTGGAACGGGGATACGAGGAGATCGAAAAAAAACTTCGCTCTCTCGGAGCCGAGATCGAGAGGGTTCCCCTACACGAAAGGGAGAGAACCCTCCTCCCCGCTTAGCCTCCGGTTCTCCCTCTTCTCGGAAGCCGTGACACATTGAAGTCATTTAAAATCAGTTAGTTATTAGTATTTATAAAAAATCTCTTTGCATATTATTTATAGTATTTACTACCGTGAGCGTATGGAGTACGGTAGCTAATACACAGAGGGAGCGATATGTCTATTCACGGCGATGAGATCGGTAAGACCGGTGGGGTCTCTCCGATTTCGCAACATTCCGAGCATCAGGGTCATTCGACATCACCCGGCCTCGTTGTGGCCTATTGTGCCCATTTGCGTCACGGCATCGGTATGGCTGAAAGGGTGATTGGGGGCGATCCGCCGACCGGATCACCGGATCGGGGCCTTCCCGAGTGAGGTGGCGATATTTCGCGGTGAGTGCGTGGGTACCCATCCGGACCGGAGATGGGGGAGAGCGCAAGAGCTTCGCTTTCCCGAACACTTAAGCCATACCAAATCAATTGTTTATTGTTATTTTTCAATAAATATATACATATTATTCTTTCATTAACTATAATGGATCCGGGAGTGCATCAATATAAACAGATAGGTGTGATGTGTCTATTCATAGCGATGAGGTCGGTAAGACCGACGCAATGTCCCCGGTCTCGAGTCGTTCCGAACGCCGAGGTGACTCGTCATCACTCGGTTCTGCCGTAGTCCATCATGCCCATTTGTGTCACGGCATTGCTGTGGCCGAAAGGGTGATCAAAAACGATCTCGATCCCCTATCCCTTGGCGACGCAAAGGGAGACGGGATCACCTTGCCGGAACAGATCGATGTCCTGGGGGTGATGGCGGATATGGTGAAATGGCCGGAAAGGGACCACACGAATCCGGATGGGGAACGACTCTTCAACGGTATGCTCGATAACTGTAAATGGTACATGACGAAACTGCTGGCACGAGACAAACACAACCCGAAAGCACAAGATCTCGATCACGAGGTGATCAACGCATTGAACAACATAAAGTTCGATGTCGAGAATCCTAGGGATTGCGTAAACGCCGTCGCAAAAGCGGAAGAGGTTGTGCGGAAACGCATCGCACTCTGATGCGATGATGCTACGGGAAGTGGCGACACAACGGTCACGCATACACCCCTCTCATGCAAGAACCTTGTGTGTGAGGGCCTACCCGGTTTTGTGGCCCTTCTCAAGGGAACACCTTTCCGTCATCATGCCGAGATTCCGGAAAGCGGAATGCACTTTTATGCACAAATAGTTGTGCATAATTAGAGAAACACTTTACATATTTCATATTATTTATTATAATGGACCTGTGTTAGCTGATATCAACGTACGGGGGGATCCATGTCCATTCACAAAGATGAGGTCGACAGAACCGGAGAAGTATCTCGGGTTGCACAACATGCCGAGCGTCGGAGCTCGCCTCCGCCCGATCCCGTCGTGGCCTATTATTCCCGTTTGCATCGCAGTGTCGGTGTGGCCGGAAGGATCATCGAGGACGATCCTTCGACGGGATACTTGTTGCAACAAACCGGTGCCCTTCTGCAGGACATGATGATGTTTTGGGACGAATACATGGGCACGAAGCCGGACGGCTTCCATAACATGCTCACTCATTGTAAGAAGGACATGAAGATCTTGTTATCGCGCGACGGCAACAACCCGGTAGCGCGACGTTTCGATCAGGAAGTTCTCGATGCGTTAAACGGTATAAGGTACGGATCCGACCACAAGTGTATGGATGCCATCAAAAAGGCGGAAGAGGCACTGAACAGACGAATCTTCTCCGGTCGATGTTAGGGGGGAAGCAAGGGAGAGGCAAGGGAAAAACGGCCCTTTCGCGCACACGGACAAAACCCGGACCGCCTCGCGGAATGGGGGGCCGGACCCCCCTTACAATGCAGTCCGGCTCGTACTCGATTGTCCATTAGAAATCAAAACGACCTCCGATGCGCAGACCGTGAAAACTCAGGTCGTTCCACACCGGTCCCGTACCACTGCTCGTCACCCGTACGCCCCAGTTGTGCCAAATCTGCGCCTCCCAGCCCGCTTGCAGAGCAATCCGGTAATCACCATCGGCGAAGACATGTGCCCAACAAACCCCCAGTTCCGCCTCCATGATTCCCTTAACGGCATAGTGCTTACTCATACTCATATCGATGGGAACCGCAGATGGCTGCAATGCCTCCTTCCCTTCGGCATCGGCGACCTTGTCATAGACGACATCTTTACGTCTTACGTCGTAGTAGCTCGTCCACATACTCGTGCATGCGGCTCGCGTATAGATGCTCCAGTCCTGCATCACACACCAGTTTAAGCCCACGCCCCCGCGCGCACCGATCCCCCAATTGTCATTCTTGTCGCTCCTTCTATAAGGACCGGAAACGACCTTATGACCCGCCACAGAGCCATCATCGCCAAGATTCAGCTCTCCCAACAACCTGGGGAAATAATCCCGGTTGACCTCCGTATGCATAACCTGCCGTTGCCACGCACTCTTAAGCCCCCCGAACAGACGTGCTTTGAGAGAATTACCGACACTACGCAACCTTTTTCCGATTTCCAAATCCATCACATTGAAATCAAGTTTCCAATCCGATTGAATCGAATCCCCCTCAAGTTGCACCAAGGGCCACGCCGCCTCTTTTCGCAATGCATAGCCAGGTCGCGGTGGTTTCTCGTCCGTCGGTTGCCAGTTGATTCTATCCCCGTCACCCACACCGGGGGCTCCTACCCTGTACAGCGGTTGAGGCCCGTTGCCACTGTCACTGTCCGATGACGAAAAGGTTCCCTCCGGAGCATCCATCCGGTCACGATTTCGGGGACGCAACCACGTGTACTGCAGGCAAAGATCCCAGGAATCGTGAGGAAGATTCATCCCGATCCCCACTTTGAAGCCGGGTGCCCACTCCGTTCCGATTTGCGCCATCTTCCCGGGGAGAGCTTGAACGGGTGTTTCGGAAACCAGTGGCGGACCGCCGTTAGAGCCTGAGCTGGCACCTCGGAACAGGTACCCGCCCTGCGCGAACTGTGTCCCCTCTTGCACGGCATTCCACCAGATGAAGTCGGCATGCACGCACAGATCGGTGTTGCTCTGCATGAGTGGCATGCCGGGCTTCATCTTGCCCTGACGTGCCATACCTCCCTTCCGCCCGGACATCCCCGGATCACGGGACGGTGCGGACTGCATATCCGATCCGGACTGCTGAGCACAAACCACGGAAGAGGCACCGACCATCAGTGCCACCACGGCGTACCATAATCTTCCAAATTTCCCTGTCATCATCGCATTCTCCTGATCGCGGACACTTATTCACGCATAGCCTCGTGATACATACATGGATTTAATTTGTCCATATTTTCCGTAATTATTTTTCAAGGCGGAACGAAAAACGCCCCTCCGTCGGGAGAGAGTCCTCGCAAAAAGAGGAAGTACACCCCGACCAACGGTGTGGTGTCGTTCCTGCACGTGAGATACTTGCGAAACGCCTTGGCGTACGATTCCGCCTGCAAAAAATAGTCGTTTTCTCGCATCGCCTCCTCCAAATGAGAGGGGGTATAGCCGGAAAGAAGGTTGCTCTTCCAGTCCGCAATGACATACTTACCCTCATGCAATGCGATCAGATCGATCACTCCGCGAAACGCCCTCGTCTCCGATTCGTTGTGGATGAACTCCACCTCCGTATGGATATGCGAGGGAGATACGTCGGCAAGACAAAACCCCGCCAGACGATGCCGGAGAGCGCGACCGACCAGATCGAGTATCCACTCCGCATGAGATGCGTACGCACTTTGTGCAATCCGCTCCTCAACCAAACCGGGATGATCCCTCGCATTGCGCACCCCCTCTTCCAAAAGGGTGTGCAAAAAGAGTCCGAATGCACGCCCCGAAGGGAGCCCCTCTTCCGACTCCGGAGGCTCCGGACGCACCCCTCTCTTCCCTCTCGTGAGCGAGCTGAAGGAGTGCAATGCGCGGTAGGGGAAATGAGGGGGAGAGGGAAAGGGCAGAGGGTCGAAAAGAAAGGGTGCACGAGAGGCAACGACTTGCTCCTCCCGCGTCTCTTCGTACGAAGCACCGATCTCTTCCGCCCATTCGGCAACGGGGGGTAGGTCTCGTAAGAGAAGTTCCATGGAGGAGGCAACCCTCTTTCCCTTTGCCTCGGGAAGGTCGAAGAGAACGGGAACATAGAGTCTCTTTTTCGCCCTTGTCAACGCAACGTAGAGAGTACGTAACTCCTCTTCCGCCCCTTCCGCAAGGGCCTCACGACATGCGGGATCGTCGATGGAGAAGGGGTGCCACGTACCCCGATGACGGATGACACCCCGCTTCCCGCCATACCTACTCGCAACCCCCAAGGCAAACACCACAGGAAACTCCAACCCCTTACTCCCGTGAATCGTCATGATCGACACGGCGTTCCCGTCGGAAACCGGTCGGGTAAGAAATGTGCGGGGAAACTCCCGCATTCTGTCAAAAAGGGCTAACCATGCACGGAAGGAGTGCTCCTTTTCTCCTAAGAGCAGTTCGGCGATCCGGATGAAGTCTCCGTATGCGTCGAGACCGTTTGCCAATAAGAGATCGAGGAGGGTCTTGCCGGGCTTCCACACCCGTTTGAGCAACCGGTCCACCGCCTTGGCTCGATCGGACTCCCCGGAGAGCTCGTGCATGAAGGCCATGGTCTCCGCAATCAACGTCTCATCTTCCCGCAACGCGCACTCCGTAAGGGCAAAAACGGGGTGAGCTAACAGGGTACGCACCTCATCCGGATGGCGTAGGGAGAGGATCAATTCCTTGAAGAGGGAATAGACCGGACTCGCACTTAGAGGGGTGTCCCCCTTGGCCGTTGCGGGGATGGCGACCCGGGAGAGATAGCTCTTCACCCGCACCTCCTGCTCGCCATCTCTTACGAGAATGGCCACATCACCGAAAGTCGCCTCCTTCCGCTTGACGAGAGAGGTGATTTCTCCGGCAATAAAGGGGAAGAGTCTTTGCTCTTCGGTTTGAGAGGAGGGACACCGGCTGTTCGCCGATCCTTCCTGCCGAGCGGAAAAAAAGCAAAGGGGGGACTTGCCATCGGAAAAGGGGGTATCGGTCACACAGGAGGCGGGAAGCGAGGGGGTGAAGGGAAACCGGCACGCCTTCTCGAAAAGGGCGTTGAGGGAGTGAAGGAGGGTGGGTTCGGATCGGTAATTGGTCCGAAGGGAGCAGGTCTTCTCCATCGCCCCTTGCGCCCTCCTGTAGGTAGTAAGGTCGGCACCCCTGAATCCGTAGATCGACTGTTTGGGATCGCCGACGAGATAGAAGGTATCGACCTCCTTTCCCGGCCCCGGGTCGAGAAAGAGACGTTCGAAAATCCTCCACTGCCTCGCATCCGTATCCTGAAACTCATCGATGATCACCGCATCGAAAGAGGAGCGCACCTTGAGGAGGAAGTGCTCTTTGCGTAACGCCTCCTCCATCCGGATCAAGAGGTCATCATATCCGTAAACACCCTCTTCCGCCTTCATCTCGGAGAGCCGTTCCCTCAGGGGAAGGGCAATGCGAAACAAGAGGAGGTCGGGATCTCGGGCCTCTTCGATGAGAGAAGAGAGCCTTTCGCCCAACACGTAGAAGGGCTTCAATTCCTCATCGGTAAATGTCTTGAGCTTACGCCTATCTCTGTTTTCCTCCCTCAGATAAGAGAAAAGGGAATCCCCTACGAGCAAGGCATTGAAATCTTTCCGGAGAAGGGCGGCAAACTGCTCCGCAAACTCCCGTTTGATGTTCCCCTTCCGACAGATCTTGTTGAATGCCGGAGCCACCCTCTCCATCTCCTCCGGGGAGGGGAGGGAGAGATCGAGAGCTGAAAACCGTTCCCGCAATGTCCGGTAGTCGGGACAAAGGGGAATCTCCCCCTCCCCTTTGACCACTTCGGAAAGTTTTTTGATCAGGCCGGCCCTGTCCCGACGAATACTACGCAACAGAGAGGCTATCTGCCCACTCGAGTAGGCAGTCCGTTCCGGGCCGGACGGGTATCGGAAAAAATCGAGAACGGCCCTTTCCACTATGGTCTCGTAATCCTCCTCCCCTCCGGAGGAAAGGGGAATCGCCCCCTCTTCCCCGTACTCGGCAAGCATCTGTCCGCAAAAGGCGTGGATGGTCCGGATCTGCGCCTCATCAAAGCGGATTTTGCCCTCCTCGAGGGCAAGGCGCTCCTCCGGGTCTTCAACCGGAAAGGTCTCCAAACGGACTCTGATCCTCTCCTTCATCTCCCGTGCGGCGGCCCGCGTAAAGGTGACGAGCAAAATCCTCTCTACGGGAACGCCCTTGAGCAAAAGACGGACGAAAAGGTGTTCGATGGTAAAGGTCTTCCCCGTCCCCGCCGAAGCATCGATAGCGTAACGGCCGGAGAGGGTACATGCGGGATCCGCGCAGTTGAAAGAGGTCACGGTAACACCCGTTCGATATCTTCGAGAAGGGGTTGCAACAAACCGAGCCAACTTTCCGCAAGATCTCGTATATGCGGGCCCTCCGAGGGAAAGAGACGTCGCGCGTAGGGGCAGGTGCATTTCGTGATCTTCCCTTCCAAGCCCTTACCCCCCTTTTTGAAGACATCGGCCAAAACGGGGAGGAGGGGAGAGGGGAACCGGGAGGCTACCCCGTAGTACTCGAGATAGCGGGCAAGGGCCTTTTCGGTATCGTGTCCCCTTAAGGAGAGACGGAGACCCCCCTTTGTCAAAAGGAGATCCTTTTCGTAGGGAAGATCGGATTCCGCGAAGACCAACCAGAGGGGCCACACCTTCACGAGATCGCAAAGGGTAGCCTCCCCATAGACCAAAAGTCCCTCCTCGCAGAGATCGAAGAGGGTACCCGAGACCGGGCCTACGCGCACGAAACGGAAGGTCGGTGCATCGAAGGAGAGGCCCATCCGACGTAGGGAATCACCTATCGTCTTTTCCGTCCGTGCGAGATCAAAGAGGGCCGCTTCCCCGAAAAGACCGCTCGGCAACAGAGAGGACCACCTCTCCTCCCGTAACACCGCGGCGAGGGGATCGGCATGCAGTCGTCTTTCCCATAGTTGCCTGTTGAGGGGAGAGAGAAAGAGCTCCCCGTCCCCCTCTTCATAGGGAAAACGAACGTGTAGGTGACGCTTCATATAAAACCGGATCGGATTGGCGGCAAAGCTACTCAGGTCGGCAAGATCGATTTCCGAGTCATCCCCTGAGGGGTCGAGGGAGGGAGCGGTCGGGTCACGATCGGGGATGAGAGAGGCGAGTTTGCCCTTTTCTTCCGCGTAGAAAGTGACGGCCGCCCGTTGCATCGACTCCGCCATCGGACCTCTCTTCTCCTCAAAATAGCTCCTATGGAAGGGGAAAGGGGGATGTCTTACCTCAATATCGGCAGGTGCCAAATAGGATTGCAACTCCCGGACAACAACGGAAGGGGTTCCCGCCTTACCGTCCGTCGGATCGACGGAGAGGTAGCTGATCACCAACGTATCCCTCGCCCCCGTGAGAACCTCCAGGAAGAGGTGTCGATCAATCAACTGCGCCGTCGCCTTTACACTACAATCCGGACCGTAAAGGGGAGGGGATGAAATTCCGGGAAAGGCGCTCTCGTTTAAGCCGAGGAGACAGATGACGGAAGCGGATGTTACGGAGCCGCTTCGGAGCGATCCGAACCGGATGCTCTTTTCCCCCTCCACGCGGGAGTAGACCGTCTCCGAAAAACCGCTTTCCACGTAGCGGAGAACGGCGGAAAAAGGGTAGATCTCATCCGGAAGTCTGTCCGACTCAAGGAGCCGGAGTCGCTTTTCCAGCCGCTCCCGACTCGCCCGCTCTTCCGGATCGACCGTCGTCAGGTAGGTGTCGATGAAGGAACAAATGAGAGTGCTCCATCGAGATAGTGTCTCCTCCGTTTCATGCAAAGCGGTGAGTGCCTCATCTAAAGAGTAGAGCAGGGAGGCGCAAAGGCCGAACGACTCGATCTCCGAAAACTCCAAGAGCAAAGAGCGGTGCCTGACGGGATGTTTCGGAATCCGGATCACACTATCCAACAAGGAATTGATCGCCCCTCTCCACCTTCCCGTTCGTGCTCCGCACGCCCTGCTCTTTGCCAAAAAGACCTCTACTTCGCTCTCCTTAAGACCATGCTTTTCCCGGAAAGAGGGGGAGAAAAAAAGATCCGAAACGGCATCCTCCGAAAACCGGTTCTCATAGAGGGCAAAAAGGGCTGAAACCGCGCGCAAAAACGGCGATGTACGCTCTCCGGGAAGATCTGCTATCCTAAAAGAAAAAACGGAGTCTTCCGCCCCGAAAATAAGGGAGATGAGGGGAGCATATAGGGAAATATCGGGAGCATATACCCGTATATCGGAGGGTTTGCAAGACAAAGCGACAAGGGTTTCGTAGACGATCTCCACCTCCCTGATCGGAGAGGGGGCCGGATGGAGAAGGATCGAAGAGTCGGCTTCCTTTTCCCCCTCTTCGATATAGGCAAAATCCAAAAGCTCTTTTTGCACGCGACGCAAAAGGGAGGTCGGTGCCGGAGGATCGACATAACGTTCTTCCATCTCATACCGTCCCTCCTCAAAAAAACGGAGGGTACGACACGCAAGTCGTCCCCAATACGCAAGGGGAAGGGGACGATCTTGCAAATAGCGGGACAATTCTTCCCGTCCGGTCGGAGCAACCCCCTTTTCCATGTTGATCCGGGTCCGCTCCGATACGAGATCGGTCCAAAAAACCCGACAGGGAGAAAAGCAGTAGTAGTATACGGGACAAAAGGAGGCTACCTTTTCAAAAAATTCGTAGTAGAGAAGAGGCATCGAAGAGATCCCGTACAGGTGGAGGGTAACCCTCCTTTCTCCCCGTGCCTCAAAGGGGGAAAGGGGGCCCCGCAATCCGAAGAGGGGAGCGTCCCATCCGGAGTCGGAAAAGGTCCTCTGCCAAAGCCTCTGCCGCATCCCCGACCCGGCAATCCAAAGGCGTAGCTCCTTTTCTTCCGCAAATCTGCCGTAATCAAGAAATTCCTTGGCGACCTTGTCGGCGTAATCGTGAGCACCCCTTTCCGGAAGTGTGGGAAATTCCCTCCTCACGAAGGGGAGCAAGTGCAATCCCAAGAGATCGGCCGGGGGGGTGAAGAGCCGGTGACCCGTCAGGGCGTGCGCAAGGTGATAGAGACCCGCACGAACCTCCATGAAGCGGACCCCCATCACCACTTCCGCCTCCCCCGACAGCCGGAGGAGAAGTTCATCTTTCAAACCGATCTCCGGAAGGAGAACGAGCTGTCCGTCGAGCCCGTTTCGGCAGGAGGTGATATTTTCGGCAAGCTCTCTATCGAGCAGACGCAGGTCATTTCCCACATATACGACCGGCCGGCCGGAAGATCCTCTTTCGGAAATATGCTCTCCTTATGTAGGATGGGGGGACATCCCCCGAGTGTACTCCATATGTTTTTTAAATTGTCACCTCTTACCAAATCTCTCGCCTACGTCGTCGCCTTTTCCGTTGTCGGTCTCGTTACCCTTGCCGCCGTGATGGTCGTCCGCTCGGGAAACGAGGGGGATTACTACGAGACCGATGCACTCTTTACCGACCGGATCGAAGGATATGAAGGAGCTCCTACCCTTGACAAATCTTTTAGACGGCTTGCGACCTACATCAAAAAGCACCCCGAAATCGCGCCGAAGTATGAGGGAAAAATAGCGCAGAGATTCATCGCATTTTCCGTGGACGGTGCCACACCGTTCGGGGAAAGGGTGATCGCACGTACGAAGCTTCCCTACTACGATGCGTACTCTTCCGTCTCCCTGCTCATCTATGCAAACCGATTCCGAGAGGCATTGACCGAATCGGTCCGTCTCAAGGAAAGAATGTTACGAGATGACCTCTTCCTCAAGACGAACTCTCGCCTTTTTGCGTCGAACCTGCTACGACTCCCCTTTCTCTATCAAGAGCTCGGACTCGGTTCCGAAGAAAGGGAGGCATGGCGCGAGTGGAAAGGGTACGCCGGTTGGGAAAAGGGGGAACCGAAAGATGCGAGAATCGCACGGGGGCCGTTTGCGGATTTGGCCGGGGAGTTTTCCGTCGGCGAGAGCACCCTACGGGAATACGTCGCCCACCGGGAATCGGGATCTCCATGAAGCACTTAGGCAGGTGACGAACCGCTTCCGGGAATTTCGGCGCCATGCTCCACCAACTTTTTCACAACTGCCAACCGGCCATAGCAGGTGGCATATATGATAGCCGTCCTACCGAACACATCGGCACGATCGGGATCGGCACCGGCTGCAATCAACGTATCCACGCTCTTCACCCAACCACGTCCGGCAGCGTACATGAGGAGTGTTACACCGGAGGTAGGGTCGGCATACCCGACACGGCCATATCGCCCTCCCTCCCCGCGCAGCACACGCAACGCAACTTCCGAATGGTAACGCTCGAGAGCGGTTCTCACACTCAGTAGGGGGTGGTCAATGCCCCGCCGCAGAAGGGGGGTGCCGGTTGCGGATGGCAACACCCTCAACAATCGGAACCGGCCCGTCTCCGCACATGCTTGATCCGCCTCCGAACACGAAGAGGGCGGATCACCCGATCCCGGTGGTGTACAACCCGACATGACACAAACCCTCCTTTACACATGATGCCGGGGCACCGCTACCCCGACCGATGAGAGGAGAAAGACTGCAGAGATGCCTACGACAGCTCCGAAAGCACCTGCCAACCGATAACCCAACAGAGTCGCAAAGATACATTGTGTCGCGACACACACCACACTCGCGACGGCCGACACCGGCGAGTAACGGCGAACCGAATCCCCCGAAGAGCCGACACCCGACGACATCCGTGGAGGCCCATGCAAAACGACCACCCGACTCGACATAAACACCACCCCCCGCAAACGCAACGCCGACTCGGGACACAGCATAGGGGAATTCCGGATTGTTGTCATCAAAGTGCTCATCCGTCAACACAAAGTGGGGATGTTCTCTTTCAAGAGCCGCTCTACCTCACCCGATCGGGACATCCATACCCCGAAAGTGTTTCCCTTTTCGTTCTAAGGGTGCCCCCCCGTAGCAGAGCCTTCTCGTTTTTTTGCAAGGGGGTTTCAACTTTTTTTGTCGGATGTTGAAGGCAAATCAATAATACTGTTTAAGGAGGTTGGGGAGAACATCCGGTGTCAAATTTTTTTTACTTCTCATTTCGTTGACTCCACCGATTTTTCCCGGCTGTTTCGGAAAGAACTCTTCCCTTCGTGTGCGCCACTCCTGCAGACGGGGATCGATCGCCTCATCCGAAACAGTGCGAAAACGGCCGTTCCTCCCTATCGGGTCGACCCGAATCCGAGAATGCATGTCAAAAATAATAAATGTGTAAAACATGTTTATTATTCGTGTGTTTAATTCACTATATGCTAAAATGGTTACATATTTGTATTTCTTTTTAAGAGGGAGGAGTCATGTCGGTATCATCCACATGTGACGGGAGTCCCGTCCAAACGGACGCCGTTTCCGATGTAAACGACATCGGAACCGCAGCACTCGAAAGTGCAAGCAAGACGGAAAGCATACGCAGTAACATCGACGTGCATCATCCGAAAAGATCTGTCAAAAGGACGTTCGAGAAAGTGTTCGGTTTCATGATCGCGATATGGAACGGACTCATCATGATGTGGAACGGAAACAAGAGTGAGAACGGAAGTGAAGGCGGGAGCCATCGTGGCATATCGTGCGAGCGCAAGGTGCCCGAACCGGGGTCCGATTACCAAAAAGCTCTCAGTGAACGTATGATACATCTTCTTCATCACGATAGGCCCACATTCGATCTCCTCCTCGACGCCATGCGCACCCTTAATCAACATGGCAAAGAGGCGTTCGATAGGAAGGTCGTCACGATACGACATATGCTATACCTTTTTCATCACGATCAACCCACATTCCGGTTCCTGCTCCACAACATGCGCCACCCTAATCCGCATGACGGAGGGGCGTTCGAGAGGAGAGTCGATGCGATATTGCGCGAAGGGAGAGAAAGGGCCGCTTCCGGGGAAGGATTACGAACCACTCAGGGAGTGCAAATCGATGCTACTCTCAATGACATGGCGGACCTTTTTACGGCTAACCGGAAATGGTTCGATTCTTTGACCAAAGTCATGCTATTGCTCGGGAAACCGGACTCATAAGAGGGACCCGGTCCGGTACCTAAGACACTCCGGTTCGACGGAGGGACGGGGTCGAGTTCGCCGTGCATTTTGCCCCTTCTCGCGGTAAGTACCTCGTCTTCCGGACTCATCCTCATCCCCGTGTGGATGAACCGACCCGGAACTCGTTCTCCCACGACCGGATTTTGACCGATCAAAGGAAAAAAAGGTGTGTCAAGGGGTCGTCAACATTCCGTGTAGACTTCGGCTTGCCCGTTTGATAGAATAGTCGCTCCGACTCGGAAAAAAGAGGAAGAGATATGGGACTTGAACACATCACCTACACAAAGTACGGGACCATGATTATGCCCCCACCGAGGATACCCCGAGGGGACGTTGTCACAACCCAACCGACAATGGTCTCTACGGGGGCTAATCAACAGAACCTCGGTCATCCTGTCGTTCCGGCCGGCGCAACCAACAATGTAGCTCGGTCGACCATAGACCATAGGAAGTGGTGGGATATGTGCCACGCTTAAAACGAATCCCATGCCCGTCCTTCTCGCTGAAGGCGTAGGAGCCGCTACCTGCATAGCGGGGTTGGGTGGTGGTCCGTCACTCACATTAGCGGCAAAGGGGGCTGCGGGTTCCGTCGTAGCGGATGTAGCATTAGCGGGATCAGTCCCCTCGTTCATGTGTGCTCTTGCCACAATTGTCGCAACGGTAGTGTGCTATGCTAAGAAACGATAACCGGATCGATCCGATCGGATCCATCCAACCCACCTCGATACTTCCCACCGTAGCGCCGGTGATTCCGGACCGCCCGTCATTCCGTCAGCCCCCGCATTCCTATCCGACCATGTTCGATGCATAGTATCTGCGGATAGACGGCGGGATACGTTGTATGCACATCACCCGAGAGAGGGTTGGCGGGGTGTGCGCCGGAGCCCCGTCGCGGTTCTACCCCTTTTGCCGTATTTTCCGGTAGAGTGGATCCCGGTAGAGTCACCGGTGGGTTACATGGGATATCGAACGGGTATCGGGCAAGACAGCCACAGATTTTTGCGTACGGCATCGGACAAGGTGTGCGTCATCGGGGGAGTAACCTTTGAGGAGGTACCCGGAATGGATGCCGATTCCGACGGAGATGTCGTATTTCACGCCATTTGCAACGCCGTAACCTCGATTACCCACGTACCGATTTTGGGGGGAGTGGCAATAGAACTTTGCCGACGGGGAGTGACCGATAGCCATGAATATGTACGCAGGGCACTGCGAACCCTGGACAAAAAGGGAACGATCCGACATGTCGCCCTAACAATCGAGGGGAAAAGACCGAAACTGCAACGCCGCATACCGCTCCTCCGACAAAACGTCGCAAAGGTCACGGGACTTATGGGCGATGACGTTGGCATAAGTTGCACATCGGGAGACGAACTCACTGCTTTCGGACGGGGAGAGGGACTCATGTGCTACGCCATCGTGACGGTACGGGACCATCACACGGACCGACGAACGCCCTCCTAATCCCCCCCCCTGAGGAAGGCAAGGCGGTCTTTCCGGATCGATTTGCCGAGGATGCGACCCTTCCCGTTCTCGGGGATCGTGACGAACAATCCGGAATAGCGGGGGGGGGGGTCGGACGTTACCCGTCCTTTCCACCACTCGGTTCTATCCGCTCGACGATACATCCCTTGCCTCCCCCTTCCGAAGCCGTCCGCAATTTGTGATACTTGACGACAATCGCCCGTATCTTCTCTTCCGTCCCGTCTCCGGGTATCGCCTTACCGGTTACGAAATCGTGCAACATTCTCCGAGTTGCCCCCGCAACATACATCTTCGGGTACGCCTTCCACAGGGCGAAGATACGCCTTCGCACGCCGGGGTCGGCATCACTACGGTCAACGATCACATGCATCCGTCGCAATTTCTCGAACTGGAGGGCGGCATGTCGGGCTCCGTACGTACTCCCATCCATCTCCTTTTCTACCGCCATGCGCTCCAACACGATCGACTTTACCCAAAACTCGGTGTCGATATCGATGAGTGCGTTTTCCGCCGGAGTTCTTCCGGCTCCCCGCGCTCTTCTCCCCAAACCGGCCAGATAGTCCAATCCTTCCTTCTCCTGCCGGCCGGGGGTGTAAAAGATCATATCCATCACCCGGCGGGCAAACGGAGAGTCGGGTGCGGAAAGGCAGACCTCTACGAGCTCACGCTCTTCCGATTCTCGAAGAAGAACCGCTTTTGTGGAAAGATCCGGTTCGTTCGTACTACTTTTCGTCCTTTCTTCAAGGAGCTTATGACACCGTTGCATCCGACTTTCCCGCTCGTATCGCTCATGAATGCCATGCAGAAAATCTTCGTAACCACCACGCAAAAACCTCTCGAACACTTTCCGTGCGGAAAGTGCTCGATCCTGATCCGGCGTAGTCGCAACGGCAAATAACGCATGAGCTAACGAACACGCCACCGACAAAAAAATCCCCGGCCCTTTTCTTCGCATCGTACGCTACCTCTCCTCTCACTTCCGGAGGGGCTCGGCACCCTATCCGGACCCCGGCGCGATTCTACCCGTTCTACCCCATTTTCCGGTAGAACCGACCTCGACGGAACCGGAACTGCCGGCTCCATAGGATCGGCCGAAACGACAATGCTTTTTTGAACCGCTCCGTGATACGACGCCGGGGAGAAACATCGCAACATTCATGAGGATCAACCGATTGCCACCGGGGGGAGAAAAGGGCTTACGTGCTACGCCATCGTGACGGTCCGAAACCGTCGG
Source organism: Simkaniaceae bacterium (assembly GCA_026708385.1). Classification (GTDB taxonomy): domain Bacteria; phylum Chlamydiota; class Chlamydiia; order Chlamydiales; family Simkaniaceae; genus JAPOVA01. The sequence continues at coordinate 45,569 of JAPOVA010000021.1, read as the reverse complement.
ATCGATCAATAGACATCCATGAGAAGGCGCCCCTCCCTTCGTAAGGTCCGCAAAAAATCCCTCGCCCCCCCCTCGGATAACCCTTTCTTCTCCATGACGATCTCTCGTAGTGCCTTCGTCACCCCCTTGGCCATCTTATGGGCATCACCGCAGATGTAGATGATTGCCCCCCCCTCAATCCACTCTCCGATAAGATCCGCTCGACGTACCATTTCGTCCTGTACGTAGATCTTCTCCCGTTGATCACGTGAAAAGGCACAGTCAAGTCGCAAAACCCCTTTCCGGGCAAGGTCGGAAAAAAACTCCTCATAGTAAAAGTCGTAGGCCCTCTCTCTTTCTCCGAAAAAGAGCCAGTGCCCCCCCGTGGCCCCTTGCCTGAGACGTTCCTGCAAAAAGGCGCGGTAGGGGGCCACACCCGTTCCCGGACCGACCATAATGAGCGGTTTATTGCGATCTTTCGGAATCGTAAACATCCGGTTCGGGTGATGGTAGATGGCAACGGGGGTGCGGCCCACCTCAGCCGATCGACAGAGAAACCTGCTTGCCACCCCCTCTCTCGTTTTGTCGCCCATCTTGTAGGTGAGACGAGAGACCAAAAGATCGACCCTATCCCTCTCCTTCGTCTGAGCCGATGCAACGGAATAAAACCTGGGTAGCAGGGGGGCAAACGATCCGACGAGTGTTTCCAAGGAGATCTCCTTCGTGAGATGGTCGGAGAGCAGATCGATCACATCCCTATCTCGCGCGCATCTCTCTCGTCCCCCCTTCAAAGCGCGGACGAGTCTCCCCGTAACCCGGGAAAGATTCGCCCTCTCCGACAGAAACTGCCTTAGAGAGAGAGAATGCGCCGTCTTGGGGTCGATGACCCGCTCTTTCCCCGTTCTGCCCGCTTTTTCCAAGATCAGTTCGACAAATGCCGGATCATTGCGAGGTATGACGGCCAGAGCATCCCCCGGCTCGTAGACAATGCCCGATCCCGCAAGATCGAGTGTGACGCCGTAGGTCTGTCTGCTCGAACCTATCCGACTTAACAGAGTCCTCTCCACAATCTTGGAGAAAAAGGGGGACCTCTTGTCGTAGAACATCACCCCTTTGCCGAGAAAAAGGAGCAATCGCCCGATGCCCACCCCTTATCGAGGGCGGAAGAGAGCTTATTCGAAAGACCCCCGAGGAAGGCAATGGCCTCCAAAAGGCGGGCACGAGTCAGGTTTTTTCCCAAAATATCAACCGAATCAAACAGGGGCGGACCATAACGTGAACCCGTAATCGCAACGAATAGAATCGGCATGACGATCTTCTTATGGTTGACTCCGAATACCTTAGCCACTTCCCGGGATCCCTGCTCAAATCCCGTCCGCCCCCAATCACCCCCCTCATCCATGCTCCGGATCATGGATCTACAGATTGCGGCACTCGCCTCCTTGGAGATCCCTTTGGGACGGAGAAGTTCTTCCGAAAGGGAAACCCGAGCCGTAAACAGGAAAGAACAGAGATCCATAAATGATCCGAACGTCTTGATCCGTGTCCGCACCAAGGGCATCAATCTCTCCATCTTCTCATCGGAAAAGCCCCACTCCCGGATTCTCGGCCAGAGTTCCCCCTCCGGGATCGTATGAATCAAGTAGTGCTGATTGATCCAGTCGAGTTTCGCGCTATCGAAAAAGGCGCCCGAAGAACCCACCCTTTTCACGGAGAAGGTCCGGATGAGTTCGTCCACCGAATAGATTTCCCTCTCCCCTTCCATACCGTATCCCATCAGGGTCAGGAAATTGACGAACGCTTCGGGAAGATAACCACACTCTTTATAGTAGAAAACAGCAGTCGGATTGTTCCTTTTGGAAAGCTTTTTACCTCCCGGACCGAGAAGAAGAGGCATATGCATCACCTTCGGTCTGGACCACCCGAAAGAATCGTACAGGAACATATGCTTCGGTGTCGAACTCATCCATTCATCACCCCGGATTACGTGGGAGATCGCCATGAGTCGGTCATCGACGACATTGGCCAAATGATAAGTGGGAAAACCGTCCGATTTGAGGAGAACCTGATCGTCGACATCGGCCCAAGGGCAAGAGATCTTCCCCTTCACCATATCGTCGTATTCACAAGTGCCCGTGAGGGGCACCTTGAGCCGGATAACGTAGGGTTCGCCCTTGGCTTCCCGTACCGCCGTTTCCTCTTCGCTCAGGTTCCGGTATCTTCGGTCATACCCGGACGGCTTCCCCGCCTTGCCGGCGACCTCTCGCATCTCCCTGAGCTCCTCCGGAGTAGCAAAACACTTGTAGGCCTTCTTCACATCCAAGAGTATCTGCGCGTGTTTCCGGTAGATAGCTCCCCTCTCCGACTGTCTGTACGGCCCGTACGGACCGCCGATATCCGGCCCCTCGTCCCATCCGATACCAAGCCATCGGAGTGCCTCAATGATGCTCGTCTCATACTCTTTGCGACTCCTCGTCCTGTCGGTATCTTCAATCCTGAGAATGCATTTACCCCCGTGATGTCTGGCAAAAACCAAGTTGAAAAGAGCCATGTAAGGGGTGCCTACGTGCGGCTCGCCCGTCGGAGAGGGGGCAATGCGTGTTCGTACTTCTTCCGGCATCATGCAACGGGAGCGGAAGCTGCACGCGCAGAATCCGCCAAAAAAATCAGGTCTCTCATGATATGGATCGTTTCATCAAGTTGCAAGTCATTTTCCCTGTACTTTTGCAACACCCCCCGGTCAAAAGGTATGTTCCCGATCTCTTTGAGAAATGTCCGGTACCGGGCATCATTCTTCGTCCGTGTGGCCGAATTTTCACGCAAAATATCCATCCCGGCTACGTTAACGGGTATTCTACCCTGCTTACTCTTTTCGTAGATCGAACGGATTGCCCTCCTACGTAAGGGGTGAACGTCGGAAAGAGCATCGTCAAAGCCGGGGGCAATGGCGTCTCCTCTAAGGGGAAATCGAGCGTACGCCTCCCCTATTTCCATGCAACTCAAGCACCCCGGAACGACGATGTCCGGTATCGCTCCCGTAAGTTGGGGACTTTTTCCGGAAACGGTATAGTAGAGACCTCGCGTAACCTTGTACTCTCCTTGCGGATTGATCGTATTCGTCGAGTGATCGAGGGTAAAGGTTTGATAACTTCCCTTACCCCACGTGGTCGCATCTCCGACGAGAACGGCTCGCCCGTAATCCTGTAGTGTCTGCGCCGTAATTTCGGCGGCCGATGCACTTGCTTTGTCCGTGAGGACGATAAGGGGACCTTCCCACACGGGATCGGTTTCCAAATGTCTCAGGTGCCGGAGTCGCCCCGCACCCTCCTTAATGGTAGAAACGATGCCGGGTCGTATGAAAAGTCCCGTAACGGCAACGGCTTGTGGCAAAAGCCCTCCCGCATTTCCCCGTAAATCCAAGACGATTCCCCTGACACGTTCCCGACTCTTCATCTTCTCAATAGCGGAACGGAGATCTCCGGAGGAGGAGCGGTCGGGACTTTGATAAAAGGAAAAAAGCCGGATATGGCCGATGGTGCCCTCTCCGTAGGGGATACTATTCACCGCGAAGCGACTCTTCTCCGTAGTGATTTCGTCTCGAACAATCGTAACCTCTCGCCTCTCTTCCCCCTTCCCCTTTGCCTTGAGGATTGTCAAAACGACCGAAGTACCTTTAGGTCCGCGGATCGACTCCACGGCGTTGATAAAATCCATCCCTACGACCGGCTCCCCGTTGACGGCGATAATCCGGTCGCCCTCTCCGATCTCCCCGGTATCGAATGCGGGGCCCCCCTCCACGAGTCGAACAACGATCAACCCCGTAAAGTCATCTTGCAGTTCGGCTCCGATACCGAAAAGGCGTTGCTGTACCTGCAAGAGGAACCGTTTGGCCTCTCCGGGAGTAAAGTATGTGGTATGGCTGTCCAATGCCGAGGCAAACGCCTTGAGAAAATAGGTGAGCTGTTGTCTCCGCCTTCCCTCCTGCGAATTCTGCACGATCTCCCGTTCTCGGGAGAGGCGGTGTTTTTTACATCGCAAGATTATCCTTTCTTTCTTACCGGCATTCCACTTTTCGGCAGCAGCCGAACGGAGAGTATGGAGTCCCGCCAATCGCTCTCGCAATTCCTCTTCGGTTCGGGCCCACCCCATATCCTTAAAGTCGGCCGGATCGACCTGCACTCTCCGTACCTCTTTTTCAAGACGTGCCCGCCTTCGTATGGCACCGATCATCGTTTCGTACATGGTACCGAAGAGGGAAAAATCACCCCTCCGGTAATTCCGCACCGCCTTGGCGAGAAGGGCGTCGGAGGGAGATTCCCATTCGGTTACCTCCCCTTGCAAGAGATAGGTCTTCCCCTCATCCAACTCACCGACGTAGTTGCGTAAAACGCGTCGCATCAGTTCGGGAGAAAGATTTTTATAGATCGCATGATCTTTCAGAATCGCCTCCGCCTTTCTACGGGTCAGGTAGGGGGTAAGGGGGGGAGGGTTCGCATCGGCAAACCACCCGACCGAGAGCAAAAAAGAGAGAATGTAGATGAGATAACGGTTCATAACTCCGTGACTTCGGCCTTACGCCGGAGATACTGCCCTGCTGAGAATTCGTATACCACATCCGGGCAAAAGTGTCGCTACATCTGCGAGATCGCAAAGGAACCGGACCGATAGGATCCGACACCACCCCACCCCCGAGCACCCCCCGGACAATTTCTCCACGGAGGTCACGGGAATCGCGAAGGTGTCGGACGCGGACGGTGTTTCGAGGAGACGGGCATGGTACGTTCGTACCCGGTAACGGAACTCGGGGGAGAGTCGCCCCGAAAGTCGTAGGGCGAGATGGTGGTTATGGTCGCCATGTGTTATACGAGTAGTAACCCGATCCGGAGATTCGGTATGACTACACACATTCGTTCGAAAGTGAAGATCGCCCCCCACTCGAAAGAGTCCGAGATGATGGTGTTGGGGTGCATGTTGACCAAGATCAACCACCTCAATATTGCGGCCGATGCGATGGAGAGTGCCGACTTTTACTACACCGAACACCAAACCATCTTTTCCGTACTCAAAGTTCTCTATAAAAGTGACAAACCGGCCGATATCCACCTTGTCGGCGAACAACTCAAACAGATCAATAAACTCGAAGAGGTGGGGGGCATCTCCTACCTCGTCTCTCTGGCGCAGTATGCGGGTACTTCCGCCTATATCGAGGAGTATGTCGAGCTGATTCAACATAAGTCGATCTTGCGTCGACTGATCGCCGCATCGCAAGATATCGAAAAAGGGGCCTTGGAAGATCCCGTCGATGTCTCTACCTTTTTGGACGGCGCGCAGGCGAAGCTCTTTGCGATCAGCCAAGCTACGAACAGGAACCCCGGCAAGACCGTACGGGAGCTCCTCTCCGGCGTCGCATCCCTTTCGGGTCTTCCCTACCTCAAGGAGCTGGAAGAACGGCAGGCAACATTGCAGGAAAAGGGGGAAGAGGCCCTCTCTCCCGATCTGCCCACGGGATTTTACGATTTGGACAAGATGATCAACGGGTTGGCCCCCTCCAACCTCCTTATCTTCGCCGGAAGACCCGGGATGGGGAAGACCGCTTTTGCATTAAACGTTGCCGAACATGTCTGTTTTCAAGAGGGAGATCCCGTCGGCATATTCTCCTTGGAGATGAGTGGTGAACAACTGGTACACCGGATGATCTGCTCACAGTCGGGGGTGGAATCGGACAAAATACGTACGGGAGATCTCAAAGGGGATGAATTCCAAAAGATCGTTGCCACCACCAAAAAGATGGAGAATCATACGATGGTGATCGATGATCAACCCGGGTTGAACATCATCGATCTGCGCGCACGGGCAAGGAGGATGAAAGAGGTCTATGAAATCAAATTACTGGTTGTCGATTACCTGCAACTTCTCTCGGGTACGGGGTCTCGCATCGCATTGGAGAGTAGACAGCAGGAAATTGCCGAGATCTCCCGGATGCTCAAAAACCTGGCACGCGAACTCCATATCCCGGTGTTGTGCGGTTCTCAGCTCTCCCGAAGAGTGGAGGAAAGGACGGGACACAGACCGATGATGAGCGATTTACGAGAGTCCGGTTCGATTGAGCAAGATGCCGATGTCGTCATGCTCCTTTTCCGGCCCGAGTACTACTCCGAGGAAGATAAACCGGGAATCGGGGAGGTGATCGTCGGGAAAAACCGGCATGGCCGGACGGGGTCGGTACGACTCACCTACATCAAGGAACTGGCCCGGTTCGTGAACCGGGTCCGATCCGAGGAAGAGGAGCCTCTTTAGCCGATCGACTCATTCATCGACTCATTCACCGAACTCATTACTCATTCTTCCAGGGGCGAGACCTCCAGGGGGAAGGGGAGTTTCCCCTTTTCCCTTTCGATCAGCGATCTTCCCGCCACCGTGACGGCAACCGCACGATCCGTTTGAGAATAAAGAACCGTATCGGCAACACGTCGCACCTCTTCTCGCGTTAGGGCGAGCGCCCCCTCCCGTAACGCTTGGCGACGCTCCCGAGTGTACCCCTCTCGCATCTCCAAATAGGCAGTCAAGGCACGTCTTCCCGGAAGAACGGGGGTATCGAGACTTTGCATCAGACCGAGCTTGGCCTCTTCGAGCTCCTTTTCATCGAACCTCCCCTCAACGATCTGCCTCACCCCATCGGAAAAGGCTTCGTAGGTAGCTGCGATGTGCGGATCTCTATATCCGTAAAAATGGAAGGTGCCTTGCAAGGCACCATAGCACGCCCCCGATCCGTAGGCACCGCCCTGCTCTCTGATTCTCCGGTGCAACGAGGTATTTTCCAATAGATAGGGGAGTACGCTCAGGGCCCGTGCGTTGGAATGCGCAAAGGTATACGGCGTGTCGAATCCCCAAGCGGAAAAGGCGACCGGTGTGGAGATGAAACGTCCCTGTGAGGGGGGCATCTCCGTAGGGGTGAGGGGTTGCCACGCTTCATACGGTCGGGTAGCCGGTTCACCCAAACCGTAGTATCCCTCCTTGGAAATCGTGTCAAACTGCTTTACATCGGATCCTATGACCAAGGTAGGATCGTTGAGGTGAAGGAGGCGAGAGCACAGCGCCCGCAACCGCTTCAGCAAATCCGGAAGGCCCGTATCGATGTCGCGCGCGAGCCTTTTGATAAAGTTGAAGTAGTCGATGCCGTGCCACTTTTGCAGAATGTACGGCCCCGACCGGTACCCGGAAAGGGCTTGGCAGGTAGCATAAGAAAGGGCATTCCGGCTCAAGTTGTTCTGCCCGGCGGTGCGAATTTGCAGGATCAGATTCTTGATTCTTTCCCCCTCATCCAGGCGGAGGGAGGAGGCACCCTCTTTTAGGAGGGAGAAAAGTTTATCGACATGCCTCGTGAGTGCCTTACCGTACAAGGAGAAGAGGGGCTTCAACGGTTTTTCGAGATGATCCGGATCGGGGATAAGGTGGATGGAGGCACCGAAATCGCCCAGATATCTGCTAATATACTCCAGATTCTCTTTATAACCGCGCGCCCCCGTACCGAGTTGCGGAAGAAGGGTGATCAGGAGCTTTACGTAGGGTAACTCCTCCATCGAAAGGGCCGGAACGGGGAAGAAAAGATCGGCATAGACGATGTGGTTGGTATGGCACGCATGGTGGTAGAGGGAGAAGTTGGCAGGGGAGTGTTTCCGCAGGGGAAACGAAACGGCCTCTTTCGGTACGTCGGCCAAGGTTACCTTCGGAAGCACTTCCAATGCCTCTTTTTCGGGAAGATCCTGGTACGCCTTGAGTTCTTGCGCCCGTCGCACCAAATCGCCCTCCTCTTCTTCCGATAGCGCTTTGCGAATCGTGGCAAGTGCCTGCTTTTCCTCCCGAGCCTCTTCCGTTTCGAGTGCCTCGCTCGGCTTCATGATCAATCTGACAAAATGGGGATTATCGAGAAAAAAGCGCTTGATCAATCCGGTAAAATAGTCCGGGTTGCGACTTTTCTCCCTTAGATTGCGGAATTGTTCCCGGACGGTCAGGGTCTCTTCCGGAGCACACCCATACTGTTTTGCGATGGCTGCTCGAACGAAGAGGGTGAGGCCGAAGGGGCCGAAATCGCTCGTAATTTCCAGCCTTTCAAATTCAAGACCGTGTATGGCGGCATCGAGAAGATCGCAATCGATCCCCTCCCGGACAAGTTTTCGGAGCGTTTCGAATACGATCGCTTCGAGGGAATCGGCCTCCTCCGGGTCGGTACCTCGGCAGACGATGATGTAGGGGACTTCGCGCACTTCCGCATCGAGTTGCCCGCTGACTCGGGCACACTTTTTCGACTCAAGGAGGGCGGCTTTGAGGGGGGAGGCATCGTGTTCCATCAACACCGCATCGATGACCGAAAGGGCGAGGAGTTCTTCGGAATGTTCGGCCGAAGCCGTAAGCCAGGAAAAGGCGATGAAGGTCTTTCCCTGCGTCTCTTTATCGCCGAGGGGGTAGGCGACCTCTACGGCACGAGGCTTGCCGAGGCGAGGTGGGGCGGGGGTGGGGGGGGTGCGATCCCGGTTCGCATAGCCGGCGAGGGCCGGAGCTCGGAGGAAGTCGAGGTGAGGGAGGAGGGGAAAACTACCGTAGAAAAAGAAGAGGGCGTTCGAAGGGTGATAGAATGTTTCATGAAAAGCTCTGAGCTCTCCGTGAGTGAGGCATCGAATCGCCACGGGTTCTCCTCCCACGTTGTGGGCGTAGGTTAAATCGGGAGTGAGCTCATGCATGATGGCATGTCGCAGGCGACATTCGGGGGAGGAGAGGTTCCCCTTCATCTCATTGAAAACGACCCCTTTGAAGAGGAGGGGGGTTGTGGGATCATCCGGGATGTCAAACTCCAAACGACATCCTTCCTGCTTAAAGCTCAGTTCCTTAAGGTTAGGATGCAACACCGCATCGGCATAAACGGAGAGGAGATTGTAGAAATCTTTTTTCACCTGTGAGGCAGCCGGATAGCAGGTGAAGTCGGATCCGGTAAGGGCATTCATAAAGGTGTGAAGACTGCGCCTTCTCATGGAGAAGAAGGGGTCTTTGACGGGAAATTTTTCCGATCCGCAGAGGACGGTATGTTCCAGGATATGGGCAACCCCGCTCGAATCGGTCGGGAGGGTAGGAAAGGAAATGCAGAAGAGATTTTCCCGGTCATCGCTTGCTATATGCATGACGGAGGCCCCCGTTTCGGCATCTTCCAGCTCGTACAGAACGGCCTGCAATTCCTCAACAGGGAAGACCTTGGTGAACCGGAACGCCTTATACGTATCGCCCGGGGCGTGTTGCGGAACGGGTAGCATGGACTTCGTCACGTTGGGGGTTCGTCCGGCAGATTATAGGCAAACCGGAATTATTTGTCCGGGGGACATACGAGCCGTCATCCGAGTCCGACCTCCGGAGGGAAGGAGGAGTGTTGCGGAACATTTCTCAAAAACCATCCTCCGGCAAGGGTCGCAACAACCATCGATACGGGCAAGACGGTAAGGAGCACATCAAGGGAGGACCTCCGACCCACCGCACTGCTTATCCGACATAGCCGCCTCAGTTGCCGATCTATCCGGATTAACTGCCGATATGCCTCGGACGAGTGACGAACCACCTGCTGCTCCATCCGAACTACCCGTTGATTGATCCGAGCCGCCTCCGGAACCGTCCCGGCTATCCATCCGGTTGCCCGAACGATCCGCCAAAGGATTCGGAACGTCCGATCTATCCGTTGCTCTACCTCATCCCTCCTCCGGATCATCTGCCTGAGTTCTTCGCAGAGCCGATCTATCCCTCTACGGCGAGAAGACCCTCGCACCATCGAAGCGATCCGATGCATCCGGCGATCCATCCGGGCCATCCGGCGATCCGTATCCCGGATTGCCCGAGCCGTGTGCCGGATGATCCGAGCAACCGGGATCAGCAACCGATAGATCCCGACGATCCGAGGGGGGCCGCACCACCATCCGGAAGGAAGTTGTCGCACATCATGTTGACAACACGCGCTCGCCACCGTCAACAGAGCTACAACCATCAATACGACCCCACACCTTTTCCCGCATCACACGAATCATTCGGAATCCGCACAGGGGAGTATATGGGCACGTAGGAAAAAAACGGAACCGTTTCCCGGCAAATCACACGCATCGTATTCTCCCGTTTCCGAAGTGCGTGCATAGCGGGAGGGGAAGATCAGATCGTATGCGAGAACCTCTCACCCCTCGCACGGTGCTCCAGCAAACACTTCGTATACCTTGCATTGCGTGCTGCTCTACCACGTATCTCCGCATCTTCGGCTCTGCGTACGACGACATCCTCTCGCCCCTCCTTTCCGATTTTGTCACATACGCGAGAACATGCGAATACGACGAGAGCTGCTATTATCGCTCCGATTACGGCCCCCGGAACCACCGCTCCGAATAGCATTCCCGCGGTAATGGCGACGGCGAAAGTGCTTGTGCGGTGCTCGTTCACCCACCTCGCCATGCGATGTAGGACACCATGCGTAGCCTCCGCATTCTTCCTCATGGAAGGAGGTCGGGTCGGGGGGGTTTTGAGGAGGGGGGCGGACTTGGTGGTGACGTCTATTCTTCCGTAGACTGACATAGAAGCTCCTACTATGCATTTGTTAAACGTTATCATACGTTATTGTATCATATAAAACTAATTTGATGTAAATAAATACTTTACTTTTCAGGAACGAGCCGGCATAGGCACTCATCAGAGAAGTCGGCCAAACCAATATTTGCATATTGCACTGATTGTAAGTTGATTAAATACTCATTTATTCCGCAGAAACAGGCCCGCGTTACAAGGTCGGTTATCCGAGCCGTCCCGGAGAACCCCTCATCTTTTGTGCTCGGCCCATATCCGTATGGCGCAAAGTTTTTATTTGACAGAAAGGTCGCATGATGCCGACACCTCCGGATATCTCGCAATGAAAATTTTACTCTTAAGTCGGATGTTACGGATCATATTGAAAAACGTATGCAAAAATCTTTTTCCGTTTCTCATTAAAAGCATCTCCGCCTACAATGCCTCACGAGTCATGATAATCGGAGTAAACATGAAAATTGCCTGTTTGGGAGCCGGAGCGTGGGGGTCTTGTCTTGCCAACCTCCTTGCCGGGAAGGGGTACCGAGTCTTTCTTTGGACGAAACGGAAGGGGATTTCGGGTAAGGGAAGCCTCGTTATCACGGACGATTTGCGAGAAGCAACGAGGGGAGCCGACTTGATTGTGGAATCGGTCACCTCATCGGGCTTGCGGGAGTGTTTGCACCGGTTGCACGATGCGGGCATACCGAAGGCACCCCTCATTTTGACCTCGAAGGGGATCGAAAGGGAAACCCTCCTGTTTCTTCCCGAAGTGGTCGCCGACGTATCGGGTGATGACTACGCGAGAGGGATCGGATACCTTTCCGGGCCGAGCCTGGCTTGCGAAGTGCGTGAGGAGATGCCTACCTCGGTTACGGTAGCCGCCCACACCGATTCCCTGCGCAAGGAGGTTGCCCGGCTTTTTTCCACACCCTATTTCTCCGTCTACCCTTCCGATGACGTACTCGGAACGGCAATCGGCGGTGCCATGAAAAATATCGTAGCGATCGCCTGTGCGATTTCGGACGGACTCGGTTTCGGATGCAACGCCAAAGCGACGCTGATGACCCGAGGACTCGACGAAATCCGTGCGTTGGGAGCCATGAAAGGGTGCCGACGGGAGACCTTAACCGGTTTGGCCGGTATGGGAGATCTCTTCGCTACCTGTCTTTCAACGGCAAGTCGCAACTATAGGTTCGGCAGACTCTTGGCACGGGGATTGACACCGCGTGAAGCACATGAAGAGATCGGTATGGTGGTGGAGGGGGTGAAGACCTGCGTGTCCGCCCTCGAAATCGGGAGAAAAGCCGGCATAGCAACCCCCGTCACCGAAACGGTGTACTCCATTATCTATGGTCGCGCCGAACCGAAAGAGAGGCTCAAAGCGCTCTTGGTCGGTGCAATCCGCAAAGAACCGGCGTATGGATTGTGAAATTCCGATCCTCTCCGCGGAGGAAATGCAACGAGTCGAGAGGATAAGTATCCGAGAGGGGGCCTCGGAGGAGGAGTACGTGTCGCGGGCGGGCCTTGAAGTGGCCGAAGCGGCCTTACGCCTTCTCGAGCAAAAAGCGCTACCGGAGACGGTCTCCCTTATGGTCGGCAAAGGCAACAACGGTGCCGATGCCCTTTCCGCCGGGGTGTACCTCACGGAAAAAGGGATAAACGTCCGGGCCTTTCTCTTTTACCCTTCGGAAGAGTCGAGCCCCCTTTGCGCAACGTACGCCAAGAGATTCGCACACGCGGGAGGACGGCTCAACATCATCGAAGAGCCCTCTTCGTATTTCGCACACGAAAAGCCCGAAGGACTCATCATAGACGGCCTACTCGGCGTAGGCCTTCGGGGGCGACTGCACGAAAAAACGGAAGTGATCATACGTGCGGTGAACGCACTCTCCTCTCCCGTACTCTCCGTCGACATTCCGTCGGGTGTGAACGGGAGTACCGGGGTTGTCGACCCCGTCGCCGTCAAGGCAACCGAGACCGTCTTCCTGGGCGCTTTGAAGATCGGCGGCTTTATCCGGGACGGCTACGAGCAAACGGGAGCCTTTTCCGTCGCATCGTTCGGCCTTGAAGAGCGATACTTGCGGATGGCACGGGCAACCGCATGCATGTTCGATGAAAAAAGCATCGCACGAATGCTCCCCCCCGTAATCCGGACGCGACATAAGTACCGGACAGGCTACCTACTGGCCGTAGCGGGATCACGGGGAATGACGGGCGCGGCCCTTCTCTCCTCTTTCGCCGCTCTTCGGTCGGGGGCGGGTATCGTCCGGTTATTCCATCCTGCCGGTACGGGAGGAGAGTCGGTCAATGTCCCCTGGGAGTTGATCCGATCCCCCTACGATAACGATCCCGGCCCCTTCTTCCGGGAGCTGCGCCGGGCAAGTGCCGTGATGGTCGGACCCGGAATGGGTAGAGGGGAGATGGCCGAAAAATTCGTGAGAGAGATCACACCCGCCATCCGGATACCGATGCTTATCGATGCGGATGCCCTTTTCCTCTTACGGGACTCTCTTTCCTCCCTCAATGCCCCTGCCGTCCTTACACCGCACAGAGGGGAGATGCTCTCCCTCTTGGACAAACCGGAATACGGTGACATCCTTGCCGAGTGTGGTGAATGGGCTACCTCCGTAGGTCATATCGTCGTCGTAAAGGGTGCACCGACCTTTATCTTCCGACCGGACGCGCTCCCTCTGATCGTCCCTTCCGGAGACCCCGGCATGGCAACGGCGGGAACGGGAGATGTTTTGTCGGGAGTCATCGCGGCCCTTTTGGCACAAAAAGCCCCCCCGATTGATGCGGCAACTCTCGGTGTCTACCTACACGGCTACGCGGGAGAACAGGTCGCCCGGAAAATGACCTCCTACGGGATGGTCGCATCCGATCTGATCGAAGCGCTACCCGGGGCCTTCAAACACCTCGAATAGCTACGGGCGCACAGAGCTCTTCGACAAGCCGGATGATGTCTCCCACCTCTTCGAGCCGGTTAATCCGCCCCCGCACCTCTTTGCCCTCTTTCCGGCTCCGCAAAAACCAACAACTCACCCGCCTTGCATCGAGAAGTGCTTTCCTCCCCTTCTCATGCCCCTCTATGCTACGAAGGTGGTCGAGCAAATAAGAGAAGAGGGTCGCATCATCGATCTTCAGAGGAGGCAGCCCCTTGTCGAACCGGACGATATCCTCGGCAATCCACGGTTTGCCCAACGTTCCCCGAGAGACCAGGACGGCATCACATCCCGTCTCTTCGAAGAGAGCACGCCCCTCTTCGGGAGAGAAGACGTCCCCGTTTCCGATCACCGCGATCGAAGAGGCCGCCTCCTTGCATTTGCGTATCACCCCTCTGTCGGCTTTGCCCCGGTATTGTTGCTCTCGTGTTCTTCCGTGTACGGCGATCGCAACAGCTCCCGCACTCTCCGCAATCCGGGTAATTTCGGGCGCGTTGATATGTGCATCATCCCATCCGGCGCGGATTTTGAGGGTAACGGGAATCTCTACGGCCGCCACCATCTCGGCAACGATCTCGCCGATCTTGAGGGGGGTTTTGAGGAGGCCCGAACCGCTACCGTCTTTCGTCACTTTGTCTACGGGACAACCGCAATTCAGGTCAACCGTATCAAAACCCAGCTCTTCGATGATACGTGCCGTAGGAGCCGCGAGACGGGGGTTGCTACCGCAGAGTTGAGCACCGATGGGGCGCATCGAGTCACGATATGCCAACATCCTATAGGTCGCCCCGATATTGCGTACCAGTGCCTCCATCCTCACCATCTCACAGAACATCAAGCCTACGGGATGGAAAGAGGCCATGTGACGAAAAGCAAAATCGGAACATCCGGCCAACGGCGCGTAGAACACGTTGGTGGGCAGGGTGACGCTTTTCCATCGCATCGATTTTACGTAGCGTGTCATGGCCGAATACCGTATACTCGTAGCCCGTATGAACACAAGTAGCATCAGACGATTTTTCAATCCGGTGGAATGTGTGGCGGCTTTTCATCGAGACGGTCATCTCTTCAAGGTGGCCGTTGCAAACGTTACCCTTTCGACCCTTAGAGTCGATACCTCTCCTCATATCGACGGACGCTACCTCTCCGAACTCTCCGGTCTTTCGGAAGAGTCCGTGTTGGCTCATTCGGTTTCGGGAATAGGGAGCAGAGCTCTCTTAATCCGATCGATTCGTTCTCCCTTACGCGATAAGCGAGCCCTGAAAAAAACATTGCCGTTTCAGCTCGAAGAGCGGATTCCCGTACCCCTGCAAGAGGTCTTTGCCTGTCCGATCCGCCATCGAAAGGAAGGAGTCGGAAAAAAAGATCTCGTCCGTGTTACCTACATGATCGCCCCCGGATCCGCCCTTGCCGATCACGTAGCACGCGCACCCGTAAACCCTGCCTACGTCTCCTGCGTACCGATAGCCCTCGTCCGTTTTGCCGAACACGCCGTGACGGGGGTTCCCGAAAGGTACGTAATCTGTCACGTAGGAGAGGAAGAGACCGAGCTGATCGTCGTCCAATCGGGCATTCCGATCCGGAATGCTTTTGTCGCCGGGGGAACCGGCCTCTTGCGAGCGAACCGGGAAAAGTATGAACACGAAACCGGAAAGGCCTTCTTTCGTCTGTACGACGAGGAAGAGGAAAACCGGGAGATACCCCTCCTCTTTACGGGTGCAACCGAAGCTTGGCCTGCCATCGAACAACGCCTTCCGGCGCTCGGCATCTCCTTTTCCCGACTTACCGTACGCTCCGAATATCAGGGTAACATGCGCGAGTATGCCGTCGCAATCGGCCTTGCGCGAGAGGCATGGTCACGAGATAACCGCTCCGTACGATTCAGGGAGGCAAATCGGCTCACGCACGAGCAGGCTACCTTTTCCCTACGTCGACTGAAAAGGAGTGTCCTTCTCTTTTCGGGATTGCTACTCCTTTTCCTCTGCTTTACGAACATTGCGGAATACGTAAGGGAAAAAAACCTGAAAAATGCCATCCGTGAGATCGCGACATCGTCCGGGCAGGAGATAAACCATCCGGAAAAAGTACTTCGGGCAACGGGTATTGAGAGAAAGCTCGCCCTCTTGCAAAGAGAGATCGGAGGGTCGAGACATGTCCGACCCCTCCCCCCCCCTTCCATCAACGTAACCTCTTTGCTGACCCGCCTTCTCGCCCCTTTTCCGGATCAAGCCCGAGAGGTGCGTATTGAACGGTTCCGATATGTGTTGACAAATTACCGAGAAGTTGCGCAAGCTTTCCCCCCCGAAAGGGTACCCTACGAGGTCCGGGTGGAGTTTGTCTTCGCCTGCCCCTCAAAAGAGCAGGCCCGGGCACTTTATGAAGATGTGTTGCGTTGGCAAGGGGTTGCCGGCCATCAAGAGGAGGTAGCGTGGACCCATGAAGAAAATCTTTCTCACCTTTCGTTCGTTCTGTACGAATAACATCGTTAAGATACGGAAGAACCCTGCATGTATCGAAAGTCCGTGGCTTATGGTTTGCATCTCCTCCTTTTTTGTTCTCCTTTTCGGAACGGTTTTCCTACAAGCCAAGGGGAAATTTGCCCGCCTTCAAGAGAGGGAAAATCGCTTGGAGAGGATTGCCCGCCGGCTCCGGCAACAACGCATCGATGCCGATTCCCTTTCCTCGATCGACCATGCAGGTGTCCTCTCCGAGATGGCACGATCGATGAGGTACGCCCTTTCGGAGAGCACTTTGCACCGGAAACTCATCCGGCATCCCGCCTTCATATCGTGTCCGTGGTTTGCGAAAGAGAACCCGCCCCTGACCTTTGCGCTACAAGGCGGAGAGTATGTGCAAACGGCTCCCTACGCGATCGACGGCGAAGATCTGGAGCGCTTTTTGGTTACGCTGGAAGAGGTACGCATCGGCCCCCACGCCCCCCCCTTACGACGATCCGGCCTCATCATCAAGCAGTTCGACCTCGTACGCACGCACAGTGAAGAAAATCCCCGCTACCTCATAGAGACGAAGTTGTGTGAACGGTGTATGTGAGGCAGGGCAATGAAAACGGGAATACTCTTTGCCTTCTCGGCCCTATGCATACTCCTCGCGGGGTGCACCCGCCCGAGAGAGGGTGATCCCCCCCTCGTGAGCGTGCATACGGTCGATAGAAACGGTTTTAGGGAGACGGTTACCTCCCGCGACCGGCTGAACATGTACGAGAGGACCTGTTTCACCGATCCCCAACCGTATGTCAAAGTGGCTCGGATGTATGCGCGCAAAGTCGACGGTAAGATCCCTTCCAAGCTAACGACATACCACGATAACGGTGCGATCCGGAAGTATTTGGAGGTCATCAACGGACGGGCATCGGGTATCTACCGCGAGTGGTACCCGAACGGCCGACTCCGGATGGAAGTCACCGTTATCGAGGGGGTCGGAGATCTGTCCGAGGAAGCTCAAGAGGGGTGGGTATTTGACGGAGCGGGACACGTATTCCGTGAGGGGGGGGGGAAGGAGGCAACATTTCACTACGAGAAGGGGCTGTTGCAGGGAGTGGCCGAGTACTACTTTCCGGACGGTCGCCTCAAGGAGCTGTTGCCCTATGAGAAGGGGCGGTTACACGGCGAGGTTCGTCTCCATAACCCGGAAGGAATCGTGATCGGAACATCCCGGTTCGTACGGGGTGTTCCCTCGGGGCCCTCCCTATTCAAAGGGGACGGAGAACGCCCCCCCTTTACGGAAATCTACGAGGGGGGGAGGTTGACGGAGGCGGAGTATGGCGATTTTTCGGGCCGTATTCTCTCCCGGATTGAGGGCGGCTCCGGCGAAAAGGCCGTTTTTGCCGAAGGATATCTCCATTCCCTGGAAGAATATCGGAACGGCCTTCCCGAAGGGGCCGTGCGCATTTATGATCGGAAACGCCGTCTACGCAATCTGTTTCACGTAAAAGAGGGGAGAAAACATGGCGAAGAGTGGATCTACCGACCCGGCACACCCGGAGAAGAACCCGTCCCGCACCTGCTTATTACCTACGTGGAGGGACGAATGCGGGGAATTTCTCGGACATGGTTTGCCGACGGAACACTTGAAAGCGAAAAGGAAATGTGTGACAACCGCAAGCATGGTCTTTCCTTCGCCCGCTACAAGGACGGTACGTTGCGACTCATGGAGGAGTACCGTTCGGGCAAACTGGTATCGGGTAGGTACGAGAAGAGGGGAGAAAGGGAAGCCGTCTCTTCGGTGAAGGAGGGAAACGGCATTGCAACCCTCTACGACGAAGAGGGGTATTTCATAAGGCGGATCAGATACGAAAAAGGGCAACCCTGCCCCGATGAGCCGTAAGGATGCACTGCGTTACCTCGGAGAGCTTCCACGTAAGAGGATGGGCCCCTTTCTCGGCTACGGATAGGCGAACGGAGCGAACGGACACGGCGAGCAGAAGCTCGAGAAGGCCGTTCTTCGCAACCTCGACACCGCCTTAAGGGGGGGAGCCCGACCATGTCCTCACACCGGCACGGCGATACGCCCGTTTGCTCGGAACGTGTGGTACTCCTCCTCACACATCGCCACGGAGGGACGCGATACTCACCCCTACACCCTCTTTCACGGAAGGGGACTCTTCGGACTTCTCACTCTCATACACTTCGTTTCGTTCATAGATCAAGACACATTCCGAGTCCGACAAAGAAGATCCGTCAACAGACTCCGCACCGGACTCCGACGTCGCTACCGCCTCTTCTTGCTCGGGCTTGTGGTACTCCTCGTCACATACCACCGTAGGGGAGTGCCATACTCCCGCACCCTCTTCCGCGGGAAGGGATTCTTCGGACTGCTCGCTCTTACACACTTCACCTTGTTCACGGATCAAAACACATTCCGGTCCCGGTAAAGGAGATCCGCCAACAGGCCCCGCGCCGGACTCCGACACCGCTTCTTCCTCCGTTTGCCGGGACTTGCGACACTCCTCATCCCCATACATCGCCGCAGAGGGATGCGATGCTCCTACATCCCCACCCGCGGAAGCGGAAGAGGACTCTTCGGACCGTTCGCTCTTACACACCTCATCCCGTTCACGGATCGAAACGGGTTCCGGTTCCGGCGAGGAAGATCCGCCAACAGGCTCCGCACCGGACTCCGATATCGCTTCTTCTTCCCCTTGTCGGGACCCGTGATACTCCTGCCTAGGTATCGCCACAGGGAAATGCGACACTCCCATACCCTCTTCCGGGGAAGGGAACCCTTCGGACTTCTTGTTCTTACACACTCCACATCCATAGAGACAGCTTCCAAGAATGACTCCCAAGTACGGGATTCCGGAAAAAAGGGGTCCTAACACAGCTCCCGGTACCCCTCCGTATACCGCGCTCAGCACCGACACCGTAAGGAAGGCGGGAGTTCCTACGCAAAAACCGGTGACCATAACGACGGCGGCGATTGTGCGTTCTCTCGGATAGCCCCCACACCCGGCACCATCCGAACCTGCCCCGGTGAGAACACCGTGAACCACATTTTTCGTTGCAAGAGTAACAGCAAGACTTTTTTCACCGGGGTGTACGGAGGGGCCCGCCTCGGGAATCCTAGGAAGGCCCAACGAAGTAACGGCCGGACCGGACCGAGTCGACATAACTTGTTTCCTTCAAAATTTGCGACCTCTACGGCGACATCGTACCACGGGACGGTATGGTGACACAACCACAAAAGCATGCTCTACGGGAATTGCACGGGCAAAGTCCCGCACCCCCATCTACCCCCGAGCATTCATCCGAATACCGTATGGTGGCGACATGCGAAATACCCGGTTATCAAGCAAAACACCCGGCTTTACGGGTATTGCCGCATATCGTGCAATCCAAAAAGGCGATAGACTCTCCAAATGCCGACCATGTTTACATTCTTCCCGATTGTTGCAATGCAAACGACTCAACGGCTTCATCGACCCCTTCTACTTTAGTGCTCGGGACGGCGGGTGGTGTTGTGGGAGGGGGTGGGGGGGCGACCCGTCTCTACGGTCTCGACCCCCGTACTCACATCTCTCGTCGTGCAACTCGTCGATGTCGGTCGCCCGGCCGGGGACGTTTCTCGCCCCGGTACTGCGAGAGGCCCGTCCGTATCCGCAACCACTTCGGAACCTTCCTCCGGTAGCGGGTTCAACGCGGTAACCCGAATGGCCGACCTCAATCCGGCAAGTTCTTCCTCGGAAAACACCGCATCATCCTTGGCAGACACACCGGAAAAGGTTTCGGATCGTTTCCTTTGCGCAATCTTTGCCGACTCCACAAGTGTGACGGATCCGACTCGGGGTGGTTTTTCAAGGGCAGCGGACGGAGTGTATTCCCCGGTACGGGACCGACAACAACAGATATAAGACATGCTCTCTTCTCCGGTGTGAAAGGGCGACTCGTCCGCGGAAGCGTAGCACACGTCGGACATATGAGACAAGCCACGCAGGTCGGTATGGCGGAACCGCACAGGTAAAGGCCGACCCCGGTACGGGTCGTTTTGCATCTTGCCTTCCGCAAAGGTTTGCCGTTGTTCATGAGGGGTTGGTGTGATACGCCCTCCCTTCCTTAGGTAATTGCATTCTTGAGGGAGACACTATGGCGTCGGCAATAAGTGAAGGAGGGGGTACCACCGTGTGGCCCACCGGCGCGGGGGCGGGGGTGGTCGTAAGGAAGAGAAGGGATGCCAAGGAGGATCGGGGATGAGTGTAAAGGCTTGTCCTGAGGTTGCCACCGCAGGCCCCGAATCGTACACCGACCGAACGGCAGACTACGGAGAGCTTGCGGTAGACCTCAGGGAGGGGGTCCGGGAAAGGGTCGATTTGCCTTTCCGATTACTTTTTGTGGGTTTTTTGAGTGAAATGGCGGAACGGCTTCCTACAGGCCTTACAACAAGGGAGAGGGGGTATTTTCAAAACGTTGGTGCTAACGGGCTTGTCTTCTCTTACCGTACAAAATCCCTGATCGGATCCGCCTCTTTTCTCTTGACTTCAACCGTGCTGCACGATACGCTATCCGTCCGCGGGGAGGTGGCACCGGTACCGGCGCTCCCCGGTGGTTGAAAATGAAAAAAGAGGTATTGCTTATGACTGTCGGTGCGACACCTATAACTGCCGATGCGACATTCGATCTCGTCCGGCGTGTTCTTGTTCCCCCCGGTTTCTACGCGCAAAGAGATGTCGTCGTGGAGGCGGTAGGCGGACAGGAGGCGATCAGCTCGGGAAAAACGATCGCCTGTGCTTTAAAGATGCTCCGGTTCTATGCTTCCCGATCGGAAGGAAAGCCGGAAGACGATGTGCTGTCGCAAGGGCTACAAGCTACCGCGATGATTCTTTCCACTACGTACATACTCTGGGACCGCGCGTTCAGGAAGTGGATGGAAAACGTCTCGATGAAACTCTTTCACGCGGAGGGAGGGGAAAAAACGAATGAGTTGATCGGCTTGTCGGCCAAGCTCAGGAACGACTATGAAAAGTTGGACGAGTCACTTGCGGAAAAAATAAAGGCACTGGACAGCGCCGCCAAAAACCAGATACTTAACTATAAAAACAGCTCCTCCCTTCGGGACGCTCGTTGAAGAACAAGAGATAGACTCCCCCCGGCCGTCGCATTCGTTTGAGGGGGAAGTGTGTCCTTCGCCTATTTCGTCACCCTTTGGGAGAGGAATAACCGGGACGGCCGTCAAACTCATAGAGATTCTCCATCTTGATCACATCCCACTCGTTCGCCGTAAGTTCTTCCAAAAGCGCCGCGATGTCGCTTTGCGTGCACCTTCCCTCGTGCATGAAGCGCACGCGCCACTGATCAATGCAAAGTGTCTCGGGGTGACCTCCGGGATAGACCCTAACGCCCCTGTTGCCGATCATTTCAAGGGTGAAAGCTTCGTAGTCGGACTTTAATAGCTTCTTCCGCAGTTTCTCTGCAGATAGAAGGGAGTAGAGGTAGATATCCACACCGACAAGTACCCTCGTAACCTTCGTGTTCTTCTCCTCATGGTGCTTCGGTTTGTGCTCCCCGGCCTCGGTATAGGCCACTTTCCTCAGATTGGCAGGGGCTTTCCCTAAGTTGCCCGCAACCGCCTCGGCAAACTCTCGTGTGCCGACCTGTTGCTTACTCACGCCCTCCTTGTAAATGTCGTAGGTATGAATCCCCTCTTCAATCGTCTTGAGCCAAGCATTGTGAACGGCCGTTGCATGCTCATACTGCCTGACATAGACCAACATCATGACGGAGGCCAACATCAGCGCGGAAGGATTGGCCATATTTTGTCCGCTCCTTCTGGGAGCCGATCCGTGAATCGCCTCAAACATAGCCGTATGCATTCCGATATTGGCCGAACCGACCAATCCGACCGACCCCGCAATCTGCGCACCGACATCGGATAGAATGTCCCCGTACAGGTTGGGCATGACGATCACATCGAACGCCTCCGGTGTGTCCGCAAACTTAGCCGACCCGATATCGACAATCCAATGATCACTCTCAATAGTGGGATACTCGCCCGCAATCCGATTGAACACTTCATGAAAAAGACCATCGGAAAATTTCATAATGTTATCTTTTACGAAACAGGTCACCTTTTCTCTTTTGTTCATCACGGCATACTCAAAAGCGTAGCGAATCACCCTCTCCGAACCTTGTTTCGAAATCAGCTTGATCGATTCGCATACGTCGGGCGATTGCCGATATTCGATACCCGTATAGAGGTCTTCCTCGTTCTCCCTCACGATCACGACATTCATCTCCGGATGCTTCGTCGCCACGAAGGGGTGATAGGAAACGCAAGGCCGAATATTCGCATAAAGACCCAAAGTGGTCCTGATCGTCACATTGAGACTCTTAAACCCCCCTCCTTGAGGAGTCGTTACGGGCGCCTTGAGAAAGGCCGCAGATCGTCGCACCGTATCCCACGTCACCTCCTCGATCCCCGTCGGATGCCCTCTAAGATAGACCTTTTCTCCCACCTCAACCTCGTCATAGCCGAGAGGAGCCCCCGAAGCATCGAGAACGTGCAACGTCGCATCCATGATCTCGGGACCGATCCCGTCACCTCGCGCCACCGCAATGGGAATGGTTTTGCTCATTTCCGGTCTCCTTGTCAGATTAACCCTATCATTATATCATCCCCAAGCAGAGGTCAAGAAGAGAGTGACGAATGTTTAAAGCGCTCTTTCAAGAGCACCGGCTGAACGTAAACCACTTTTTCGATCACATCGATTATGGTAAAGTGGAAGAGATTTTCGATCTTTTCCGGAACTGCTCCGGCAAACCGATATTTACGGGTGTAGGCAAAAGCGGCATCATCGCGGACAAGCTATCCAAGACCATGCTCTCTACGGGTACGGTTGCTCTTTGGCTACCTCCCATGGATGCACTGCACGGAGATATCGGCCTTCTGGGCAAGGGAGACCTTTTGATCTGTATCAGCAAAAGCGGAGAGAGCGAAGAGCTGTTGAACCTCATCCCCTTTGCACGCAAGCGGGGAGCCACCACGGTTGCATGGGTCTCTTCAACCGACTGCCGCCTCCTCGACGCATGCGACGCGGGAATCTGCCTCCCCGTGTATAGGGAACTCTGTCCCTTCGACCTGGTACCCACGACCTCGGCAGCCGTGCAACTGCTATTCGGCGACGTGCTCGCCATGGCCCTTATGAAGGCAAAGCAATTCGGCATTGACGAATATGCTCTCAACCACCCCGGGGGGAAAATCGGCCGAGAAATAGCCCTTAGGGTTCGCGATATCATGTTGCAAGGTGATCGCCTCCCCCTCTGCAATCCGAACGAACCCCTTAAAAAAGCACTCATCGAATTGACGAATAAACGGTGCGGATGTCTCCTTATCGTGGACGAAGAACATACGTTGCGGGGAATCTTTACGGACGGAGATTTGAGAAGAGCCGTCCAAAAAGAACCCGAACGGGTCCTCTCGAAAACAATGGACGAACTCATGCAACGCAACTTCCTTTTCATCGAAGGAAACCCCTTACTGCGGGAAGCACTCAACCTCATGCAGGCAAACGAAGCAAAAAAGGTGATGATGCTACCCGTTTTGCAGGAAGATAAGCTGATCGGCCTCGTCCATATGCACGATATCGTTCGCGGTAAAGGGTGATGGAAATCTTCACCTTCGCCAATGAACAGTTGATCGCCGTCTTCTGTATCGGATACGTCGCAATCATTCTGGAACCCGTCATTCGCATTCATAAAACGGCTCTTGCCCTCCTCCTGGCAGTGGCATGTTGGCTCATCTACCTCACGGAGGCACCGCAACCGATGAGCGCCGGCCTCGCCCGGCTTTGGCCTCATCTGAGCGAAGTCTCCGGAATCCTCTTTTTCCTCTTGGGTGCAATGACCTTGGTCGAACTTATCGACGCACACAACGGCTTCGAAACGTTCATCCGCTACTTACACACCGAATCGAAACGGAAGATGCTCTGGGTTATATCCGGCATCGCCTTCGCCCTTTCCGCCGTTTTGGACAATCTGACAACGACGATCTTGATGATCTCGGTATTGCGAAGATTGATTCCGGGACATAGGGAGCGCTTTCCCTTCGGGTGTATGGTGGTGGTTGCCGCCAATGCGGGGGGGGCATGGACCCCCATCGGCGACGTGACGACCACCATGCTGTGGATCGGTGAGCGTATCACGACGGGCAAGGTCATCGCCGATCTCTTTTTTCCCTCAGCCATTTCCATCCTTATCCCTCTCCTATTCTTCACATTACGTATGAAAGGCACCTTCCGAAGAGGGGGTAAGGCAAACATCTCTTCTCCCCTCGAACCCGGAGCGCGGATCATCTTTTTCTGCGGCATTCTCCTCTTTTTGTTCGTTCCCTTCTTTAAGTGGCTCACGGGTCTGCCCCCCTTTATGGGGATGTTGGTCTCCCTTGCCATCATGTGGGTGATTACCGATGTGATGCACCATAAACACGCGCAGAGATCACATCTGCGCATCCCCCACATCCTCACCAAGGTCGACGTATCGAGCATCCTGTTCTTCCTCGGTATCTTGCTCAGCGTGGATGCGTTGGAATCGACAGGCCTTCTCGAGGCGATGGCGAGAGCCATGGAACGCACCTTCGGCAACGAAACGGTCATTGCAGGCATTATCGGTGTTATATCGGCCATCATCGATAACGTCCCTTTGGTTGCCGCAACGATGGGGATGTATGACATACGATCATTTCCCGTCGACGCTCCTCTGTGGTTGTCATAGCCTTCCTCAACAATGACACTCGAAAACTCATCGGGAATGCGGACGAGG
>JAPOVA010000021.1:0-20787 GCA_026708385.1 Simkaniaceae bacterium | reverse complement strand
GTTGGCCTGATGGGGCTTGAGTGGGTCGGTTTTTTCACCTATCTAAAGCACTTTAGTCTACCGGTTTTCGTCGGTTATTTGGCAGGTCTTTTGTTTTACGCCTATATTTTTTAAATAATCAAATACTATAAGTAGCCTTAGTATAGTATAAGAGAACTATAGGCCATGTTTCCCGCTTTCGTGTGTGATCAACGTTTCTCCATGAATCCGGTCATGGCCAATGCCCTCGCCGTACTGCGCATGTCCCACTGTGAAGTGGCCGAATGGGTCCGGAAAGAGGTGGAAAACAACCCGGTTCTGGAGGTCATCGAACCCGATACCGCCGCCCCCGCTACCCCCTTCGATCTCTCCCGAATCACCCGAAAAGAGTCTCCGTACGTCTACCTGGATAGGGAAATCTCCCTCCTTTTCCACGACCGAAAAGAAGCGGAAACGGCTCGGTTTATCGCGGGTAACCTCGATCGAAAAGGTTTTCTAACCCTATCCGACCACGAAATAGGCCGGCTCCTCAACGTGGATCAAACCCATCTCGATCGTGTGAAAAGGCAATTTTCCCAAATCGAACCCGTCGGCTTAGGAGCAAAAAATCCGAGAGAAGCCCTCCTTATCCAGTTGCGAACGCAAAATAGGGGAGACTCAAAAACGTACGAGGCGGTTGACCGCTACTTCAATGATCTCTTACATAACCGGTTTACCCTTCTTGCGCGCCTTCTTAAATGCTCCCCCATGGAAATCAAGAACTTACAACGAGAACTCAGATCGTTGCACCCCTTTCCCGGCTACCTTTTCGATGAACACTTCCATACCGTAACGGCCGTTCCCGATCTCCTCATTGCACGAGAGGAGGAGGGATGGTCGGTCGAAACGGGCGAGAGAGGGTTACCGCGCTGTCGTCTCCACGACTATTATGAGCATCGCCTCCGCAGTAGCGGAACATCCGGAGAAGAGCGCTCATGTATCCGAAGGTATGCCATGGAAGGAAAAAGGGTAATGGAGATGATCGAACGGAGACAACACCTCTTACTTAAACTGGGAAGGTATCTGATCCGCAGGCAAACGGGCTTCTTGGAAGGTCGGCTACCCTTCCCCGCTCCCCTGACCCGAAAGGAGGTGGCAAAAGCATTGCAGGTCCATAGTTCCACCGTCGCACGAGCGGTCTATGGTAAGTATGTCTCCACACCCTCCGGAACTTTTCCCCTCAAACAACTCTTTCCTCAAGGGACCCTCACCGATGTCGGATCGTGCGAAGAGGCAAAAGAGCTACTACGCACATTCATCCGAAACGAGGACAAAAGAAACCCCCTATCCGACCAAATCCTTTCGGAAAAACTGCGTTCCCGAGGCTTTTCCCGTGCAAGAAGAACGGTAGCAAAGTATCGCCGATCGATGCGGATCAGTTCGACACACCGTCGGAAGGCATCGACCTGATGTGCAGTACGTGGGGGATACGACGGATGTGCCCTTTAAAGTTCTCATCGTTTTCGAACGTGTGAGAAAGTCTCCCCTTTTTCGAATCCGGGTCAATAGCCTTGAAATATTTGGCATAAAAACTCTTACACGAAACACGTGTCGTGACAGCCCTGCCTACATCTCCGACAAAGGCCTTTCCTTCAGAGCGGTACCTGCCGTAGGTCATCCAAACATTGGGGTTGACGTAGGCGCGATTGATCATACGGAGAACCCTATCATCGGCCAAACAATCATCTCCGGAAAGGCGAACGACGATCTCTTCGCCACCCAAGCTCCGGATTACATCGGCATATAACCTATGCGTATCGGCGAGATCCCGCGCCCGCACGATCGTCACCTTTTCCGATGCCCGTTGTTTGCGAACGAGACAACGCAAAAGAGAACGCGTCCTATCGTCCGCACTTTGATCGATGTAGACTACCTTGTAGTCGGAATACCTCTGCGCAATGACGGAACAAAAGTTGCGCTCTATGTTTTCGCCGTTATCCTTCGCCATGACGATGATCGTGAACGGTCTTTCCCGCTTTTCCCGTATGCCCCCTCTCGCATCGTTTGCCGAATGGAAGGCGTGAGAAATACGAACTCCCTTTTTGATCTTGAGGATCCGATACTCTTTGACGACAAACAACGGGAAGATAGCTATGAGCAAAAAAAGAGAGAGAAATCGGGGAAGCCCGTTATCCGTTTTTGCTCTTTTCATCCATGCAACCCTCGCCCTCCCCTATCCTCTTCATGAGCTCTCTCCACCGAAAGCTACCCCCCTTCGACATCACATACTCCCGCAGAGCGATCCCGTCACATCGGGCAAACCGCTTGATCTCCGCATCCGTCATCCGGATCAACAGAGCCTCCGGAGGCACCCCGGGGAACAGAGCAAAAACCTGCTTTTTCGCCCTCGCAAACATCTTCTGTTTATATAACAACAAACCCATTTTACATAACATAAATATACTCGGTATTGCCACGGAAAGAAAGGCAAGCGAACAGATAAATAGGAAGAGGTAAGGATCTTTCGGGGAGGAAAAGAGGGGACCCAAAAACCGACGCACCCTGCTCTCCGAGGTGCCATACGCCAATATCTCTTCGAAGTAGGGTTGATCAAAAGAGGCTCGGAGAGCGTGCACGATCTCGTGTGCTATGAGTTCCTTTTCCGAATACCCCCTCGGGAGGTTTGTGCGCAGACCGACCCAGGCGCCCCGAGCCGTCACCCATGAGATCGCCCCTTCCCAAGGGAGCATGCGCCGAGAGCTCACGCCACTCCGCAATTTCCTGACGGGAATGAGCAAAGGGGAGACCAGAAATCTCTTTCGTATCAGACGAACCGCCTCCGGATATCTCGCAACGGAATGGAAGGCAGATTCCTCGCACAGCTTCCTCTGCACGTCAAGCCGTTTGACAAAGTCCTCCTCTCCTTCTCCGGGTCCGATAAGGCCCTCGGGCATCGCCCGATCCGGTCTCACGGAGGACCGGGTCTTACTCGAAATATGATGCGCTCCGGTTGCAAAATATCCCGCCATCAAGTAATGCTCTCCTCAGTGCGAGAAAAAGTTCGGAATACGAGGCGCTCCCGAGCACGCCACGAGGGAACCATACCGGCACCTATGAGCAAAAGTCAAACGCTGATTATCGTCGAATCCCCCGCCAAAGTAAAGACGTTGAAACGGTTTCTCGGCAAGGAGTTTGTCATCGAATCGTCGGTCGGCCATATCCGGGACCTACCGCAAAAAGGATTCGGTATCGACGTGGAGAATCACTTCGAACCGAATTATGAAAATCTCCCGGATAAAAAGGAGGTCATTTCCAAGCTCAATAAAGCGGCGCTCTCCTGCAAGCAGATCTATCTCTCCCCCGACCCGGATAGAGAAGGAGAGGCGATCGCGTGGCATATAGCGGCCATCCTTCCGAAAGGGGCCTCGGTAAAGCGCATCACCTTCAACGCCATTACGAAACATGCCGTTACGGAGGCACTAAAACATCCGCGCGAAATCGATCAGTGCCTCGTCGATGCACAGCAGGCGCGTCGTCTCCTCGATCGCATCGTCGGCTACAAGATCTCGCCACTTCTCCACAGGAGGATCAAGAGAGGAGATAAGACCGGTTCCCTTTCCGCAGGACGGGTGCAATCGGTTGCCCTCAAACTCGTCGTAGATCGAGAAAAAGCGATCGAGACCTTCGTCTCCGTCGAATACTGGAACATTGTCGCCCTCCTCCGGACGAAAGAAAGAGAGAAACCCTTTTCCGCCTCACTCTACTCCGTGAAAGGTAATAAGGTGGCCAAAGAGGCCGTTCCGAACAAAAAGGTACACCTCATCCCGGACGAAAAGGAGGCTACGAGAATCGTCGCCCTCCTCAAAAAGAGCACCTACACGGTCGAAACGGTCGATAGAAAAGAGAAAAAGCGGTACCCCGTTCCCCCCTTTATTACGTCGACGTTGCAACAAGAGGCGAGCCGTCATCACCTCTTTTCCGCACAACGCACCATGCAGGTTGCACAAAGCCTCTACGAGGAAGGGATCATCACCTACATCCGAACCGATTCGGTACGAGTTGCAAAAGAGGCTATCGAGTCGGCACGTACCCGTATCGTTTCCTCCTACGGAAAGGAGTTTCTCCCCGAAAAGCCCCTCGTCTACAAGGGCAAAAAAAGCGCCCAGGATGCTCACGAAGCGATCCGGCCCGTTACCGTGGGGCATATGCCCGAAAAACTCCGCTCTTCCCTCTCTGCCGATCAATACAAACTCTACCTATTGATTTGGCAACGATTTATTGCCTCGCAGATGCGACCTGCCATATACGATACGGTGTCGTGTCATATCCGTACCGATAAAGAGATGACTTTGCACGCCGTCGGATCGTTCATCAAGTTCCGGGGATTCCTGGCAGCTTACCGGGAGAAAGAGGATAAACTCTCCGACGAAGAAAAGGAGGTGAAAGAGGAGGAGGTTCTCCTCCCCGATTTACATCCCGGCATGTCGCTTGATCCGGTAGAGATCACATCCCATCAAGCATTTACGAAGCCTCCTCCTCGTTTTACCGAAGCCTCCCTTGTCAAGGAGTTGGAAAAATCGGGGATCGGTCGCCCTTCTACGTACGCATCGATCATGAATAAGATTCAAAGTCGCTCTTACACCACCAAAGAACGCTTGACGCTCAAGCCGACGGAGCTGGGCAGGATCATCGCCACCATGTTGGAGGCCCATTTCGGAATGATCATGGATGTCGGGTTTACCGCCGGAATGGAGGACGAACTCGATGCGATTGCCGAAAATAAAGAGGAATGGAGGACATTTCTATCCCGGTTTTGGAAGCGGTTCATTCCCCTTATGGAAAAGGCGGAAAAAGATGCTTTCGTACCGAGAGAACAGACGACGATTCCCTGCCCTAAATGTGGGAAAATGCTCGAAAAGATCTGGGCGCGCGGTAAGTATTTCTACGGATGTTCCGATTACCCCGACTGTACATTTACCGTTCCTCTTGAGGCACTTGAATTTGATAAGGGGGATTATGCCGACGACTTCGACTGGGAGCAAAAGTGTCCCAAATGTTCCTCTCCCATGACAATCCGGTTCGGTCGATTCGGCGCCTTTTTGGGGTGTAGCGCCTACCCCGAATGCAAGGGAATCGTCAGTATTCCGAAAAAGGGGGAAACGATCCCCGACAAGCTCCCCCCGTGTCCCGCCATCGGATGCACGGGAAGGATCATGGCTCGGAAAAGCAGATTCGGAAAGACCTTTTTCAGTTGTTCCGAATATCCGGATTGCGATGTCATCGCAAATAGTGTGGAGGAGTTGGCGACGAAGTATCCGGACCATCCCAAAACGCCCTACCAAAAGAAGAAAACGACGAAGGGGAGAGGGAGGGCCGGGGGCGCCTCCGGAAAACGACCCCTTTCCGAAGACCTTATTGCCATCGTGGGGGAAAAAGAACTTACGAGGGGGGGGGTGATGAAAAAGGTGTGGGAATATATCAAAGAGCACGACTTGCAAAACCCCGAAGACAAGCGACAAATCCTCCCGGATGCAAAGCTCAAGAAGGTATGCGGAGGTGCCGATGAGGTAGGGATGTTTCAGCTTGCGGGTCTCTTAAGTAAGCACATCGAATGATAGGTCCGGCCCCCGTCTACCTCTTTGTCTTTTCGGGCCCTCTCGGAAACATCATCCTCTCGGAGAGGTTTCCTTCTCTTCTTGCACGTAGCCCTTTTTCCCGAAATCGCAAAATTGCCCGACACATCTCCGGAATGCATCTCGAAAACGGGTCGCCGAAAAACGGAGAGCGTATCTTCGGATAAGGGAGGGATCCCAATCTTTTGTCCGCTCAAAAGCAACAATGGCTTCTTTCAATGCCTGCGGGGTAGGGTTGTCGTAAAAAAGCCCCGTTTTCCCGGCGACAATGCTTTCCGTAACGCCCCCTTTTCCGTATGCGATCACAGGGATGCCGCACGCATTTGCCTCAACGGGCAGGATGCCGAAATCATCGACGGCGGCATTGAGAAAAGCCCGGGCTCCCCGCAACACCTCTCTCAGTGTTTCATCACTTTGCGGACCGATCACCTCCACATTCTTTCCGGCCTTTTGCTTGACGGCCCGCAACTCCGGCCCCCCCCCCACGACGACCAGTTTTCTGTCGGGCAACCGGGAAAAAGCCTCCACAATCCTATCGATCGCCTTGTGCTTTACCAAACGACCGGCAGCCACGTAGTACTCCCCCCGACAGGCCCCGACCTTTCCGGGTCGGAAGTAGTCGGTATCAACGGGAGGGTAGATCACCTCCGGCTTCTTGCCGTACAGCTTGGCAATCCGTTTAGCCATATGGCGGGAATTGGCGATGTATAGGTCGGGCTCCTTTGCCGAACGGATATCCCACATCCGCAAAAAATGCAGGATGACCCGAGCCACCGCCCCCCGTACGGGGCGTCCCGAAAAGTATTCTTTCATGTAGAAATGGTAGAACTCCCAAGCAAACCGCATGGGGGTGTGACAGTAACAGATATGAGGTTGTTCGGCACGGGTTCTTGCCCCCTTAGCCACGATGGAGGAATCGGAAATCACCAGATCATACCGGTGCAAATCAAAGCTCTCTACCGCTAGGGGGAAAAGGGGCATGTAGTAGGGATATCGCTTGATCGCACCCGGAAGCTTTTGGATAAAAGAGTGCACGATATCGTGTCCGGGGAATGCCTTTTCGACATAACCGGGGTCGGAGAGAAGGGCGTGAATCGTTGCGGGGTAGAGGGCATCCACCTCCCGCATGACCCGTTCCGCCCCCCCCTGCACGGTGAGCAGATCATGTACTATGGCCGTTTTCACGGTATACCTTTTCGATATATTCTTTGAATGCGTGTGCAAACCTGTCTTTAGAAAAGCGCATGGCGCAGGTGCGAACGGAACGGGGATTCCATTCGCTACCCTTCTTCTCAAACCGCTCAACCGCGTTGATCAAAGCTTCGGGGGTTTGCTCCGTATAGAGGAGTCCGGACCGGTTTTCCACGATGCTTTCGGGTATTCCTTCCCGCCCGTAGGCAATCACGGGAGTACCACACGCGTTAGCCGTAGCGGGGAGGAGGCCGAAACCGTCGACGGCGGCGTAGACGAAGGCACGCGCTTTTCGTAAAAACCGTCTTAACACACCGTCACTTCGTTCATCTACGAACTCCACATTCCTACCCGCTTCTCTTTTGAGACCGGCAAGATACGATCTCTCTCCTATGACGACCAGCCTTTTATCGGGAAGTCGTGAAAAGGCTCGGACGATCATGTCGATCTTTTGTTGCGCGACCGGTCTTCCCGCCGTGACATAATACTCCTCTTTGTCCTCTTGCAGGGTAAAGTACTCGGTATCGACGGGAGGCCGGATCACAGTTGCCACCCGCCCGTACCACTTTGCAATGTGCTCCGCACCGTACGAAGAGTCGGTCACATAGCAATCCGGCCTGTTTGCGGAGGTCACATCCCACGTTCTCAGGTAACGAATAACCGATTTTCTACAAAGTCCCCTTAGGAACCTGTTCGACCGTTTTTTCCGACGCAAGATATAGTCAACATCCCAAGGGCAGGGCACCGGCATATGGCAGTAGCAAACATGCAACTGGTCGGCATGAGTCAATACCCCCTTTGCCACCATATGGGAATCGGAGATCACAAGATCATACTCGCGTAAATCGAACTGCTCGACCGCCAGGGGGAAAAGGGGTACATAGTAGGCACACAGCTCGACCGCCCTCGGTAAACGCCGGATAAAAGAGGTGACGGGAGGGGCACGCCCGGGAAAGATCGATGCGTAGTAGTCAGGGTCGGCAATCACGGCGTACGACACACCGGAATA
Source organism: Simkaniaceae bacterium (assembly GCA_026708385.1). Classification (GTDB taxonomy): domain Bacteria; phylum Chlamydiota; class Chlamydiia; order Chlamydiales; family Simkaniaceae; genus JAPOVA01. The sequence goes on along the minus strand of JAPOVA010000021.1, from coordinate 12,996 downwards.
GAGTCCGCCCATGACGCGCGACACCCGCTCCTCCTCCCTCCGGGGGAGGAGCAAATCGTGCACCAACGCTACCCTGATGACCCCGGGAGACCTCCTCCCCATCGACGACGCGCCGCCATCCACGCCTCATCATCCCTTGCCAAGGCCTGCTCACTCCGGGCTATGGCCTGCCGCATCTTAGCCCGCTCGTCACCGCACACAACACCCAACTCTCTGATAGCCTCCGACGTATTACCGAACTCCGGAGAGGTCGTGACGGCTTTTTCGATCTCGCGCCCGAGGGCTTGTTCGGCCCCTTGCACCGCCATCCGGCTCTCCCTGCGCAAACCCGCAACCTGCCCTTCCATCTCTTCGAGCTCGCAAGCGACTCGACGCGTTCTTGCGATCGCCTCCGTCACCGCCTCATTGCCGGATCGGGCCCGTTCAACCAACCGCCGTCCCTCCTCAGCAAGGTCTCGTCCCTCCCTGAGGATCTCTCTCGCCCCCTCAACGTAGCCATTGAGATCCCGCCTGCACGCTGCCGATCTCGTAACGAGCTCCCCCGACGACGGCCCGCCCCCCGTCTCGCCTTCGGACGACCAACACTTCGCAACGACCACGATAAAGGGCACGAACGGAATCACCCAAGCAACAAAAGAGAAGATGCGCATCAAGGAGACCGTCCCGAGCACGATCAGAGCGGTCTCCACCGGGTTGCTCCTCACCTTTCCGAGGCAACGCTCGGCAACCGACCGCACCTTTTCCACGGGAGGCCCGAGGATATGGCGATAGCCGACTCCCGCCAAAGCCCTCACCGTCCCGGTGGTATACCGGCAGACACACCCTACCGCAGGACGGAAGAAGGTCCCCCCGTCGCGGGAGGCACCTTCAATCCCTGCCACCGACGCCATCCGATTCTTTCCCCATGCTGTCGAAGAGAGCTTGCCACTGAACCAATCTCTCTTCCAGTTCTTTCTGACGTCGGATCAACACTGCTCGATCCTCCGATATCCCGACAAGAGATTGCCGCACATCGGACAGCTCGGAATCCACCTGCCTTTTCTCCGAAAGAAGCTTATCTCGCTCATCACCCACCTCTCGCAACTGCTCTTCGGCGACTCGACACTGCCTCACAAGGGCATCGACTTCCCCGCGCAAAGCGTCATTTTCCGACTTCGACACCTCCATCATGCCGACAAGCGCGTCGAGTGTACGGTTAACCCCCTCCAGGTCGCTCCTGACCCTGCGATTCTCCTCGTCGAGGAGAGATCCCGCCCTCTTCATGGTATTCGTTGTCTCCGAAATGAGCGAGCTCTCCGAGCGCAAGCTCCGAATCTCGCCACGCAACACTGCGACACTCGCCTCACATGCCTCGACATCGGCGCGCAACACCTCCCGGTCTCCCCGACCTCTGATGAGGTCGATCCCCGCCCCGACGACCGTGCCGACCACACAGGAAGTCACCGATGTTGCGACGGAACCGGCAACGACAAGTAAAGGTAAAAATTCATCCGCACCGATAACGTTCAGGGCTACCGCACCGACCGGCATCCCGATCCTCTCGGAGGCCCAATCTCCCCACCGCTTCGCGGTATCAACAACAAAATTGTCCGTTCTTTGCGCGGTCGCTTCCCGCGTCCCCGACGACGTCGCATCACCTCCGGAACCGGAGATGCGTCCGTCCCGACCAAAGGGCGTTATACTCATTATTTCCTCCGAAAACACAATCCGGCCACCATTGTACCACGTAGGGTCGATTTTTCCCAAGCCATAAAGAACAGCTACCCGGAAGGGCCGCCACCACCCGGGAAGGCGATCCTTCCGGACCGATTTGCCGAGGATCCGGTTTCTCGGTACCGAATAAATATTTTGCAAACAGGTCCCCCCTTACGCTTCTGTGTAGACAATCACAACAATTTGAGAAGCGAACATGGGACCGGGATCCGTGGTACGACGAGTACATCTGCAAAGCGAAAGTCAAGGCCCCTCTTTCATTCCCGAAGGTATATTGCATTTTAGGCGACCTTCAAGGTACGGAGGTCATCGGTCAACTCCCGCTTCCTCTCCGAGATACCCCGTACCCACTCTTCTACTTGCCCTACCGAAGCGACCGCCGCACCAAAGGCACAACCGAGATGGGGGTGGAGTGTAAGACCTGCAAGGATGGCACCGAGACAACTCCCCGATTTCCCTACGCAGGCCGTTACCTCGGCCATCCTTTGAGCCGATGTTCCGCATCCCACCTTCTCTTCTTGTGCCCACGTAGCCTCTATCCGATCTTTGATGACATCAACCCTCTCTATCAATGTTTTCAACGTCTTCCTGTCGGGAACACCCTCGCTCACCGATATCTTCCCCTCGGAAGAGACAACCCCCAACATCCCGTCTACCATCGCCCCGGTCCTGATAAGTGAATGATCTCCTGCCTCAGCTCGGCAATCTCCCTCTCCGGTATCTTCCTAAAACAGGCGTGCGTGGCATTTCCAATGTAGGATGTCACGGCTCCTCCCAAGGTGTGAAAAAAAGATTAGCAAGGGAAGGATTGAATTGCAAAAGGTTGCGATTCTTCGGGAAGAATGATATGGTGTTGTTCGGGGAATCACAAAGAAAATGAGAAAACAAATTGAGTGCACCGTTTTAGGAGGAAGACGCTTTATGACAACTAAACTTGATACCATCATCACTTCAGCACCGGTTCCGAAAGAGTCCGATGTCAATGCTCCCGTGTCGTTTTCCTTCAAGAAGACCAAAGTTGCCGGCAAAGCCGATAAGCTCTCGAAAAAAAGAATATCGGAAGGCATAGACTACAAAACGGTTGATAGGAGAGCCGAGATTACCATAGGTATTAACACTGCCTGCGGTGTAGTAGGAGTTCCCGTTGCGTTCACGACAGGAACTGTTGGGTATATTTACGGTGGAACGGTAGGAGCGGCAGTGGGAGTTTCTCTTCCTGTTGGCCTAACATGTGGGGTAGCTTGCGGAACACTATCTTACCTGTGTTGTCCTGAAGATGGGCGTGAGAGAGCTAAGGAAGTATTTAAGAAAAGTTGCGGATGTGTAGAACGTTGTCAGGTCAAACGATCGAAGGGAGAAGCATCTCCCGAGCTTGAAGCAGTGATCATCGAGCAACCGACAGCCAAATCTCCTTCACCCGAGCCTGCGCCTGCCAAGAGAGGATGGTTGATCTGAAGCCGGTTTGCCGAGCCGAGTGAGACAAAAGATTAGTAAAGGGGCAATGTGTTGGGTTGTGAGCACTTTGGGAAGGAAGACGGGAAGAAAACCGTGGTAAAGGAAGGAATCACACACACGGTCGCCAAAAATATCATCACGCCGATGGAGAACATACACCCCACACCCGTCGTCACGAATCAATCGGCCGTTGCCTCCCGCCGTCGTTGTGAACCACGTTGCTCCCGCCGTTGCAGTCAATAATGTAGCTCAAGGGGTGTTGGTAGATCGCAAAAAGCGGAACATTGCCGTAGGGACTATAGTTGCCGAGACCATGGATAGGTATCCGTTGTACGCCGGGGGTGTTCGGCGGTGTGGTGGCGATAGCTACACATGGGGGCAACGTTTGCCGTCATGGTGGGGGTTGCTACGGGAGCGGCATGCTCGGGGGCACTTTGCACGGCCGGAGCCGTGGTAACAACAGCCCGGTGTTACACACCAACCCTACCCAAGTAAACCGAGTGGCGGAGTGCCCTTTTTTACACACTCGACCGGTGAAACGAAACCTTGAGGTACCACAGAGATTTGATCTCCGACGCCTGCCCTCCTTCCTATGCTTCCGCAACCATTCAAGTAGCCGGATGTTCACATCGAGATCCACGAACCCCGTGCCACTCGGGTACTCCCATCCCCCGATGACGAGTACGGACCTTCGTAGAGTGCGTGCCGTACTATACCCAGAGAGGAATCCGACGTTTAAAACGGGAAAACAGCCACACCATGAGTGCGGCTCCCCCACAGGTAATGAGAAGGCTCCCTTTCACCGCAATGGCAGGGCAGGGAAATCCTGCAAGAGCCGATCGCAACATGTCGGTAAAGTAATAAAAGGGATTGATATAGACCGTAAGAGCGACCCTCCCCGGGATCATGTCCGCTTTCCATACGATCGGTGTGAGCAAAAAACCCAATTGCAGTAGGCTCGTCACGATGGGATGCAGGTCTCTGAACCGGGCCCCCGACATCGCGAAGAGAATGCCGAAGCAAAACATGGCGCACCCGGTAACGAGTAGGGCAAAGACAAGGAGGGGAACGTTCGGAATACACCGAAACAAGATCAGCATGGGGATGATCGCCACGATGTGATGGGCAAAGACGATGAGATTGCGAACGACAATACGCAACACGTGAATCGAGTAGGGCATATTGACTTGCAGGATAAAGGAGCGGGCATCGGTAAATCCGTTGATCAACTCAGTCAACGTAACGGATAGCAGGGACCACGCCAACATGCCTCCGGAAATATAGGGAATGTATTCGGAAGGAGGGATCTTTACGATACGACCGTAGACAAAGCCCATCCCGTAGATCATAACGGCCATGCTGATCGTGATCCAGAAGGGGCCCAGACGGGAACGCCTGTAGCGTAGAAGGACATCGAGCCGGCCGAGAAGCAACCAAACGCGCCACTTTTTCAAACCACCATACACATCGGCCATCCCCTCCCGGACGGGAGAAGGGGCGACTGCGTAACTTGCGGAAAGAGCATCCCGGGTAGATTCGACCTTCTCCATGGGGGCAAATCTAGCAAAAGAGGTGCTTCGGGTCAAGAAACCGACCGGCATCGCGCAACACTCCGCCAAAGTCCGTCCTACCCCTCCCCGGTATGTGCACGGCGGGAGGAAAAACCCGTCCCCGGTACACCGGCACCCTCGGCCGGGCAAAGATCATCTACGCAATCCCCGTTTTGTGTAGGACAACCGGCTTGACCCCTAGAGGACTGCGGATGATCGAGCGGGCAATCCCCACGGGATCCGTTTACCCCGTCTTCTCATTGCGATGCGTCGATACCGGATAAGGGGAATACCTATCGCGTACGGGCGGGAGCGACATCGCCACGGAAAGGGGGGGTCGATTCGGGGGGAGGAGGCGCACGCATCCCGCACCCGCCGGCATCTCACCCGAAGGGAACGCTATCCGGAATCCATCCCCCGATGTCGGTCGGCGGTGCGTACCGTCACCACATACCGGAGAGACGGACGTTCCCCTCGGGGTCGATGCGATACTCCCCTCCGAGAGCATCGGGATCCGTTTTCGCAACACCGGCAACACCATTAAAACAAAGGGGAGTAGCGGGATCCGCTTCAAGGCGGGCCAACCGTTCCCTGTGACTTCTCAACACGCGCGCGATGAAAGGGAATCCTAAGATCACTGCCCGTGAAAGCCTCTCTTCCCTCGATACGCCTAACCGAGGATTATTTGCTAAGTTGATGAGCATGGCAGGCATGTAGGTGGGGGTACGAACCGGTTCCTCTCCTCCCCCGACATCCAACTGTTCGATGATCCGGCTTTGCACACCCGGGGACAATGTTGCGACGGCTGCCCTGAGAACGGCACCCTCTTCGGGAGTGAACAATCTAAGCATCGCACCCATTCTCGTTAATACACGATCCGTCCGATCCCGGGTACCGAAACCCAACCAACTCGCCCTGACGGCCAAATACGCATCGTATGCGTCCTTTTCCGTTTTATCGGGATTCGCCAAAACTCCGCACGATTCGAGCACCCCCCGTATGGCAAGATGAGAAGGCTCCGTATACGCTAGAGACGATTGACGGTTTACGTGGCCCGATGCACCGGCCACATCGCAAATATGTATGAAATAACTAAATGTTAGAATGAGGGGAAAGTCTACTGCCACACCGCTCTTTCTCAACTCGGAAAACATATCCGGACCACCCTCCATGTGGGTAATGTGTCCGTAATGAACTAAATGAGCGGCCCGGGTAATCAGCTTTTGCGCTCCGGAAGTAAGGGAGCCGAAGGTAGGGCAGAGATCGGGTTTTTTTTGAAGAATGCGAACAACTTCCCCGTAAAAATCGTCGTGATCCGGTGCTTGCGCACCGTAAGCTTTAAACAGCTCTCTTGCTCTCGCACTTTTTCCGATATCCCCCAGCACGAGGGCAGCTTCCATAGCCCGCATCATCTCTGATTCGGACATCCCTTGCAGCCCGGATGTCAGCAGGGCGCGCCCTTGTCGGTGCAGAGCTTTGAAGCTCTCTCCGGTGAGCCTGACACGTTCCGGTTGTGCCGCGGTAAATTGCCGGTACGCATCATCACCGCCGTCGAGAATGAGTTTGAGACAATGCAGAGTCATAACGGTTCGATCAAACTCGATATATTTCTTGCCGAATAGTTGCTCGGAGTAGGAATCTCGCGACGTAGCCCTTGCCTCTTCCGTTACTCGCACATGTTCATCCGCAAGCCAAAGAATTTCGGGATACCGCTCCACGCACAGTCGAACCCGATCAACGCCCTTTGCCTCGGACACGGTAACGGGTCGTGTCGTAGTCGTTGCACCGAGAGAGGGTGAGTGAGGAGAGGGTGAGTGAGAGGGTGAGTCCCTCGCATGCACGCGGACTCCGAATCCTACGAGAATCCCGAATAAAAGAACGAATCCGATTCGTCCGGTTTTACGCACGGCAAAACTCCCTTTGTCAAGCAGGTCCACGCGGGGTTGAGTGAAATATATTCTACGAGCTACCCCCGGAGGCAGAATAACATGCCCGTATTTTTTTGCGTAAGATCGAACGAACGGGGAGTGATGCAGGGTACCCGTTCCCGGCGCGGAGCAGTTAGTGGTCGGCGCGATTCCGCCTCACCGACGCACGCTCCCGATACCGGGCAATTCCCTCTTCCACGTCACCGTAAAAAAGGGACTTTCCGGCATCGAGCCATAGAACGCGATTGCAATTACGCCGGATCCAAGAAGTATCGTGAGAAGCAATGACAAAGATATCGGCGGAGGAAATCAGAGAGTCGATTTTCTTTTCCGCAACCTCCTTAAACGCATCGTCTCCCGCACCGACCAGCTCATCAATTACGAGAATCTCCGACCTTACCGCCGTGTTGATGCAAAAGGCAAGTCGCACCTTCATTCCCGCCGAGTAGGTCCGGATGGGCATGTGCATGTAATCGCCGAGACCCGACATTTCCGCAATCTCCTCTCTCCTCTCCTCGATCTCTTTTCCGGAAAGCTCGTGCAACGTACCCCGAAGGGTAATATTCTCATGCCCGCTCAAATCCTCATACATGGCAAACATGACGTCCAAGAGGGGAGTGACCTTCCCCCTTACTCGGACAACACCGGCGGTCGGAGCGTAGATGCCCGAAACGACGCGCAAAAAAGAACTCTTTCCGGATCCGTTGTGACCGATCAAACCCAACCGCGCCCCGTTCTCGACGGTAAGGGCCAGACCGTCCAGCGCACGCACCTCCTCTCTGCGACCCTCCTCCCTCTTCCGGATCAACCCTCCCGTCGCCATCCGGATGCACTCCCGCTTGAACGAACGCGAAGAACTACCGTAAACGGGAAGGTCGAGTGTGACATCTTCAAAGAGGATACGCGCCATATTACAACCGGAGAAGTATGTGACATCTACGACGGGAGAAAAACCATGGTAGGGGCGCGACACCCGCACGAACCGTGAGACTCCCCCCCCGCACCGCCATAGCGGGATGACTACGGACCGCAAGAACGAACGTGCCGATCACCATCCGGGAGAGATCCGGAGGGGGGCGAGTTCATAATGCGGAGAAAGAATACACCGGGTAGGCTCGATCTGCTCCATGGGGGCGAGTCTAACAAGAGGGGCGCTCCGGGTCAAGCCCCCGAAGGAAAGGGGGGTTGCCATCCCCATTTCTTTTCAATCAACGTGTTGTTCCCGTTGCGCTCCCGCACCCCCGCGGCGCGGTCGGTACGTAACGGATCCGGCCGACGCCGGTACGGACCGACTCTCACATGCCCCTTGCTCCCTGAGATCCGCCCGGATGTTTTCCGCCCCGCCAAAGCACCGACACTACATGTCAAACGGCTTGACATCGACCTCCCGGACCACCCTGCCCGCCATCGGGCAAAGTCGTCGTCAGGTGCCCCCCCATAACCCCGCCCCCCTCCCGTAACTACATCCGACCTCATCTATTTTTTCCTCAGAATCACGGAAACCCGGGAATACGCAATAGGATTATTTTTGCCGAAATATTTTCTCTGTGCTACAGTCAACCCGAGGAAATGCGGATCGGGAGCTGAATTATCGTGCGTGACGCGATCAGAAGATCGGTGAGTGAGGCCGTTCGCGCCGTCGAAACCCTAAACAACGACAAGGCACTGACGTTTATGGAAAGGGTGGCCTCCTTGCTGGCGGACACTTATAGTCGGGGTCGGAAGTTGCTCGTTGCCGGAAACGGGGGCAGTCTGTGCGATGCCATGCACTTCGCGGAAGAATTAACCGGCTTTTTCCGAAACGATCGTCCCCCTCTTCCCGCCATTGCTTTGGCCGACCCCGGTCACCTGAGCTGTGTTGCCAACGACCGCTCCTACGAAGAGGTGTTTGCCAGGGGGGTTCGAGCGTACGGGAAAGAGGGAGATCTTTTCGTCGCCCTTACGACAAGCGGACATTCGGAAAATCTCATACGAGCCGCAAAAGAGGCGGAAAAACTGAAGATGCACACCGTTGCCTTTTTAGGAAAAAGGGGCGGTCGCATGCGAGGGATGTGCGACGAGGAATGGATCGTTCCGGGTCCGGTCACTTCCGAGCGGATTCAAGAGGTACACATGACCGCCATTCATATCATCATTGAAATGACGGAGAGCCTCCTGACGGCACAATCGGCCCGTCCGGATCTTGAGGTGACACCCGAAACCGTACATGTGTAGTGTAGCGGTATGGCCTTCTCCTTGGAAACCTACGTGATCGATATCATCGAGGGGCGGAGAAAGTCCCCTTTCGTCCGTGCCCCGTTACGCTTCGCTGCCCTGCTCTTCGGCCTCGCCGTCCGGATGCGCCACCGGTTTGCGGATCATGGGGAAGGGAGAGGGAAGAGGGCGGTTCCCCTTCCCGTAATCAGCATCGGCAATATCGTTGCGGGGGGGACGGGAAAAACGGCACTTGTCCGAAAAATAGGGAAAGATCTCCCTTCCGCCTTGCGCCCGGCCGTTTTGTTGCGCGGGTACCGATCCGAAGTGGAACGATCCGGGGGCAATCTCCTCCTTCGGCCACACACCGATCTACCTGCGGAGGTATGCGGAGATGAGGCCCTCCTCCTACAACGGGCACATCCTCGACTTTGCCTTATCGTCGGTAAAAACCGGCTCTTAAGTGCGCAAAAGGCAGTACGAGAGGGAGCCGATCTCATCCTCCTCGACGACGGGTTGCAGTACCGGAAGCTCCGGCGAGATATCGAGGTGATCGTACTGCACGGAGACGACCCCTACGGCAAGGGACACTACCTACCGAGAGGCTACTTACGCGACACACCGGAAAGGCTCCGGCATGCCGATTACCTCTTCGTCAATCACGTAAGAGATCTCTCCCGCTTCTCTTCGCTCAAAAAAGAACTGGAGAAGAAAACCGATGCTCCCCTTATCGCAATGAGGCCGGATCCGGCGGGTATCGAAGGGGAAGGAATCCTCCGGCAAAAAGGGGAGGGGGAACGAGTCGTCGCGGTTTTCTGCGGCTTGGGCAACCCGACATCATTTCTTCGTACGGTGACGGATATGGGCTATTCCATCCGTTCCACAATGTTGCTTCCCGACCACAGGGCACCGACGAGAGATGCCTTGCGCAACTTTGCCCTCCGGGCAAGAGCCGAGGGGTGTGAGCGGATCCTCTGTTCGGACAAGGACCGGGTTAAATTGGCCGATCCTTCGGCATACGCCCTGCCGATCCATTACGTAAAAATCTCCCTGAAGATCGTTGCGGGACAAAAATACTACGAACGGCTATTACGAGACATCATATCCCTTGCAAAGATGAGGAAAGCCCTATGAAACCATGGATCAAGATATTGGTCGGCCTTGCGTCGGGGATTATCGTCGGGTTCATCATCGGACACCCCGTTGACCTTCTCGAAAGGGTGGGCAAAGCCTTTATCGACCTCTTGAAGATGTTGGTCGGTCTGATCATTTTTTCCTCACTTGTCACGGGAATGTGTCACATAAGTGATCCGAAGGCGCTCGGCAGAATGGGAATACGTACCGTTGCCTACTATTGGGGTACCGCCATTATCGCCATCCTCTTCGGCGTTCTTCTCGCCTTCACCGTCAAGCCGGGGGTGGGATTAAAGTTGCCCCTCCCCCCCCGTTCGACTCTTTCCGTAGAGGGAATCGGTCTCTCGGACTTTTTCTTTTCCATCGTGCCGTCCAATCCCTTTGCCGCCTTTGCCGAGGGGAACGTGTTGCAAATCATCGTCTTTGCCATCCTCTTTGCCGTTTCCATTACCTTGGCGGGAGAAAAGGGGAAACCGATTCTTACTTTCTTCGAATCATTGAGCGAGATCATGTACTCTCTGACCCATTTCATCATGAAGTGCGCTCCTTACGGCATCTTCGCATTGATCGCTACGGCAGTCGGATCGATCGGTCTTAAAGTCATCCTCCCCCTTTTTAAATTTTTACTTTGTTGTTACGTCGCCTGCTTCCTACAGCTATTCATCGTTTTCTGCGGTTCCATTAAATATCTGGCAAAGCTACGTGTAGCCCCGTTTTTTAAAGGGATGAAAGATGCCATCGTCCTCGCCTTTACGACGAGCAGTAGTTCGGCGACCCTCCCCGTCTCCATGGAGTGCGCGAAAAATCATCTGGGAATCTCACCGGACATATCGGGATTCGTCCTCTCTCTCGGCTCCACGATCAATATGGACGGCGCGGCGATCGGACAGGCGGTCTCGGCCATTTTCATTGCACAAGCATACGGCATTCCGATCACGTGGGTGAAAGTCATCATTCTGGTTTTCGTCTCCCTGATCTCCGCAATCGGTGCCGCCGGAATCCCGGGCACGGGCATCATCATGCTCTCCGTGGTCCTCAACGCCATGGGGCTACCCTTGGAGGGAATCGCCTTGGTAGCGGGGGTGGACCGGATAAGGGAAATGATGTCGACCGTAACCAACATTCTCGGAGATGCCGTTGCAGCCGTGTTTATTGCTAAAACGGAAAACCGGATTGATGAAAGACGGTACCATGACGTAACATGGTCGGAGTAGGTCGACATATATGGAAGAAATAAGGATTACGTTGCCGAAGCTCGGTGAAAGCATCACGCGCGCGACCGTTGTTCGTTGGTTAAAGGCTCCGGGCGACCCCGTGGAGCTGGATGAACCTCTTTTGGAAGTATCAACCGATAAAGTAAACAGTGAGATTCCCTCTCCCGTTACCGGAGTCATCAGAGCCATTCACGTCCAACCGGAAGAGGAAATTGAGGTCGGAGCGCTCATCGCCGTCATCGTCCCCGAGTCCGAAGAGGAGGGCATCGACCGGAGCTCATCTCCCGTCACACCGGTCCCGGTCACCCCGACCCGGGAAAGGGAATCTCCCTCCACCTCCTCCGAAAAGGCCCTTTTTACCCCCGCCGTCTTGAGAATAGCGACACAAAAGGGGATCTCTCCGGAAGAACTCGGTCACATCCCCGCAACGGGAGCCGGGGGGCGCCTCTCCAAGAGAGATATCGAAGAGTATCTGGCACAAAAAGAGGAAAACGGGGAAGGGGGGGAGGCTGTTGAGCGCATTAAAATGTCGGTGATGCGCAAAACGATTGCCGAAAACATGACCCGCTCTTTTTACGAAGCACCTCACGCATCGCTTCTCCATGAAGTGGATGTCACCCGACTCATGCGTATGATCGACGAGAGAAAGGAGCGTTTTCGACGTGCCCACGATTGCAAGCTGACGATTACCTCCTTCATCTTGAAAGCAATGGCGCATGCCGTATCCGCATTTCCTTTGATCAATTCCTCTTTGGAAGGGGATGCGATCATCGTCAAACGGTCGGTGAATATCGGTATCGCCGTAAGTGTCGATCAGGGCATCCTCGTGCCCGTGATTCGCAAATGCAATGAGCTTGCCCTCACGGAGGTTGCCAAGCAGGTCGGAAGACTGTCAACCGGGGCACGCAAAGGCTCTCTGAGGGGAGATGCCGTACGAGAGGGGACGATTACAATGACCAACTTCGGTATCTCCGGGGTATTGGCCGGCACTCCGATTATCCGGTATCCGGAAGCGGCGATTGTCGGTATCGGGGCTGTCCGGAAAGAGCCGGTTGTCTCTGCCGACGACGGCATAGCCGTTCGGTCGATCATGCGTATCACCTTGACATTCGACCACCGCATTATTGACGGGATGTACGGGTGCGGGTTTTTGGTAGCGATTAAAGAGCGGTTGGAATCGGCGATTGTTCCCGACGAACTATAAAAAACGGACGGATACCCATGAGCACGGATGAACCGGAAGAGTTGAATGAAAAAGAGCGACGGATCGTCGGCAAATATGTGACGAATACCTCCGAAAACGTCTTCGTACTGCGCAACCTGCCCGAGGTGGTAAAGGGGGCCCTTTTCTCCAGGTACTCCCGCTCCGGTTCCGGGTTGCGCGCTCTCTTGCTCAAGGAGTTCATCCTCAATGAGGAAACCGCCTTTGCCTCCATAGTCGGCGGGGCGACCGATGAGGAAAATCCCGTAGAAGACCAAAGCGTTGCCATAAAAAAAGCACAGAACTTTTACGATCGCATCTTGGACGGCTACGGAGATGACTCGATTGCCGAGCTGGGGGGAACACATTTGGCCGCTGAAAACATCTCCATGATTGCGGCCAAGGCAATCGAGGACTGTCGCATCGGAGGCTCCCCCCTGGAGAAATCGACGAGATATGTCTACTTTAACAGGAAACGAAACGGAGAGTATCTGTTTTGTCGGGAACCCGTCCTCATGACATCGGCCTATCGAGATATCTACGTCAACACGTGCAACATGCTCTTCGATCTATATGGTGAGCTCATTCCCGTCCTGACGGAAAAGGTT
>JAPOVA010000043.1:13852-30212 GCA_026708385.1 Simkaniaceae bacterium | reverse complement strand
TCCCGAAACGCCGGTAGGAGAGACGGTCGGAAAAGTTGTCGCATACCTTTCCTGGACATCGATGGGAGCAACAATCGGAAAAATCGTCGCGCGCCTTCCCGCGGTACCGGTAGGGGCGACGATCGGAAAAGTGACCGCACACCTTTCCCGGACATCGGTGGGGGCAATGATAGGAAAGGCCGTCGCACACCTTCCCGCGACATGGGTAGGAGCGACGTTCGGTGCGGTGTGTGGCACCGCAACGGGCCTCTTACTCCACCGGGTCCTGCTGAGACGGACAGTGGTTGCGGTAAGCGTCGAGGGGGCACCGGTACAAGCCGTATCCGCCGAATCTACATCCGTCGATACGAAAGACGAGACGCCGTTTCTCCATGCTTGTAGAACCGGGAATATAGGGGATGCCCGACAACTCTATGCATCAAAGAAGCCGAGCAGGGCCGATGTGTCAAAGGCGTGTTTTTCGGCAGCCGGAAAAGGACATGAGAACATTGTCTCTTGGTTGATTGCTTCCTGCAAGGTCAAGGCGGATCAACCCGACAAGTCCGGAAACACCGTACTGATGGTTGCAAGTGCGCGAGGGCACCTTGAAACGGTCCGATCACTCATACGAGAGGGTGCTTCGATAGACAAGCAAAATAAGCAGAACCGGAACATAACGGCACTCGGATGTGCATGTATGAACGGACATACGGATGTCGCGCAACTGCTTTATGACGAGGCTATGGCACGAAAAGGTCGGGTGGAAGGAATGGGGCCGGCACTTGAGGGTGCGGCTCGAAAAGGTCAAACGGAAGCCGTACGGTGGCTGGTCGATCGATTTGGTGCCAAGCTGTCGGGAGTGCACGGAGAGGTCGCACTTAGGATAGCAAGTATGCTCGGACATAAAGACATCGTGCAGTTGTTGCTTGCAGACGAAGACTTATGTGTCGATAAGCGAGGACACGGTGATTGGACGGCTTTCCTCCTTGCGTGTGACGACGGGTATACGGACATTGCGCGCCTCCTTTACGAACGTGACCGGAATGTCACCACGGCGACAACCGAGAACGGGGACACTGCGCTCATGTGTGCGACTCGAAAAGGTCAAACGGAAGTCGCACGGTGGCTGATCGAGATCTGTCACGGTGACCCGCTACTCCGGGAGAACGATCGTGGATGGTCGGCATTCCACCATGCATGTGTGGGCGGACACATGGATATCATAGAGAGGCTGTTCTCCTACGTGAAAAATCCCGTCTTTGCCATCAGCCGTGCCGATAAGCACGATTGCACGCTGTTCGGAAGCGTGGCTTATGTCGGGCGTGTGGAGGTAATTCGGCTGTTTTTGCGTACCGATCCTACGTTGGGGGGTATTGTAAAACGGTGCACGGCCCAAGGATGGCCACCGTTGGTGCTTGCAAGCAAACAGGGCCACCCGGAGGTCGTCAAGTTGCTTTTGGATGCCGGTGCCCCGGTAAACGATACCATTGAGGGGTGGCAAGGAGAGACGGCATTGACCTACGCGGCTCAAGCAGGCAACATGGAAACCGTGGAACTGCTCATTCGTCGCGGTGCCGACGTGGACCCGTACCCTATGCATTCGGAGGGAAATGCTCCGATTATCCATGCAGCCGAAGGGGGACATACGGCAGTCGTGCAGTTGCTTCGCGACCACGGGGCCGATATCCGGCGTACCGGTCACAAAGGGTGTACGGCGCTTAGCCGTGCCGAGGCAGGTGAGCATGCGGAAACCGCAACGCTGATCCGGAAACTTCTTGCCGAAGATGCCGTCGGTAAAGACCGAACCGAGGGGCTTAGAGAGGCAGGCCTTTCCGGAAATACGGACACGGCCCGGCAACTATTGGACGCAGGTGTCGACGTAGATGCGGCCGATCCGACTACCGGTAAAACGACTCTTATGCTTGCGGCGGAAAACGGACGCACGGAGTTCGTGCGATGGTTGCTTAACGGCTCCTTTGGTGTCGACATAACTCGATCCGATAAAAATGGAGATACGGTACTTATACTTGCGATCAAGGGAGGACATAAGGATATCGTCAAGCTATTCGTACGTGCCGATGCCGGTGCACTATTGCTACGCCGAAATTACCTGGGGTGGACGGCGCTCATGTATGCCATTGAGGGAAGAGATGGGGATATCATCGCATCGGTGCTCTCCGCAATTCGTGAAATGCGAACGACCCCCGACGAAACGGACCGTGCCGGCACCGTAGGGATCACGTCACTGATGACGGAGATCGGGTCGAGGGCCGGTCGCATGTCGCGGGATGACCTGAATGAGACACTCATACGCGCAGCCGGGGAGGGGTGTGCGGACTCCGTACGGCTACTCATCCGACTGGGAGCTGACGTAAATCACAGGGATACGGAGAGAAACACCCCGGCTATCCTTGCGGCTTCGAGAGGGTATGAAGCTATCGTCCGGTTGCTCTTCGAGGCCGGTGGTGCCGATCCGACCCTTCGCAATCGCTCGGGACAAACGGCATCGAGTTCGGCTCGAGCGCATGGATATGATCCCGTCGCAAAACTGATCGATGAGCTACTTGCCGGAAAACGGTCGCAACCACCTTCCTTATTCGGAAAGTTGCGGCAAGCATTCAAACGATGACCGCACACGGGCTTGTTTCGAATGTTCCGCAGAGCGGAAACGAACACCGGAAGCTTCCGTCAAACATATCTCGGAAACGGAGAGAGATCGGACTCGGCCCGCGCGACTCCGTGCCGGACTCTCGATTGTCTTGATCGGTAGGAATCCGTTATGTTACGATCGGCACCGGGATCTTCGGAAATGGTGAGACATGTCGGTGGCCGGCGCTTGGGTAGTTGTCGACCCGCAAGGGAGTGTGGGCGATCTCTCCGTGACCGGCGGAGGGGCGAGGGATCTCGAACAAACGCACTCGGAAGATTCTCCCCTCCGCTCGCTTAGCGTGAAGTGCTTTGAGCGGATCTCTTCTCGTCCCTCCGCTACGAACACATGCGACTTTTCGGACGGAGGAACCCTCTCCGAGACGTACATGATAACGGTAGAGGAGGGATCCGGATCGCGCTATCTCTCCGGAAGCACATCGGACGACCGGAGTCTCTCCCACACCGACCGGCCCGGGGACGGCGACCGGCCCGACACGGGCGCAACACACGTCGTGGAAGAGCCGGATCCTACGAGAACCGACGGACTCTCCGTCAGCCTTGCCATGGCGTGCGCGACAACGTCTCTCGTGGGAGGAATGACGGACAGAGGGACGAACGGTGCATCGGTGACCGACAAAGAGGCGGAAGATCTCGGGTGGGCGGACTCGGCAGGTTCTCCCCTCGGCTCCCTTGGCACGGAACGCTTTACACCGATCTCTTATCCCCCCTCCATTGCGCACACATACGGCCTTTCGTCCGGAGAGTGTTACGGCGAGTACCCCCCCGAGATGTGTGCGATAACGGTAGAGAGGGAATCCGGATCGCGTTGTTCTTCCGGAAGGGCACCGAACGATCGGAACCTCTCCCATGCCGGATGGCCCGTGGATGACGACCGGCCCGACACGGACGCAACACGCGCTACGGCAGAGTCGGGTCGCACGAAAACGGGCGGATTGTCCGTCGGCCTTGTTGTGGCATATGCGGTAGCGTTTTTCGCAGGAGGAGTGACGGGATGCAGGGCGGGGGCGGCATTGTTACCCTCTCGGTTTTCTTTGGGTACCGTCATCGCATACGCCGGCGTGGGAGGAGTGACCGGGGGCATTGCCGGGGTGGGGATTCTCAACGTATCCCTCTCGGCCATATCCGCTTTCCCGTACATGTACGGTGCTCACCGACGGCGTGGTAGAGGGGAGTGAAGACGGATATTCTCGCGACGAGCACCTCTTACCGGCCGAACATGCGATTGCGGTACGTGGCGGGGGTGATGATGGAACATACGTTGCGTAATCGTCCCGTGGAGTGGTTGGATGGTGGTGCGATCGGTATGCTCCGGCAGGCATCGTCGCTCGAGGGACCGAAAAGTTGCAAGAAAAGAACAACCCCCCTATGATCAGTCCGTACCGTTAATCGAGGTAAACGACGATGACATTTACACAACCCGACCTACCTTACGATCTGTCGGCGCTGGCCCCTTTCGTTTCCGAAGAGCAGATGCATTACCACTACAATAAACACCACGCGGCTTACTTCAAGAAGCTCAACGGCCTGGTCACGGGAAAAAAGGAAGAACAGCTCTCGCTCGAAGAGGTGGTGAAGAGTTCACAGGGAGGCGTTTTCAACAATGCCGCCCAGGCATGGAACCACACCTTCTTTTGGCAATGTATGTCGCCGAACGGGGGAGGGATGCCGAAAGGAGAACTCAAGGAGGCGATCGAGAGGGATTTCGGCAGTGTGGAGACGTTCATGAGCCGGTTTGCCGATGCCGCGACGACCCTCTTCGGTTCCGGTTGGGCGTGGCTTGCCAAGAACGACTCCGGCGAGTTGGAGATCATGGCCCTCAGCAACGCGGATACCCCGTTGAAGCACGACAAGGTTCCGGTCTTGACGTTGGACGTATGGGAGCATGCCTACTACATCGATTACCGGAACGAACGCCCCCGCTTCATCGAACAATTCAAAGACGTAATCCACTGGGACTTTGCTGAAAGGTGTTATCGGGACCCATAGACGACCTCCTCGCCGATCTTTTGGAATCGGCAGGGGAAGAGGGGCATACGCCTCCCCCCCCTCGCAAACTTCCCCGTCGCTTCGTGCCGGGATTCATACGGGTGACGCTCAAGTCCTTTGCGTTGCCCTACGTTCTCATCGACCAAGCCGTGCAAGCCTTGGCCCGTCTGATCATCCGCCCCCCTTTCAAACGGGTCGGGAAGTGCAAAAGGAGAGGTAACTGTTGCTACTACGTCTTGATTCGCGCTTCGAAAAGTCCGTGGGGACGACTGTTTCTTCTCTGGTACACACAGATACACGGGTTCTACATGCGTACGTCGAAGCCCTACTCTTACGAAGGGAAGGAGATGTATGTCATGGGATGTCGTTATCTGCAAAAGGGGGGAGAGTGCGGACAGTATAGGCTACGTCCGCAGGTGTGCAGGCAGTGGCCGGTCATAGAACATTTCGGATATCCCAAAATACTCAAGGGTTGTGGTTTCCGGTCAGTCCCCCCCTACCCCCCTCCTCCGACCCGGGATGCTTTTGATGACGGACCGACCGATTCCCGTTTTACGATCCTACCCGATTGATGTCCTATGTGGTCCGTTCCGACACCCACCCGGCACGATCTTCGGTCGCCCGGTGCAACATCTCACGCCGAAGACTTCTTCGAGTCGTTCTCGATCTTCACACCGGCACCGGTCCCGAACGACGGGATTTCGCAACGCCCGCCGACCATCACCGACTACGCGAGGCACTAGGTTTCGATGGATGTCGAGCAGTTGCATCGCCACCCCCACCGGATACTCGGTCTGCATGACGGCCCTTCCGGGAAAACGGTCCGCCTTTTACGACCCGAACCGCCCGCCATCGAATGGCGAGGAACAACCGTCAAGGGAATCGTGGAGACGGGGGGGATCGTTTCCGTCCCCCTTCCTCCCGATGCCCGCTTTTCCGATTACCTCATCACCTACCCCTCCGGTTTGAAGGCACACGACCCCTACTCCTTTTCACCTACTTTCTCGCAAGAAGACGAAGAGCGCTTTTCGAAGGGGATTCACGAAAAGATCTATGAGGTCATGGGGGGGCGCATCACCCGACATCAGGGGGTTTCGGGAGTGAAGTTTACCGTTTGGGCCCCCTGCGCTCAAGCCGTTTCCGTCATCGGCGACTTCAACAAATGGGAGGCGGGACTCTATCCGATGCGGATAATGGACTCTTCGGGAGTGTGGGAGCTCTTCCTCCCCGGTTTGGGCGAGGGTGAAAGGTACCGGTTTCACATCCTCTCTTCCACCGGACATCCCCTTGAAAAGAGCGACCCGTACGCCCTCCGCACGGAGATGCGCCCCGCAACGGCATCGATTGTAGCGGGACTCGATCGGCACGTGTGGCAAGACGGGGAGTGGATGGCGGAGAGGGCAACGTGCCGGCAATCTCCTGAGGAGGGACCTCTCCTTATCTATGAAGTCCATCCGGGATCGTGGAAGCGAGGAGAAAAGGGGGCCTTTCTCAACTACCGGACTTTGGCGGTCGAGCTCGCCCGCTATTGCAAGAAGATGGGTTATACTCACGTCGAACTCATGCCGATCATGGAACACCCTTTGGATGAATCCTGGGGATACCAAGTCACGGGCTTTTACGCGATCTCAAGCCGTTTCGGTTCCGGAGACGATCTCCGATTTTTCGTAGATCACCTGCACGGAGAGGGGATCGGGGTGTTGCTCGACTGGGTTCCCGGTCATTTCCCGTCCGACGAACATGCCCTTGCGTGCTTTGACGGTACCTGTCTCTACGAACATCTCGATCCGAGGCAGGGATTGCACCCCGAATGGGAAACCCGGATCTTCAACTACGGCCGGTATGAGGTGGCAAACTTTCTCATAGGTAGCGCCCTTTTCTACCTCGACACATGCCATATCGACGGTCTTAGAGTCGATGCCGTATCATCGATGGTTTACCTCAACTACGGTCGCAAAGAGGGGGAGTGGATTCCGAATCAAAAGGGTGGTCCGGAAAATCTCGAAGCCGTTTCCCTACTACGGAGACTCAATACGACGGTGGCCGAACGGTTCCCGGGGGTCATGATGATTGCGGAAGAATCACACGGCTTTCCGAAGGTCACCCACCCTCCCGAAGGGGATCCTCCCGAAGGGGGGCTGGGGTTTCACCTCTCATGGGGGTTGGGATGGATGCACGACACTCTCTCCGTCTTCACGACTCCTTTTGCGGAACGTCCGAGACGGATCGGTACCCTCATCCATGAAATGGGCTACTACTACCGAGAAAAGCGGATCCTCACCCTGTCTCACGATGAGGTGGTACACGGGAAAAAGAGTCTCCTCGGCAAAATGCCCGGAAATGAGAGGGAAAAATTTGCCAACCTCCGCCTCCTCTTTTCCTACATGATCTGTCATCCGGGAAAAAAACTGCTCTTCATGGGAGGAGAATTCGGCCTGTGGAATGAGTGGGATTGTACGGAGGAACTACCTTCGGAACTTACGGCCCTCCGGTTTCACAAAGAGTTGCATACGTATGTGCGAGAGATCAACAAGCTCTACGTGGCAAGACCCGCCCTGTGGGAAAGGGATTTCACCCGTTCCGGATTCTTGCAGGTTGAAACCGATCCCTATTTTGCCTACCTCCGCATCGGGAATAGTGAAGAACTCTTCTGCGCGCACAACTTTTCCGACCGAATGATCGAAGGGGTTACCCTCCCCTGGCAAGGACCTTTTCAGGAAATTCTCAATAGCGACGGGAAAAAGTACGGAGGATCCGGTATGGTCAATGCGAACGCCCGGGGAGGGACTCTGTGTTTGGCTCCGTTCGCTACTTCAATCGTGCTGAAATGTCCGAAGACCGATACCTAAAGCTCCTTGAAGAGATCAAACGGCACGATCATCTCTACTTCGATCTCAACACACCGGAAATTACCGATTACGAATACGATCTCCTCGTCAAAGAGGCGAAAGAGTACGAGGCTACACGGTCCGACACACCTTCCGACAACCCCTTGAAAAAGGTTGCGGAATCACCCGTCAGGGGATTTCGTCGCATTAAACACGATATTCCCATGCTCTCCTTATCCAACACCTACTCCCGGCAAGAGGTTTCCGACTTCATCGATCGGGTCCGGAGATGGCTCGGGAAAGAGGAGGTCCGCTTTTTAGCCGAACTGAAACTGGACGGAGTGGCCGTCTCGGTACGTTACGAAAAGGGGGTACTCACACGTGCCCTGTCACGGGGAGACGGTCACGAAGGAGAGGAGATTACGGCCCAGCTCAAGACGATCGCCTCTCTTCCCGAACAGCTCTCGGGAGATTCCCCCCCCGACTGCGTGGAGGTGCGTGGAGAGGTATTCATTCCCAAGGCAGACTTTGTCGCCATGAACCGATCGCGCACTTGGGCCAATCCGAGGAATGCCGCCGCAGGATCACTCAAGCTACTGGATCCGGAGGAGACCCGGAAACGCCCCCTTGCCATCCTCTTTTACTCGGTCCTCTTTCCCGGAGGTTACTCCCTAACGCAAGAGGAAACCCACTCTTTTCTTCGCAAGGTCGGACTTCCGGCCATGGAGGAGAGACACACCGCTATCTGCCGTTCGACGGAAGAGATTTTTGCCTTTGCCGCGCGCATCGAAGCGGAAAGGGAAGCCCTTCCCTTTGAGATTGACGGCATCGTGATTAAAACGGACGATCCGGAGGAGAGAGATCGCTTGGGCCACATAAGCAAAAGCCCCCGATCGGCAACGGCATACAAGTTCACCCCCGAGCAAGGGGAAACGGTGATCGAAAAGATCACCGTACAGGTGGGGCGGACGGGCGTGCTCACTCCCGTAGCCCTTCTCACCCCCGTCTCCCTTGCCGGAAGCACGATATCGCGGGTGAGTCTGCACAATGCCCGTGAAATTGCTCGGAAAGATATCCGGGTCGGCGATCACGTCATCATCGTCAAAGGGGGGGATATCATCCCGAAGGTACTCCGGGTGATTCCCGAAAAAAGGGGAGCTGACAGTCGTCCCTGGCACATGCCTGCTACCTGTCCCGTATGCGGATCACCCGTAGTCCGGGAAGAGGGTGGCGTTGCGACCCGGTGTGCTTCGCAAAAAACGTGTGGAGGTAAGCATCTACGACGCCTTCTTTTTTTCGTCGGAAAAGAGGGAATGGACATAGAGGGAATGGGTCCCGAAGTGGTGAAGCGGCTGATCGACGCCGGCCTCGTCTCCTCGTTTTCCGATATCTACCTCCTCAAAGGAGAGGATCTACGCGCGTTGGAAGGATTCCGGGACAAGGCGGCCGATAATCTTCTACGCAACATCGAACGGTCGAAAACGGTCCCTTTGACCCGTTTCCTCTCCGCCATCGGCATCCCCTACGTCGGCAAAGGAGTGGCCCGACTTGTAGCGGAGCACCGGACATCTCTTGAGAAGGTCAGAACAGCCTCCTTCGAAACTCTCTCGGAGATCTACGGGATAGGCGAGAAGAGTGCTTCGGCCGTCGTAGCTTTTTTTGCCGACCCGGGGCATGCCGAGGAGATCGACGACCTTCTCGCCGTCGGCATCCGCTTTGAGCCGACTATCCGGACGATCGCAGGACATCCCTTCGAAGGAAAAACGTTTGTCCTTACGGGTTCTCTGACCGGGTTTACGAGAGCTCGGGCGACCGATCTCATCAAGGAACGGGGAGGTAGGGTCACTGCGAGCATAAGCGAGAAAACGGACTTCCTCCTCCTCGGCAAGGATCCGGGTTCCAAGTACGAAAAGGCCGAAAGGGCCGGGATTACGATCATGACCGCAGAGGAATTCGCCAAGGCAATCGCCCGGTGAAGAGAGGTGACTCCGGATCACCCTACCCGCACCCCGCGTGAGCGGATGTAGCGGCACGTACACCCACAACACTCTGCCCCGGCCACCTTCAACTCCGCACGGTAATCGTACGCGATAGCACTCATACCCCCCCCCCGGCGTTTCCATCGGGCAAGGGAAATGACCCTCCGGCGTCAACGAGGAGATGCACTGCCTTTTCGGTGCGGGGGGGAGCGGTTCCGACCATGAAGATGCCGGCATGACGGGCACCCATATGTTCGGGTGTGAGGGCACCTCACCTTCGTGGCCGAGACGGAGAACCCCCTACGATTTGACCGTTCTTCTCCCCGGGAATGACGCACGGGCAACGACACGCCCCCTCCGATCCGATAGCAGACTCTCCGACTAAAAAGATCGCAGTCCTTACGGCCACCTATCTCAACTCGTGGAACGCGCGGAACGTTCGTACTTTCTCGAAAACTGCCTCTTGAAGTCTCCCGACCTCCGTCAGCACCTCGTCCGAACGAGCGAGCAACATCACCGTTTGATCATTTCGCTCTTGTTGCATAAGCGACACCCGGACATCGTACATCCACCGACCAAATGCCACGATCCAAAGTACGCGCATACCTATAACGCAAAGCTCGGCAGCTCCCAACTCCGCGCGTTGTGACCGAGAGGCGTCCTCCCGATATCCCCCCACCCGGGAAAACACGGACTCGTACGTGCTCAAGGCAGAGGAGAGCATCTCCCCCAACTCGATTGTCTCTCGGAACCCGTTATCCTTGCCACCGACATCGGTGCCCCGGAGAACATGCACACCGCGAACCACACGGAAAACTCCCACACGATCCGTCATACGGCAACACCTTCCATTCTCGATCACTCAAAGGCAAGGGGAGGGTACGGGAACGGAAGACATCACTCCCACGGTGCACAAACGTATTATCGTGTCCCTCCCCGCAGGGATCATCGGAAGAAGATTCGGTGACAACCCCTCAAGCTCCTGCTCTACTTCTCTCTTCGATCGTTCGGCCTTACAACGCTCTACACAACCACACTTCGTCGTAAAGAGTTCCTTTTATTTGTTCGCCGACAGCAGAGCATCCGAGTCTCCGACCCTCACATCCACATCCCCCGTCTCGAAATGTTCCGCAACCGCTTTGGCAGGCCCTGCGGTCTCTTTGATCTTTCTTCCGGCCGGGAGCGTGGTAAGCACGCCGGGAACGCGTTGGGGCGTGGGAGACGGACCGGAGATATGAGCGGATAGCTGCGACCCGCCCCTTTCGGGGCCGGTGATCTCTTTGGTTCTCCGAAAAAGTATCGTCCCCTGACCGGGAGCGGCAACGGACAAGGAAACAATCTCCCCCTCCGATCCCAATACATCCCGGCCTATCCCGATAATCTTTTCAGCTACATCCGGAGATAGCACATTAACCACTACCCGATCCTCGACATCCGAGGGTTTTTTGGACGACGGCCCTTGCCAACACGGAAAACAAGACATCTCTTCTCTCCTCGGATTGCCCGTAGAATTGGCGGAGGTTAGCATGTTCCGGATATATAGGCAAGCTACGATAACCTGCCCTTAAACACCGAAGGCCGTAACGGGGAAATCTGTCCGGGCATCACTCCGAACACGACCATGTTGTCCCGCGGGTAGGCAGGCGACACCGAAGGTTCCGTGATTTCGGGAGGAGGTTGCGGTTCGGGAACCGGCCGGGACGAGCGGACACAACGGACGCAACAAGATATCTCTCTTACCCGTGATCGGACTGATTGGCCGTCGGGAGCACCCGCTTCTCCCCTTTGTTCCCGATCGGCTCGCTTTCGCGGTCAATAACGCGAACCGTCCCGAATGTGAACAGACCAAAGAAAAAAACCGGTGTACGAGGTCCGATCCGTCTAAACGGACGACTCGCCCACGAGTTCGCCCGGTACGGTGAGGCCTCCGGGAACCGGTCCACCCAAAAGTTCTCTCCGCCCCCGCATGCGAACCGGGGCAGGTGTCAACGGAGAGAGGTCCGATTGCTCGGTGGCGGATTCCACGTCATGAGCCGGCCCCCTCTCTTTTTCCGCACCTCTACAACTGCATTCGCACGGTGGGTGGATCCAACAGCCATATGCGGTCAACACACCGGCAATCGGAACCAAAGGAGCGAAAAGCCCCAACACCGCTCCCACAAATCCGCCGTAGACCACGCCCGTGGTTGTGGTCGTCATGATGACGGAACTCGACACGACCGTGATAGCTATCCCGGTGGCACATTTGAGGGGGGACCAACAAAACAGATCCCTGCACCGAAAACCCCTGTTGAGAGCGTCGCGAGCAACAATCTCGGTTTTGAGAACAACATCAGCCTCCTCTTCGGGAGGCGACACGAGAATATCCGCCTCGGGCGTTTCCCGGGTCGTTACCGGAACGATAGTGTTGTCGGACGGGATTGCCACGGCTTGCTTGCCTCCGAATGTTACGACTCCTCGGGCGACAGCGTACCACGGGACAACATATCGGAGCAACCATAAGGAATCGCACGGGTAAAGCCCGAAGATGTCCGGGCCGCGGCCCGTATCCGTCCCGTCATGGTAGCTCACGACCACCCCCCCCCGAAAAAACCGGGAACCGGTACCATGTCGCGCATGAAACGTACGTGTGACGTCGCGCTGGCCCTTTTCCTTCTTGTGTTGTTCGCACCTTGCCTTGTCGTGATTCCCCTTTTGATCAGGTGGGGTTCCGAGGGCCCCGTGATTTACAAGGCCGATCGACTCGGTAAGGGGGGCAAACCGATCAAGATTTACAAATTCCGAACGATGTACCTCGATGCCGATGAGCGGATGGCAAGTGTTCTGAAGGCGTCCGACACGTTCGATCGGGAATGGTCTCGGTTGAGGAAGATACGTGAAGATCCCCGTTGCACCCCCGTAGGTCGGATATTACGCCGGTATTCTCTTGACGAATTGCCACAGCTACTCAATGTTTTGCAAGGGTCGATGAGTATCGTAGGTCCCAGACCCTATCTTCCATGCGATCCCTCCGGTAGGAAAGATCGCCTTTTTGAGAGGTATGCGACGATCATCCTCTCGGTCAAACCGGGACTTACGGGAATGTGGCAGACCTCCGGAAGGAATCTCCTGACCCATGCCGAACGAATCCGGATGGATTGTCTCTACGTCGAGAAAAGGAATTTTTTCCTCGACCTGTACCTGATCATCAAGACGATCCCCCATCTTTTCGCACCGCAAGGTGCCTGTTGAGATGAGAAGCGTCCCCCTCTCTCCCTTTCTTTTCCTCGGTCTTCTTTTCCTCTTTCATCCGAAGGGTGTGACGGGGACGTATCACATCTACCCTTTCCTCCCCTTCCTCACAATCTGCTTTATCCGGCTTCCCCTGCCGAAGCTCTTATGGTCGGGAGTACTTGCCGGCGTGATCGTCGATCTTTTTACCTCGCTCTACCCTTTCGGCACCCATGCATTGCTCTTTACCCTTGCCCTGTTTACCCTGAACAAGTGTCGCCTCTTCCCCCGAGAGCAGGGACTCGGCCCCCTCTTTTGTGCCACCCTCCTCTCCTCCCTCATCACTTGTCTCGAGCTCGGGTTCCTGCACCTTCGCGGTATCACCCTACCCTTTACGAGACGGGGAATCGTCACCGACCTTCTCTTGATGCCTCTTGCAGACGGCATCATCACTCTCATTGCCTTCCTATTTCTCTCATTTTCCTACGCAACCATGCGAAAAGCGCGGCTCTCCTTCCCTTTTTTTCGCAAAGGCAGTAAAAGGGGTACAAACGAACGCACACCACTATGATGAACGAACAGTCCGGCCTTCCCAACCTCCTCTTGTCCCGCCTGACGATGACGGCGACCCTCGCCGCCCTGAGAGGGGGTGCCGTGCTGAAGCGGAAGTTCGGCACCCCTCTCCACACGACGAATAAGGAGGGGGCGCACAACTTGGTTACGGAGGCCGACACGGAGACGGAAGAAATAATGATCACCTTCATCAAGGGTCTCTTTCCGGATCACACCTTTCTCGCCGAGGAGAGCGGCCTTTCGGGGGAACACAAAGATACGATTCGGTGGATCATCGACCCTCTGGACGGAACCGTGAATTACTCGCACGGCATTCCCATGTTTTCGACCAGCATTGCCGCCGTGTTTCGGAATGAAGTACTCACGGGGGTCATCTATCAACCCCTTCTCAATGAGTTATTTGTTGCGGAGAAGGGCAACGGAGCTTACCTTAACGGAGAGCGCATTCGGGTAACGGAAACGGAAGTCTTGGACAGTGCGATATCGGCCATGGGCTTTCCCTATAACACTCACGAAAATCCCCTCTCTTGTTTGGACCTCTTCACGAGTTTTGCCAAGATGGGCCTTCCCCTTCGACGTATCGGCTCGGCCGCGCTCGACCTGGCCTACGTTGCGGCAGGTCGATTCGACCTATTTTGGGAGGTCTCTCTCTGTCCTTGGGACTATGCGGCCGGCAAACTCATCGTCGAAGAAGCCGGAGGGACCTTTTCCAACTTCGAGGGCACCACGTACGAGACCTTGGAACCCGGCTCCATCGTCGCCTCGAATGCCGTGCTACACGATCAGGTCTTGAGTAATATCCGGTCCGTCATGCAACGTGAAGGAACTCCCTGACAGCGGTATCCTTTCTCAATCGCATCGTACCGCTTAGCCGTCAACCCGCAATCAACATCAACCCGGCAGCTAAGAGGAGAGAACCGAATACCTTGTGTAAAACCCGAGCAGGTAGATGCGCGGTCATCCCGGCACCTGCCGGCGCACTACATGCGGCACCCATACCGACACCGATACAAGCGGGAATGTGGATCCAACCCACGACGTGCGGATAAGAGACCGAGCCCCACCCCGCGATGAGCAGGGAACAGGTGGCCAGCACACAGGTGACGAACCCGAGCAGGGAAGCGGTTCCGATGGCTTGTTTCGTCGGTACCCCCAAGTAGAGCAAAAGAGGTACGTTGATCAACCCTCCTCCGATTCCTAGCACCGTGGAAAGGATGCCGACAAAGGTCGCCATCAGAGCCGAAATACCCCGCGATGGCAAGGAAGCATGACGCTTCATCTCCTTTACGGAAAGGAGGAAACGACCTCCTACGACAAGTTCGAGGGTTCCGAAGAGGATGCGTAGCACCCTCCCCGAAAGGACCCTGACTATGCAAGCGCCGATGACGGCACCGACGATGAGTCCGCACGTCATCGGCTTGACAACGTGAAAAAGCACCCTCCCGTGCTTGCGGTGGGTATGAGAAGAGACAAACGTTCCGAATACCATGGCGGCAAAGGCCGTGCCGATCACGACATGCATCCGGTATGCGTCGGGCATACCGAGTACGTAGAAGGCGAACGCAAGACAGGGGACGATCACCATACCCCCGCTGATCCCCATCAACCCCGCTACGAACCCGGCAACGATCCCGATCATGACAAAAGCGACGAACTCTACCGGAAACACAAGAGGCACTCCGAAACGGTATCTTCGGTATACCGGCGGGAGAAGAGGCCATCGCGGTAAGGGGGGTGATCATCCCTCATCGGCACATACGGCATACTACCCTCTTCAACATCCGTACGCCCCCGTCACCTCACCAGAAAATACAACAACCTAACCACGAGAATCCAAGCAGATAGCAAAACAAGGAGGGAGGAAAAGTGTACGGTACAGGATTTGATAAAGTTGACAAAACCGATCTTCCTCGCAAATAACCAAGAAGTAACCACGCCAACCGTCATCAGACCCACACCCAGTCGCGTCTTCTCGACGGGGCAGTGGCGGACGAGGGAGGAGTATAGGTAGTACGCCCCCGAAACCACACCACCCATGCAGGAGAGGATACCGCCCGACTTGAACACCCGTTGGAAAAGCTCATCCCAAGGAATTTTGTTCTTCTCAAGCTTCGTCATATACGCCAACCTACGAAGAGAGCCGCCCGAAAACGGCCATCCCCTAAGCGGAGATATAACACACCATCCCCTTTCTCAAAATGTTTTTCCCGTCATGTATGGTTATACTACGGCACCTTCGACGTACTCATCATCGGTGCAGTCTTCTATCCCGGAATCCCCGGCATCGGATAGCCGCTCAAGCAGTTTGTCCAATTGGTCCGCTACGGCTTTTTTCGTACATATACCGGCCCCGAATCCTCCGTATTTTTTCGCCAATGTCGTGAACAATTCGATAAGCCCGCTCTCCCGTTCCGAGAGTCGCTCAACCTCTCGAGATAAACCCTCGTTGTCCCGGGATAATGTCACGTTGCAATCCAGTAGGCGTTGCGCCTGTTCCTCCAATATGAGCAACTCGTTGTTTTCCTGCCGCAGACGCTCCGTCTCATCCCGCGCCTTTCGCGCACGCCTGCACGCTTCCGCCAAGACCAGTTCGTCCTTTTCCCTTTCCGTTGTTATGGATGCCAATTCCCCATCCAGTTTCTCCTGTCGGACCCGGCTCTCCTGCAACGCCTGTGACGCGGAATCATACTTGCTTTGTAGCGCCCTCCTCTCTTCCAGCTCCTCCTCATAATGCTTCGATTGTGTTGCAAGCGCTTCCTCCAACTCCGCAATATGAGCCGATAACCGTGCGATGCGGTCCTCCAGCTTGTGTCTCTCCGCCATACTCGGGTGGGTTACCTTCTCCTTCGGCGATTCACTCGGCCATCCGGCGTGTCCGGCCGGTACGGAAGCCTCGTATACCTCCTCCGGATGGAGAAAACCATCTTCAAGATATTGATAACTAGTCATTAAAGAATTTATTTCCTCTCTAGCTGACGTTTCCTGAGCCAACCTCTTCTCCACCTCATCCTGCATCTGCGACTTCAGCGTACCGATTTGCGACTTAAGGGCACCGATTTCCTCCTCCTTTGCACGTACCGCATCCCGCATCCCTTCGTATTGCCGTTTCATCTTCTCGCATTGCCCTTGCAGTCG
>JAPOVA010000043.1:0-13842 GCA_026708385.1 Simkaniaceae bacterium | reverse complement strand
GTATCCTCCCCGTTCCGGCTCTCCGCATCCGCAAGTTGTGCCCGTAACGCCTCTATCGTTCCGGTAAGGGCCTCATTTTGCCCCTCCAATACCCGCACCTGCCCACACAAATTGCTACGCACAACCCCCGTATGGAGAGTGTTCGGGGATACCGTACACAGCCCTTCTTCCGAGGGCTCTTGCTGTTGTTCTTTTGCAAAGGCATCACTCCCCGTATTCGAGTCCGCCTCTTCCTTTTCCGGTTGCCGAATCCGGCCTTCCCGTTCCGAGCTCGTCGCCGTGAGACACGGGATCCGGTCTTGTCCTCCTTCGACCCCTTTCTCTGAAGAGACCTGCTCGTCCTCCGTGTTCCGGGGTTGTTCGGCTATCTCCTCATCCTGCTCTTCGAGGATCCGCACACCCTCCTCCGTCTCTCCGAGTAACGGCAGCGCATGGTTCCCCGCACCCCCGGCTTCCCGAGACCCCCCGTCAAGAGTATCCTTTCGTTCGCCTGACGTTGCCCTCTCGTTCTCCATATCCCGGAGTGGCTCTCGCGGTGTCGCAATTGTCGATGCGAGGCCCGTCACCGAATCCCGCCGTCCTTCGTCACACTGCTCCCCATAGGGCAACTCTTCGCAAACGGTTTCGGGTTGTTCCGGGAGCTCGACCGCATTACCTCCCCCTTCATTATGCGACGCATGAACAGCGTATGGGTCGGACACGGGTTGGTTAGGCACGGGTCCGGAGGGCCCACCCTTTTTTCCGGGAAAGTAGCGGGCTGTCAAGGCCATAATCTTCTCTATACACTCTCTGACCTTAGCATCCCGAATATCACTGAGTTGTGTATATAGCGGACGGATTTGCTTCCCGACAACTTCCAAAGAAACCGTCCCTTCCGACCCGACGATGAGAGTGCCCCGGTGACGATCGGTCCGATTTTCGAAAGCATGTTCTATATCTTCTTTAAATGCATCTACTTGAAAAAGTTCGTGCAGTGTACTCTTCCATTGCTCGGCATCCGAACACGAGTAGGCGAAACCGTTATAAAGAGTTTGAGAATGAAGCACTTCGGGGTGTTGATCTTCGGCCTCTTTGCACATTTTTCTGATAGTTAATTGGTTAAGAGTTAAATGTGAATTACCAAGCTTCATAATGTTACCGTTAAGTATTAAATTAACATAAAAAACAGGATACATTATAACACATATAACGGATTTCATCAAGTATTCAAAAATATCCGACTGCGTTGAATAACTCGGATCGTAAACCTACCCCCGACATCCGGAGGAGGGGCAAACCGTCTCGGCACATGTCTCACCGTATGTTTTGTTCGTCTTCCTTACCTCCGGGGGGAAAGGGGGGTCGGATTTCACCTGTGCGGTTCCGATGTCCGAGAGGAATCGACTTGACATAATGTGCCCCATACCGTAGACTGTGGCGCACTCGCGCGTGCAAGAGGAGGAAGGACGTGGCATCAGCGGTGGATGACAAGGAGAGTCGTAGCCTCCGTTCGAGCGACCCGGGTGAGAGAGCAATCGAGGAATCTCCGTTCGCGTTTATGTTCCGACGCTTAGGGGTGTTCCGTCGCCTCAGGGATGCCGGATCCGATGAGGTTGATCGGAACTCTCGGAACTCTTTGGGGCAACGTTCCGTCAAGATTCTTTCGCAGTCGGACGAAGAGAGGGGACAGCTTAATGGTAAGGCGGTTAAACGACTTGATGGGAACACGAGAAAACCGGGCCGGCCCGGGAAGTTGAACACGGGAAGGCCACCCTTTCGGTCCGGCCCGGTTTCCGGAAGAGTGCGTAAACTTTGCACCAAGGGGGAGCGGAGTGCTCTGGTAGACTATGTTCTGGAGCAAAGGGAAACAAAGTCCGTTGCTGAGTGCGCTACGGAATGCGGTGTCGACGAGCGTGCCTTGGAGCGTTGGATAAGAGCAGAGTGCGCCACTCACCCGGTGATCGTTGCTTTAGGGTTAGACTACTCCATCCTATGGGGGCTCGACTACGTAGCACTTTTGACGGACCTCCGGGCCGGAAAAAACCCGGTTCTTTCCGACTACTTTAAAAAATAACTCGGACCATAAACCTACCCCGACATCCGGCAGAGGGGGCAAACCGTCTCGGCACATGTCTCGCCGTATGTTTTGTTCGTCTTCCTTACCTTCGGGGGGAAAGGGGGGTCGGATTTCACCTGTGCGGTTCCGGAGCATTCCGACCTCCGGGTTGCCATTTTCCCCCATGGTCGGTACGATGGGGGGATGCGTGAGAATCATCCCCCTCCCCTCGCGATCACCGGGCTTACGAAGTGCTACGGCTCCTTCAAGGCGGTGGATAACGTCTCCTTTTCCCTTCGACAGGGGGAAATTTTCGGCCTGCTCGGCCCCAACGGAGCCGGAAAAACAACGATCATATCGACCATCATGACCCTGCAGAAGGCAACGCACGGCACGATCACGGTCTTGGGCGTCGACATGCGAACGGATCCGACCCGAGGTAAGTTTCTCATCGGGTACGTACCGCAGGAGATCGTCAATCACGGTTTTTTCGACGTGGAGACGATTATCGAGTACTACGCCGGTTACTACGGAAAGAGGAAAACGAAAGAGGAAATCCGGAGTCTCCTCCGGAAGCTCCGGCTCTATGAATACCGAGACAGACCCGTTACGACTTTAAGTGGCGGGATGAAGAGGCGTCTCATGATTGCAAAGGCGCTGATCCACGACCCCGAGGTGATCTTCCTCGACGAACCTACGGCAGGGGTCGATTCGGAGTTACGACAATCCCTTTGGCGCTTTATCAAAGAACTCAAGGAGAAGAATACCTCCATCTTACTTACGACCCACTATCTGGCGGAAGCGGAGCAGTTGTGCGATCGCATCGGCATCATGCGCCAAGGACAACTCATCTCGGTCGATACCGTCGAGAACCTCCTCGACCGCTACGCACTCAAAAAAGTCTTTTTCATATTGCGCCCTCCGCACGACACAATCTGTTTAAGAGTGCCCCGGCAGACTACCATCCATGAATGTCTTAAGATGAAATCTCTCCGTTTTGAGGAGCTTGTCGACGTCAAGGTAGAACCGGATACCCTCGAAGATGTCATGGAGCTCATCCTGCATCGGACGGATCCCTGACATATGATCTCGAACGCACGCATCACCCAATTTTCGAAGCTGTTTAAAAGGGAGATCGGACGCTTCCTCAGCCTACCCCTCCAAGCCATTTTTACCCCGGTCATCGGTAGCATCCTCTACCTACTCATCTTCGGCCTCAGCTTGGCCAACGCCATCCGAACGGTAGGTGGCGTCCCCTACGTCCTCTTCCTCATCCCGGGACTGATCGCCATGTCCGTAATCAAAAACGCCTTCGATAATGCCTCGAGTTCCGTTATGGCGGCCAAATATATCAATGAATTACAAGATCTCAGAACCTCTCCCTTGCCGAACTTCACCATCACAACGGCCATCGGCCTCGCATCGCTCGTCCGTGGTCTCCTCGTAGGACTCCTCACCTACCTCGCAGGCGCCCTCTTCCTTATGCTCGGCCGAGAGAACCATTGGCTAGCCGTCCACCGCCCCCTTGCCGTCTTCTATTTTGCTGCGCTAAGCGGCCTCTCTTTCGGCTTTCTGGGTATCGCAACCGGGATGTGGTCCAAGCGATTCGAACATACGGGAGCCGTCGGATCGATGGTGCTCACTCCCCTTATCTACCTGGGAGGTGTCTTCTTCAACCTCGACACGATCGCCCCTTTCTGGCAAAAAGTCTCCCTATTCAACCCCCTTTTCTATATCATCAACGGGATCCGTTTCGGATTCATCGGAAGAACCGATGTCGACCCGGCCCTTTCGGGAGGGATAACGGCCCTTTTCACGCTACTCACGGGAGGGTGTGCCTACGCAAGTCTTACCAAAGGGCCCCACTACCTGAGGCAATAGGACCTCGTTACCGCTCGCGGGCTTATGTGTCGCTTGACCCCCTTCCCTCCTCCTCTACGTCGATCGTTCCGTGCAAACCTCCCCCCTTTCGAATAGAAAAGCGAGGCAAAAAGCACCGAAAAAACAGAGCATCAAAGGACACAGGGCAAACTTATATGATTGAGTGGTGTAGGTTTCCTTAATCCCCCCCGCACGCGTTTGCAACGTCAACAAAAACCCGATAAGGGGTTGCAAAATCGGCGCACCGAAGATCATCGAGATCATATTCGTAAATCCCGTCGCCACCCCCTTGTTTTTCTTGGATACGGATCCTATCGCTATCGAAAAACAGAAGAGATAGGCACTGCAAAACATCCCGAGCAAACCGACGGTGATGAACATCAACCCCTCGAACATACCCGAAAACATGAGGATGGATGCCATACAGATGCACGCCCCGATAGGTGCTCCGATCATCACACCTCCCAAATAGGAAAGGCGGGTAGAGAGATATCCCAAAATCAAGGTACCCACCCCGGCACCGAAAAAGAGGGTAGAAGTAAAGGCGGCCGCCGCCACCGGACCGATTCCGTACAGGGCGGAAAAATACGAAACGCCCCACAAGGCACCGAAGGCGGGAAAAACGGCAAACAAAAACCCCCCGTACAGGCTACCGATCCACACCCGACCGTTGCCGAGCACGGCTTTTAAAGCACACCACAAGTTCCGGAGACGGCTCTTCAAAGGGCGCCTCGCCTCCGCCTTCTCTTCCCATGTTTCTCCGTCCCGTATCAACAAAACGGTCAACACCATCATCACCACGCCAATCAACACGAGCAACATCAACATACCCCTCCACCCGAAATAGCGCACTCCCACCGCTACCCCTCCCTGACCGAACACCCCCCCCATCAACAACATACACTCGGTCAAGGTAATAAATAGGAAGATCAGCCCCTTCCGGACCCAGTTGGCAACCAGATAAAAGGCGGAGATCACGGAAGGAGAGAGGGCAAGTCCCATGATCATTCTGGAGAGTTGCCCCTCCCAAAACGTATGGGAAACGGCAAACCACCAGGTGGCCGCACAGCAGAGAGAGAGGCCGCACGCCAAAACCTTCCTCGGCCCGTACTTGTCCACGAGCAAGCCCGCGGGGATCTGTAGGGCGATGTAAGTGTAGAAAAAACTCGACGTCAGAATGCCGATCCTGACTACCCCTATCCCGTAGACACCCTCCAACCGGTTCACCATAACGCTCGGATACCCCTGCAAGAGGAAGGTGTAGAGACAAAGAGATGCACTTATGCCCCAAATCAGGTAGGGCCGACACCGTGCAAGATTCCTAACATCAACGCGTTTCATGCTCATGGGGGAAGTATACGAATACGAACGCAAAACCGGCAAGGGGTAAGACGCGGTCGCCCGAACCACACCTTGCACAAAATGCGACACCGGACCGATAATCCTCCCATGAAGGTAGCTGTTGCCCTATCGGGGGGGGTCGATTCCGCCCTCTCCGCCCGTCTCCTCAAGGAGGCGGGTCACGATGTATTCGCACTCTTCATGCACAATTGGGATGAACGGGATCCCGATAGGGGGTGCGTCGCCGCATACGACTTCGAAGATGTCGTAGCCGTCTGCGATATACTCCGGATCCCCTACTACTCGCTCAATTTTACGAAAGAGTACCGGGAACGTGTCTTTTCCCGTTTTCTGGATGTGTTGAAAGGGGGGCAAACACCCAATCCGGATGTCCTCTGCAACAAGGAGATTAAATTCCGGCTCCTCTACGAAAAAGCCCTCTCCATGGGTGCCGATGCGTTGGCAACGGGCCACTACTGCCGGACGGTCGACGGAAGATTGTTCAAGGGAAAGGATCCCGGTAAGGATCAGAGCTACTTCCTCTACGCCCTACGCTCCTCCGTCCTCCGAAGGGTCCTCTTTCCCGTCGGACATCTGCATAAAAAGGAGGTGCGCAGGATGGCGAAAGAGGCGGGTCTCCCCGTTTGCGACAAAAAGGATAGTACGGGCATCTGCTTTATAGGGGAGAGGAACTTCGCAACCTTCCTGCAGGACCATATCCCTCCGAAACAAGGCCGATTCGAGACGGAAGAAGGGCAGGTTGTCGGAGAACACAAAGGGGTCGCATATTACACAATAGGACAGCGTAGGGGTCTTGGTATAGGTGGCTTACGCGGATACTCCGGTGAAGCTTGGTATGTCACGGGAAAGGATCCGGAGCGCAACGTCGTCATCGTAGCGCAGGGAGAAAACCACCCCTCCCTTTTTTCCGAAGGGCTCGTCGCAACCGACCTCTCCCTCATCAACCGGGGTTCTCCGTCGTTGCCGGAACGGGGCCGTCCCCTCCGAGCCAAAATCCGGTACCGGCAACGGGAACTACCCTGCACGGTACGGACGGAAAGGGGGGGATCGATCACGGTCCTCTTCAAAGATCCCGTTCGAGCGGCCACCCCGGGACAGTCGATCGTCTTCTTCGACGGGGAAGAGTGCCTCGGGGGCGCAATCATCTCCGCGATTACCTCATCATCCGGTCAGATTCTTCAAAAGCCCCGTCCGGATATCGTATACCCATCCGTGAAGGATCACGTTACGTCCGGAAGTATGTGCATTGCGGACGACGGACGTACGAGATAGGACCTCTACCTGAGAGAGCACGTTATACTCGGTAAATCGGTCCGCCCGTTCTTCGGGAGAGGTATCGCGTTCCGATTTCTCTTCGTACTCCGCGTAGAGGGCAGTCAGGGGAAAGAGCCATTCATCGAGCGGGGTAAGGGACCTCTCCTCGGAACGTCCCCTTTTCTCCATCGCCGCGGCAATACCCCCGCACCCGTAGTGGCCGCACACGATCACATGGTCGATCCGTAACCGCTCGACACCGTATTGCAAAACGGCAGCCGCCGCGGCATCCGATTCGGAAAAGCGGTTGGCAATATTGCGATGCACGAATACCTCTCCGACATCGAGTCCCAAAAGCTTCGTCTCGCACACCCGGCCATCGGCACATCCTATCCACAAAAAACGGGGCCTCCGGCCACGCGCAAGCCTCTCGAAAAACTCCGGATCTTCGGCCTTCTCCTTGTCGGCCCACACGCGGTTGTTTTCGAACAACTCGTCAACTACGCCCATTCCCCACCTCCCCGGGGGGCGACGGTACCATATGTCCGGATTTCCGTGTCAAAAAAAGGGGAATCACGTAGAATCCACGGAGACGGATACGGGTGAGAACGGGCATGATCGACAGGCAAGAGATCAGGACACTATCCAACCTCTGTCGGATCGATTGTCCGGACGAGACGGTCGACGCCCTCTACGAAGATTTGCGCGCCATCATCGCCCACGCCGACTCCCTACGGGAGATCGACACCGAGAACGTACCCGAGTGCAACCACGTTCTCGGTGATATCGCGAACGTTATGCGGGAAGATGTGGTCGAACCCTCTCCGAATAGGGAGTGGTTCTTGGAGAACGCCCCCGAACATGTCGGGGGGATGATCCGCGTACCCCCCGTGATACGGTTTTGATCGCATGTCTTTGACCTACGATGTGACCGGGTATGCCATTCGGGAACGATTCCTTGCCGGAACCGTGAGTGCCTCTCAAATCGTCTCCTACTACCTCAATCGGATCGAACGATTCGACCCTGCGATCGGCGGCTTCGTATCCCTGCTCAAAGAACGCGTTACGGCAAAAGCCCGGAAGCTCGATGAAAAAAGAGAGCGGGGCGAACCTCTCGGTAGATTGGCCGGCGTCCCCGTAGCCGTCAAGGATAATATCCACATAGAGGGAGAGAGGACAACCTGCGCTTCCGCCTTCCTCACCGATTACACGGCCCCTTTCAGTGCCACCGCGATCAAGAGGATCGAAGAGGAGGACGGATTACTGATCGGGAAGACCAACCTCGACGAGTTTGCCATGGGATCTTCGACGGAGTATTCCGCTCTGCAGGCTACGCACAACCCGTGGAACGTAGAGCGTGTTCCGGGAGGCTCTTCCGGAGGATCGGCCGTAGCGGTCAGTGCAGGACTCTGCCCGATTGCCCTCGGAAGCGACACGGGAGGATCGGTCAGGCAGCCGGCCTCCTTCACGGGTACGGTCGGATTTAAGCCGACCTACGGACGGGTTTCTCGGTTCGGCCTCGTGGCATTTTGCTCCTCGATGGATCAGATAGGACCCTTTGCGGGGTCGGTGCGGGATATTGCCATGATGATGGAGGTGATCGGCGCTCATTGCCGGTACGACGCCACGAGTATGCCCCTCCCTCCGGAAAGGTATACGGAAGGACTTTCGGGATCGCTACGGGGCAAAAAGGTGGGTGTGCCCGAGGAGTTTCTCGCACATCTCGATATGCCGGCACGCACCCTTTTCGACCGGGGACTCGAGTGGTTACGATCGCTCGGGGTTACCGTTGTCACCGTGTACCCGAAACTACTGCAACATGCCATAGCCACCTATTACATCCTATCGACTGCCGAAGCCTCCACCAACCTATCCCGTTTCGACGGCATCCGCTACGGAAAACGATCGCGAAGGGGGCAGTCGCTCGATGCCCTTTACGACCTTTCTCGGGCCGACGGTTTCGGAAAAGAGGTCAAACGGCGCATCTTGCTCGGTACGTTCGTCCTCTCTTCCGGCTACCGAGAGGCCTACTACAAAAAGGCACAAAAGGTGCGTACGCTACTCATCCGGGAATGCGCAACCGCCTTTAAGGAGTGCGATGTCATCGCCCTTCCCACAACGCCGACAACCGCTTTCCCGAAACACCGGTTCCGCTCTCCCGTCGAGATGTATTTGCAGGATCTCTTCACCGTCGTAGCAAATCTGGCGGGCATCCCCGCCATCAGTCTCCCCACGATGCTCGACGGGGAGGGACTACCGGGAAGTATCCAACTCCTCGGCCCGCAACGGTGCGACGGTACCCTGCTCCACTTCGCTTCCGAATTGGAAAAGACCATACCGACAAAACGATTTACCCCTCCCCCCTATGCCAAAGAGGTCGCCTCGTGAAGCACAAGGCCTTTTATGAGAGATGGCAACCGGTCATCGGACTTGAGATTCACGTGCAACTCAACACCCGGGCCAAACTCTTCGCTCGGTCGAGAAATCGGTTCGGCGATGAACCGAACACGAATATCGATGTGATCGACACGGGACAACCGGGTGCCCTCCCCGTCCTCAATAAGGAGGCGGTCCGACTTGCCGTCCTTTTCGGTTGCGCCACGGGGGCAAAGATCGCCCCTTTCAGTCTATTCGATCGAAAATCGTACTTCTACCCGGACAGCCCCCGCAATTTCCAAATCACCCAGTTCGAGTATCCCGTCATAAGGGGAGGCACCGTCACGGCCGACGTTGAGGGAAAGAGTAAAACCTTTGCCATTCACCATGCACACCTTGAAGATGATGCGGGCATGCTCAAACACTTTTCGCAATTTGCCGGAGTTGATTACAACCGGGCAGGGGTGCCCCTCCTCGAAATCGTTTCCGAACCGTGCATGTTCTCTCCGAAAGAGGCTTCATCGTACGCGATGACCATCAAAGCCGTTATGGAGTACCTCGCCGCTTCCGATTGCAATATGGAGGAGGGGTCGCTACGTATCGACACCAATATCTCCCTCCGCCCTCATGGCGAAACGGCACTACGCAACAAGGTCGAAATCAAAAATATGAACTCCTTTACCCATATGGAAGCCGCCATCACGGCCGAGATGCACAGGCAGGCTCACGCCTATGAGGAGAGACCTCACGATGATCCCCGCCTCGTCGTCCCGAGCCAAACGGTCCGGTTCGATCCGGGCACCGGAGAGATCGCCACCATGCGCTCCAAAGAGGAGGCGAAAGATTACAGATACTTTCCCGAACCGGACCTTCCCCCCCTCGTTCTATCGGAGGAATATGTCGAATCGATCCGGAAAACCGTACCGGAACTTCCCCACGAGCGGTACGAGAGGTATGTGAAAGAACTCGGCCTTTCCGAGTACAATGCCTCCGTTCTCACCAACGACAAAGGGTTGTCCGACTACTTCGAAGAGGGACTCGAGGGGTGTGAAAACCCACGCGCCCTGTGCAACTGGGTGAGCGTCGAATTTGTCGGTCGCCTTAAGGAAAAGGGGATCTCGCTCGCCGAATCCCAAATCGTGCCGGAACAGATCACCTTCCTGGTGAATGCCATCGAGAACAAGAGCATCACGGGGCGCATGGCCAAGGAGATCGCCGATATCATGGTCGAAACGGAGGGAAAGGATCCGGCCCGGATCATTGAGGAAAACCCCGATTTTAGGGCGGTGCACGACACCTCCGCCATCGAACCTCTCGTGGATGAGGTTGTCGGTGCCCACCCGGAATCGGTGGCCTCTTACAAAGCCGGAAAAGAGAAGGCCCTAAACTTCCTCGTAGGACAGGTCATGAAGCTCTCCGAAGGGAAAGCCTCCCCCGAGGTCGTCAAAGAACTTCTCCTCCGAAAAATTTCCCGGTGACCCGTCAACGCACAACAACGTTTAGGGGTAGGAGTCCGGGGGCCGGAGAGCAGTCGAAAAGGGTGTAGTCCCACTCGGGACGCAGTCCCGCCAAAGCTCTTTTCAGTGAGGTCTTCCGCACGTGACCCTTTTCGCATCGCCACCGGATCTTTTTGTGGCTACCGTGACCCTTTTCGCATCGCCACCGGACCTTTTTGTGGCTACCGTGACTTACATGATTCGGTGTCGGGGCACCGTTTTTCGTGGAATACCACATCCGCGCAATCTCGGGATATACATCCGCAAGCGATTCTTTTTCCGCGATGGAATTTCGTGTGAGATTGGTTGCCTGTTTTATTTTGGCGCAATGAGGGCATCCGTTCCCACCGTAGGTCCGAGATACGACGTAAGCCTTCCGGTGGAAGGGGTTCTCGGTCATCTTCTCGAAGGCCCCCCGGTCTCCGAATTCCCTCTTTGATTTGTCCCACCCGGGTGCGGGTCGTGCCGCATACCATCTCTTACACGGTTTACCGTTGTTCATGAGAGGTTGATGTGATACGCTCTTCCGCTTTAGGTGAGTGCATGTCTTGGGGGGAACGCCATGGCATCGGCAGTAGGTACGGGACAGGGTATCGTGTGGCCTACGAACACGGAGAAGGGGACGACAAAGTGGCTCGATAAGGTTCCGGGAGAGCCACCCCTTCGATTTAACCCCCTTCCTGAGGGGAAACGTAGGCGGTACACCAAGGCGGAACAGGAGGCACTGACGGACTATGCCGTGGAGGTGAGGGAGACAAAGAGTCTCGAAGTATGCGCCGGAGAGTGCAATGCCTCCGCAACCGGTTTGTCGAGATGGGTCAGGGGGGAGTGTATGACTTATCGAGAGATGGCCCACGTAGGTTTGGACGATCACACTCGCAAAACAACCGACTTCAGAGCACTTCTGGCAGACCTCCGGGCAGGAACGGGACACAGGCCGATCCACCTTCCCGATTACTCTATCAAAACTAAGCTTTCCACCAAGCAAAAGGGGACAAAGAGGTGGGTCCGGGCACAAGAACGGACTCACGAGGGCCACCCCTACTTTTTGTCGGTGGGGAAGGACGAACGACGGACTTTTACCGAAGAGCAAAAACAAAGAGCGGTAGATTACTACTTTGATGAGTTTGAGGGAGAGTCGATCAAAAAGTGTGCCCGAATATGTAATCTTTGTAGTAAGACTCTGAACGATTGGATAGACGAAACGCAGCAATGTCATTCGAGCAGAGAATTGTCACGTTGTCTTCCCGAGGCGTTGGGCGGGGAGGACGCTATGGCGTTGGCAATAGGTGAAGGGCAGGGTACGGCTATATGGCTTAATAGGAGCATGGGAGGGCCACCCCTTCGATTTGACCCCCTTCCCGAAGGGCGGCAGAGGAGGTTCACCGAGGAGGAGCGATGTGAGATCGTAGATTATGCCTTGGAGATGAGGGAGGTAAAGTCCTTCAAAGATTGCGCCGAAGAGATCGGTATCTCCACTGCTACCATATCGGCCCAAATAAGGACCGAGTGTGAAACCTATCCGATTTTCTCGGCCTTGGACGTGGACGACCGGACCCTGCGGGCGATTGACTACAGAGCGCTTTTAGTCGATCTCCGGATCGGCAAAGACCCGATCCTCATTTCCGACTACACCGGAACCGACAAATATTCCGACCGAAACGGATTGCCGGGGCCGGGTCTGACAATTGCCGGGGCAAAAGAAGAAACCCGCAACGGTCATCCTTATTTCGTGCCGATGGGGAGGGGAGTACGGCGGACTTTTACCGAAGAGCAAAAACAAAGAACGGTAGACTGCTGGTTGCGTGAACGTGGGGGGGGGTCGCTCCCGGAGTATGCCGGGAAATGCGGGATTGGCGGGCAGACTCTGGCCAATTGGGTAAAGAGGTATGGGGATAGTCGGGGACAGCGTCGTTCGGATAGGACGGAACTGCCCGGGAGTTCTCCTAAAGGAACCGCTTCCGATCCCGTCGAAGACCCTTTATTTGATATACCGTGGTGGGAGATGGAGGGGTTGTTCGGAACGACGCCCGTCGAGCCCTGATTCCTGAAATCTTTCTTACGGTTGCTCCATCCTCGGCTATCAGGCATGCGTGCGTGGGAATGCATGCGACCGTACGTGTCGGAGGGATCGTACCTGCGGTCATTGGCATACTGCCAAGTGGCTCGATAACCGTCTCACAAAGCCCGCATTCCTCAGCACACGCTACGATCGACTCCCCGGAAACTTACATAGCCGGTACCCACCGTCCCTCTTCTTTGTTCTTCGGTGAAAGTGCGTCGCTCTCCCTCCCCCGCCGGAGCAAAATTAGGGATGGCCGTCGCGAACCGATTATTCGTTTGCCCGGACATCTACAATTCGTTTTCTGCCGCGATATTTTTTGCCTACGGAGTAGTCGGAAATGAGGATCGGGTCTTTG
Source organism: Simkaniaceae bacterium (assembly GCA_026708385.1). Lineage (GTDB taxonomy): Bacteria > Chlamydiota > Chlamydiia > Chlamydiales > Simkaniaceae > JAPOVA01. The sequence goes on along the minus strand of JAPOVA010000043.1, from coordinate 1,018 downwards.
CCGATCCGGAGATCGACTAAAAGCGCTCGGTAGTCGATCCGCCGTAGTTGCTGCAACAGGGTGCGACCGCCTAAAGCAACGATCACCGGATGAGTGGTGCACTCCGTTCTTATCCAACCCTCCAAGGTACTCCTGCCGGCACCGCATTTCCCGGCGCACTCAGCAACGGACTTTCTTCCCCTCATCTCCAAGGCATAGTCTATGAGCGCACCCCGCTCCTTCTTGGTGTAATTTCTACTCACTCCTTTGGGAACCGGATAGAACCGGAGGGGTGGCCCTCCCGGCTCCTTCTCAAGCCATATAGCTCTCCCGGTCCGGCCCGGCCTTCTCATGTTCCCACCACGCGTAGCTCTCCCGGTCCGGTCCGGCCTCCTCATGTTCCCACCACGCCGCTCAGCCACCTCATTAAGCCATTCAATCGCCATCGACCACCTTGCACCTGCGGGTGCCCTCATTTTGCGTTTAGGCAACACGGCAACCTTCCACACCTGCCCGGTGCCACCGACGTCGCAGTCCGTAGCCCACTCTTGCTTCGGAGCATAGTCCGCCGGCGTAGCTTGTTCGGTCCGGCCCGGTTCTCTCATGTTCCTGTCAGGCCGTTCAGCCGTCTCTTCCTCGCTTTTAAGCCACACGACACCCCTGACTCCCCCCACTGTTGACGACACGGTAATGACCTCCTCAAGAATTCAACTACCCAAGGTTCGGAACCGTACCACATCCGTCTTATTCCGAACCACAGCAAACGGCAACCTGTCCGGTTCCGACCTTTGCGGAAGGTGGTGTTCGAAACAACACGGAGCTGCGGGTCAAGTTCTTCCGATCCGAGCCGGGGGGTTCGATGTGGAGCGTATTTCTCCAAAAATATCGGGACAACATGTCGAAAAGAGAAGGGCTGTGTTGAAAAAGTCGTTAGTTTAGGAGAATAGTACAACTAATAGCTAATATTCAGTAGTTTGTTGTGAAGTGCCCCTCCAAAAATCGATCCAAGCTAAAATAGACTCCTGCTCGCAAAAACAAG
>JAPOVA010000042.1:1983-5899 GCA_026708385.1 Simkaniaceae bacterium | reverse complement strand
CATGGTGTATATGGTTGTCATTTTTCACTCCTAAAAGTCTGATAATGTGCATCGGGAGTTGAGTACCCAATCCTGCGAAGAGATCGAGGTAGCCGTAGCCATCCTCCATCCGATCGAAGAGTAAAGCCGGGTACGGGGGGAGGCAATCTCCGGAGGCACATAGATAAAGTGACTCGAGAATCCGCTCTGCTTGACAATGTAGTACCCTTCGGAAGCCGTTGCTATACAGTTCAATACGTCTCTACCCGCTTGAGAAGACTTCGGACTCACACTCGCATTGGTCGAAAGGAGAATCCGTTGCGACCCTACCGAACCCCATTCGGAGGGGAGAACACTCCCCCCTCCACCGGGATATTGCGAACGGTGTACGAAACCGTCCGTCCGCTCCAAATCTCTGACAATGGAACTGTGGGCAATCATCAAGTAGGAATTCCTCTGGGGAGAGGTACCGAATTCGTCTTCTGCCCCGATCCGTTCGGCAAGGGAGAGACCGTTTGCTTCGAGAAAGAGCGATGTAAGGGTATCGAAATCTATTTTACCGTGCTGTGTGGGGCTATCTTGGTTTGCACCCCCCTGCGCATCGATTCGCGATGCCGTGGCAACGAGGGCGTTCCGGATGACCGTGTCTTCGGTCCCCCTAAGGCTTACCGCCATCCGGATCGACCACCCGTTGAGCACCTCATCCTGAGAGGTGAGGGTGACGATTTGTGAGATGGCCATAGTCTGGGCAAAATATTTGACCTCGGCATCGACGTCGACCGTTGTCCCTACCGTATTGGGTGGCTCGGCCCCCGAATCGGTGATCTGCACGGGCGTTGTCGGTAGGGGATTGTACCTCCTCATCCTAAAGACGCGTCCGCTCCGGGCCGGCATGATTTTGGTCATCGCCGGAAACCTGTAAACGTAGCTGGGTGTGGGGGTTGCGAGCAATTTCAGGGAATAGACCAACTGTACCGGAGCCGGCATCGTTTGGGAGTTCATAATCCCGGGAGTGGCTGTCATTTTCTCTCTTCCTTCTTAAGGGAAGAGGCCCGTCAACTCGCGTATTTCACCGCTTCGGCATAGAGCTTTCGCGCCATGTCGTCCGTCAGGACTTCGCTATACTCACTTGCCGATTCAAGGGGACTTGCAGGGTCGAGAGTTTGCGAAGGAAGAGGTTTGTTGAGATTTTCCTCCACTCTCCGCTTATTTTCCTCTCTTTTCGGAACGAGGCCGGCATCTTTAATCGCTTCATAGACCGCCTCTCCCGTTTCCCGACTCGTGCCCCCCGCTCTCCGTACCATATTGTATAAGGCAGGGCGGGACTCTTCCAATTTTCGTAAGTTCCGTTCCGATACGACTCGATTAAAATCGGGATACTTTGACATAAGAATCGCCGAATCGGTCTCAATTTGGTGTTGTTGAAACCGAGCTTCCACTTCATTCAGCCGGTTCAACACCTTCTTGTATTGCGCCCCGTCGACCAACTCATTGTCGTCGGGACCTTCTTCCTTGGCCATTTTCTCTTCCAAGATTTGTTGTCTCTCCCTAGACTCGGCAAGTTCTTTTTCCAAACGCTGTTGAGCTTTTCGCATTTGGGAAAAGTTGTATTCCTTGTCGGAGTCTTCGGGAGAAGCAACAGGAGACGCTACCTCTTCCGGGTTTTCCTCAGCTTTAGATTCATCAGCCGGTTCCATAAGATTTCGCTCCCCGGTGCATAGTTTACGGATATGAAACGACGCCCTTTACGCGGGCCCTCGCAATTCAACCTATAATTATTATTGCTAAATTAATCAAGAACTATATTTTGAGTAGCCGCATTCGAGGGCTTCGGAAATCCACAACCATTCATTCGGGCGCACTCTTTTTGAAAGTCTTTCATCGTCTCCGTGTAGAGCTCCCCCGAGGCAAACTTGCACACCTGTTCGTATGCCGGCTTCATGTCGGGATGGACCTCCGTCGGATTCTCGTAGAAATAGGCAACATGTTCCTTGTTCGGAACGGCCCATAAGAATTCCGGTTCGGGAGAGCCATACCTCCGGATGTAGAGGATCGAATCGAAGTTCGGTACGGGGGGGGTCTGCAAGTAGCCGAACCTACTTCGGATCACATTCTGCATGTACTTGGGCTCTTTGCTCACCATCACGAGAATGTAGTACGGAAAGTAGAGGGATGTGTCCTTTTCGGCTTTACCGACACATTCGGCAAGACGGTGGATATAATCCTTCGTGAGGATCTCCCTTTGGAGTTCGGTGACGTCGCCGTCGTGGTACGGACTTTTCGCCTCTTGCCGGAGCTTCAGGGCCTGCGCCCCTATCGTCTCTTTTTTCTTACTTTTTTCCTTTTCCGGCATGTCTCGCGACACATCTCCTTATCCCCTCGGGATTGGGGGCATTATGTGCATAGGCCAAAGCGGCATGCCTCCTCTTGGCCGTGTTGACGGGAAAGCTCCCCGCGGGGGCTCCTCCCGCAGGACCGCAGAAGTTTCGGGAAGCTACCTGCGCATACTTCCCCACGTTGCTTCCGCCGGGTTTCTTCCTTATCTTGGAGAGATTCTTCTTCATCTCTTCATCCGAGGCATCCCCGGATTCATATCCTTCATTCCCCTCATCGCCCCTTTGGCACGAGCCGGCGACATCGACGGGCCGTATCCGGGACGGGCCGGTCCGCGCATACTCTTTCTCTTCTCTTTGTGACTCGGAATTTTATTCTTCATACAAGGTACCTTTTGGGGTTGAGGTTGTTTTCTCTTATCCGATCGCTCTCCGCTCCGGAATAGCTCTGCCTCCGGGGACTCTTCTTCCTGGAATACCCTCTTTGCCTGTAGGTGCCGTAAGGGCTGAAGGTGAGCTCTCGCGCCATCTCGTCAAAGAGCTTTGCGGGTCTCCAACCGGTCATCAGAACCGCTTGGACTTGTTTCTCTTCAGTGTGGAGACGTTTTCCCTCTGATAGCGAAGGATCCCCTCTCCGGTATCATCGTAGTCTTCCCTGTCAAGGGCCGGAGAATCTTCCGCCATCACCGTTTTTGTCTCCGTAGGGGTGTGCCCTATCTTACTCGGATCGCTCATTAGCCAACCCTTCATTGGTCGCTCCTTCTTTGGCTGCGTTGATGTCTCCCGACCGAGCAGTTGCTACCTCCTCGATGTTCGGCGTACGCACTTTGTTTTCCATATCTTTCATTTGAGCATTACTCTCTTTACGTAGTGCTCCTAATACTGATAGTAAATCTTGTATTTGGGTAATGTCAATAGATTCGAGCTCCTTAATGGCTTTAATTTTCTCTAGGATAGCCAAATCACGCTCATGCTCGGCTTTCGCCAATCTCTCCGCAATGGCACTCCTGTTCGAGTCGGTACGAGAGGCCCTCTCGAGAGAGAGGCCGTATTCGGCTTGGGCCGCCGCATTGAGTTCGTTCGCCTCCGCTTTCTGCGCGTCGAGTTGTACTTTGAGCTGTGCCTCCTCAAGGGCATCCTTCTTCCGGGCCCTCTCTTCCATCTTGGAGAGGATCGCCTCTTTGTCGGAGAGGTTGGAGCTCCGGACAATTTCCGTATCCGGAATCTCGATACCCAATTGCTTCATCATCAAGAGTTGTCTGAATTGACCCTCCCTCTGCTTGAGGGTCTCCAACTCTTCGGTCACCCGGACCTCGTAATGGGCGAGGTCCTTCGTGAAAAACTCCCGGGCCGGCTCTTCCCCCAAAATCTTGGCTACCTTGGCGGGAGCATAATTGAGACGGACAATGTCGGCTACCCTCCGCCAGAGAATATCCTGCGTCAGATCAAACTTCTCCAATACCCGGGTAAGGGCGGTGTTCCCGGCCTCTTGGCCCAAGATGTTGGCGATCCCCCCGGCCTCCCCTTTGTGGTCGGTTCCGGTCATGAATGGGTTGACCCCCGAGATCATCGGAAGGAGGGCCTGTAGGTCCCGTCTCACTTCG
>JAPOVA010000042.1:0-1873 GCA_026708385.1 Simkaniaceae bacterium | reverse complement strand
GGTGGTAAAAGCCGCTGTTGACCGTCGACTCCAGAGAGCGGAGTTCGAGAAGCAATCTCCGGGTGAAGAGGTATTGGGTCGACCTCATGTCCCGGACCATCCCCCGCGATCGGAGGGGGAGATAGGGGGTCGACCGTTCGTGGTAGCAAACCGAGGCGACAAAGGGGTAGGTGTCGATCCCCGTCGGAATGGGGCCGTGATAGAGCACCCTCTCGTCGGCAATGCAGGCAAGGCGTACCGTCGGCTTCATGATGGTTGCCCGTTTGATGTGGGGGAAGTCTCTCATAAACTGCCTGAGACGACTATCGCTTCCCCGCCACTCGATGGTATCTCCCGTAGATTCATCGGCGAGGATCACGGCGGGACGGCGGGTGGCATAGTAGAGCTCGTCATATTGCACGAGCGGCTCTTTCCGGGTGGTATACTCGAGCGACTCGGGCATGTATTGGAACTTGCCATCTTTCGTCCCCGCTTGAAGGCGATCTATCTCCCCGCTTTTCCCGGGGTAGAGAGACTTGAGGGCATTCTTCGTCAACATGCTCCGGATAATGACGTAGTTGCAGTCGGAAAGATCTTGCTTCTCCCAATAGGGATCGGCAATAAATCTGTCGTGCTTGAGGAGCTTTACCCTCACCCGGCCGCTGATAGGGTCGTCGTGATAGTCGATAAAGGGCATGAGGAGGTTCATACCCACCGTGATCGCGTGATAGAATCCGTCCGACAAGGTGTCGCCGATGTCGTCCTCGTCGTAGATGTGCCGGAGTACCTTCGTATACTGCTCGGCTACCCCCTCCATCCCCATGTGTCGGGAGGCCACTTTGGGGATCTTCCGGCTGTTGGCCTGAATCCCCGCCACCGAATTGATCGTATTCTGCATCAAATTGAAGTTCCACGGCCTCCCGCCGAAGGAGGGGGAGTCGCCGAAGGTAGTGGTAAAGAGCGACTGATCTCCACTCAAAAACCGGAGGTCGAGATCCCCTTCGACCCACCTGGTTTGGTTGTAGTATGCATCGCGCAAGTACCAATCGTCCCTCATTTTCACCACATCCTTATCTCCCGGAAAGGTGGTGTTCGGGGCGTAAGCTTCTTGGTCGTATAGGGTAGTCATCGGTAAAGCCTGCTATAGGGATTGGGAATCATCCCTTGGGAGAGGAAGGATTGAGGAGAGAGTCTCCCGTAGACGACCTCCTCGTATGCCTTCTGCTTCTCTTCGATCGTCCGCTCCGATGTGGCCCCTTCGACCGATATGGCCATATACCGGACGGCATCGGCATAGTGGGAAGACCAGTCGTGTCGGGGGTTGTTCTTGTAGACCCCCTTCTGCTCGTCGTACTCCTGTCGATAGTTTTCGAGCGCCCGGACGAGTTGGACGCAGTGCTTGCTGATCCGGAGCTTTTCGGCCTTCTCGAGCCGGGTGATGTCGTCTCCCCACTCCTTGACCCGGATATCGTGGGGGAGGAAGTGACGGCCGTAGGTGAAGGGCTTGTGATTGACCACCTTGGCGTAGTAGTCGAGCCCTTTTTGTTTATCCTCGAAGGAGTCGATGATGTTGATCATCTTCCCGTCCCTCTGCCAGAAGATGATCGAATTCTGCTCGTTCCGGGCAATGTCCCAATTGGTGTATACGGGGCGTTCCCGGTCCCACGGGAGATTGGTAAAGCGCTTCTCCTCTTTCATCTGCTCGACGAGGGTGGCGTAGTATGCCCCGACGATGCCGCAGTTGAAGTCGCAGTAATATTCCTGTCGGAAGAGATCGGGAGCGGTCTCCTCTTTGAGGTAGGCGAGCTCCTTTTCGGCGATATGCTTCGTATCTTCGACTGTGAGATGCTCGACGGCCCACTCGTCCGACTTGAGGGCCATCTCGTAGGTCCGA
>JAPOVA010000045.1 GCA_026708385.1 Simkaniaceae bacterium | reverse complement strand
CCGTCTCTCCTACCGGCGTTTCGGGAAGGCGTGCGACGGCCCTTCCGATCGTTGCTCTCATCGATGTCCGGGAAAGACATGCGACGACTCTTCCGACCGTCTCTCCTACCGGCGTTTCGGGAAGGCGTGCGACGGCCCTTCCGATCGTTGCCCCTGCCGATGTCCGGGAAAGATATGCGACGATTTTTCCGATTGTTGCTCCCACCGATGTTCCGGGAAGCAATGCTACGGCTTTCTCGATCGTCGCTCCCACCACCGTGCCTGAGACAAAACCCACAAGGGCATATTTCCCTAAGTGCCTAATACCAAGATTCTTAGCCTTATCAGCCGAGGAAGTGTCGATCGCGGAAGGAGAACAAGCATCCTCCGGATCACTCTGTGTCGCGCAACGTCGACGGAGAAAAAAAACAGACACAACTCTCCCCCCTATCGGCCGGCTTTGTCAAACGATATTCGGCCGGGGAAACGATTGTAAGTGATCCTCGATAATGAAGCAACATTTTTTCCGTAGCATTCCGGCAACCGCAGGGATACGGTCCGGCTCCCCTGCTACCGGCGGTGTCACGTCCGAATTTTTTGAGAAAATGGCGGGACGGAAAATACTCGGGGAGATTCCGGAAGCATCTCTCCGGATGAGGAAGGGCCACCCGTTTGTCGATCGGACCGCCTCCTTCGAAAAGGAGCCCTTCCGACCGGATCGTGCTACGAATCGCACACTTCACCGTTGATCCTTCACCGTGCGAGATGTGTCGGGGGATTGTTCTACCCATCTCTGCGAAACATGTCCGGTGCAAGCATCGGGCGTCTGTTGCCGCTTTGCGAACAATGCCGCATGTAGCTTGTGTAATGACCGCACACAGCGTTGCTTAAGTATTTCGGGGAAGGACGTTTCGGTAGGCAGTGCATCGATCAGTTCTGCGATGGGATCGTATTTATGTGTCCGGGCCGCACTTGATGCGGTCCGTCCCGCATCATTCCACAGAGTCGGGTCGGCACGGGCCTCAAGAAGTAGCCGAACAATGGCTTCATACCCCCTCGAAGCTGCAAGGATAACCGGGGTGTTTCCCGTGGCATCTCTGTGATTTACATCAGCTCCCTGTTGGATGAGTAACCGTACGGAATCCGCACATCCTTCCTTGACTGCGCGCATAAGCGTCTCATTGATCTTGTCCGGAGACAACATATGGTCGGCCTTCGACCCGATCTCCATTATCAGCGGCGTTACCCCTAAAGTGGCGTCACGACCACCCGATGCGCGGGAAGCCTCCTGCATGTTACGAATTTCGGAGAGCAGTAGTTCTACGATTTCCCTATCCCCCCCCGCAATGGCATACATGAGCGCCGTCCATCCCGTGTAGCTTCGGCGTAGCAACAATGTGCCGGTATCGACACGTACGAGCAGCTCGACGATATCCCTATGCCTCTCCTTGGTTGCAAACATCAGTGCCGTACATCCCTCCTTATCGGATCGAGTTACGTCGGCACGGACAGGGGTGTTAAGCAACCATCGCACAAATGCCGTGCGACCGTTCTCCGCCGCAAGCATAAGGGTCGTTTTACCGGTAGTCGGATCGGCGACGTTCACGTCGACACCTTCGCCTAACAGCGTTTCGGCCTCTCCCACATCTCCGGCAAGACCGGCCTTTCCGAGTTTCTCGGCTCCTCCTCCGTCGACGGGGCCTCCGGTAAGAAGCTCCTTGACCAGTCGTGCGGTTGCCGTATGTCCGCCTGCTTCGGCACAACTAAGTGCCGTACACCCTTTGCAACCGGTGCGTCGAATATCGGCCCCATGTTCGTGGAGCAATCGTACGATCTCCGTGTGTCCCCCCGCAGCCGCAAGAATTATCGGAGAACTTTCCCCCGGATCCGTAGGGTACGGGTCTACGTCGGCACCACGACGGATAAGGAGTCGCACGATCTCTGTGTAACCTCTTTCAGCCGCATTGCTCAGCGCCGTGTATCCCTGAAAAACGGCATCATTCACCGGGGCACCGGCATCCAAAAGCAACTCGACGATCTTCGGATGTCCTTGCCTGCTCGCAAGGGTCAAAGGTGGCCATTTTTGCTTTCCGGATCGTTTAAGCATCCCTCCCAGAGTAGGATCGGTTTTCAAAAATAATCGGATTGCCTCCGTGCATCCGGCATAAGCCATGGTTCCGAACAGCGTACAAGTTCTGTTATCGGCACGACTGATTTCAAAGATGAGATTTTGCACGTGGGGGAGTAGCTCCTCGATGATATCCGTATATCCGCGGCTACATGCAAACCAAAACGCCGACCACCCATCCTTTTGTTCCCGGAGTACGTCGACACCGCAGGTTCCGATCAGCCATCGCACGGTTTCCACACGTCCGTTCACGGTTGCACGTATGAGCGCCGTGTCTCCGTCCGCATTCGTGTTTGCGATTACGTGCCGGTTACGTTCGTAAAGCAACCCGGCAGTCTCCGTATCCCCGTTGTCACACACGGCGAGAAACGGTGTCCAACCATCGCAACCGACTTTCGTATTGACACACAACTTTTTATCCGAGAGCAACCGCCGCACAACGTTCCGATGTCCTTTGAGAGCCGCCCAACCGAGTGCGACCTCCGCATGCTTTCCCGACGACTTCACACCAAGATGATCGATCAACCACCGTACGATCTCCGTTCGACCTTCTCGGGCTACGCTCTCAAGGGCCGATCCCTTTCCTTTCACCTGACCTTCCCTCTCCATACCCTTGTCGTAAAGTAGTTGTGCGGCATCCATATGTCCGTTCGCACATGCACATCCGAACGCCGTTATGTCCGCACCCTGCGGATTGGTCTTATTGATCAAAGCACCTCTGTCTATGAGTAGTCGGATCGTGTTGCAGTGCCCCCCGCGACTTGCGACCATCAATGCGGTCATTCCGAAATCGTCCGGTCGATCCACCTCAGCTCCGCAGGAAACAAGCAACCAAGAGACGATGTTCTCATGTCCTTCTCCGGCCGCCAAAATACATGCCCCCGACATATCGGCCTCGTTTGGTTTGTTTAACTCATAGAGCAATCGGGCAATAGGCATATCTCCGATTCTACAGGCTTGGAGAAACGGTATCTCGCCTCGCGCATCGCGTCTCACAAGGTCAACGCGGTCAAAGGATCCGCTTTCCACCAGTTGCCGGACTTCCTCGACGTTTCCCTTGGTCACCGTCCGCGCCAGCTGCGTTAAGCCTTTTTCATCGGCTGTGGGACGGGCAGGGGAGGTGTGTGGCCCCCTCTCTCTCCCCCGCAAGGCCCTGTGGAGTAAGAGACCCGTTACGGCGCCGCATGTCGCACCGATCGCCGCTCCCCTCCATGTCCCGGGAAGGCATGTTACGGCTTTTCCGATCGTCACTCCTACGGACGTTTCGGGAAAGGATGCGACGGCTGTTCCGACCCGTGCTCCTACCGGTGTCCGGGCAAGGTAGGCGACAACTTTTCCGATCGTCACTCCTGCGGACGTTTCGGGAAGGTAGGCGACCGCTTTTCCGATCGTTGCCCCTACCGATGTCCCGGGAAGGCGTGTTACGGCTTTTCCGATCGTCGCTCCCACGGCCGCACCCGACACGAAACCCGCAAGGACATATCGTCCGAAGTAACCGATACTAAAATTTTCGGTTTTACCTGTCGAAGAGGTGTCGGCAACGGAAGGGGAAGGAGAATCCTTCACACCGCCCTGTGCGACGCAATACTGACGGAGAAAAAAAACGCATACGGCAAAAGAAACACACACAATAACTTACCCTCTTTTTATTTCGGTCCTGTCAAACAACATCCGGCCGAAGGGGCCAGTATGCGCTATCTTCTCCGATTAAGCAACACCTTTCCGTGACATCTCACTCTCCATAGTGTCACGAGACGGTAGAGCGCGACACCTTCCGTCAGAAGATACCGGCAAACAAAACGGCGAAACCGGGGGGTAGGCATACGGAAGTAGCTTCGCAAGGTGGCAAAGGCAAAACACATTTTTACCCACGTCCACGCCCAACAACCCCGTATCTTTTCGAGGTACGGCAATCCCGAGAACTACCGAGCGGGGCCACGGGAGCTTCCCGTAATCCGCGTCACTCCACGGTATCGCCCAACCCCCATTGTCGCCGAATTTCCGACAACACGGAGAGCGCAATCTTCGCCCAAGCATAACTGACCGCTACGTATCCGGCCAAGACGATCAGCACGATCAGCGGAACGGGGGTGGGGGGGTACCTCGCGACGATGCAACATACCACGGAGTTCGCGAATCCGATAAGGACAAACATCACACGCAGCACATTCACGGCGAGAGAAGCCACTCTACGAGCCGTTGAGGCGGAGACTTGAAGGAGGAGCGGACCGGGTAACGACCCGGCGGGGGGACGGGTCGGCACATCCGGACAGGGTGTGGTTACCATCGTCGTTATTCGCACCTTTTTGTGATACCCGGAAAGGGCACCTCCGCCGGGGTCCGCTGGGGATTGTACCGGAAGAGACCCGGTTTTGTCCGGAAAAACGTAAGAAAAGGGCGGATTTCTTCTACATGTTAAACACATAAATATCTTATTATAAGTAACTTAATCCATCTCGGATTCATGATTGCATCTTTTCGGAGATGTGCTATCATCTTCCCCCATGCGAATGTTCCTCTGTTTGGTCATGTCCTTGTCCGCTTTCGGTGCGCCCGTGTCGCATGATGTGACGCTGAAACAGAGGATGATCGAAGCCGACCCCGGATCGTACATCGTGGCGGGTTCGAGTAAGATCGTCACTCTGCTCCGATTCCATGCGATGACCGAGACGGCATTCCTCTTCGAGGAGATTACGGCACCGAAAGAGAGACTTTTTGCGGAGGGTTCTTCGACGGCAGCTCTGCGAAAATGGATCGAAGGGGGGGCCCCGGGCCATACCTCTCGTGTGCTCTATACCATAGACAGAGAGCATGATAAGGTGGTCGATTGTTACTCGCTTACGAGAAACATCCATCTCTCTTGCGATGCATTCGCCACCCTCCTCCCCTCCCTTCTTCGCCTCCGGCTTATTCCCGTACCTTTGAGCGAGCGGATACGTACGGGGGCTACCGTCCGTCCGGGTAAGATATCCGGTGCGAACCTTTGGACTCCCCCCATGATCCGGGAAGGGAGAAGGGTAGACGATCCGCACTACGATGTCCGTGCCGTCGTGTGGCCGAAAGACGGTTCCGAGTTTGCGGGAAAAAAGGTGACCCTCTACTTGGACGGCGAGGATCTCCGGTTTCCCTTTCCCTACTTGGTCGTAGTCGGGTCGAGCCCCTTACGTGCAAGGCTAAGGGCCGTTGACTCGGGTAAGGGACTCCTCTTTCCGAATCTTCCCCTCCCCCGAACACCCCCCTTCTCCGCGCTATGTACCGATTGAGGAAATCGCGGATCCTCTTCGAATCCGTTTTGCGACGATACGGCAGGAAGAGAAGGAGTCTTTCCGATCAGGAAGACGAAATGGTCGGCTCTCTCCTTACTCGGGTGCGGCGCGCCCTTACTCTTCGAGATGCGACGACGGCGAGTACTCTGGTGCAACGTGCCGAAGCGGTAGCCGACACATTGCTGAAGAAGAGCTTTTTTGAGAGATGTTGCGGTGTGTTGTCCTCCCTTTTCGTCGGTATGGTTTTGATACTTCTCGTCCGCACGATATGGTTCGAGCTCTACGAGATTCCGACGGGATCGATGCGTCCTACGTTAGAGGAGCAAGATCGACTGATCGTGTCGAAAACCGCTTTCGGTATCAACATTCCGTTCACTACGGGCCACCTCCTCTTTTGTCCCGATTCGGTTCGCAGGCTCGGCATCGTGATCTTTACGGGGAAGGGGATGGATATGGCCAATCTCTCTACGAAGTACTTCGGGTTGTTCCCGGGTATTAAGCAGTTTGTCAAACGGGTGATCGGAAAACCGGGAGATAGGCTCTACTTTTACGGAGGGCGGATATACGGGATCGATGCAAACGGAAACGATATATCGGATACGTTGCAAGCCGGTTGCGTGCGCAAGCTCGACTATGTGCCCTATATCCACTTTGACGGTCGCATAGAGCTCGTGCGGGAGAAGGCCGGCTATCCGCCCACGGTCACGCTACGCCAGATGAACGAACCCGTAGCCACCTTCCGGATTACCCCTTCCTACCGGATCTCGGGAGCTCTTTTGCCTCCCTACGATACGTTGGACGACTACTACGATCTGTGGGGATATAAACATTACGGTGTGGCCCGCCTCATTACGGGGGGGGAGGCGGAAGCGATCCTCCGTCGTCCGATCGACACCTATCCCGATACCTACGGCAAAGCCACCCTGTTCATGGAGATTCGCCACCATCCGAGTGTTAAGTATCCTTCTTTGAATCAAGAATTTACGACACATCGACTCCTTCCGGGTCCGGGTGTGGCGACCACCCTTTTGCCCCTCTCGCAAGACCATTTACGCACCCTGTTCCGGCATATGTACACCGGTCGGTTCGTCGTAAAGGGGGGGATGGCGGCCTCCTACGGCAACGCCTCCTATCTGCGTACCCGGCCGGACCTCTGTCTTCCTCTGCACGATGTTCCCGACGGCACCTATGAGTTTTATTACGGGAAGGGGTATAGGATCTTGAAGGGGGGGATTATGAGATCCTTACCCTCCGGTCACCCCCTCTGCCGGTTCCGGCCCGAGTACGTGCGTACGTTGTACGATTTCGGGATGAGTTGGATCGCTTCGAACCCCTTTTCGGCCCGCTATGTCTACTATCGCGGGGGCACTCTTTTCGCACTCGGATCTCCCCTTATGGGTCCGGAAGATCCCTTTCTGACGACATTCATCAAACAGGAGTACCTCAAACAGCAAGATGCCCCGGCCTCTCTACCCTACGTTCCCTTTGACGACGATCCGCCCCCGTTTCGCGAAGGGGGGACGCCGGATCCGACCTTTATCGAAAAGTACGGTATCCGGGTACCGGAGGGGCACTACCTCGTTCTCGGTGACAATCATGCCATGAGTGCCGATAGCCGGGATTTCGGTTTTGTTCCGGCCCCCAATCTCCGTGGAACACCGGCCTTGATCTTCTGGCCGATAGGGAGTGGCCGTTTCGGATCTCTCCCGCAACCCTCCTCATCGTTTCCGCCCCTTTCCTCCCTACTCGTTTGGGGTGTGGCGGTCATCATCGTGGTCGTTCGACACTTCATTCGGAAAAGATCCCTTGCGAGGCTCTATGAAAAGTTACCCAAACCGTGAGAAGATCCGATTAGCCATCCTATTCGGCGGTCGTTCTCCCGAGCATACGATCTCCTTGGTCTCCGCAAGAGAGGTCCTTGCCCGAGTCGATCGAAGTCGGTACGATCCGGTGCCGATCGGTATCGACCGAACGGGTACGTGGCAGTTTCTTACGGAACGAGAGTGTTCTCTGCTATTTAGGGGGGAACACCCGCAATTTACCCGGGCGAAAAGGGATCTCTCCCTTTTCGATGAGAGGGCCTTTCGCTTTTCTCCGTGCACCCTCAAGCGGTATGTCGATGTTCTGTTTCCTCTCCTGCACGGCCCTTTCGGTGAGGACGGTACCGTACAGGGGCTTGCTCGTTTAGCCGACATCCCCTGCATCGGCTCTTCCGTACTCGGCTCGGCCCTCTGTATGGATAAGGAGGTCACCAAGCGTCTTATGCAAGCGGCGGGCATTTCCGTGGTTCCGTTCCGCTGTCTGAGGAGGGGGGATGACATCGATCCGGGGAATCGGGTAGGGGAGCTCGGTTTACCCCTTTTCGTGAAGCCCGCGAACATGGGTTCGTCGATCGGGATCCGGAAGGTGACCCGGGAGGATGCACTTCCGACGGCCGTTGCGGAGGCCCTGCGTCATGACGACAAGGTATTGATCGAGAAGTGTATTGTCGGAAGGGAGATCGAATGTGCCGTCTTGGGTAACCGGAATCCGGAAGCTTCCGTGCTCGGAGAGATCGTAACGCGTCACGATTTCTACTCTTATGAGGCGAAGTACTCCGATCCCGGGGGCACCACTCTTTCGGTGCCTGCGACCCTTCCCGCGCGGACGGGGGAAAGGGTGCGCCGGATGGCTCTCCGTGCCTTTGCATTGGCGGAGTGCAGGGGGATGGCCCGGGTCGATTTCTTCGTCACGCCGGAGGGGACACCTCTCTTCAGCGAGATCAACACCGTTCCCGGGTTTACGCCGATCAGTCTCTACCCGTTGCTATGGGAGGCATCGGGGATCGATTATGCAACACTCATCGACCGGCTTGTCACGTTGGCGATGGAAAATCACGGTGACGAGCCGGAACCTTTCAAGAACGGGAGAGGCTCGGAGAACGGGTTTTGATCCCGTAACCGGCGCATGCCGGGATCGGGAGCGACTCCGTTTGTCGTCAGTCCCCCCCTTACGGAGTCCGGCACACTCGGCCCGAACGGCTACACGCTTCTTACCTACGGGCTCTTGCCGAATCTTCGTTCGAAGGAAGGTCGTCGTAGAGATCGGTAGCGCAGGGTGGAACTACGGGATCGCCTTCTTCGTAGTCGGAAGCGGGTGACGAGACTCGGGTGATGAAGCGTAGGGGGAAAAGTGATAGCAAACCTGCGGAAAAGCCGGAAATAAAGCCGAGCACCCCGCCCGTGCGGAAGCCCGGGGAGGAGCGAGCCACTCGGAAGGAGAGGGTGGCAACCCGGAGGTACGGTGCGACCGCGCCGGAGGGTTGAACGGGCAGGGCTCGTCCGGAAACGGGGCCCGAAGAAAAAACAGACATCAGCAAGGTTCCCTCTATGCATTTTACACACTCGCAAGAGTCTACCCGAACGGATAAAAGAACGCAAGGGGCGTTTCGGAAGGATCCGGAACCGCACGGGTAAAGCCCGACCCCCCCTCATTCGTCCCCTCATTCGTCATAGGGCGTTGAGGCTTTAGGATGGAGAAGCTTTCTTCACGAGAATCGGTACGGACGCCCGGACAACTACGGACGCAAAAGGCATTGTAAAAAGAGCAATAAAAGGAAACCGAACTATTGCGTTCTACGGTGAACCCTCCCCGGCTATGCTAACAAATTCATAAATTTCTAAATAAATATTTGACCGTCATAGGTCGATAAGATACGAAAAAGGACACGGATGTTGCGTAATATACCGTTCCTCGGGTATGGTGTCCGCATGGATGCTGTGACATTTTTGAGGAAAGACGCAATGACAGCCCGGCTTGATACCACGATCACCTCAGGGGAGTCCGCAGAGATGCTTCCGGTAGAATCTCTTGCCGACAAAATTCCCGGTGGGGAAGTTGGTGGCGTTTCCGAATGCAAAGAAGTTGTTCGTGGGGTTGTCGATGTGGCGATTCGGTGTGATACGGTCTCTGTTCGGGTTGTTTCGTGCCCCGTCTCGGAGGAATCCGGGGAAGTTCTCGACGCAAAGGGTCCTCATCGCGCTTGCAAAACCGGAGGTATTGCTCGTGGGGTGATCGGCAAGGTGGCGACGGGGACTTCGGGGAGAGTCGATGCCTGTATCTTGGCCGTGCCCTTAGTCAGTTGTGTCGTAGGTACTCCCACGGTAATCGCGACAACAATCGCGGGAATGTTATTGTACGGGGGAATAAAGGGGGCTGCCTTGGGAGCTTTTCTTCCCCTTATCCCGTTTGCGGGAGTATCGATCACAGCCTGTGTTTACCTGTCATACAGGAGTGGGAAGGTGTGAAGGGTGTTCCCGAGCAAGGGGTGTGTGTGTGGGCTTGCACCTTCCTTTCCGGACTCGGATGCGCGCTTGTTTGGTGTGCATTTCCGGATCAAACTGAAGTAGGAGGGTTTGGTCATGGCGGGTCGTGTGAGATTTGATTCCGTAGATTATAAAGAAATGTTGAGAAGTAGTCGTGACGAGATATACGACCTTTGCGTTGCGGGCGAGAGAGCAAGTGATGCGGCGGAGTTCTTGTGTGTCGCCATACGTGTACAACAACGCTATGACCACCTATTGAAGCAGGCAGGAGATGATCCGAAGGGCGCAGCCCTGATAAAATCGAAGACTGCGGAAGCATGTCTCGTATCTGCGTATGTACTTTGGCAAAAGGAATTTGGTGATTGGATGCGCGGTGTCCGGCACCGACTTATGTGCGAAGAGCGGAATGAGAGAATGCCGGCGTTGCTGACTTCTTGGGACCTGACTAAGGCCGAGCATGAGAAGTGTACTCGTGTATTCGGGGAGAAGTTGAAGAACGTGGGGAACGTGCGAGTTGTCCTCGAATGAGTAGTGTGCCGTGCTTGCCGGAAATATTGCACGCAAAAGAGAGGAGAGAGTCGGTCTCCGAGACGGGGCCGATCCGTAGGTAAAACGGGAGGGACCCCGACCCGTGCGTCTCTCCATGTTCGTCTCGGCAGTATGTGACACGTCGGCGCATGCAAGTTCCCGACCTCCGGATTCCGGGTGTGCCTCCCGGATGCCGTGCCGTGTATGACGTGATGTTCCGGTCCCGGTTGTGTTGCAAAGGTCGATGTGGGTGAGTCGGTCATATCGCGATGCATGGCCGGCTTGCCCCTTTCCCCGTCCGCTCCGGTCCCTTGTCTCTCTCGGTCTCTCTCGTTCTCTCTCGTTCGGTTCGTCGTCCGATGCGCCCCCCCCCTCGGTTTTTTGCGAATATCCTCGGTCAGTCTGCCCCGAAGAGGTATTCCCACCCGATCCGCTCCGCACCCCCGCCGTTCCGGGTGTCGCATACTGCCCGTTTGACTTTATCTTGCTCGTCCTATGTAATCCTCTCCGAGGAGATCTTCTGTTCGTGGTTTGCCATGCTTACATTGGCCGGGTGTGTGGAACGCATCGTTTTTCGAAGTGAAGAGACCGGGTTTACCGTTGCTCGCCTCACCTTGTCGGGACGGAAAGATCCCGTAACGGTTGTCGGGGTATTACCCCATGCCAACCCGGGAGAGGAGGTCCGTTGTACGGGAGAATGGAAGCACCACGCCACACACGGTAGGCAATTTGAAGTGTGCACTTGCGAAATCGAAGCTCCTCGTGATGTGCGGGGGATTCGCCGGTATCTTGCTTCGGGAGCGGTGAAGGGGATCGGTCCGACATACGCGGGGCGGATCGTAGACCTTTTCGGTGAGGAGACGTTACGGGTGATCGATACCGCTCCCGAACGCTTGCTGGAGGTCGCCGGCATCGGTAAGAAGCTGGTCGATCGGATGATCTCTTCATGGAGTGAGGAGAAGAGCATCAGACGGGTCATGATCTTTCTGCAATCGTATAACATAAGTCCGGCATTTGCCAAGAAGGTGTTCCGGAAGTATGGCGAGGATAGTGTTGAGATAGTCCGAAAAAATCCGTACGTCTTGGCCCGGGAAATCTCGGGAATCGGATTCAAAACGGCCGATCTTGTCGCACAAAATACGGGCATTGCCCGGGATGCCTCGATCAGAATTGAGGCTGCCATCGAATTCGTGTTGTGGGAGCTGAGCGGTGCGGGACATGTTTGCTATCCGGAAGCATCCCTCCTCCGGCAAGTTGCCGAAACCGTTGAGATGGAAGAGGAGCGGGTCGGAGAGGCGTTGTCGACCCTCGTTCGAGACGAAAGGGTGATCGGGGGAAAAGCGGAAGGGGTGCCTTCCGTGTGGGTAGCACCCCTTTTTCATGCGGAAAACAACATCGTCAAAGAGGTACGACGCATCAGGGAGGGGTCGTCCGCCATTCGCTCTCTCGATGTCGATAAAGCGATTGCGTGGGCGCAGAAGAAGTCGCGTATCCGGTTTGGCGAAGAGCAGATCGAAGCGATCGGGAGAAGTTTGGTCGAGAAGGTACATATCATTACCGGGGGACCCGGAACCGGGAAGAGTACGATCACCCGGGCCATCCTGGCCATCTCCTCGTGCCTGACCGGGGATGTTCTCTCGGTGGCCCCTACGGGGCGTGCCGCCAAGCGACTCAGTGAGATCACCCGTCGGAGGGCTTTCACCATTCACAGCGTGTTGGAACCGAACTTTCAGGCAGGGGGGTTTAGAAGGAACCGGGACCACCCGCTAAAGTGTGCCCTCTTGATCGTCGATGAGGCGAGTATGATCGATACGTTGCTCATGAATCACCTGCTCAAGGCCCTCCCTTCCTTTACGCGGGTGATCTTCATCGGAGATATCGATCAGCTACCGAGCGTCGGTCCGGGGACGATTTTGCAAGATTTCATCGACTCCGGATCTCTCCCCGTAACCCGCCTGAAAAGGATCTTCCGGCAAGGGAGAAACTCTCGAATCGTGGAGAGTGCTCACAGAATCAATGCCGGGTACTTCCCGGATCTGACGGTCGATCCCGAAAGTGATTTTCAATTTCTCGATATCGAATCACCCGAGGAGATCGTCGAAAAAACGATCGACCTGATCCGGAATGTCATACCGAAAAAGCTCGATCTCGATCCGTTACATGAGGTCCAGGTGCTATCCCCCATGAAGAGGGGGGTGATCGGTATCGACAACTACAACCACGTTCTGCAAGGTGTCTTAAACCCGAACCCCGTTGCCCTTTCGAGGATGGGGGTTGCCTTCAGGGAAGGTGATAAGGTGATGCAGACCCGGAACAACTATGACAAGAAGGTGTACAACGGTGATATCGGTATCATCGTGGCGGCCGATACCGAGAGGGGTGCGTTGACGGTCCGGTTTGATGATCGGATGACCGAATACGACACCTCCGACCTCGACGAGATTGTCTTGGCCTATGCCGTTTCGATCCACAAGTATCAGGGGAGCGAGTGCCCCTGTATCATCATGCCCGTCCACGTGAGCCATTTTAAACTTCTTTTTAAAAATTTGCTGTACACGGGACTTACGCGAGGTAAAAAACAGGTATTTCTCTTGGGGACGAAGAAAGCTTTGGCTATTGCCGTGAACACCGATGATACGAAAAAACGGTTTACGGGATTGCGGGAGATGTTGGCGAGGGGAATCCCGTGAAACGGTCGGTCACGTTGGGGGGGATCACGGTAGACCTCATTCGTAAGGATATCAAAGGCACCTATTTTCGGGTCTATCCGGATGGGAGGGTGGCCCTTTCCGTCCCTCGGGATGCGTGCACGGCCTCCATAGAACGGGCAATGAGCGGGAAAAGGGAATGGATCTTGCGGAAACGGGAGGAGTTCGGTCGTTGCGGAGGCAAGGGGCCTTCCGGACCTGCGGAGGGCATCGTCCCCTTTGCGGGAAAGAGCTATCGACTCAAGATTGCGGAGGGAGAGGGCCATCGCACCGTGCTATTGCACGACGGGGTGATGGAACTCCGCGTTTCGCCGAATAGTTCGCGCCGGGAACGGAAAGAGGTGCTTCTCTCTTGGTACGACAAACGACTACGCCGGGCTATCATGCCCCTTATCGACAAGTGGGAGCCCGTCCTCCGAGTCCATGTTTTGTCGTGGGATATCAAACATATGAAGACCTTATGGGGTTCTTGTAACTACGGGACACGCCATATTCGATTCAATCTCGAACTCGTCAAGGTGCGGGTTGAGTGCCTCGAATACATCGTTTTGCACGAGATGGTCCACCTTCTTGAACGGCATCACGGCGATGCCTTCCGAGGATACATGGACCGGTTCATGCCCTGTTGGCGAACCTATTCCCGGGAACTCAACCGTTCTCATTACGAGGGGTCCGGTTGTCCGATGACGCGGCTCGAGGGGGGGGGGTGCGACCTCTCCCCGTAGCCGATTCGGATTCTCCGATCCTTAGATTTAGGGCAGGGGGAGATTTAGGGTAGGGGGACTCGGGGTACGGGATCTACATTTTCGTTGATCTTCCGGGGAGGGTCGTCGTAGACTCGGGGAGGTGTTCGATAAACCCGGAAGTTTTTATGGATGTCGTACTACTTTCCCGCATTCAGTTCGGGCTGAATATCGCGTTTCACTATATCTACCCCCCTTTGAGTATCGGTCTCGCCCTTATGATCGTGTTGATCGAGGGCATCTATATGAAGACGAAAAAAGAATGTTATAGGGAGATGGCACGCTTTTGGGTGAAGATCTTTGCTCTCACCTTTGCTCTCGGTGTCGCTACGGGGATCGTGCAGACATTCGGTTTCGGCAATAACTGGGCCCGCTATTCCCGCTACGTGGGAGACGTATTCGGTAGTGCATTGGCTGCGGAGGGGATCTTTGCCTTCTTTTTGGAGGCGGGATTTATCGGGTTGATGCTTTTCGGATGGGATAGGGTCGGTCCGAAGTTACACTACTTCGCCACTTGTTGCGTTGCTGCCGGAGCCCATTTCAGCGCCGTTTGGATTATCGTGGCGAACTCTTGGATGCAGACCCCGGCGGGGTACCGGATAGCGGGGGAAGGGGAAGGGGCACATGCCGTAATGACCGATTTTACGGCGATGGTCTTCAACCCTTCGTTCCTCGATCGGCTCACTCATGTTCTGATCGGTGCATGGCTTACGGGAACCTTCATGGTCGTTTCGGTTTGTGCCTACTACTTTTTGAAGAAACGGCACACCGATTTTGCCTACCGGGGGATCCGGATCGGGTTGGTGATGAGTGCTCTTTTCGTCGTTCTCCAATTGCTCTCCGCCGATGCGACGGCTAGGGGGGTGGCCGCATATCAACCGGAGAAATTGGCCGCCATGGAGGGGGTGTATGAGACGTCGCCCCGCTCCGCCATGAATGTGATCGGTTATCCCGATCCCGAAAAAAAGAGGGTGCGCGGCCTCAAGATTCCGGGATTGTTGAGCTTTCTCATATACCGAGACTTCAACACTCCCGTGACGGGGCTCGACCGGTTTCCCCCCGAAGATCTCCCCAACGTGCCGGCCGTTTTCCAATTCTACCATCTGATGATCTACGCTTGGGGGGGTATGTTTGTGGCAACCGTGCTCGGCTTCGTTTTATGGAAACGGAAGGCCTTTACGAAATCGAAGTGGATCAACAGATATCTGGTGATTTCGATCCTCTTTCCCTACGTTGCGAATCAAGCCGGATGGTTCACCGCCGAAATGGGGCGACAGCCGTGGATCGTTTACCGACTGCTCAGGACTCCGCAGGGAATCTCCAAGTCGATCCGGGAGAATCAGGTGATAGGATCGATCACGATGTTTGTCGTCATCTATACCGTTCTCTTCATCCTCTTTTGGTTTTTGCTCAACCGGAAGATCCGGCAAGGGCCCGGAGAGGTCGGTATGCAACCGGAAGACACGGTCTATCGAGATCCGTACGGGAAAAGGGTATAGCGGATGGTTCTTGCGGAGATTTGGTATTGCGTTATCTGCATAAGTGTGATCTTCTATGCCGTCTTGGACGGGTTTGATTTGGGGGTGGGTGCCCTCCACCTGCTTGCCGGCACCGACGGGGAACGAAGGGTCTTTCTCAATGCGATAGGCCCCGTTTGGGATGGCAATGAAGTGTGGCTGATCATCGTGTTCGGGGGACTCTTTGCCGGTTTTCCGTCGGCCTATGCGACCATTTGTGAGGCTTTTTATACGCCGATCATGGTCCTGTTGGCTGCGGTCATTTTTCGGGCTACGGCGATCGAATTCCGGTCGAAGGTGACGCACACCGGATGGCGAAGCACCTGGGATGTGATTTTCAGTCTCGCTTCGATCGTAACGGCTTTCCTGATCGGTATGATCATTGCCAATCTCATTCGTGGCATCCCCCTCGATCGCAACGGAGATATTGCGGGTACCTTTTCGGGTTTTTTCTCCCTCTACTCCGTCCTCTTGGGGTTGACCTCATGCTCCCTTTTCGCCATGCACGGAGCGGTCTTCCTGCTCATGAAGGTCGAGGGAGCACTACGCGATCGGTTGCTTCGTCGGGTGAATCCCGCGATCTTCGTATTCGTGACCTTCTATATCCTGACGACGCTCGCTACCTTGCTCTACATGCCCCATATGTCGGCAACGATGAGGCGGACCCCCCCGCTTTTCGTCGTGGCCGTTATCGCGGCACTCGCCATTGCCAACGTCCCTCGATCGATCGGTAAGGGCAACGACGGTTTTGCCTTCCTTTCCTCGAGTGTCGCCATCATCTTTCTCTGCTCTCTTTTCGGGATCGGCCTCTATCCGAATTTGGTTCGCTCGACCGTTGATCCGACACGGAATAGTTTGACGCTATACAATGCTGCCGCTGCGGAAGGGACACTGAAGGTGATTCTCACCGTCGCCTGTATAGGGGTACCTCTCGTCTTGGCATACGGGGTTTGGATTTACCGTATTTTTCGGGGCAAGGTCAGGATTGACGAGATGAGCTACTGATGAGATGAGCTACCGACCTCCGGTCTACCCGATCTTCCCCCCCTCCAGCCGGACGACACGATCCGCGAAGGGGAAGATCCGGGTGTCGTGTGTGACGATGACGACCGTCTTCGCCTCCTCCGACGCAATCCCTCTCAAGTACTCCAAGACGCGCTTGCCGTTTTCCGGATCGAGGGCACTCGTCGGTTCGTCGCATACGATGAGTTCGGGCGCATGTACGGTGGCGCGTGCGATGGCGACCCTTTGTCTTTCACCCCCCGAAAGGAGGGCGGGGGAGAGGCTTGCCTGCGTTGTCAATCCGAACTGCCCGAGTCGCTCGGAGGCGGGCCCCGTGGCTCGGTTCCGCTTGACACCGGCGATCAGGAGGGGAAGCATCGTATTTTCCAAGGTGCTCAACGTGGGAATCAAGTGAGAGGACTGGAAGACATATCCGACGTACTTACCGCGAAAGGGGGCCTGTCGGTCCGAGGGCAACCCGAAAAAATCGGTCCCGAAGAGGGTGACCCTACCGGAGTCCGGACGGAGGATACCGGTCAGGATCGACAAGAGGGTGGTCTTTCCGGAGCCGGAGGGGCCTGCAATGATGAGAAGCTCCCCTCGTTCGATCCGTAGATCGGATCCTTCGAGTACCGGATACCGGATACCTTTCTCACCGAACGATTTCTCTATCTTATCCAGTACGACGGCAGGCTCTTTCTTCACGTTCCTCCCCTGAAGACGATGACGGGGTCGACCTTGTGCACCCTCCTGAGGGCGCCGGTTGCCGATGCGATGCAGATGGTCACCACGACCGGGAGAGAGAGGGCGTAGATCTCGGGTAGCAGGACAAAGGAGAGTTCGGTGTGGCGAGTGAAAAAGCCGAAGAGGGCGGCGGCACCGATGCCGATGCCCCAGCCGACCACACCGACCCAAAGGGCTTGCACCCGAGCCATGAGATTCAGCATCCGTCTGCCGGCCCCCATTACTTTGAACAGGGCAAAGAAGGGGAGATTTTCCAGAATCAATCCGTAGAACATCTGCCCGGCAATCGCCACCCCGATGACGAAACCGAGGAGGACGGCGATACCGAAGTTGATCGGGATGCCCGTTTCCTTCATGTAGTAGCGTACGGTCAACCACTGAAACTCTTTCTTCGTAAGTGCCTTCAGACCGGTTCTCGCAACAATCCTCTCCTTGATCTTTTGCAGGGACACCCCCTGTTGTCCCTTTACGAGGATAAACGATAGTTGTTTCCGTTCTTTCGGCGCATAATTGAGGGCGCGCCGGTAGGTCGTATAGACGACGGGTTGCGATTGGAAGGTGGGAGTCGTCCGGCAAAAACCGACGACGACTGCCCGTTTGTCGTTGATCTCCAAAATGCTACCCAAGGCGACGGGAAATGTACCGGTCGTGTCGGCTTTGTTGACGATGATGGCGTCTTCTCTTCTCAAATCCTCTATCCTTCCCTCGACGAAGGGGGGGGCGCCGATCATCGATGCGGCGTCGATACCGATGACAACGCACTGTTGGAAACGGCCCGTCCTCAGTCGTGCCGTGATCCTCCCCTTATAGCAGGGGACTGCCCACTCCACCCCCTCTACGCCACGTACCGCAAGGAGACGGGTGCTTCTCAGCGGTTTGACGTCATCGACGAAGCGAACCTGATCGTTCATGACCCAGATGTCCGGCTGAGAGGTATCGGTGATGAACCCGTAGGTTCTGATCATGAGGCCCGCAAAGATGGCGCTCTGTTGGACGATGATGAAGGTGGAAAAGCTCAAACCGATCACCATGCCGAGACATTTTGCCCGATCGTTGAGGAGCATGTTAAGAGCCGTTAGTAGCAAAATCGCCTCCCAACGCTTTATGCAACGTGATCAGGGCCGTCATGGCATCTCTGACGTAATCGATACGGATCGTTTCCGCTTCGGTCATCTCATTGTGTGCGGTAAGGAGTTCTCCCAAAGGGGCAAGCCCTCCCTCGTACAGAGACTGCGTCATGCGATATTGTTGCCTCCGCTTTCCGGCCAGTTCTTCCGCCAACACCTTCCGTTCCTTCGCTTCGTAGTAGAGGATGAGGGCCGTTTCCACCTCTCGTACCGCACGAAGTACCGTCCGTTCGTATTCCAGACAGGCCCTTTTTTCGAGGGCTTTCCGCATCCGGATATCGGCTCGAAGCCGTTGAAAATAGAGGAGCGGCCACGTGATCTTCGGTCCCCCGAACCAAGTGATGCTACGGGATGTGAGCCACCTGTCCGAAACGGAACTACTCACACCGCATTCGGAGAGGAGGGAGATCCTCGGAAAGAGGTCGGCGATGGCCGATCCGACACGGGCATTGTGCCCGGCAAGGAGTCTTTCGGCCTTACGGATGTCGGGGCGGTTCCGGATAAGATCGGCGGGTAGTTTCGGGTCGACTTCTTCGGCCCGAAAGGTGAAGGGGGTATCGGGGAGGGTGAATCTCTTGCCGAATGTCTCGGAAGAGAGTCCGAGAAGGAAGGCGAGATCTTCCATCTCCTCTTCAAGGAGTGCCTGCAACGCTTTGTCATCGATCCGTGTACGGAGAAGGGCGTATTTCCTGTCGATCCGGTCACGAACGCTCGCAAGGCCCGCTTCGGTCAGAGCGCTTCCCAAGGAGAGGGCGGTTTGTGCCGTGCGTATCCGCTCTTTTTCCAAGAGGAGGCGGGCGCGTAGTGCGCGAGCCCGGAGATATCCGGAGGCAACGCGACTGACGAGGGTAATTGCAAGGGCTTGTGTTTCCAACTCTTGCGCTTCAATCTCACGCATGACTATTTCCCGTTCTTGTCTTTTCTTTCCGAAAAGATCGATCTCCCAGCTCAGATCCGGTCCCGCGAAATAGAAACTCTGCATTGTGGGGCCTAAAAACTCGGACTTGGAGAGGGTTTGGCTCACTCGGATCCGTCTCGCCTCCAAACGGGCATCGATTTCGGGGAAGAGTGCTGCCGTTTTGATCCGTTTTTGTTCGCATGCCGCTTTGAGCGTTTGGTCGGCAATCCGTAGATCCAAGTTATGTACCAACGCCTCCTTCAGAAGGGAAGAGAGGAGGGGATCGCCGAAAAAGCGATCCCAAAATCCGGCAAGGGAGGTCATCTTACCCCGGGAGGGCCGGCGTTCTACCGCCCCGTATCGGGCGTTCGGGTCCGGTTCGGGGGGGGTATAGCGGGGGCCGACGGTGCATCCTCCCAATACCATCACGGAAGATAGGAAAAAGAGACCCCTCTTCACGGTAGGGGGAGTCCTTCGAGATAGACATCCATGACTTGTCCCGGATAGACGGGGTAGGGACTTTCCCCCATCTCGTAGGTGAGTCGTAGAACGCGGGTGTCGACTTGTTCGGTGTTGCTGCCCGTGAGGGTACGCTTGGGTACGACCACGGGTTCTATGTTCAGGGGGGTGAGGGGAATTTCCATTGCCCGGTTGCCCCTTGCATAGGCCGTAGCACGCCCCTCCCGTATGACGCGCCATGCGTCATCTTCGTCGATCGAAACACGCATCTTGAGTCTGTCGGTACGACCGAACAGGACCGGTGCGGATCGGTCGAAAGGGTTGAGGTTGATTGCCTCGCCGACGCGGATATTGACCTCGAGTACCGTGCCGGGAAAAGGGGCCCGTACGATCGACCGTTCCAAATCGGTTTCGATCTTTCT
Source organism: Simkaniaceae bacterium (assembly GCA_026708385.1). GTDB lineage: Bacteria > Chlamydiota > Chlamydiia > Chlamydiales > Simkaniaceae > JAPOVA01. The sequence continues at coordinate 11,325 of JAPOVA010000045.1, read as the reverse complement.
GATTGCGGTCTCGGCCTCTCGGACCGCTGCGGAGGCACGCTTTTCCGCGTAGAACCTGTCATGGAAGAGATCCCGGCTGATAGCCCGTTTGTCGGTGAGATGTTCGTAGAGTGCGAGCTTTTCCTTGGCATGTTCGTGTTCGACTTCGCGGAGAGCCTTCCCCTGTTCGGCCTCTTCGAGTAACGCTTCCAAGCGACGGGTGTCCAAGGCAAAGAGGGGAGTTCCCTCCGCTACGATCTCTCCCGGTTGCACATGAACGGATGAGACGATTTCGTTGAAAGGGGCGCCGATGACACTCTCCTCCGATACCGGTTCTACCGTTCCGATTCCCGCTATGAAGTGTTCATAAGGGGGGTGGGGGGGGTGGAAGCGAACGGCCGGAACGGGGGGAGAACGCAATCCTTCCAAGACCATGAAAAGAGCGAAGAGAGCTCCGATGCCGGCGAGTACGGGTAGTACGAATCGATACTTCATGCCAATGCTCAATCGAATGCGGTTACCAAGATTTGAACTTGGGACCTCGACATTATCAGTGTCGCGCTCTAACCGACTGAGCTATAACCGCACAAACTTTCGATAACAAGATGGAGGCTAGGAGAGTCGAACTCCTGACCTTCTGAATGCAAATCAGACGCTCTACCAACTGAGCTAAGCCCCCGGCACACGTGGTACAGTATAGGGGAAGAGAAAATAACCGGGAAGGGTTTGCCTTGAGGGGAGGCGAGGCCGTCACCCTGTTGAAGGAGAAAAGAAGGGGTCTCCCCCCCCCCTCTCACATTACGGGAGGAGGGAGAGATCCCGGGACGCTATGATCGGTGTTGTTGCAATAGGTTGAGTTTCCTTCGTTGCAGTGCGATACACTGCCGATACAGAGATAGATGATGTTTCTGCATAGACAATTGGAGAGCGACCTCGGCATCCGTCGCGCAGGCTGTGCGTATAGCGACCCTTCCGTTCCGTATGAGTGTGTGCATTGTTCCGATCTCTTCGTTCACCTGCCGGATCGCTTCTCCCTTTGCGGGAGTCCGGCCCTCTTGCCGTGAGATCTGTTCGTCTAATGCTTTTTTTGTCCTTTTTAGCACCTTGCGCTCTTCACGCAAGCTTGGGAGAGTGACCGGAGGTTGGTGCGTACCGGTCTGTCCGGATACCGGTTGTGTAGTACCGGATTGAGAGGCTTTCGTATCGGACACCCGTACCTTCTTTTCCGATGTCTTGGGTTGTTGCGACCTCCTCCGATCCGGGCTTCCGGCATTGTGGCGAGTGCGGTCCGGTGTTTGCGGAACCGGTGGTAGCACGATCCCACTCAACATCTCGGGCTCCGGTCTTGCGGGTAGGATGGTGTCCGGAAGGTTGCGAAGGTTGGTTGTTGCGGGGCCCCGTGCCTTCGGGCTCGAGCCTTTGGAGGTTTTCCGGGATGTATCGGGGGTAGTTGTCCCTGATTTCGGTTGTGTAGTGCCGGGTTGAGAGGGTTTTGCATCCGACATTCGTCCGACATTGTGGCGAGTGCGGTCCGGTGTTTGCGGAACCGGTGGTAGCACGATCCCACTCAACATCTCGGGCTCCGGTCTTGCGGGTAGGATGGTGTCCGGAAGGTTGCAAAGGTTGGTTGTTGCGGGGTTCCGTGCCTTCCGGCTCGAATCTTTGAAAGGTTTCCGGGGTTTATCGGGGGTCGTTGTCTCGGATCCCGGTTGTGTAGTGCCGGGTTGAGAGGGTTTTGTATCCGACATCCGTCCGACACCGTGGCCGGTGTGGTGCGATGCTTGCGAAACCGATGGTAGCGTGACCCCGTCTACCAATGTATCGGACTCCGGTCCTGTGGGTAGGATGGTGTCCGGAAGGTTGCGAAGGTCGGCTAGCGCGGGGTCATCCGGTGATGAGGTCGGTGGTACGATTTTCGTGCCTTCCTTCCGTTGTAGTGATCGTGTACCTACACCATGTGTTGCCCCGACCGTTCCCGTCGCCGTCTCCGGATCTATCGACAGGACGGTGTTCGACATGCTCGGTTTGCGACCGAACAACGAAAGAAATTTGATACCTATGCTACGAATGTAGCTCAGTGCCTTGTGCACTCTGTGCATGAGCCCGGGGGTCTCTTCGACTGCCTTGGGTGAATGAACAAGGGGCGAGTCGCTATGGTTTGAAATTTTTCCTATCGGCATATTATTGTACCTCTTTTATTTATTGGTTAAAAACACTAATTATTGTATCAAATACGGATGAGCAACGCAAGGGACCCGAGATCTCTTTCACGAATGTACGGGGATGTTTTGCATACGGAAGTGCTCTGAGTATGGGCTCGGGCGATGCCTCGGATAGGTGAGAGCCGGGTGGGTGGTTATGACTTGAAGCGTTCCTCGATTCGAACATGTTGATTTATCTCTCTTTATTAGTTAAAAAACAAACATCAACTATTATATCAAATATTGTATTGAATAGTCAATAAAAAGAAAGTTTCTATACTCTATTATTTTATGAGTAAATGTACGGGGATGTTTTGAATACGGAAGTACTCTGAGTATGGGCTCGGGCGATGCCTCGGATAGGTGAGAGCCGGGTGGGTGGTTATGACTTGAAGCGTTCCTCGATTCGAACATGTTGATTTATCTCTCTTTATTAGTTAAAAAACAAACATCAACTATTATATCAAATATTGTATTGAATAGTCAATAAAAAGAAAGTTTCTATACTCTATTATTTTATAAGTAATTGATTATTAGTTTGATAGTCGTTTTCCGCGAGTTGCGTTGGCCTGTTCGAAGCTGTGTTTCAGCTCGGCAAAGTTGGAGATCAGGATGCCGAAATCATTCTTCTTAAGGGCAATCACATCGACGGGGGAGAGGCACCGTACCGTAGCCAGACGAGATCTCCGGTTCAATAGGGCCATCTCACCGAAGTAGGCCCCTTTGCCCAGCTTGGCAATCCGTTGTTCCCTGCTCTTTTCGGTCCTGAACACCTCCACCTCTCCGTTGACGATGATGTAGAGGTAGTCACCCACGTCCCCTTCGTGAAAGATCACCTCGCCCTCTACGAAATGGAGTTGCGCAATTCCTTGGTTCGGAGTCATCCTGATCTGTACCGCCTCACTCGGTATAATCGTGTCCAGGATCCATGAAATGGCCACCTTGATCTTCCTGTTGATCCCGGGAAGTTTGGTCCAATAAATCGCTCTCCAAAGGAGCCAAGCCGATAGTCCCGAGAACTTGAAGATACCGAAAAGTTCCGCTACGGCCGAATGGTGACCCAAAGCGCCCATCATGCCGAGGGCCTTGAAGTGAAACCGTTTTTTCTCCTTCCGAGTAAGTGAGGCATGGATGTTATGTGCCAGCACCTTTGCCTGCCGGATGGCGAACTGCGCCGTCGGAGGGCAGATACCCGATCCGGCCACGTGGGGAACGGCGGCGCAATCGCCGAGTGCCCATAATCCTTCGTGTTCCTCTACCTGCAACGTGGCATCGGTAATGACCTTGCCGTGTTGCTTTGTCAGGGGTAGCATGTCGATCAGGGGATTCGGCGAAGAGGGGACGGTCGAGATGATCGTTTTCGATAGGATCGTCTCCCCGTTATCCAAGACGGCCTCTTCGGGAGTCGCCGATATGAGGTGTACGTCGAAACGGATCTCCACCCCCCGGCGGGTGAGAAGACGTCCCGCATACTCTCCCAGCGAGGAGCTCAATTCCTGCTCCATCAGGTGGTTCTTGCTGTGAATGAGAACGACTCGGATGTCGCTCTGGTTGACGGAGTCGTATTGTGCTGCCATCTTGCGGACGAAGTCGTTGACTTCGGCGACCACCTCCGTTCCCGAAAACCCTCCGCCACCGACGACGAAGGTGAGAAGCTGTCGGCGGAGGCGGGGATCTTCTTCGCAAGAGGCCGCTTCGACGGCATCGATGATCTGGTTCCGGATATCAATGGCATCGGCGAGATTCTTGAAGGGTCGGGCGTGTTCACGGAGCCCCGACATGTCTCGAAAATCGGTTACGTTGCCGAGTGCTAAGACGAGGTGGTCATAGTGCAGTGTGAGGGATCTGTGGGAGAACTTCGGAGATAGGGTAACCGACTTGTTCTCTACGTCGATGGCTTCGATTTCCCGTACGTAGAGCCGGGTTCCGGGCAATAATTTCCGCAACGAGTTGATCGTATCCAAGATATCCAGAGAACCCCCGACCACCTCGGAGAGCATCGGTTGGAAGACGAAGTAATTCTCCCGATTGACCAACGTGATCTCGAAAAGATCGTGATTGCGCTTCCGCCTGAGATAGGACTCGAGGTACATCGCGGTGTAGACACCCCCGAAACCTCCTCCCAAAATGATAATCCGCGTCTTCTCGGGCATGGTTTCTCTGTTTCAAGGGCGCAACCCCTATCCCTTACCTATCACGACAATACTGATTATACATTTAAGTAAATTATTGTGTAATTGTATGTTTTATGTATTGTAAATATTTTATATTTTGTTATTTAAAATGTCCCGGCGGATGGAGGTCATCTTATCGATCATAAACCGGAGGTTGTGAAGAGAGGCGAGCATGGGTCCCGCACTCTCCCTCGCTTTGAACAGATGGTGAAGATAGGCGGGGGTGTAGTGTAGACAGGTATGACAGGTGCATCCGGGGGAGAGGGGGGTAAATACGTTCTTATACGCCCCCCTCGTAATCTTGACGGACCCTCCGGTAGTCAGTAGGGTGCCGTGACGGGCGATCCGGGTGGGGAAGGCACTATCGAAGGTGTCGATGCCGAGGGGGACGCAGAGGTCCAGGGAGGGAGGATCGGCTATCCCCAAGAGATGAATCGGCATATGAGGGGGGAGGCGGGGCACGGTGGCGGTAAGGATCGCGAGCATCTCCTCTCTGTTTTTGCCCATGCTTCCCCCGATCGCAAAGCCGTCGAAGGGGAGGGCCGTCAAAAAGCGGCAACTCTCTTTGCGAAGCGAGGGATCAATACCTCCGTGGATCACACCGTAGATTGCTTGTCCCCGGCGATCCTTCAGATGTTCGTCCAAAGAGCGCTTTTCCCATGCGTGGGTACGCCGGAGGGAGCGTTCGAGGGCTTGCCTCTCGATGTGGTAGGGGGGGAGCTCATCGAGGGGGATGATGATGTCGGCTCCGAGCGCCTTTTGTACCCGGATCGACCGTTCCGGTGTCAGGAAAACCCGGCTACCGTCCCTGTAGGAGCGGAAGCGAATGCCCTCGTCGGTGATCTGCATAACGGCGTTCGTACTACCCGGTTTCGTACTTCTCTTCAGCTCGACGTCGACTCCACCGTAGGCCAGGCTAAAGACTTGAAATCCACCGGAATCGGTTATGAGGGGGAGGGGCCTATTGATGAATTTGTGGAGTCCTCCCGCCCTCTCCACCGTTTCCGGCCCCGGGTACAACAGTAGGTGGTAGGTATTGCAGAACATCAGTTGTAATCCGGTTTGTGATGCGGTGTGGCTGTCGATCGTTTTGAGGGTACCGTTCGTGCCGACGGCGACGAAGCCGGGGGTGTCGATCACGCCGTGCCCCGTATGAATGCGTCCGACACGTGCCTGTGATCTTGTCGAACGATGGATGAGTTCAAATGCGAAAGGGGTCTTGATCACGAGAGGGAGACGGAGGGATAAGTTTTTTTGCGAAGGTAACGAAAGGGGCCATGCCGAGGATGGTAATCACTTTGACGGAGTAGCTCATCAACGTGACCTGCCAAGGTGATCGGATCGAGCCGTAGAGGCCGATATATGTGAAGAGGAGGGTGTCGACGGCTTGGGAGAGGAGAGAGGAGAGGCCGAACCGGGAGATGAGAGCTGTGGGGTACCGCTTTTTCAGGATGTCGTAGAGGAGGATATCGGCTCTTCGGGAGAGGAGTCCGACGAAGGCGGAGGCTACGAAGAGGCGCGGTGTAACCCGCAGTATTGCCACGAAGGGGTGTTGCATCGTATCGTGGGGGCCGGGAAGGTAGCGGAGCTGGAAAAACGACATGACGGTGAAAAAGAAGAGGAGAAAGAGAGCGATCCAAACCGTTTTTTCGGCCGAGCGGATGCCGTGGTACTCCTGCAAGAGGTTGAGGGTCATCAATGAACCGATGGTGTAGATGTCGGTACAGGTCACGTGCAGTCCGAAGAGATCGATCTGTTTCGTGACGAACAGGTTGGCAACGATGAGTTGCACGGTGAACAGGGTGATGAGGGCCGATTTGCCGATCCGGCATGCGGTGAGGACGGAAGCGGTGATGACGGCGCTGTGAAGGAAAAAGAGCCGTTCGTTCAAGGGGGACCTACCCCCCCTTCGACGGGGAGTGGGGGGAGAGAATGCGCGGAGGTATCCAAGGTGCGGGTGGGGAAGGCGCAACAGGTGCCGTGGCTCTCTATGATGTCGATGATGCGGAGGAAGATTTCCTGCTGTATGAGGAGGTACTCTCCCCACTTGACGGTTTTGGTGAAGCAGTAGACGAGAAAATTGATGGAAGAGTGTGCAAATTCGTTGAATCGCACCAGAATAGCCATATTCGTATCGATCCCCTCATGGTTGCGGATCATCTCTTCCACTTCCCCGACGATGGCGTTCATCTCGGATGCGGCGTCGTACCTGAGACTTACCGTTGCCCTGATGCGCCTATTCGTCATCCTGGAGGGGTTTTCGATGGAGACTGTCGAGAAGAGGGCGTTGGGCACGTAGAGCGGCCTTTTGCTGAAGGTACGGATTTTCGTCAGGCGCCAACCGATCATTTCAACGATCCCTTCAATCTCTTTGTCGGGGGAGCGGATCCAATCTCCCACCTTGAAGGGGCGGTCCAAGTAGATCATTAAGCCGCCGCAGAAGTTGGCGAGGAGGTCTTTGGCGGCAAAACCGAGAATGATACCTCCCACCCCCCCGAAGGTGAGGATGGCGGAGAGATTGACCGAACAGGTCTCCAGGTAGATGATGAGGGTGAGGAAGATGACGGCAATTCTCAGTATTTGCGATACGGCCCGTACGGCTGTCTTATCGTACGGCCGTTTGTGCTTCGTTTTCCCCTCCATGTAGATGCGCTCGACATCGGTAATGAACCGGAGGACGACCCACAGACAGAAGAGGGTGAGGGTGAGGGTGAGGGTGTTCGCACAGAGGATGTAGAGGGTCGACAGGCCGAAACGGGTTGACATAATGCTACCGGAAAAGGCGATCGCCAACACCCATACGAAAACGTGCAACGGTCTTGTCAGGGCGTGCGCAAGGGCCGAACTCCAAGTCGTTTTCTTCAGAATGTGCTCACAATTCTTCCGGATCCACAGAAAGAAGAGACGGAGCGCGTAGGAGAGGAGAAAGAGGAAGGCAACGGCGACAATCCAGCCATGTTGCGCCCATAAGGAGAGGAGCCGGTTCATAATCCCCGGATGAGTGGTGCGAGCTCCCCTTTAGCGTCCGACTCACACACGATATCGCACCCGCCGATGAAGACCCCGTTGACGTAGAGTTGGGGCAGGGTGGGCCAATTCGAGTAGACTTTAATGCCCTCCCGGAGGGCGTCATCGTCAAGGACGTTTTTCGTTTCGTAAGGGACGCCGAACCGGTTGAGTATCTCCACGACCCGGGCTGAGAAACCGCACGCGGGCATGAGCCTGGATCCCTTCATGAATAGGATGATCGGGTGGGAGTCGATCATCTCCTTAATGGTTTGTAGAACGGGATCCTTCGGCATGATGTGCACTCCATTGGTCCGGTGTGAATGTCTTGATACTCAGGGCGTGTAAGTCGCCCTTGAAGTAGGGGGCAAGGGGGTTCGTGACGAGGCGATGGCGCTGTACGGGAGAAAGGCCCTCGAAAGCGGGAGAGACGACGATTGCCTCGAAGTGCATATCATCCTGCCGAGGACTGTGCACGCGAAGGTGAGTCGTTCTCAATGCACCGGCAATTGCCTTCTCAATCTCTTTCGCATCCGCCATACGCCCGCACTCCACACGCCCATACCCGACGGCGAGGGTATCATAAGGGAAGAGTATTCCGAAAGGAGATTTTCGTGTTTCGTCGGGAAGGGACGGCTCTCGGGGGATGTCATCCTCTGCGGAGAGGGAAGGGAGCTTCGGAGTAGATGTTTCGGCAGATTATCCGTTTGCTAAGGGGCCGTATTTTTCTCGAATGCGATCCCGACGGCTTCTACCGTCTCGTTGATCGCCTTAATGCCCTTCTTGTCCACAGTCTCTCTCCCGAGTTCGGTCCCGTCGGAGGCCGGGCCTCTATGATGTCGTCGGGAATATCCCCGTATTCCCGTGGCAACCGAACGCACGGTTACGACGGAACCCTTTCGGTCCTTCAACAGGGACCATGATCGGGGCGGGGAGGTGATACCGTACGTTTTTGACGGCGACCGCCTCCGCTTGAGCTTTTGAAACACGAAACACAAGACATCTTCTACCCCCTACACTCCGACGGTCGCAGCGGGGGTTTCGGTGACAACACGCCCCGCCGGGGGTTGTATGCGCGATGCCCGATCGGGAGGGATGCCCGCCCGATCGGATATCTTCCTGCTCTCGCTGAGAACCCGTCGCGCCCGGTCCACCATCTGTTCGGTTCCCCCTCGGGGCACGATAACCGCGCAATACTCCCGCTCACTCCGAACAACAACTATCCCGGCTTTCCCGGGGAGCGACTGACTCTCACTGCAAAAACAAGACACGATTCCTCCCTAAAAACAGGACACTCTCTTCACCTTGGCCGGTGTGATCGGAGTAGGTTAGCATGCGCTCTCTTTGAGAGCAAGAGAGATCGCCGGAACAAAAGTATGCTCCGCCAAAAAAATCAAAAATAGAGATCGCCATCTCATCTACGGAGCCGAACACTTGTGCAGGCCACACGGAAGAAACTTCCGAAAGGTATGTACTCAACACGTCTCGCGACCCGCCCCCGGAGTTGAGGTAACGCGTTACGTTTTCGTTACCGTTTATACGGGTTTTTCCCCCTCATTACCAAGAAAGAGGCAGACTATCATGAAGGCGATAAAGTACTTCCGGATCGGCCGGACCGCATTCGTAAGGATGGTTGGCCCCTCTTTGTCGGATTGATCCGTCCTGCAACCTCGGTCAAGTAACAAGCCCGCACTCTGCATGTGTTTCCCGCGACGTGCCGCCGTAAGGGCCGTCAGGCCGTCCTTATCGGCAACGTTCGGGTTGGCACCGTGGTCGAGTAGAAGCTCCATAATGTGCGTGTGTCCTCGGTCTGCCGCCTCTATGAGAGGGATGCGCCCTTTTCCGTCGGGGCGGTTCGGATCGATGCGTTGTTTTAGGAGCAAAGCAACTTGTTCCTTCCGTCCGGATCGGCATGCCGCCGTAAGAGCCGTCAGGCCGTTCCCGTCCTCACATAGGATGTCGGCATCGTAGTTGAGTAGGTACTCCGTAATGCGCGTGTCTCTTCCGGATACCGCCTCTATGAGAGGGATGCGTCCTTGGTGATCGGCGTGGCGTGCACGGACACCGCATCGGAGTAGCAGGGATACGATATCTCTCTGCTCATACAGGACGGCCGCCATAAGGGGCGTCATACCGTCCCGACCGGCTTGGTATGCATCGGCTTTATAGGCGAGAAGGTACCGCACAATCTGCCATCTTCCCATAATTGCCGCCTCTACGAGAGCGGTTCGTCCGTTGTTATCGGGCTTGTTCGGATCGGCGCCGCGTTCGATCAGAAGGAGCACTTTTTCCGTATCACCGAAAAAACTCGCCCATGTGAGAGGCGTCCAACCGCGCTGATCGGCGAGATTCGGATCGGCGCCGTATGCAAGTAGGAGGTCCGACATGGTTGTGTCCGCATAGCGTATCGCTTCCATGAGAGGGGTGCGCCCCTTGTCATCGGGTTGGTTTACGTCGGCACCGTGTTTAAGGAGGAAGAGGACGTTCCGTATCTTTCCGTGCGCGATCGCCGCCGTAAGGGCCGTCCGGCCCTCCCCGTCGGTACCGGGTGCGGTGAGGTGTGTCGTCACGTCCCTCTTTTCGCGACGTGCCGGCCCTGCGAGAGAGCTGTGTTCCTCGCTACCGAAGCGGTTCACGTTGCGGTCGCAGCGGATTATCGGATCCGTAGTAGAGGGCGGAATGTTCGCGCATCTATGGTGTACCGCACATGCGGTATTGCCGAGATCGGAGAGAGGTCGTCTTCTTTTTGCAACATGGTCTACAACGTGTCCCGAGGGTACCGTAGCGAATGGGGTCACCATAGCTACCTCCTATTTATTATATTAAAAAAAATAACAATACATATTTACTATATTATAAATAACAACATGTTTATTGTATAGCAAGCGTTCACGGGTAGGTGTAAATAAATTTTAAATGATGTATCCCGTCCCGCATGGATACCGTTCAAATACGGCATACATCGACAGGTTGCTCCGGTTCACGTGGTGGCAAGTCCTGAGGAGGAGAGACGATCGTTGACCGGAAACGGCTAATTTGTCCTTAGAGGGTCGCCATCTTGACTTGGGAAAGCGTTGCATGAAGTGGGAAGAGGACAATCGCGCGCTGCGGGAGGAAAATCGTGCGTTGAAAGGGCGATTGGGCACGAACTCCAAGAACAGCTCCAAGCCTCCTTCACAGGATCCGTTTCGAGAGAGATGCTCTTCTCGATCCGAGGGCGGAACCCGAGGAGGGCAGCCCGGACACAAGGGAGACAAGACCGAGCTTTACCCTGCTGATCAAGTTTCCGAAACGGTCGAATTATTGCCCGAGTTGTGTCCGCACTGCGGGAGCAAATCCTTTGGAGATGCGATCGGTACCGAGATAGGTCAAACGACCGATTTGCCGGAGTGCAAACCGTATGTGAAGGAGTTTCGGATGCAAACTTGCCCATGCACATAAGTAGAGGTAAGGCTACGCGTGCCGACATTCCGAAGGAAGCGGAAAAATGACCGTTGCACCGGCCGTACGTCTCCCATCAAAACTCCTCTCCTCTACACTTAAGTGGAGGTACCTTGGTGAGAACATCACGGGACCCATCTTCAGCTTTGATAGCGATATCATGACTCCTTAAGCGACACGGGCACACTATCCTCGGGTATCTTCGGGGCCGTAGTCCGGAAGATATCACTGTCGAACGGGGGTCGTCATGGTGTATTCTTCTCCGCATGTTACGTTCCTTCGGGCGCCGGTATACCACGGGAAGGGATGGAGGGGTAACCGTAAAGATTTGTCCTTTCGGCGTTCCCGGTCGAACGTGGTTGTACATAATATACGGTTTATTAAATTTTTTGAAAAACTCGGAAAATAATTCGTATACTAAAATAATAATATACATTGACATACGTATATGTGTATATGTATAATTAGAATGTATTTATTATTTATAATTCTGCATTACAAGGAGAAAATGATGAGTGTGTCGA
>JAPOVA010000028.1:48855-77030 GCA_026708385.1 Simkaniaceae bacterium | reverse complement strand
GGTTTACCCGGTTTCACACACTCCCTTCCGACTTGGGAAATTTAAGGCAACTACATACCCTGAATGTAAGTGATAACCAACTGACGGCGTTGCCCACGACAATAAGCAAACTGACCTGCTTGCGGGTTCTGGACGTAGGCCGGAACAGATTACGCAGACTGCCCCCAACAATGGAAGACTTGCCACAACTGTACTCTTTGCGAGCAGACAACAACCATCTGGACGCTTTGTTTCCGGGAATCATTACACTAGTGCATCTAAACTATTTGTTCTTAGGCAATAACGAGCTCACGGAGCTACCCGACGGAATGTGGGATTTGGAATTGTTACTTCAATTAGACCTACGATCCAATCATTTGAAGAATTTACCTCCGGGCATAAGCAAGCTATCGATGTTGCAGGTGTTGCTTATAGGCAATAATCAGTTGGAAGCTTTACTCCCGGAAATGGGAGACTTGCCTGCGCTGGTGTCCTTAGACGTAAGCAGTAATGGTTTGCAAAACCTGCCGGAAGAATTATGTAACTTACACAAGCTGGAAGTTTTGGATGCAAGCGAGAATGACCTGCAAAACGTGCCGTGGCAAATAGATAACTTGATAAACTTAAAAGCCGTGTACTTACAAGATAACAACTTGTATGCACTACCTTCGACAATGGTACATCTACAGCTATCGCATTTGGACTTGAGCGATAACCATTTGTATGCATTGCCCCCGGGAATGGAAAGCGCAAGCAGGCCGACACGTTTGCATATAAGTGGTAATCCGCTACTTGCGTTGCGCTCGGAATGCGGCATATCCGAAGGCAAAATGCCCGAAACCATCGTCCTCATCGTGACGATCTTTCGCATTTTGGCAAAATTAGGGTCCGACTTCAGTCAGCAGGAGGGAATTCCTCATAATCCGCTACTCAAACGCTATTTCTAACTACATACGAGGGAGGGCACGCAAGATCTCGCATCACACACCTTTTCGTCACCCTGTTTCCCGCAAGGTGGGTTCGTCCCCGACAATGTGTTTGATCGCAGGGGCACTCCTGTTTACCGAACGTTAGCGGACGGTGTTTCCCTTTCCGAAGCACGGGTCCGTTCGGGGCTCACACCAACATACGACCCCCCCCGGTTCTCCTTTTTCAGAATGAACAGTTCCCTTTCCACATCGGTAAGACGGGATTTCGAAAGTGCCAGTTCGGATTTTGCGTGTGCCGACCTTTTTTTGAGAAAGAGCACCTCTTCTCCTTCGGCAACACCGATCTTCTTCAACTGCAAGAGAAGGCCGTCGTACTCCTTCTTCCGTAGCTCATAGTCACGTTTGGCGCCGGTCTTTTCCCGTTCCAGTTGCGCAATCGGGTCGACACCCCCCTTTTCCGACGATCCGGAAGAAAGTACTGCGTTGAGGGCCGACCGCGCCTCTTCCAAAAGGAGTTGCCCCTGTTTGTGTTCGACCCGGATCGCGTTGAGTTCGGCGAGTCGCCCCTTGCCGATCTTCCGCCACCCCTCTTTTTCTTTTTCGACCTCCTTGAGGCACTCTTCGAGACGCTTGACCCGCAACCTTTCGATTTCGATCAGACGATGAGACTCCGCCGATTCCTGCAACAGCATTTCACCGCGACGAAGAAGCTCTTCCTTTTCCAAGCGGACCGCCTCCACCAACGTGAGGGATGCCGCCACATCACCCAATGCCTCTTGCAAAGTCCTCTCCTTACCCTTTAGGAGGAAACTACTACGTCCTATCTCCTCTTCGTGAAGAGCGCGCATCTCACTGAGAGCAACATCTTTTTCCGCCATCGCCTTTTTGTGTGCGTCGAGCATGCCGGCATAATCCGCTTCCGCCTCCTCGATCGACAGAAGAAAGATCACCGGAGCAAGGATCAAAGAAGAGAGAAGGCCCGCATGCCATAAAAAGGACCCACCCCCTGCGAAAATACGGGAACAGCAAAAGGCCAAGACCGTCATCGATACGACCGCTATCAAACCGCGCAGACGCCACCTTCGAACCGGAAAAAGGCCGACAAGGGCAATCCAAACCGGAATCGAAACATGCGACACCGACATGGAGAGAAGAGCACACAGAGCTATGCAAAGGGGACCCGTCGCGATCCGAAAGAAAGGGGCGACCGGTGAAGCGGAACGAAAACCGAGGGACTCGAACCACGGGGGTTTGGACAACATCTACTTGCCTCCGAGAATCTCCACAACTCGCACAATACTCAAAAACCCCTTCTCGAACCGGCCCAACCCGAAACTTTCATTCGGCGCATGCATACCGTCTTCGGGAAGAGCCGTCCCGGTCATCACGAGTTGCGCACCGGAATAACGGGCCATAGCGGGAATCACGGGAACCGTGGCACCGCACAGCATCCGTTTGCAAGGCACGTGAAATACGTCCTCGAAGGCTTGCGCAACGACTTCCGCGAAGGGAGACCCGGGAGAGGTCACCAACCCCTCCGACCCTCTCGGCGCTTCAAAACGGACCTCCATCTCCTCGGGGATCTCCGCGCGCAGAAAACCGGACAGTTGCCGAACCACCTCGTCCGGATCTTGATCGGGAACGAGTCGCACCGATAATTTCACCTCCGCTTTTGCCGGAATGATCGTCTTAAATCCCGTTCCCGTGTAACCCGCAATCATCCCGTTTACCTCCAACGAGGGGCGTATCCAATTCGATTCGAGTAGAGTATATCCTTTTTCGCCACCCAAAGCCCTGATGGAAAGGGGCTTTGCCATTTCTCGGAAATCCCGATCCAAGTCGAACCGACCCATCTCGTCCGGACCGAAGTGCCTCACCCCGTCATAAAACCCGGGGACCGTCACCTTACCGTCGTCATCCCGGAGCTTGCCGACGGCACGAAGCAACGCGAACGCAGGGTTCACGGCCACCCCGCCGAAGGCACCCGAATGGAGGTCGGCCACACTGTTACGACAATAGACGTTCAGGGGTTGCATCCCTCGCATTCCCAAAGTGATTCCCGGTTGATTCTCACTATGCATATCGAAGTCGACAACGAGGAAATAGTCGGCCCGGAGCCGTTCTTTCTTCTCTTCCAAAATTGCCGAAAGCCCCGTGCTACCTATCTCTTCCTCACCCTCAATGCAGAGCTTGCAGTTTACCCCCGCCTTCACGGCAAGGGCATGGAAGACGCGCAATGCCACAAGCGAGTAGAAACACTGCCCTTTGTTGTCGACCGCGCCGCGCGCCACCACCTTTCCCTCTTTGACCACCGGCTCGAAGGGGGGGGAGTCCCACTCATCGAGGGGGACGGCGGGTTGCACGTCGTAGTGCAGATAGAAAAGAAGGGTGGGCTTATCATCTCCCTCTACCCGCTCCCCGTACAGAACGGGGTGCCCCGACGTCTCCCAGAGTTCCGCCCGAAACCCGAACGCCTCAACGTATCTTTTGAGCCAATCGGCGCATGCCACCATGTCCTCTTTGTGAGCGGGATCGGTACTGATACTCGGAAAACGCAAAAACGTAAACAAGTCGTCGTAAATCGCTTGCTTATGCGACGCAAACCACTCTGCAAATCGGCCATCCATACCCGTGACGGTAACGCAGATTCCCCTATTTTGTCCACCGCTTTCCCCTTCGTGTCACCGCCCGTCACGCACATTCTCCGCATCACCGTCAACGCAAGCCGTCAGCAACGGCGTTTTCCGGAAAACGCTCTATCCGACTTGACACGGTTTTCCCCGTTGGAGGCGGTTTGACACACATGGAGGTAGGAGTCATGTGCCCATACCGGATAGGCCGTATTCCGGCTCCGACAGGCACTTTTTCTGTTCGAAAATTCTCATCCCGGATACAATCGGGCTCGGTAGCGGTCCGACGGAGGTTTCACCGCCATGCGCCCCTTCGCTTTTCTGAAAAGAGTCACCCTCTTTCTGGTCGTAAATCTCTTGGTCGTCCTGACTCTTTCCCTGCTCCTCAGTCTGCTCGGAGTGCGCTCCTTCATAGGGGCGTACGGCCTCGATCTCCCCTCTCTTGCCCTCTTCTGCCTAATCTGGGGCATGGGTGGCGCCCTCATCTCCCTGCTGATTTCTCGGAAAATGGCCAAGTGGTTGATGCGCATCCGGATCATCGACCCCACCCGCCGGGCACAACATACGGGACGGGAAGAGGTCGACCTCCTCGCCACGGTCGAAAGGCTCTCTCGTTCGGCCGGACTATCCCACACGCCCGAGGTGGGTATCTTCGATTCGCCCGATATGAATGCCTTTGCAACGGGTCCTTCGCAAAAACGGTCTCTCGTTGCCGTTTCGACGGGACTCTTGCGCGGAATGGGGACCGACGAACGGGAGGCGGTGTTGGGACATGAAATCACCCACATCGCAAACGGCGACATGGTCACCATGACCCTCATACAGGGGATCGTCAACGCCTTCGTCATGTTCCTCTCCCGCATATTGGCCTACGCCATTTCCGTCGCGGGAAGGGGCGACAACCGGAGGAGTTCCTTCTTCACCTTCTATTTGCTCACCTTCGTCTTCGAAATCTTCTTCATGTTGTTGGGTTCGCTCGTCGTCTCCGCCTTTTCCAGACGAAGGGAGTTCCGAGCAGATAGAGGAGGAGCTACCCTCTCCGGCAAAGACAACATGATCGCCGCTCTCAAATGTTTGAAGAAAGTGACCGATACGAAAGGGGCGGGTACGATGGCCTTCGGCGGTGCCAAATCACTCAACGCCTTGATGATCTCCCGACCCGGTAGACCCGACCTGCTCCGTCTTTTCGCAACACACCCCCCCTTGGAAAAAAGAATTCGGCGTTTGGAAGAAACACCCCTTCCGCACTCTTCCCGGTAGGAGGTAAATCCGTAATCTCTTCAGGATTATGGAAATACAAGGCAAGAGGGGCGAGATTGCATTCTGCCCGCACCAAGCCCCACTCACTCAGTGCCTTATGACATGCCCCCCCTCCTACTCCGTACCCGAATGGGATACGTTCCGTAGCCAAGGCGACTCCATGCAGCCAATCACTTTGTACATACTTGTAAACCAGGTATTTGTAATTTTTATGAAAAATTGTATAATTAAATATAAAATGTTACAATGTAACCGTATCATTGGAGAATTACGCAAACAAAAGCGGAATGGAGGGAGGAAGAATTTCATGTCAACGGATATACCGGAATCTATACGATCGCATGGGAGTGAATACCCGATCGCAGATCCTGTGACCACGGAAGAGGATGAGGTGTTGGCCGACCCCACGTGCGTAGGGGAACCGGAGTCCGAGGCTCCCCCATCCGCAACAGAACCTCCATTTACGACCTCTCGGGTTGCGGACACCCATCCTCCGGAGCATCGGTCATGCGATGTGGATGAGCCGTCCGCGACGCAAGCGCAAGGGGGGGCGCAATCACAAAGGGGTGGTGTTATGGCAGCCCTTGCGTGGATTTGGTACGCCATCAAGACGCTCATCCACCGGATGACAACGAATAACGTAGTCGAACACATGACATGGACCCATAACATGGGGCAGACCATTTTACATCAGGAAGCCGGAGGGAATCGAGAAATAGAAGCACTTCTACAAGAACAACGTAGTCGGCAAATAGAGAACACGAAAAGAACAAGTCAGATAATAGAAAACAACATAAGGCGAAGTTTACGTGTTGCATTGGATGTTACACCCGTCTGCCTCTCCATAAAGACCAAGGGAGATCATTTGCGCACTTATATAACAGGGGTCAAGGGAGATCATTCGTGTACTCATGAGGATGAACGACCATCCCTGCAAAAATACGCCGCCGACATAGAAGAGATTAGAACAAAGATCACACACTACGATTCAGTGTATCAGTCCTCACCCACAAAAGATCGCACCGAAACAATCGTCAACCATCTTGAACTATATCAGGAGAAACTCAAAAATATTGCATATTACGTAAAAGAAGAACGTATTAAAATACGAAATATGTTCGATCAATTTCAAAAAGAATCACAAACTGAAATACAACAAAGCAAGGAAACCGGGTTAGCCATTATAAAAGAATTCCAACAGCAAACCATACAAGAGATCGAAGCGGAGCGGACTCACATCGTAGGGCAGGAAAGAGACATTGCAGAACGGATACGGCAATTGAGAGCTGATCAATGGGCGGCATATAACGAGCAGGTATCTCCATCGGCTTGGAAGCAAGTCACAAACAACCCCATTGAAGCTCAAATACTTGCAAATCGCTGTCATCCCATATACAGGAATTTTGCCGAAAAGAGTGCGGAAGCGGTACACGAAGCAAACGTACGACACTTGCAAGAGATCGACGAAACCGTCGATGTATGCGTACACAACATCTGCGCAGCATTATCGCAGGAATATGCCCGAAATCAAGAACGGTTATCGCAGGAATATCACTCCGTTAACGAGTCGGTGACACCTCTCGTCAAGCAGGATGAGCACCTCTTCAATACGCTCTCGACACTATGTGATGAAGAACTATCTCGGATTACAAAACTATTGGAATGTTTCCAAAATCTCGATGCCGATCATGCATCGTAGATCGCACCCGTCTCGAAACGTACATTCCCGCTACCACCCCTTAAGATCAACACACTCTCATCTCGACCCCCCCCCGCACCCGGAAGGAGGTGATATCCGCATCTACCTCTTCATTTCTCACCATTCTTCTCTTCTCGCAAACCTTCCGTCGATGATGTTTACGAGCGGTGATACATTGTGCGCCCCCAAACATCCAAACACCCGGGAAGTACGGCGCAAAGCACCACAAATACGAAAGAGATACAGAAGGCGACGACAGCCAGAGGAAGAATCGGCAGAGAGAAACAACCTATCACAAAGCTCACAACAGCTCCTGCTGAGGTAATGATCCGTATGGCACCGGTACCTTTACGGGACAGCCGTAATGTCCTTTTATCACTCTCATGCACCGTAACACACGCCCCGTTGATGGGAGATTTCGTGATTTCGGCAGTCTTTCGGGCAGTCGGCAATGTCGCAGTACTTCCCGGATGATCACCCGGCGGGTCGGTCCGACCGGCTCCCGTGACCCCGTTTGTGGTTGTAGTTGCACACTCAGCACTCATGACCTATCTTCCTCCATTGCTTTGTTTGTTGCCACACACATGGATACATTTTACGGCAAAGATGCTTTCACTTAAATAGAGCAGATATTTTAAATAGGAAGTGTGACATATTATGTTTTTATATATACAAATCGGACATGATTTTATTTTTTTATCTTACGATTTTTTTAGCAAACATACGGTTGTGTCGGAAAAGGGGTCTCCGACGGACGGGGCCGCTTTTTGTGCCGACGCCCTTCTCTCGCGTACCTACCCGGACGATATGACCGTTATAACCGTCAAGATCCCCTGCCTACGGGAGAGGGAAGATCGCAAACACTTTCGGACGAACAACGCATCACGATCTCCTCGACCGAAACATCGATGCACCCGACACGCTCGACGACGATGCCCGCTGCCGTATTGGCCAGTTCAATCCCCCTCTCCAAGGGAAGGCCCGCACCGTACGTAGCGGCGATGACCGCCAGTACGGTGTCTCCCGCACCCGTAACATCGATCACATCGCGACAGGCGGAGGGAAAATCACGACGCCCCGCCTCGGGATCAAAGAGAGTCATCCCCTCTTCCGATCGGGTAATGACGATACTACTACCCCCCGTCTTCTCCATCAATACGGCGCCCACTTCGTCAAGAGAGGCCCGAGGCGTAAGTTGCGCCCCCGCCCTGGCCTCCCTGAGATTCGGCTTGACCAGTGTCGCCCCCGAGTAGCGTGTGAAATCCCGATCCTTGGGGTCGACGAGTACGGGCTTACCCGCTTTTTTCCCGAGTTGCATAATCTTCCGTAAAAGAGAGGAAGATAAAAAACCCTTTGCATAGTCGGAAACGGCTACGACATCCACACGGGAGACTACCCCCTCCATAAAGGTTACCGCTTCCTCTTCCGTCACTCGATCCATGGGAGCGATCTCCTCCCTGTCCACCCGCAAAAGCTGTTGCCCTTGCGCAATCAACCGATTCTTTACGGGCGTCTCCACACCGCACCGTATAAGCAGACCTTCCGTCTCCACCCCCCTCTCCTTCAGAAGATGGCGAAGCTCTTCTCCGATGCCATCGGCTCCGACCCGGCCGACGCATACGGCATGCGCTCCCAGGGTCCGCAAATTGCAGGCCACGTTGCCCGCTCCTCCGGGTAATCGCTTCGTCTTCCGGATGCGTAAAACGGGCACGGGTGCTTCCGGGGAGATCCTCTCTACAAGGCCGAAGGTGTAGGTGTCGAGCATAAAGTCTCCGACCAACAGCACCGAAGCGGGAAGCGAACGAACGGTATCGACGCCCCTTACCATCGAGCACGCCCCCGTACGAGATAGCCGGAAACATAGTCGGCAATCCCCTCTTCAAAGGAAAAGGCATCGGAAAACGGAACGCCCGACTCTCGCAACCGATCATCCAATTTGGATCTATCGGCACACGTGTAGTTTTGATAAGTATGCACGAGTGGTCCGGGCATGGGGATATACCGGATCCGCTTTTCCTTGCCGAGGGCATGAAAAACAGCGTCGGCCATCGCATTCCACGTATGTGCTTTGCCACTGCCGACATTGAAAATACCGCACAACTCGGGATGAAGAAACAAAAGAACCGTCAACCGAGCGGCATCTTTCACATAGTAAAAGTCCCGTTTTTGCTCGCCGTCCGCAAAGCGTTCGGGATCCGAAGAACGGAAAAGGCGCACCTCTCCCGTCTCCGCTATCTGTTCGGTCATGTGCAGGACCATCGATGCCATGTACGTTTTCTCATATTCATTCGGCCCGAAAATGTTGAAATACTTGAGACCGGCAACCTGATTGAACACACCCTGTTCCCGCAACCAAAGATCGAACAGATGTTTGGAAAACCCGTACATATTGAGAGGCCGAAGTTCCGACAAACGGTCCTCATCGTCACAAAAACCGTTCTCCCCCGCCCCGTACGTCGCCGCGGAAGAAGCATAGATAAACCGGTGACCGTGTGTCAGCGCGTAGCCGGCCAGACGGACCGAATACTCATAGTTGTCACGCATGAAACGATCTCCATCGGTCTCCATCGTGTCGGAACACGCCCCCAAATGGATAAAACCGGAGATCTCGTCGGATGCACGCTCATCGAGAAAGCCGAACAGTTTCTCCTTCGACAAGAAGCGGGCAAACCTCTTTCCCGACAGGTTGCGCCACTTCTCCGTCTTACCGAAATCATCCACGAGAAGGAGGTTGGCATGTCCCATCTCATTGAGTCCGCGCACAACGCAAGAACCGATGAATCCCGCAGCTCCCGTGACCACGATCAATCGATCGTCAACATCAAATACGTATCTCTTCATACCACACGATACCATTCCGGTCGTGAGCGAAATATACCATGCGCCGGAATAATACGAATCCGTCCCGTCCGGAGCTTCTCGACGAGGGGCGATCCTTCACGCAGAGGCGGTACACTCTCCTCCGGTAACCGGGGGGCAAAAAGGGCGCTACCGCTACCCGTCATGGCCACCCCCCGCAACCCTCCGGCAAGCAACTCCTCCTTCAACGTGCGTAGAGAGGGTTTCAGACGAAAGGCCGACTCTTCCAAATCGTTGACCCCGATGGGGGAGGCAAGGGGATTGACTCCGGGGCGTGGCGTCACCCCTCGATAGACCGCAACCGTGGAAAGGCCCTCCTCGGAAAGGATCAACCATACCGTCCGTAAGAAAGAGGGCCGGGAGCGTAAGTCACCGGCCTCCTCTACTTGCTCTCCGCGCCCCGTACAGCGGGCCGTCCCGGAAGAAAAGAAAAAAGGAGCATCGGAAGAGAGAGAACCGGACCACTCGGCCAATTCCTCCTCCGGCAACGGACAATCCGCAAGGAGACTCAACCCCTTGAGAACGGTCGCAGCATTACTGCTACCTCCGCCAAACCCCCCCCCGGGGGGAATCTTCTTGTCGATATGAATCCGGACAGGGAAGTGTTCGCCCCCCCGTTCGCGAAACAGGGTGAGGGCGCGCATGGCAAGGTTTGTCCGGTCGAGGAGCACGGCCGGCCCCGTCCCCGTCAAAAGATCCTCATCGCCATCCCCTCCACGATCAATCCGAATCTTATCACCGAAAGAGAGGGCCTGCATGACCGTTGCCACATCGTGGTATCCGTCATCTCTCCGGGTCAATACGCGAAAAAAGAGATTCAGTTTGGCCGGAGAGAAGAGCACGACGCTATTGTTCAACATTTTCGCCGGGCCCGTCCGGTACGTCCTCCGTCCCCTTCGCTTCCTCTTGTCCTTCCGAGGTCGTCTCTTCACCTCCCGTTTCCGGTTGCGCCTCGACTTTCGGCGCCTCGTACACCCTTACCGTCTCGATATTCCCCTCACCGATCACCTTCAAGCGAAACGATGCCGGAACATCCTCTTTCAACCGGAGTCGCACCTCGAAGGTACCCACGGTTTTGATCGGCTTGGGCAAGATCACGTTCCTCCTTTCCAATCCCCTCAGGCCCGCCTCCTTCAAGATGTTGAGAATGTCGGCAACGGAAACGGAGCCGTACAGGTGTCCCTCCTTGTCCGTCCGGACATGGGTGACGAATGTCTCGGACTTGATTTTCGTGGCAAATTCCCTTGCTTCCTTCTCATCCCGCTTCGCCTGCTCGGCCCTTTCGGCCCGGAGCCGGGCCTGCATTCTCATCGTACGCTTATCGGCAATGGTCGCCTTTTTCTGCGGTAAAAGATAGTTGCGCACGAAGCCGGGCTTAGCCGAAACGAGTTCCCCCTTTTTCCCCAGATTGACCACATCTTCCAAAAGGAGAAGGGACTTCGCACTCTTCTTACCACGCACGGATCAATCCTCCGCTACGAAGGGCAACAGGGCAACGTGTCTGGCCCGTTTGACGGCCTCACACAACATCTTCTGAAAGCGATGGGATACCCCCGTAATCCGGCGTGGCAAAATCTTCCCGCGCTCGGTAATGAAACGGGAGAGGGTCTCCACATCCTTGTAATCTACCGTTTTGGCCCCTGCGGCCACGAAGGGGCAACTCCTCCGCTTTCTCGTGCCGAAATCACCGAATTGTCTACTCATACTTCCCTACTCCTCCCCTATCGGTTTGAATTCGATTTTCTCCGGGACGGTATCGACCCGCAAGGTCATGAAACGTACCAGATCTTCATTGAGGTGATACTCTTTCCACATATCCGAAATAGCTCCGGGAATCACCGAAAAGTAGACGAGATAGTAGTACCCCTGCTTATGCCCGTTGATCTCATAGGCAAGTTTCTTTCGTCCTTGGTTGAACACCTTCAGGATCTCTCCGCCATGCCCCTCGACCGGATCCGTAACCCGGGCCAAAGAGTGTTTGACCGCCTCCTCACTCAACGAGGCATTTAAAATGTACATCCCTTCATACAGATTCTTCTTAGGATTCTTCATACACTTCCTTCCATTAACCACCTATCCAAAAAGTCCGCCCCCTCTTCCGTCACCTCGGCCAAACGACCTTGCTCCTCTTCGGTGAAGGGGGAGAGAACGAATTCCTCCAAACATTCCCCGGAGGGTTCACCGATGCCGATACGCAACCTCCGGTAATCCTGTGTCCCCAACTGCGCCTCCACATCTTTTAATCCGTTATGCCCCCCCGCACTCCCCTTTTGCCTGAAACGGAGCACACCGAAACCGAGCGCAATATCATCGGTTACGATAATAAGGGAAGAGAGGGGAACCCGATGATAATACATCGTCTCTCTAACGGCAATACCCGACCGGTTCATATAGGTCTTCGGCAACAACAGAACCACTCTCTTGCCGGCCAGTTCATTTACGGAGACACGGCCGTGCATCTTCCGTCTCGACTTGAAAGAGCACCCGTGTCTCAGGGCAAACCGCTCCACAACCTTGAACCCCAAGTTGTGACGCGTATCCGCATACTTCTTCGTCGGATTGCCGAGTCCTACAATTAAAGCCTTGTCATTCAATTTCTTAACGTCATACTACCGTTTGGCGATCACGAACACCACCTCGCCTCCGGGAGTAAACATACGCACCTCACTACCCACCTCGATATCACGCACTCGCTTCGTATCCCCGATGTCCAGAGGGCGCACATCCACCTTAAAGTCGGTCGGAATATGTTTCGGCAGACATCTGACTCGGACATGTCGGATAAGGTGCCGTAAAAATCCCCCGAGCTTCACACCCGTACATTCGGCCTCACCGACGGGCACTACGGGCACCTTCAGGTCAACGGGAACGGCATCATCCAACACCATAAAATCGATATGAAGGATCCCGTAGGTGGTGGGATGATACTGAATGTCCTTTACGATAGCCCGCCGTGACGTACCCTCCCACTCCATATCAAAGAGCGTCGTCGGCAAATAGCCCTTCGGTAACTTACGCAAAACGGCATCGAACTCCCTGCCGTTCACCACGGCGTTGATCCCCCGACCGGATTTCCCGCTCTCGTACATGACCACGGGAATGTCCGACCGGAAACGGATAGCCGTCAACTCGCTCTTCTTCTTGCCCTCTCGCTCGATCAGCTTCATATACGCACCCTCAACATGCACACTTACCTCACGTTCGCGGGTGGGAAAGAGCCCACACCGAGCGGTTATTGACAATCGACTCGATCGCCGCCGCAAACAGACTTGCCACCGAAACCGTCCGCACCCCGGGCAAATCGAGCGATTCCGGCAAAGGAATCGTGTCCGTTACGAACAACGTCTCTATGATCCCTTCGCGCAAGATGACATCCGTCGTAAAGACCGGATGGGTAATCGCGGCGAATATACGCCTTGCCCCCGCTTTCCGACAAGCTTTGGCGGCACTTTTAAGGGTACCCCCCGTAGAGCAGATATCGTCGACGAGAACGATATCCTTTCCCGCTACCTCCCCGATCAACGCACCCGTCTCGATATCGGTGGCACTGATACGCCTTTTATCAACAATCGCGAAACCGGCACCGATCTCTCCGGCCAGGAGGCGCGCAAGGCGCGTGCTACCGATGTCCGGTGTCACCACTACGAGATCGACGGCGGGAAGTCCGGAGACGGCCTCCCCCAACAGAGATCGTGTGTAGAGATTGTCTACGGGGATATCGAAAAAGCCTTGGATCTGCTCGGAGTGTAGATCGGTCGTCACGACGCGGTCGGCTCCCGCCTTGACCAAGAGATTGGCAACGAGTTTGGCCGTAATGGGAACACGTCCCCGATCCTTTCGATCCTGTCTCGCATAACCGTAATAGGGGACGACGACAACCACTCTACTCGCGGAAGCGCGCTTAAACGCATCGATCATAATCAACAGCTCCATGAGAAACTCATTCGGCTTATGAGCAAGTGTCTGTACGACAAACAGGGTACGCCCCCGCACATTGTCGAGAACTTCCACACCGATCTCGCCGTCCGGAAAGCGCTCGATCGATATGTTACTCAACGCAACACCGAGTGAGGAGGCGATATCTCGGGCAAGAGCGGGGTGAGAAGTTCCCGAGAAGATCATGTAGCTATCGTTTACCATCGCGACGCATCGACTTTTCACATCGAACAATTGGGGTGGGAGGATTCGAACCTCCGCGTGGCGGTACCAAAAACCGCTGCCTTACCACTTGGCTACACCCCAACACAACACGAAAGAGGATCGTAGCTTCGTTTTCCATTATTTGCAAGGTTGCAATTGGTAAAAAAGGACGATTTTTTGACACTGAGTCCTCGGACCTATATAATCCCCGAATAGTTATGTATATCGTACACGTCTCCTCCGATCGGCCCCTCCGACCGAGGTAGGGAGCTTCGGCGACAGGGTGGCGGGGCTGTGTCGGACCCTCGGCGGAAAGGGAGAGGAGGTTCGGGTGCTCCCCCCCTCCACGATATCGTCCCCCTCGATCGGTTCACCGACGTGACGGAAGAAAGGGCATCGTCCGCGCCGGCAGGGTCACGACGACCTCTCCGAACCGGGATGTCCCGCCCGCGGAACTACCGCCACGCCGTAGCTACGTGTCGGTAAAGGCTGATGCTTCCCCTGCGACCACTTCAATCTCACCTGCCATCAGCCATCTAACGAGCGAAGGTGTCGGATACCTATGTCTCTTCTTCCCGATCCCGACGCAGTAGAGTCCGGTGCCCGCACGACGCAAATTTTGCAGATGTTTGTGATTTGCAAAGAGGCCTGCGTCGAAGCGTCCGTGGCGGCACGAAGTAGGGGTGATCCCTTTGGATGTGCTCTATGATGAAAGCTTTCAGGCCATCTTGTACATTTTCCCGACCCATACTTCTTCCCTCAAAAAGAGAACGAAAGCCCCAAGCAAACTACATCGTTGACACCCGAACACACCCCGAATGGAACGGGTTCCGGCCGTACTGTCGGATGCCCTTCCGGCTGTCGGGGGGGGGGCACCTATTTTCCTCGGGTTGTCACCCGGTTAATAAAAATACCATGATCTTTTACCAAAGCACCTTGTTTTCCCTTGTGCGAAAGATGCCTTTCATGCATCATCTCCGTGTAAAGGAAAAAGAAGAGGATGAGGGGTGGCAGGTTTCATCAAAAACATTTGGACGGAGTGTGCGGTAACCGCGTCAACCTACGGATTCGGACACGTCGTACGCAACCACCACAAATCCGACGAAACAACCCCCGCGATATCCCCGCTCCTTCTCTCCTCGACAACCACTACGATGACCTTGCGTCCCCTGATCCATGTCAGGCCGTCCCCGTCACTACATCCGGTTGTCACCCCCGTACGACGGAAGAAGCAAAAGCACAAGGCAACAGTGCCGGGCAACGGCATACCCCGAGACGCGGATTCATGTTGCAGGCCGCTTTTACCCTTCCGGCTTTCCCCCTCAGTGCCCGACTCTCTCAACAGATTGCGGTGGAATGTTTTTATCCTTCAAGGAAGGGTCCGGGTCTTGTGTGGTATTGCATTGTCCTGCCTCCATAACTATGAAAAACCCCCGGTTGTCGATATCCCCTTTTCCGACCGAGAATGTGAAATCGCCATAGCCTCCGAGTGTACGGAATTGGTGCGGACGTTACACATCGGGATAAAGGATATTCGGTACTTGGAGGAGACGGTCGGCCGTACGGTACGGGAGTTCGAAAAGCTTTTCCCCAACTCCGGAAGAGATATATTCGGAGGTGAAGGCGGAGCGAGGGGTATAGGCACTCCGGAAGAGACACATACTCTGATAACCGGAATCAAAGAAAACTTGTGCTCTGCTCACCTCAAATGGGAAATCCTATATTCCAAACAAACACCCCACGGTCGCAAGACCTTCGACAGAGTCAACTATGATTACGAGGGCTACGTGACCCGTAGGGAAACGTACGTCTCCATATTTGAAGGGGAAGAGCAAGCCGACGTCGGGGGTCGCATGCCTCCCAAGGGAATGACGCAAAAGGAGCTTATGCAAAAGGAATTCGAAGTTGCCCTAAGGGGCTTAACCCTAGTGGAAAGAGAAGTTTCCGCGATTCGTAATCTTTGTGACGAAGGAAAAAGAGAATTCGCCAAACTACAGCCCCGACGCCCCGGATGAATTCTGCTTGAACTCCCCCGGCCATCCCCACGCGCCCGGCGAGCGAAGACGGACATCCATGCCCCGTTTGCCGAGCGACCGCCGGTTCCCCGACCCCCTTCTTCCTCGGTGAGAATGACAACTCCGGGGTTCGCCCTAAGCCCGGCGTACCCATCCCGTTGCCTCCCGTGATCGACTGAGCTACACTGTTGGTCGTGACGGCCGGAGTGACAAAAGTGCCGTAGTTTTGTTGACCGGCCTCCGCAGGGGCAGCCGTTGGCCGGAGAGTGACGACGCCCCCTTGAGGCGTTCCCGGCGGAGATGCGGTAAGGGCTTCGGACTTTGTGTGGGTCATGCTTTCAGGTCCCCTATCTTTCTCTCCTTAAAGGGGAGTCGGACTTTACCCGTGCCGTTCCGTACCGACGCGGGACAGCGCTTGATCGTAATATCGAACGTGTGTAGAATGCCGTGCGATTTCGTTGACAATATGAGAATCGAGGTACGCTCATGGCAAGTTGTATAAGTGGTATGTGCCGTTGCTTTGCATCGGGAACGGTGGAGGGAGAAAGCATCCGATCCGAGCTCTCCTCGCTCGAAAACACATTTGTCGCCCTCAAGGAAGGGAGAGGGAGGGAGGTTTTAACCCATATTGTCAACGAGCGTCTCCTACTCGGTTCCGATGGAATCAGAAAGGAAACTCCTCTCGACATCAAGCTCGATCACGTTGCCCGGGGGGTGGATAAGGTGTGTAAGCAGATAGAGTTTGCGATCTCGGCCAAGCGAAACAAGTTGGTATTCGAGGACTTGATGGCGACTGCGTCCGATTTACGCGGAAGGGTGCGGGAGTACGAGAATGAGGTTGCATTACACAGAGACCGGTCGGGGCGTGCTTGGGATTCCGAATCTCGGTGAGAGATTCGTTGCGATACCGAGTGCGTGTACTTTGTCCCGTTTTGTCGGTTCAGGATAAGAGGGATCCGTATACGGCGAGGTAGGCTTTCGCCGGTTCATCCCAGCTCCGGTCGTGTTTCGTGCCGTTTCGCATGATAGTTCTCCTCTTCTCCCCCGTTCCCGCGTAATCTCGTAGGGCTCTGTCTATGCAGGAAGTAAGTGCCTCTTCCGAAGGAGTCGAGAACGTATACCCGTTTCTTCGGTTTAGGGGAGTGCTTTCCTCGTCGATATCGATTATGCTATCCTTCAGCCCGCCAACAGCGTGCACGATGGGAATGGTTCCGTACCTCAGCGCAATCATTTGCGTCAATCCGCACGGTTCGAAAAGAGAGGGAATGAGGATAAAATCAGCGGCGAGATAGAGTTTTCGGGAGAGTGCCTCATCGAATCGAAACAAAAAACGGATCTTTCGAGAATTTCGATACTCCTCCCGTAATGCGCAAAAGGTCTTTTCCGTTTTCTCGTCGCAGAAGGTACCGAGAAGAACATAACGACCTCCCCTTTCCACAATATATCTTGCCCCGGCCACCAGTAGTTCGGCTCCCTTTTGTTGTGTCAGACGGGTGACGGCAATAAAGAGGGGGGAGCGATCTTCCGCCATGTCCAGTGCCTCCGCAATCCTTCTCCGTTCCCCGGCTTTGACCTCCGTAATCTTGTGCATCGAGTCCGTGCGGGCAAAATCGACTCCGCACTCCGACAGGGGATTCCAACGTTGCGTATCGATCCCGTTGAGAATGCCCGTCAACTTGGACCGGTATGTGCGGAGGACGGGTTCCAAACCGAAACCTTGATTCCGTACGATCTCTTCGGCATAGCTCGGAGAGACCGTCGTGATCCTGTCGGCGCGGACGATGCCCTCTTTGAGGAGGTTGATCTTCTCTTCGGATCCGGTTACCGGTTCGCAAAGCAAATCGGCTCGGCAAACGCCTTGATGTTGCATGTTATGGATGGTGAGAACCGTTTTGCGAACGTTTTTGCAAAACATGACGGTAGCGACGGTCATCCAGTCATGTATGTGTAGGATATCCACCACCCTTTTCTTCACCTGCAGATAGAGGGCGACGGCGCGACAAAACGTGATGAATCGCTCCCGATCATCCTCTTCTCCGTAGATGGTTCCTCGCTTAAAGGAATGTCTCGCATCTTCCGGATCGAGAAGGGTCCGGTGCAATCGATCCCGTGATAGGGTACGTGCCGTACCGAACGCCCCCCTCTCTTCCGTTACGTCGGTAAACCGATCGAGGGAGACGATATCGTAGAGAGGGAGGAACACCCGAACCTCCTCTCCCTTTTCAGCGAGGGCCCGACACAGCCCCGCCACCATGTCACCGAGGCCCCCTACTTTGGCCAGAGGGGCCGATTCGGAGGAGACGTGTACGATATACATAACCGTCCGGGGATTATATGGGTCCGGGGGTTCGGTGTCAAAACATCGTCCTTCCCGTGCGTTGATCGCGCATGCTTTTCACGGACAGCATGGTATGCCGGACGAGCATCCGAGAATAGGTAGAGGAGGTCGAATTTTGTTTGTGCATTTAATATGGCAAACGATACAATGTATTTGTGTGATAGTAATTTGAAAAACACAATAGGTACATTATGGCAACATCAGGTGTGTGCACCTCCGGCTCTTCCGAGGTGAAGAAAGTTTTTGACGCAAAAGAACGCGGACAGAATGAAGTACTTGCAAATAAAGCAGATAAGATACGCGAGGGTGTCGGTATCGGTGGTCCGAAACAAGCGGGGAGGGGCATGAGTGCGTTTGGGAGGAGGTTCGGGAAGCTATTTAGCCCTCTTACCACGCTTTGGACCGGTAAGGAGGCACAACCGGGGCCGCGCGAGGTTGGCTCCCCCCCCCGGCCCGCGGGAGCCGGCAGAGGAGGTACGGGTGCGGGGAAAATCGGAAACAGCCATCGAGATGAGACCATGCTCGCCTTTGAGGAGACCATGCTCGCCTTCGAGGAGGCCTATGATTGCCATATGCTCCGCCTTTGGGGAGCACGGAAGCGGGGAAAATCGGAAACAGCCATCGATGAGGCCATGCTCGCCTTCGCGGAAAAGGATGTGGATGCATATTTGTGCGCGCACAAAGCTATGTTAACCCTTAGGCAAAAGGGCGAAGAGGCCTACTTCGCTGAGGTCGATAACATACCGGTTACTACTGTGGTGGTTGACGGTGAGAAAACTAAGCTCGGTGAGATACTCGACGACATATACCTGTTTTTTGCGTCGGACAGGAACGGTTTCGATAGATATGTCGATAAAGTCCATCTCCCGGAGAATGATGACGAGAAGAACCGTTCGGAACCCGTACCGTCAGCGTACGAGATGTTCGGAGGGCTCAAAGGAGATATTGACAGAAATCTCTGCCTACTTGCGGCGGAAGATATGGATACGTTTGAACGGACGCACGATGCCATGTGCGCCCTCGAACGGGAGGGTCGGGAGGCATTCGAGGCTCGGGTCAAAGAAATACCTGTCGATAAGAAAGTGACGGCCGGCGGTGAGAAAACCCGACTCGGTCGTTTGCTCGACAACATACCGGAGCTTTTTCTGACCGATCGGGAGAGTTTCGGGAAATATCTCGGTAAAGCCTCTTCCCCGCGACTTTCCTAGAAGGACACTCCGAAGGCTCTCTTGCATAAATGGGGAACTTCCGTACCGACGATGCCATCATCGAAGGCGCGGGTACACCTCTTTGCTAAGGATAGGGCCGAGTTTGACGTCGTGCCCGATGGGCTATGTCAGCCCTTTTTATCGGGAAGGTAAGAAGACGTTCGAGAGAACGGCAAATAAGATAGTGCGCCATGAGAGGCAGAGGTCGGAGGCATCATCAGACACACTCCGCCGTTTGTTCGACGATATGTCGAAGCTCTTTGCAATGGACCAAAAGAGATGCGGTATCGCCTTCGATACCGTGCCCCCTTCTTACATGCCCCGTTTTTCTTTTTACACACCCACCCGCACGCACGCGCCGAGGGGTACCCGAAAAATCTTCCGAAGGCTGTCCGACAAAGCTGTCTGAAAGGAACACAAACATTTAATTATAAATACCAAAAGACCTTTCTCTCACCCAAGTTCTCAAATGGTTGGTTTGCCGGGTTTTTGTGGTTTGCGCGTCCCCTCACCCGGTGTTTTTGCATACCCCGATCGCGGGGGTTGGTTTCCTACCTCAACGACGACACGGGAACATCTGCATCAGACTCCTTCGGGACCGACTCCGAGACAATGGCAGTATCCGATTTAGTCGCCATAAATCTCTCTCCTCCTAGATTTTACATCCGAACAGATGACCCGACCACAAGCTCGGTCGTTTCCTCCTTTCCGGAAAACCACCCGGCAAAAGAGATCCACCCTCCCGGCACGGTTGGCGCGGACTCCGATGAAGTAGGCCCGGGTTGTTCGGTGACGACCTTTTCGCCACGTTCGCCTCCCCTCACTATTTCTACTTTCGGAAGATAGGCAAACCCACATCGCTCTTTGCCGGCACACACCCACGCAGGTCATTCCGAGCATTCCCTGCGCCTCATCTTCGTACGACTCGCACAACACGGCACTCCGAGGCTCACGCCCATAGCCGGGACACCCGCAAAGAGCGACCCTCGGCCCGAGGCCCGAATTTCCCCCACACACATATACATATCCCACGGCCGATGCAACACCAATGACGGGCGGGCCACGAAGAGGTTGGTCATACCGACTCGGAGCCGGTATCAAGCCCCCCACCGCAACGTCTTTTCTCCACGCTTAGCGGTATCACCCTGATAAAAACACCTTGGGTCACACCTTCGGTCCCGATCGCAAACCCGGCCTCCTCTTCGGGAAGCGACACGGGAACATCCACGTCGGATGCCTTCAAAACCGGCTCCGCATTCCTTCGAGTGACAACATACCAAGGAATGGTGTGACGGAGCAATCGTAAAGACGCGTCCCTCAATAGCGTAACGACGCGGCCCGCGAGGACACAGCAAAGATACACTTTCAGGAATCAAGGCTCGACGGGGACCGGTCCCCACACAACCTCTTCACATCCCGCCACGATATACCGGGTAAAGGATCTTCGACCGGATCGGAGGCGAGTCCCTTAGGAGAACTTCCGGGTAGCTCCTTCGTATCCGGGCAAGTCCGCTTCACGCCGTGTTTACCCATCACTTTCGTCCAACCGGCCAGAGTTTGCACGGAAAGATTGCACTCCCGGGCACATTCCGAGATCGACCCCCCCATAAACTCATGGAGCCAGTAGGTTACCGCTCTTTGTTTTTGTTCCTCGGTAAAAACCCGCTGCTCTCCCTCCCCCACCGAAACGAAATAAGGATGGCCGTAGCAAGTGTGCTCTCTTGC
The DNA here is from genome assembly GCA_026708385.1 of Simkaniaceae bacterium. Classification (GTDB taxonomy): domain Bacteria; phylum Chlamydiota; class Chlamydiia; order Chlamydiales; family Simkaniaceae; genus JAPOVA01. The sequence continues at coordinate 56,248 of JAPOVA010000028.1, read as the reverse complement.
CCGCACTCTTACCAGCTCCACCCCCCGCAATCCGTTTCGGTCGGAATATTTAATGCGGATCGGGTTTTTTTCTGCCCGGAGGTCTGCCAAAAGCTCCCTGTAGTCAGCTCGCAACAGGACTTGATCATCCAAACCTAAGTGCAAGAAAGTCCGATAGGTTTTACATTCGGTCCTTACATAGTTTGATACGGCAGCAGCGGTAAGGCCCATCTCCCCGGCACACTTTTTGAAGGATTTCGTTTTTCTTACCTCCAAGGCATAGTCTACGACCGCACTTCGCTCCTGCTCAGTGAGCTTCCTCTGCTGCCTTACTCCTTTCGGCAAGGGGCCGAACCGAAGGGGTGGGCCTCCCGGGACTTTACGGAGCCACGTGACCGTACCACAACTCTTCTTGGCATACTTTGTCTTCCTTACGTCCGTCCCCTCCCCCCCGTTTTTAAGCCACACGATACCCTGTCCTTCACCTATCGCCGACGCCACAGCGTTCCTCTCAAGAATGCAATTACTCAGGGCGAGGGAGTATATCACACCCATCTATTCGTGAACAACGGCAACCTTGCGAGAGATGGCGTCCCAAAGGCTCGACGAGGAGCTATTCCGGACACAACCGCTCTACGTCTTCCAAAGATACACCCCGTAAGGAATGACACTCACCACCCGGCGATGTCCCCGGCGACGGCCGGCCTCCGGGAGGACGGGGACCTATCTCCTTCCCCGTCTCAGTCCTCCCGGCGCGGTCGGAACAAACTCGGATGAAACGGACTTCGGTTGTTCGGTGACCACTTCTTCAAGCCCGGGGTTTACTGTTTTCTTTGACCTGTCGGCCTTACAACATCTACGGTCTCTTATATCTTCACGGTATACGTACAAGAGTCCTCCTACGGGAACACAAAGTACCGAAAAAGCTGCGAAGCTTCCCGTCACCAAACCCGCTACAATCCCCCCGAAGACAAATCCCAACGCCGTTGCCGAGACGATACAAGGGCCACATATACAGCCATTAGCACCCACAACGATGACGGCCGCCCTGTAGCCCGTGGGCAACGCTCGAAAACTACGGGGCAAGTCCCGACAACAGCCGATGACACCATAGCCGATCTTGTCAGCCTTGCGAACGACTTCGATCTCCTCTACGGGAGGCAACGCGGGAACATCCACACCGGATTCCTTCAAAATCGGCTCCGAGACAATGGTAGTATCAAGTTGAGCCGCCATAGTTTGCTTTTCCTCCACATTTTGCGATCCTTCCGGTGGCAGAGTACCACGGAGCGACATGACGGGGCAACCACAAGGACATCTCTTCCAATGAAAAATCAAAGATACACTTTCAGGAATCAAGGCTCGACGGAAACCGTCCCGGACACAACCCCTTCACATCCTGCCACGATATACCGGGTAGCGGGTCAAATCGAAGAGATGGTCCTACCTTATCGAGCCATGTAGCCGCACCCCCTTCTGCGTCTATAGGCCACACGGCACCCTGTCTTTCACCTATTGCCGATGCCACAGCGCCCCCCCCCTCAAGAAATTCAATTACTTAGGGAGAAAGAATTTACCACACCAACTCCTAATAAGCAACGGCAAACCTTGCGGGAGACGGAACCGGACAGGTAAAGTCCGACTCCCCCCTACTCTCGCCTCGGACGCTCGTCGGAATACCATGCTATCCGTGACGTAATGTTCACATCCTTGAAAGAACGATTGAAAACACTTAGGAGCATTGCGGAAATGTCCCTCCGGATGAGAGACGGCCATCCGGGCTTGAACGCATCAAGGAGACGGCATCACGACAAATGGGGGACGGCTTCTCTAACAACCGTGCCGAATGCTCCCGTTGATACGTTCACGGCACACCCCGTCAATGGTGGGGAGGACAAAGGATACGACACGGAAGCTCGATCACGTCGATCGCACTACCCCCCTACGGGAGAGGGATCGGGTCCGGATCCGGGTTTGTTTGCCGAAGGTTTTCTCTCCTCCGGGGAAGGGGGAACATCGTGGATTTTATTCGCATCGCTGATATTGCGGATCTTCCGCTTTTTCCGTTCGGCGTCCCACGTCCCCTCCATGATGGCATGAACATCTTCCTTGTCGAGGGTTTCGAATTCCATAAGCGAATCGGTCATAAGTTGCACTTTTTCTTTTTGCCGCAAAATGATTTCACGGGCACGTTCGTTCGCCTGATCGAGCAGTTTACGCACTTCATCATCGATCTGCTTGGCCGTTTCATCCGAATAACTCTTGGAGGAGATCCCGGGCATCATATATGACCCCTCCTCTCCCTCGTCGTAGGCAACCGAACCCAAGGTATCGTTCATCCCCCATTGACAGACCATATTCTTGGCAAGGCGGGTCGCCTGCACGATATCCATCTTCGCACCGCTCGAAAAGTCACCGATAAAGACATCTTCCGCGATCCGCCCTCCCATGAGCACGGCCAACCGGTCGATCAGTTCTTTGCGCCAGTAGCTCAACTTGTTTTTCTCCGGCACGAAGTGCGTGGCGCCGAGAGAGAAGCCGCGAGGGATAATCGTAACCTTTTCCACCGGATCGGCATGTTCCACCGTCAACCCCACGATGGCATGCCCCGATTCGTGGTAAGCCGTATGCCTCTTTTCTTTCCGGTCGAAATCCAGACTCTTCCTCTCCTTTCCGTATTGCACCTTGTCACATGCCTCAAGGGTATCTTCCCTCGTAACGGCGGAGCGCCCCTTACGTGCCGCCAGCAGGGCGGCTTCGTTGAGGATGTTCATCAGATCGGCCCCTGCGGTGCCGGGGGTGGCGCGAGCTATATCCATCAGGTCAACCGTCCGATCGGTCTTGATCTTCATGGCATGCACCTTCAGGATGGCCAAACGTCCCTTGATGTCGGGAAGATCCAGCACAACTTGTCTGTCAAAACGGCCGGGACGCAAAAGGGCGCGATCCAAGACGTCCGGTCTGTTTGTGGCCGCCATCAAAATCACTCCCTCATTCGTGTCGAATCCGTCCATCTCAACGAGTAGCTGGTTCAACGTCTGCTCCCTCTCATCATGCCCCCCCCCGACACCCGCTCCTCGGTGACGACCGACCGCATCGATCTCGTCGATGAAGACGATGCAGGGAGCACTCTTTTTAGCCTGGTCGAAGAGATCTCGGATACGACTCGCACCCACCCCGACGAACATCTCTACGAAATCGGAACCGGAAATGGAGAAGAAGGGTCTATCTGCCTCACCTGCAACAGCCTTTGCAATCAAAGTCTTGCCCGTACCGGGGGGGCCGATCAAGAGCACCCCCTTGGGAATGCGCGCACCCAAAGCCGTAAATTTGCCGGGATCTCGGAGAAAATCCACGACCTCACGCAGCTCCTCTTTCGCCTCTTCAACACCCGCAACATCTTCGAATGTCACCTTGTGCAGATTCTTATTGAGTAACCGGGCGGGAGACTTGCCGAAACTCATGGCACCCGACCCCATCCCCTTCATCTGCTTCGAAAACATAAACCACAAGAGAAAAAACACGAAGGCGACGGGCAAAACGGTCAAAAAGATATAGCTCAAGTAGTTCGGGGAGGGCTCCCGACTCTTGAACGTTTTTTCCAAAACAAGGGTACGTGGCTGATCCGGTGCCTTAAACACGGTGCCCTGATTGGTCGCAAAAGCCTCCCACTCCGCCTTGGCATTGACAAACCACAAACCGAATTCCTCCGGAGGAATCCTTTCCAAAGCCTTCGTCGAAAGCTCCCGGTTGTTAAAAAACCACGTCACCCCTTCGACATTTTTACGTGCCTTGTTCAGCTCCGTGACATTCACACCGAGGGCTTGCGTTATCTCCTCGTACTCTCCTAAGTTGACCAAATAGTTACGCACCGATCGCAAACCGGTGAGCCGGACATGATCATTTTCCTCGGCAAGGGTTCGCACCGTCGCATGCAGTATGTCGAGTCCCTCCTTATAACGGGCAATCGCCTCAGCCGGCGTCAAGCCGGCATCGAGTGCCTCCCGGACACCCTTTTCCGCCCGGATAAGGGCCTCTTTCATCTCCTCATTACCGATTCCTAAAACGGGAGAACGAAATTCCTCGGTGAGTTGCAACACGTTACGGCCGAAAGAAGAGATTTCTCCACTCTCTTGCCCCTCAACCACCCGACCATACGTACCGAGCAGAGTACGCACCGTAATCGGACGGGAGGGGACGGTGTGGAGAATGATACTGTTTTCCCTCTCCTTCGTATCGTGCGCACGCCCCACGACCACATACCCCCCTACCGGAACCGGAAGACCGCTCAACTCCAAGAAGAGGGCCCCCGCTTGTCGCACATCGGCTTCGAGACTCTTGAGACTGTTCGCCAAAGTCCCCTGTCGTTCTCGTAACTCGTGACTCTGATTGAGAAGTTCCAAGAACCGGTAACGTTGCCTCGAGCTTTCGGCCAACCCCTCCCGAAATTTACCCGTAAAGGTCACCAAATTGTCGTTTTGTGCAATTTTCCGGTTCTCCTCCTTATTCAACAGGTTCAGATTCGTCAAATGCTCCGCCTGATGACTGAAAAACACACGACCCCCTTTATCCTGCGATAGCTTCTGCACGGCCAGAATCACCGCAACCATCGCGATAAGGAAAAGGTAAAATCCCCCCGGAAATTTCTTTTTCCGTTCCGGCCCCTGACCCGGTCTCAGATTCGAATCGTTCATACGTCGCTTGAATTTGCCTTTAAACATACCGGCCTTACCCCTCACCTTACCCTTTAGGAGGTCGGACTCTTTCTCTTTATCTATTACCCGCATTAAAATTCCTAATCAACAGAAAATTGCAAATTAATCTAAAAAAAAGGCTCTCCCGTTAAACAAACCGGAAAAAGATTGCCTCCGGAAATATAAATCGGCATCCTATCGCGGAAGAGGGGGGGAACCCCCCGGGAAGCGTACCACTTCAGGATCTTTCTCCGCAAACCGGGTTCACACTCCCTCAGGAGGATGACACGAGATCCGGGTGGCCCCTTCAAGACCTTCCCCTTCCAAAAATCGACCCATGTCACGGGTCCTTTTTCCGGTTGCCACCTACCGAAAGTAAAGTCCGGAAATTCCCCGTCCAAAAGAAAAAGGTGATCGCCGTTTACGACACACGATAGGGGGGGGGCATGCACGACCGCCTTCGGTGCCCTCTTTTCGATCAGTTGCAAGAGGCGAGCGATGCCGTCGGCAGATAGATGTCCCCCCCGCGCCCTCACTTTTTCCTCCAGGAAAAACCGGATCTCCAAGCGAGGAAAACGGGAGGGAAAGGGAAGGTAGAGTCCGAAAAGCCCTCGAATACACCTTTCCTCGATGGAGCGCATCTTCCCTTCCAAATAACCCGACACTTCTTGAAAAAGTGTGCCGAGACGAAGAAAATTACCGACCATCCCCTTGCCGAACATCTCCTCCAGATAGGGAAAAATGCGAGAGCGTATTTTGGGGCGTAAGTAGCGCACATCCCGGTTCGTCTCGTCATCGAAAGGGCGCACCCCCGCTCTTGCAAGCACCCGGGAGAGATCCCCCTTTCTTACGGAAAGAAGGGGGCGCCAAAGGAGTAGATTGCCCCGCCTCCTCTCCTCTCGCAAACCTCTCAACGCCCCCGGAGAAGCGCCTTCACACACCCTCTTCAAAAGGGTCTCCGCCTGATCATCGGCATGATGGGCCAACAGGACGGCTTGAAAAGAGTGTCTTTCCCGTAGCTCGGCCAGTGCATCATACCGCAACTCCCGGTAACGTGCTTCGAGATTCGGACCCGCAAGGGGCGAGAGGACCGGACGGTGGAAGGGAACTTTCGCCTCCCGAGAAAGCCTTCGTAATGCCTCGGCCTCCTCCTTGCTCTCCTTGCGCCAGCTATGATCGACATAGACGGCATGGAAGGGAACGGACATGTACCTGCGACATCCGAGAAGAAGATGGAAAAGGGCAAGGGAGTCATTACCTCCCGAAAGTGCCAACGCCACCTCCCTTTTCGGATCGAGACGCTTCCGCAAAAACCGTAAAAGGAGGTCGAGCAATCCCCTCGTCAACCGATCTTCCGACCTCTGCTCATCTTGTTGAAAAAAAGACGGAAAGCTCATACAATGGACCTTTTACACACTCCGAGGAGTGTATACCATGCCTGTTTTATGGCGCTACCTCATTTGCAGTTATCTCTCCCTCTTTTTTCTGTGTGTTGCCGGATTCATTACCACCCTCCTTCTCCTCTGCTTGCAGGAGATGACACACCTTGCCGGTTCCGGGTCTACCGTGACCGACCTTTTCCTCTTCGTCCTCTGCCAAATATCCTACCTCCTTCCGATCACCTTTCCCCTCGCCGCCCTCATCGCCGCCTTCCTCGTCATGTACCGCTTGAGCGAGACACGGGAGTTAATCGCACTGCGGTCTGCCGGCGTCACTATGCGAACGATTCGGTGTCCCCTGCTCCTCGTTGCTTCCCTTCTCACCCTCATCAATTATGTGACGACCAACGAAGTCACTCCGCGTGCCCGAAGATGCATGGAGACGTTGGGATATGATGCGGTAACCTCCAACCCCCTGCTTCTCTTAACAAAAGCAAAGAAGCCGAAACCCAAAAAAATCTACGCTTCCACCACACTTTTCCCGGAAAAAACGGCAACCGATACCGTGATCGCCCTCAGTGAGAGCGCAACCGGGAGGCTTGCCCTGATCACGGCCGACACACTGCACGTACGCGACAGAGAACTGACGGGAAAGGGGGTAGCCTGCATATCCTACACGAAGAAGGAGGGAGAACCGGAAGGAGGTTTCGACCACTTGCTCATCGAAAACCAAGAATCGATGAGTACCTCGGTCGATGCGTTTATAGCCGGCATCTGCCCGAAGAGGCGTATCGTCCCTCACGAACACATGGCAACGCATCAACCCTTTGCCCCTCTCATACGGACCGCCTTCCGTAAAGGAGGTGATATCGCCATGACACGCCGAACACGCTTTGAGTGTTTCCGTCGCCTTTTTTTTGCCTGCATCACCTACGTTTCGACGTACGCGGGTGCGGTCTACGGTGTACAAACGGGGCACGTACGCGGAACACAAGGCCTTCTCTCGACTATCCTGTTTACGATCATCACCCTTAGCTCTTCCGTCATGGCCAAATCGTTGCATGCAACACCGTACAGAGCACTCATCTGCTATCTCTTCCCTTTCGGGTTTTTGCTTTTCTCCCTATTTTATAAAAATCTCAAAAGATCGTGAAAATCATACAAAAATATATCTTTAGAGAAAGCATGGTAACATTCTTTCTAGTCCTCATTGCCTCCCTTTTCCTCTATGCCTTGATTGATTACTCCATACATCTACAAGCATTTACGATACGTCGCAAAGTCCCTTTCAATAAGATCGTTGCGTACTACTGCATGATGTTCGGCAAACAATCGGATCTC
>JAPOVA010000028.1:0-48845 GCA_026708385.1 Simkaniaceae bacterium | reverse complement strand
TTCTACCTCTCGCCATATCGATCACCTCGGTCCACGTTCTTTCCACATTAAACCGGACCAACGAACTCCTCGCCTTACGAGCGGGGGGAGTCGACATACGGATCGCCATACGTCCCCTTCTTCTCGTGGGTATGATCAGCCTCTCCATCGGCTACCTCCACACGGAATATATCGCCCCTCACACCTCTCTGTCCGTCGAACGGTTTAAAACAAAGTACCTGTCCCGGAACGCATTGACACGGAAAGAACCGGCCACCATCCGTAACCTCCCCTTGGAAGAGGGAGGCTACCTGATTTACAAAACATACGGAAGCGATACGTTATTCGACGTCTATGCCATCGTCCGACCCGACCGTTTTTGGCACATGAAAGAACTCCATCTGCAAAGACCCATTCCCTGCGCCCGTAAGGTCGATCTCTTCGAACGTAAAGGAGGCTTAACCTTCAGACAAGCCTCGTATGATCTCTATTTTTCTCAAGCTTTTGCCATTCCGGACGAACACAGGGAGTACTTGCAAAGGCCCCTTGCCACACGCTCGATTAGGGAATTACTTTCGTTACGAAACATGCACTCCTCTTTTTGGAAGCGGAAGAGGTCGGCCATCCTTTCCCATCTCTACTACAAGATGGTCATGCCGACCCTTTCCTTGCTCGTGATCCTCGCCGTCGCCCCTTTCGCCACCCGTTTCTCACGAAACTTTTCCCCCTATCTCATCATGGCATGGACCGTCGCGGGATACTTGGGGTTCTTCGTCATCATGAAAACCTGTCTGATCGTGGGAGAATCGAACATGGCTCAACCGGAATATGCTCTCTTTGCGGCACCCGGAATCGGGTTCATCCTCTCTGCGTACGGATACCTCAAGAAGGGCAACACATGAAACGGGGGGATGCCCGCTCCCGCTTAAGGAGACCGCGGATGAGAGACCTCGCCCGTTTGAGGAGAACACGACTCGGTCGGAACCGACAGCCGACTCTCCCCCACGGCCGGATACCCCGAGAGGAGGCGCACACGGGCAAGAGGCGCTATCTCTTGGAAAATTGGAACCGTTTCCTAGCCCCGGCAAGGCCGTATTTCTTGCGCTCCCGTTTACGGGGATCGCGGGTGAGATACCCCTCCTGCTTGAGGGGAGCACGCCTTTCTTCATCTCCCTTGACCAAGGCACGCGCGATCCCCAAACGAACGGCAATCATCTGACCGGATATCCCACCCCCTTTCGCCCGGACGATCACATCGAACTGCCCGACCATGCCCAATTTTTCAAAGGGGGCCAGAACCGTTTCTCGCTGTATGGAGGAGAGAAAATAGTCCTCCAACCTACGCCCGTTCACGTCAAACTTTCCCGTACCCCTGCGGAGCCGCACCGACGCTACCGCCCGCTTACGTCTCCCCACTCCGAGCAACTCCTCGGGCAATGTCTTGGCCATGCTCCCCCTATATATCCGGTTGAACGGGCGTTTGCGCATCCATCCGGTGGTCCGCGTCCGCAAATATGCGCAACCTCTTCATCTGCGCCCTAGCCTGCTTGGTCTTCGGCATCATCCCCTTAACGGCAAGGCGGACGATCTCGGTCGGCTTCCTCTCCATCATCACCCGGTAGGTTGTCGTGCGCGCACCGCCGATGTGGCCGGTATACCGGTAGTACGTCTTCTGTGCCTCCTTGTTGCCCGTCACCTTAATCCCCGAGGCATTGATCACGATGACACCATCCCCCGTATCGACGTGCGGCGTGTAGGAAACGCGATGCTTACCCCGCAGAATCTTCGCCACCTCCGCAGCGAAACGACCGAGAGTCTTATCCCGAGCATCCAGAAGAAGCCACCTCCTCAAGGGGCCGACCTCCTCCTTCTTCAACATGATCGTCCGGTTACCAACGCACTTACCCATACGGTTGCGGATGATAGCGGATGACCGGTTTTTTGTCCGGCAAAATTTCCCTATTCCGAACACAATCACCGGGGGGTCGAATTATCCCGTCTTCGGCCGGGCGATACCGGCTATGAACAATCCGGCCAAAAACCACATTACCACCGAATTCACAACCGACATCAGCAAAAACCGGCCATCCCCTCCGAACCAAATCCAATTCGGAGCATATCCCAAGATGCCTACGATCAACCCGGTAGCGGTCACGAAGAAAAGGCGTTTTCCGTACCCGGATTGCAAGGCTACTCTGACAAGTAGCAAACTGATGAGAAAAGCTCCGACAAACTGCGTAAGAAAGGAGAGGAGGTAGGGGTAGGGACTCCTCACATCCACCCCTTTGTGTCGTACCTGCAGATAGATAAGAGGTTGCCTATGCGCAGTCTCTCCCTCATGTACGACAACCGGTTCGCGCACGTTCCGGTAGCGCAGGTAGGAATAGAGTTCGTTACGCGCGACATTCTCACGGGGTATGAGGTAAACGCCGTCCCCCTTCACGTTCTCCCGTACGATCCAAGAGACCAAGTCCCGGTTCTCCGGTTCTCCGATCACTTTGTCCTGCCAAGGTAACCAATTCCAAGCGACACATGTCCAAGCAAAGGCGACTATGCCCCCGATCACCCCCCCGAAGATCACCCGTCCCATCATACACGTCACCCCCGACAGTACATTCCATCCGCCCCCCCACTCCCCCGCGTATAGCACCGGAGGGGATTCGACGCAATACCTTCCCGATCTCAACTCGAAACGGTCGGTGTACCCTATCCGGGTAGCCACGACGGACGGATAGTGTACAACGCAACTCTTCGGCACCGGTACGGAAGCCGGAAACCGGAGCACGGACACCTTTCCGGGATCAAAGCCGGCATCGTACACGCCCGCAGGATTGCCCCGGGCGCTTCACGAACAGACCTCACAGGAGGGTATCAGAGGGCATAGCGACGCACAATCTCCCTCGTCGCAGCGCCGGCTTCCGGGTAGAGGTCGAGAGGGTAACCTCTGGAAACCCGTTTCCCGTGAATCCACCACACCGGTGATCCGAACCGTACACCGGACGACATCTTTTGCTCGGGATATTTTCGATTCCATTCGGCAATCGTATCGATACGTAGTTGTTCGATCTGTTCGTTAAAGGCAACACCGGAGTCCATATCCTCGAGATGCACCCCCGTCCTCTCGAACACCTCTCGGTCAAGGGATCGATCCCGGTCAACCCAGCCCGTTTTCGATATGTCCGAGTACGGCACGGCATCCTGACCTGCCCAGTGCAACATACCCATAGCTTTATCGGGAGCGACGCCACAGGTATCTACCAAAAACCGGAGCCAATCCACAGACCCGTACCGACAATTACCCCTCCCCCCCTCCGGGGTCAGGTAGGCGCAGTCACCCCCGTCATAGGCCATAATATTGACCGAATCGACGTAACCTCCTTTGAAGAGGAAAGCCAAAGGGACCGCACTGTTGTCTATATTAGCGCAAAGGCTCAGTTGAATCGGAACGTTTGCCGACCGGGCCAAAGCGCACAACTCTTTGAAAAAGGCCGTAACCCTATCCTGCCCCTCCTTGATAAGAAAGCCTGCAAGCGTTCTTCCTTCAATATCCAAATCAATACCGTTTTTGCAATACCGCCCATACTTCGCCCAGAACGCCCTAGCCGATGCTACGGGATCATTTCCGAGATCCAAGGTAGAGATCGTACCCCTTCCGCCTCCTACGGAGATACCGAGATCAATGCCCCATTCGGCAGCCACGGAGGCTATCACGGCCGCAGGATTTCTCACCCCTACCCCCTCCGCCACCTCGAACATGACGGCAACGGTGTCCGTCTTCCCCGCATCGTTGCTGAGTTGCGCGAGAAAGAGTTTGGCGCCGGTAATGCCGCTTCGGGCCATCTGACGAAAGTAGTCGTGTAGTTGCTCCTTGAAATCATCGGGAGAAGTTACGTACAACATTCTGGTCGTATCAAACCACACACCGGGCCCCTCATCACCCAAGATATTTCTCAATCCGTTCTGCGGATCTCCGCGAAGAAGATGCCCCCCGAACCGGTCCGGATCGAGATCGTAAATACCTCGGGCCACTCCGGCGATATCCCGCGCATCGCATCCATCGGCTATGACGAACCGGTAATCACCGGCCCTCTTGAGTTCCGCAAGCCGACTCTCCAACCGTTTCATCTGCCGTTCGAATCGTACCGCACTCACCGGATGCGCACCCGGAATGCAAATAGTCGAAAAGCGCGATCCGATAAGAGTGATCAATGCTCGAGAAAGGGAGACGATGCGTGCACCGATGGCGTCAATCCTCGTACGCGCACCGGAAAGATTCCGCTCAAGTTGCCCGACCCTTTCCTCCAAAACATCCCGCCCTTTTCCCCATTTGACCGTCTTGAGGTAGGCAAGATCGTTTTTCAGTTGGAAAGTATCGGAAGCAAGATGATAGGCCAGAGAGGATTCCATCAGTTTGAGGGCGACAATAGCACCTTGGTAGGCTCGCAAAGAAGGGACAAACGCCCGGATACGGGAGGCCCGGTATTCGGGCAGACGTTGAGGAGCGATGTCGCCGAGCGACGTCGCGGCATCTCGTAAAACCTTATCGTTCTTGTTCGGCTTCGTCTCGAGTTCGTCGTAAATCTTCCGCACTTCGGGAAGGAGGATCTCGTACACGACGACCGACGCGTCGGCTTTTGCCCGGTCTCGAGTTACCCCCTGTTCCGTGAAGAAGGCAACCCACTCGGGGTACTGTTTCAACACGTTATTCATCACCGTCGTCCGGACATAACCCGCATCCGACTTCCCTCCGGCTCTGCCGGGCTTCTCGGAAAGACGACGCACTTTATCGTGAATCAGGTTCATAAACACCACGGGGGTCGCACTCCTCCGAGAGGGGGGAAGGGAAACGGACTCTCGAGCAACACACACCGAGACAAAGGTAACAACCACTCCGATCACCCCCTTGGCAGAGAACAAACCCCTCACAAATGTCATCTTCGCAAGGCGGACACCCGCCCCCCGGACGTAGCATCAACGAGGATTCGCAACAATCACTTCTCCGATCAATGTGTGATGAGTAAATCCGAGCACCCGCACCGACTGCAACGTACCGATCATCGATGCATCACCCGGAAAGAGAATCTTTTTCCAACACCCCGTCCGCCCTCTAAGCCGACCGTCTCGGGTTTTCCGATCTACGAGCACCTCCACCCTATCCCCCATCATGCCGGCTCTCTCCTCAGCCGCTACCTCTTCGTAGAGGGTCATGAGTCTCTTAAGGCGCTCTTCTTTGACCTCGGCAGAGACATCATCGCGCCATCTCATGGCGGGTGTCCCCTTCCGCGGACTGAATGTATAGAGAAAAGCGACCGAATAGCGAATCGCCTTGAAGGCCTCGTACGTCTCTTCAAAATCGGCATCCGTTTCCGTGGGAAAACCGACAATCATATCGGTACCCAAAGAAGCGTTCGGGATCGTCTCTTTGAGCAAGGCCACCTTGGTAAAATATTCCCGCTTCGTGTAGATCCTATGCATCTTACGTAAAATTCTATCCGAACCCGCCTGCATGGGAAAATGGACGAACTCGCAGAGGGAAGGCAAATCGCGGATCGCCTCCATAAGAGAAAGGGTAATATCGACGGGATGGCTCGTCATGAAACGGATCCTCTCCAACCCCTCGATTTTATCGAGGCGGTAGAGTAAGTCATGGAAGAGTTCGCCCTTTCCCCCCTTATCCTTACCGTAACTGTTCACGTTCTGTCCCAGGAGGGTCACCTCCTTGTATCCCTTCCCCGCCAATACGCGACACTCGTTTTCGATATCCTCGGCCGGGCGAGAGACCTCTCTCCCCCTCGTATAAGGGACGACACAATAGGTGCAGAATTTATCGCACCCCCGTATGATCGACACATATGCTTTAAGCGGATTGTCCCTTTTGGCCGCAAGGTAATCGAGGTTTTCCTCAAAACGGTCGGAAACCCTGATGCGCCTCTCTCCCGTTTCAATGACCTCTTCGACCACATCGCCCAGATCGGTGATATTGTTCGTTCCGATCACGAAGTCGACCTGTGGCAATTTGCGAAAAAGGGCCTCCTTTTTCGCCATGGCCATACATCCCGTCACACCGATCAGCTTTCTCTTTCGGACCCGGCCGAGTAGGCCGATCTTGCCCATCACCTTCCTTTCGGCCAAATCGCGAATCGAACAGGTATTGAAGATAAGAAGGTCGGCCTCCTCTTCACTCGCCACCTGCGTAAACCCACGCTTCGTCAACTGACCCGCCATCAGCTCGGTGTCGAGCTCGTTCATCTGACATCCGTAGGTACGGATATGAAACGTTTTTCTCTCTCTCACGGTCATGGCTACGATCGTCCGCATCGCGAGGGGCAACACCCTTCCGTCCGGATCCATGGTATCCGGAAACACGGGTTTGCAACAAGAAAAATAGGTGACCGTCCCCTATCTAGAAGGGATAACTACGCACGATCTGTCTCGTCGCCGCTCCCGCTTCCGGGTAGAGGGAGAGGAGCCGGTCTCCGGGGAGCCGTCTTGCATCCACCCACCACATCTGTGATCCGAACCGGGCATCGGATGAGAGCTTTTGATCCGGTCGTTTCCGGTTCCATTCGGTAATCGTATCGATACGTAGTTGCTCGACCTCCTCACTAAAGGCAACACCGGCATCCATCTCTTTGAGATGAGTGCTCACCCTGTCGAGTGCCCCTCGGTTCAAAGATCGATCCGGATCGGTCCGGCCCGTCTTCGACGGATCCGAGTAGGATAGGGCATCTTCGACTCCCCAATGCAACATACTCATGGCCTCATCGGGGGCAATGTCGCAGGTATCGACAAAAAATTCGATCCAATCGACCGATTCGGAGTCATCAAATCCGACATCATCGAATGCGCAATCGTCGCAATCGTAAGCCATAACATTGACCGAATCGATATAACCCTCCTTAAAGAGGAAGGCCAGAGGTTCCGCGTTTTGCCCTACGCTCCCGCGAAGGGTGAGCTGAACCGGAATGTTTTCCGACTCCTCCGGGGTGTGTAGCTCTCTGAAAAAGGCCGTAACCTTGTCCTTTCCCTCCTTGTCGAGGAAACGTGCGACGACTTCCCCGTCAACATGCACGTCGATGCCACCTTTGCAATACCGGCCGTACTTTTCCCGGAAGGCCCTTGCCGATGCTACGGGATCGCTCCCGAAGTCCAAGGTGGTCGTACCTTTCCCACACCCCAAGGAGATACCCAGGGTGATGCCCCATTCGGCGGCTACGGAGGCCGTCACGGCCATGGGGTTGTCGACTCCCGCAACCTCCGCCTTTTCGAACAGGGTAGCAACGGTATCGACCTGCTTCGCGTTGCCGTTAAGTCGTGCAAAAGAGAGCTTCGCGCTCGTAATACCACTCCGGGCCATCTGACGGAAATAACCATCCAACTGCTCGGTGAAATCGGCAGGAGAGGTGATGCGAAGAATGTGACTCGCATCGAACCAAATGCCGGGACCCCTATCGCCTAAAATATTTCTAAATCCGTTTTTCGGATCTCCGTGGAGAAGACCCTCTTTGCAAAGCTCCGGATTCAGATCATAGATACTCCGGGACAAGTCGGTGATCTCCCGCAAACCGTGTGCATCGGCTATGACGACTCGGTAATCGCTACTCTTCTTCAGTGCCGCAACCTGTCCTTCCAGTCTCTCCATCTCCCGTTCGAATTGTGCTTCACTCATCGGTTTCGCATCCGGAATGCAAACGGCCATAAAGCGGGATGTGATGAGGTCGGTCAATTCCCGAACGAGTAACACGATATGTGCGCCGATGCCGTTGATCTTTACCCGAGCATCGGACAGACTTTGTTCGAGTTGCTTGATCCGATTTTCCAAAGCATCGCACTCCTTTCCTTCTTTGATCATCTTGAGATAGGCGAGGTCGTTTTCCAACTGAAACGTGTCGGATGCAATGCCGTCGGCCAGAGAAATCTCCGTCCGTTTAAGGAGGACAAGAGCTCTCTGATAGGCTCCGAGAGAGGGAATGAGTGCCCGGATAGAGGAAGTCTGCGGCTCGGTGAGAGAGTGAGGAGATAGGTTTCCGAGTAGTATTGCGACATTTCGCAACACTGCATCGTTCCCGTTCGGTTTTGTTCTGAGTTCGTTGTAGAGTGTTCTCACCTCGGGTATGAGTACCTTGTATACGATCACCGATGCGTCGGCCACCGCCTGATCTCGGGTCTCGCCCTGTTGCGCAAAGAAGGCAATCCACTTCGGATAATGTCCCGACACCTTACCCGTGATCGCCGTGTACACATAGTCGGCATCCGACGGTTCTTCGACCCCCTTCGGCGCGAACAGAGGTACGGTCTTGGAGCTCTTGCTCTTCTTCCCTTCCCTTGTTTCGCAAGTTTCCTCGACCCTTCTAAGCTCTTTGGAAACTCGATGAATGTCATTGTGAATCAGATGCATAAACGCTAAGGGCGTTTCACCGCTCCGCAAATCTTTCGATCCGCAATCATGAATATTTCCGTCTTGCATGAATGTATTCCTTCCGTATTTTCCCTAATGCATAAACGTCAATATACAACAAGCCTACTTTAATTACAAATGAATTAAGATTATTGATAATAAAGTAATTAAAAATTTTTTGAGAATGTGTTTTTTTCATGAAAGTTGCATTTTTACGCAAAAAACAGATATAATACGGGACAAGCTATTTTTACAAGCAGGAGTATTTCACAATGTCATCGATATCAGGAACAAAGCCATGGTTGAACGATCCTACCCCCATCACCCACCCGAACAGGGGGAACAAATATGCATCGTATAAGGAATTTCTGGAAATAACCTCCCAAGTCAAGTTCTATGCCGTGCGAGCTTTCCTGCAGGTGGACTATGAACAGAGATCGATCGAACGGGAGCCCGTCGCCGAATCCGAAGGAGATCGGAATGTGAGACTCTTTCTACGTGCCACCGAAAGTGATCGGCCGGGGTTCATCCGGCAATTGATCGAACAAAATGCCGATCTCAATCTTCCGGACAGTCATGGTATGACGCTACTTATGTATGCCACCGGAAACGGCTTCTCGAACATCGTGGACATGTTGATTGGGGCGGGCGCCTCCGTCGATCTTCCCAATAACTACGGCACAACACCCCTTATGCTCGCCGCCGGAAGCAACTTTCCGGAAATCGTGGAAAAGCTACTTAAAGCAGGCGCCACTGTCAACCCTGTCGCTGATGATACGGATACCACTGTCGATCCTACCGTTGATGGCAGAGGAAAACAAGAGACATCTCTCATGCTTGCCGCCGGAGCCGGTTCTTTGGAGAGCGTACGGAAGTTGATCGAATATGGTGCCGATGTCCGGAGTATCGACCAAAACGGGCGGACGGCTCTTACATACGCGGTCAG
Organism: Simkaniaceae bacterium; assembly: GCA_026708385.1. Taxonomy (GTDB): domain Bacteria; phylum Chlamydiota; class Chlamydiia; order Chlamydiales; family Simkaniaceae; genus JAPOVA01. The sequence goes on along the minus strand of JAPOVA010000028.1, from coordinate 39,522 downwards.
GGGGAATCATCCGGAAATCGTAGAGGAATTGATCAAACAGGGTGCCGATTACAGCCTTCCCGATCTTAATGGTATGACACCCCTTATGCATGCCGCCGCAGTCGATTCTTTGCAGAACGTACAGAAGTTGATCGAATATGGTGCCGATGTCCGGAGTATCGACCAAAACGGGTGGGCGGCTCTTACATACGCGGTCAGGGGGAACCATCCGAAGATCACGGAGGAGTTGATCGAACAGGGTGCCGATTGCGATCTTCCGGATCTTGATGGTAAGGTCCCCCTTACGCATGCCGCCGAAGTCGGTTCTTTAGAGAACGTACGGAAGTTGATCACGCGCGTCAAAGATGTCGACCATCCCGATAGAGAGGGTATGACACCCCTTATGTACGTCTCCGGCTACTCCTTTAGCGGCTCGAAGGAGAAGACGACTATCGCACAGAACACTCTTGCGCAGATCGTAGAAATTTTGCTCGAACACGGGGCCGACCCCGATCGTATCAATGTCCACAACCAAACACCCCTCCTCCTTGCTACCGGAAATGACCAGCCACAGATTGTGAAACAGTTGCTCAAAAACGGTGTCCTCGTCAATCACATTGCCGAACCCGATCGTGAAACGGCCCTTACCTGCGCTGCCAAACGCAACCGTCAAGAAAGCATGGCGTTGTTGCTTAATTATAACGCCAACATCAACCACATCAATAGCTACGATCAGACGGCAATGATGCTCGCCGCAGGACACAATCACCCGGAAATCGTAGAGCAGTTGATCAAACAGGGCGCCGATCCCAACCTCGGCATCGGCCAAGATCAACGAACACCCCTGATTTGCGCAGCCGGAAACGGCTGCATGGAGAGTGTACGAGTGTTGCTCGAACATAACGCCCGTGTCGATCTTTCCGATAGTTATGGCAGAACACCCCTCATGTTTGCCTCCGGAAACAACTTTTCCTCAATCGCAGAGGTATTGCTCGAAGCAGGTGCGGATATCAAGTGCGCCGACCACAACGGTTTGACATCCCTTGCCTACGCTGCCGGAAACGGCGCTGAGAAAGCCGTGGCAATGTTAATCCACAAGGGTGCCCCCGTCGATGATTCCGACAAAGAAAACGTGACCCCCCTCATGCGCGCAGTCGGAAACGGCCACCTACCTATCGTACATGTGTTACTCCGGAAAGGGGCCGATGCCGGACATTCCGATTGCCACGGTCGGAACGTTCTCCGGTTCTTAGTAGCGGAAACCGACATCTCCGTCGACACCAACGATCGTATGAACAGCCACGGAACGCGTCCTCTCCTTCCATCCGCGGCTCCCGGAGGTAGATCTCAGGAAGTGAAGTCGCTATTACTCGAAAGGATCTACTCCGGAACGGTCGGGGGAGAAAAACCGGCCAAAACGACGAGAACAGTCAAACAACGACCGGATAAAACGAAAGGAGCGACCGGCTAAGGAGAGTTCCCGACATCGAGAGCGAGGGCACTCTAAAAAACAGCCCCCACCTGAACACCGACGACAAGGACATTCCTCCTATTCTTAAGTCCTTTGGGTCGGATGATGTATTGGATATCCGGAATGACCTGCAACCACTTGTTCATCTGAAACCGGTGGTTGCATTCGATGACCGATTCGAAGTATTGGGGATCGCTTTCGAAACTGCCCGAGAGTCTGTCGGTTTGCATGAGCCTCTGTGCTTCGCGAAGCCGTGAACTATACCTACCGTAGACACACCCCAGATTCGTATAATCATCCGGACGCCGGGAAAAGAGTCCCTTGTATACCAAACCGGCGGTGAGGAAGAAGGGAAGGGGATTACGGTCTTCGGGAGCGAAGAGTAGGGTAACGAAGGGGGTGAGCCCCCCGGTCTCACTACCCGGCTTCCGGTATATCATTTGATCGAGGAGGAAGTAGTACCCCCAATCGGACTCGTACGACTCGCCGGAAAACTTGCGTCCCGATTGTTCGGTAACATAGTAGACACCGGCCCGGTAATTACCGGGACAACCCTTGTCGGTTTTGCGCCGGTTCACTTCGTAACCCCACTCGGTGATCAGGAGCACACCGTCGCTCCCGTCAAAATCCCACTTGAATCCGTGGTACCGGTTCCGGCGCACACGCGGCTCCGCCGTATACACGCCGAATTTGGCTACGACCCGATCGCGAGGTACACATCGCAACGAGGCACCCCACGTAGCATTCGGATATGCCGAAAAGGCGGGGCTATTCACGAAAATCGAAACGGGGTTGCCGTCAATCCCGTTATTGACGAACTCGTAGTACAGATCGGACTGCAGGAAGTCATTACCTCCGTCGATCCGTCCGGCCTTCAGCACGAACAGGCCGTTCGGAGAGGCAATCTTGAAGTAGTTTTCATTCGCACGCACATTTTGCCCGCCATATACCTGCGCCACGGTGAATTGGTTGAGGATTTTGTCCGCACTCAGGTTTGTTCCCGTCCGCGCCACGACCGAAGAGTAAAAGCTCAGCCAATCGAGGTTGGAAAAGGCCCCGAACCGGATGTTCATATCCACCCCGAGCGATCCGGCAAAGGCAAAACCGTGAGCATTACCTCCTACCGGATTGCCCAAAATGTCGGTCACGTAGGTCGCCCCGATCGTGACTCCGTCCTTTGCCAACTTCGTACGAATACCCCACCAGTCCCCCGTCATGTACCCCCGTTCCCACCACGAAAGGGGCTTCGTCTCCCCGGAAGAGAAGTGGGAGGTGAGATGCTCGTGTCGCCTCTGCGCGGTTCCGGCAAATTTGTAATCGGCAGCGGAGACGAAAGAAACGGACAGAATCGAAGAGAGCAGGCAAAGGCTCAACAACCGGATTGACAAAAACATGATAGGTCACCCCCGAACATTCGAGTCGATACTGCTCACTCTATCCGATGTGCCGTAAAAAACCCAACAAAAATTCTCTTGCCGGATATACGCGTTCCCCCTTTAAATGGGGGATCACGGAGGAGGCGGAGCATGGAACGGGGACAGGTGGAACAGAAACGGAATCCCGTACGCATTGCCGTCACGGGGGCTGCGGGCCGGATCGCCTACAACCTGCTCTGTAGAATCGCGAGCGGAGAGCTGTTCGGAAAGGGACAACCCGTCGCACTGCACCTTCTGGAGATACCCGAGGCCCTCGATGCGCTCCGCGGAGTGGTTATGGAACTCGAAGACTGCGCCTTTCCCCTCCTCGACGAAGTGCGTGTCGGATCCGACCCGGACCGGATTTTCGAAGGCGTCTCGTGGGCCCTTTTGGTCGGATCACGGCCGAGAGGGCCCGGAATGCAACGGAAAGATCTCTTGCAGGCAAATGCCGCAATCTTCCGAGAACATGGCAGGGCTCTGAATCGGGTTGCCGATGAGAAAATCCGGGTCTTGGTCGTCGGTAATCCGTGCAACACAAATTGCCTTATCGCCATGCATCACGCTCCCGATATCCCTCGGGATCGCTTTTTCGCCATGACCCGCCTGGACCAAAACCGGGCAGAGTCGATGTTGGCGAAGAAAGCGGGTGTCCGGGTCGCCGATGTCGATCGCGTCACGATATGGGGCAATCACTCCACCACTCAAGTACCCGATTTCGTCAATGCACGGATCCGGGGCCGTCCCGTAACCGATGTAATCGACGATCGCCCTTGGCTTGAGGGAGAATTCATCACTTCCGTCCAAAAACGCGGAGCGGCCGTTATTGCCGCATTGGGGGTCTCTTCCGCCACATCGGCCGCCAATGCCATTATCGACACCGTCCTTTCACTGGCGACTCCGACACGAGAGGAGTCGTGGTACTCGGTAGCCTCTTTGGCAAAGGGGAACGGGTACGGCATTCGAGAGGATCTCATCTTCTCCCTCCCCTGCCGGACCGAAAAGGGGGGGGAGCACCGGGTCGTCTGCGTAACGGGATTGCAACGCACCCCCTTCCTGGAGGAGAAGCTCGTCGCTACGGAGAGAGAACTTACGGAGGAGAGGGAGGCCGTCGCCACCCTCTTGTCATGAGAGAATAGAGGAAACGGACATGGAAAAGGTGCTTTTTGAGGTCACCGAAGACCATCTGGAGACGGGTATGCGTGGTTATCCCGTGGGATACTGCACGACCTCTTACGTCGATCCGATCAAGGGGCTCTTCTACAAAGGTCGTCCGATTGCCGAGCTGTGCAAGAAAGAGCCCGAACAGGTCATCTACCTCCTCTACCACGGTGAGGAAGGTTCGGAGACCGATGTGACTCGCTTCGCCGAGGAGCTGAAAAAACGGGGCCGGTGTTCGCAAGCGGTCATCAAACACATCCTGAGCCTGCCCGGATCCGGCGACCCCATGCAACTCTTCGCCTCCGCCATCCTCATCTCGGGAATGGTCGAGGGAGGAAAACGAGACTACAGGGAGGATGCGCTACATCTGATCGCCAAGATCCCCCACCTCGCCGCAACGGTAATTAACCACCATGCGGGATGGGGAGAGACCCCCCCTCCCGACAGGAAGATGGGTTACATGGAGAACTTTGCCCGGATGCTTCGCGCCCCTCAGGGCAATGAGAAACAGCTTGCGGAAATCTTTCGTCTCTTCAATGTCATGCATTACGACCACGGAGGTGGCAATCTGTCGGCCTTTGTCGGAAAGGCGGTCGCTTCGGGATTGGAAGATCTCTATGGTTCGGTCGCATCGAGCATGTGCGCCCTCGCCGGCCCTCGTCACGGCAGGGCCAATCGAGATTGTCTCGAATTCGTCCGGTCGATCCTCGACGAACTCGGAGAAGCACCCTCTTCCCGGGAGCTGGAGGAATTGATTCGAAAGAGGATGGAGGAAAAGAAATTGATCTACGGTTTCGGACATACCGTTCTGCGGGCGGAGGATGCCCGTGCGACCCTGTTCTATGAGACGGCACTGGCACAATTCCCCGCCCATCCCCTCGTCAAAATCGCACTCTCCCTGAGAGGCATCGTTCCCGATATTCTCAAAGAGCTGTCCCGTATCACGAGTCCCTATCCCAACGTCGACGCCATCTCGGGTACCGTCTTGGTCGCCTCCGGCTTCCCCCATCCCGAATACTTCACCGTACTGTTCGGTATGGCCAGAGTGGTCGGCATTTCCCTGCAAATCATCTACGAGAGGTGTGAAGCTCGGGGTGGAAAGGGAACGCCGATCGTTCGCCCGAAATATCTCTACACGGGCAAAAAGGCGGAGAATTGACCTTCTGCGGGTCGGTCCCGAGTAAGAGAGGCCTCACCCTTCCGAACGCAATGCAATCGCCCTTTCCGTGAGACGCAACTTCTCCTCCTCTCGAGCAAGATCGGTCCGGAACTTCTCCACGATCTCCTGTGGGGCATTCTCGACGAATTGCCGGTCGGCAAGTCGCCTCTTTGCGAGTGCGATCCGGGAGGTGCATTTCTCTTTCTCCTTGTGCAGACGGTCCCTCTCTTTGGCAACCAGCTCGGGTGTCAAAGGGATGGTGAGGTGCGCTCCCGCCACTTCGGAAGAGGCACAAACCCCCTTCACCTCCTCACTGAAGCGAAATTCCCGGATCGGCACCAATGCTCGGATGATCGTCTCATCCCGTCGTACCGCCTGTTGCGCCCCCTCTTCCCCGTTTACGATCAGATCCGAGGCGGTACCGGGAGAGATGCCCGTTTCGGCCCGGATATTTCGAATCGCGTAAACGAAGCGTTGCACGGTAGCGAATCGTTCTTCCGCCCGTCGATCCCTTGCACCCCTTCCGGAAGGGACGGGGTAGGGTGCACGGGCACAAGCAGGTGCGCGAAGGGCTCGGACGGCTTCCGCCACGTACCCGTCGGCAATGTCGGAGTCGGCAGTGTCGGGAAGGGGCAGGCGGGCTTTGATCAGGGCAAAAACCTCTTCCGTAATGAAGGGCGCAAAAGGGTGCATCAACCGGATGAAAGAGAGCAGGACAATTGCGAGAATCTTCCTCTTTCCGATCCCCTCATCTCCTCGCATGAGGACGGGTTTGGCCATTTCCAAGTAGTAGGCGCAAAATCGATCCCGGAAGAAGGTATAACACGAACAGGATGCACGAGAAAAAGCATATTCGGAAAAAGCACCGCGCATCCCGTCGATCACACCGTGTAGGAGGGAGAAAATCCACCGATCCTCCCAGGCAAGATCGCCCAACGGTTTCACGAACTCATCCGGCGAAAGAGAGGCCAGATGGGTCAACACGAACCCGGAACCGTTCCATATCTTATTGGCAAAATTTCTATATTCTTCGAAACTTCTGGGATCCAAATCGATCTGTGTTGACTGCGAAGCACTTGAAGCCAACGCCATGCGCACCGCATCGGCACCGTAGAGGTCGATCATATCGTTCGGATCGATCACATTCCCTTTCGATTTGGACATCTTCTCCCATTTGGCAACCACACCCTCGGGAAGGGGTGCACCTCCGTCAAACCTATCCCTTTCCTCCGCAGAGACGTAGAGCGTCTCCCCCCATGCACCCTTCCGGAAATACGATTTACCGAAGATCAGCCCCTGCAGATTGACTTCGGAGAAGGGCATTTTTCCCGTCACATACCAACCGACCATCATCATCCTGGCTACCCAGAAGAAGAGGATGTCATTTCCCGTAATCAGGCAAGAGTTCGGATAAAAGCGGGCAAATTCTTCCGTCTCTTCGGGCCAACCAAGGGTACTCAAGGGCCACAGAGCGGAGGAAAACCAGGTATCCAACACATCGGTCTCCCGCTCCCATTCTCCGGCAGCCGCACACACCTCGGGCGGCATCCCCTCCCCCGCAAAGCAGAGCATCTCCTCCCTATTCCCTTTCCGGTACCAAACGGGAATCCTGTGTCCCCACCGGATTTGCCGGGAAATACACCAATCCCCTAAATTTTCAATCCAATGGAAGTAGGTTTTTTTCGGACTTTCGGGGTAGAAGCGCACCTCTCCCGATGCAACGGCCTCGATCAACCGCTCTTTGAAGACGGTCACCTTGACGAACCACTGTTTTGACAGATAGGGCTCGATCACCGCCTTGGAGCGGTAGGAAAGGCCCACTCTGTGTCTGTGCGGAACCGTTTTCTCCAAACATCCCGACTCCTTGAGGATCTTAGCCACCTTCTCCCGAGCCGTCTCGGGATAGAGTCCTTCGAAGCTCCCCCCGTTTTCGTTGAAGGTACCGTCGGGATGGAGAAGGTTGATCATCTCCAGTCCGTGTCGTTGACCCATCTCATAATCGCTCGGATCGTGTGCGGGGGTAATCTTGACCGCCCCCGTGCCGAAATCGGGGTCGACATGACGATCGGCGATGACGGGAATCGAGCGCCCGAAGAGGGGAAGGGTAAGTCGCTTGCCGATCAGATGTTTATATCTCTCATCGTCCGGAAAAACGGCAACCGCAACATCGGCCGACATCGTCTCGGGCCTCGTCGTCGCGATCACGACTCCGGAGTCCGGTTCCCCTTCCCTTCCCGCCTCCGGATAACGAATGAAAAAGAGCTTCCCTTCCCTCTCCTCATATTCCACCTCATCGTCGGCAAGGGCGGTTTCGGAGACGGGATCCCAGTTCACGAGGTAGTCCCCTTTGTAGATCAACCGGTCATCGTAGAGCTTCTTGAAAAGAACGCGTACCGCACGGCTCGACCGTTCATCCATCGTGAAACGGTAGCGCGAAAAATCACAGGAACACCCGAGTTTTTTGAGTTGTTCCGCAATCCGCGTTTCATGCGTCTCCTTCCATGCCAAAACATGTCGTAAAAATTCCTCACGCGAGTAGTCGCGTCGCTTTTTTCCCTCCAATGCCATGAGCTGCCTTTCCACGACGGTCTGCGTGGAAATTCCTGCATGGTCGGTCCCGGGAATCCAGACCGTTTCGAATCCGGACATCCTCTTGTAACGGACAAGGGCATCTTGAAGGGAGTTGACAAGGGCATGACCCATGTGGAGCGCCCCCGTGATGTTGGGCGGAGGAAGAACGAGGGAAAAAGAGGGCCCGTCTGAGGCAACATCGGCATGAAAGAACCGTTCTCTCTCCCAAAACCGGCGCAGTTTTTCCTCAACGGGGCCGGGCACATACCGCTTCGGCAACTCCTCATACCTTGCAGACATCCTTACCCTCCCCTACGGGCTTGTCAGGGTCAATATACAGAGTTCTACTTTTAGGCCAAAGTAGGTAGCACCTCTCGCAGAGCCGCCGGTTGCCTGCTCACGAAGCAAACACCCGGAAGATGCGAACGAACCGTGGTCGAGGACGCGCGCCGGCAGGCAAACACACCGACATCGGCGGGGGGGGGCCGGTCAAGGAAAGACGAAGAGCCCCTTTTCTCCACGGAACAGGGCGCGAGAACACCGCACCCTTGTTCGAGAAGCCGTAGAGAAGGAGAGGATACCGATCCGTCGTAACGTCACGGAAAAGGCCGTGCCGGCACGGAGGTATCGAATTCGGACCGATTCTCGGAGGGCGAGTCCTCACCCCTCCTTTCCGAAAATCGCCGGCTCGGCGGACCGACGCATGTGCCGATTCAGCGCTTCGGGAACTTCGGAATCACCACGACCCGCACAGGATCACCGGACTCGTACCGCACACCACTCAGGGGGTCAAGACCCTTACGGCGAATCTCTTCCATTCGTTGCATGTCTCGGCGCACGACGGCGATGCCGGCACCGGGGAGCGCCTTAATTTCCGTCAGACGATCCAACGAACTTGCGAGACGGAACTCGGGTAACGAAATCGATCGGTCCCCCCGACGCAGAGGTCGGGGAACAAACGTCCGCCCACCACGGGCAGGGGCGGGATCGGGGGAGGCGGGCGCCCCCTCGTTGCGGGTACGACAACAACACAGACAAAACACAGGGTCCCTCCTTATTTTCGGTTCGGAGAGGAGACTACCACAAACCGGATCGGAAAGCAACACGGATCCGGCATACCGGGCGAGAAAAACACCGAGGTCTACAAATATTGTGCTCGAGAGATGTTTGCATGTTATCGGACGCAACCGGATCACCCCCCAAATGCGCCGGCAACATCCGTGGTCATGACAAAATCACATAAAATATTAAACATAACCCCGTAAGGGGTATGGAATATACTTGCCTTTCGTAAATCGGTAGTCGAAAAAATCCCGACCCGGAGACGACCTCACCCCGTCGCATGGTCGGAATCGACACCTTCTCCGAACGAAGGGGAAAATTCTCCGGACAAAGATACCGTACATCCGGCACAATGGTGCTCGTTCGGAAAACCGGAGAATCGTAGCACGATGGCCCGCTTCCTGTCCTATGTCATGGCACTCTCTCTCGTCGCAGCCGGCCCCCTCCTTTCCGCGGTCCGGGGGCCGGAGTCCGGGAAGGAGATTCTTACCGAAACGTCGGGTCCCCGGCAGGGACCCTTTGTTGCCGCGGCAAAAAAAGCAACACCTGCCGTGGTTCTCATCTTGGCCGAAGGGATCGCCGACTCTTCCGGACGGGAACCGTTCGAGTTTTTCCATAACGACGACTTTTTTCGTCGCTTCTTCGGTATGCCCCCCGGACAACCAAACCCCGGATCGGGACCGAGTCGGGTAGGGCAGGGATCCGGTTTCATCATCTCTCCCGACGGACACATCCTCACCAACTATCACGTGGTGCGGATGGCAAAAAAGATCACCGTTCTCCTACACAGCGGCACCAAGCGAAAGCTTCCGGCCACCTACATCGGCGGAGATGAGAGGACCGACGTTGCGGTGCTCAAAATCGACAAAGAAGAGGGGAAAGACTACCCTTACCTCACCTTTGCCGACTCCGATGCGGTCGAGGTGGGTCAGTGGGTGCTCGCCGTAGGCAGCCCGATGCATCTGGAGGCAACCGTAACGGCAGGCATCATCGGTGCCAAGGGAAGGCAGGGGTTGGAGATTACCGATCTCGAGGATTTTCTGCAGACCGATGCCGCTATCAACCAAGGAAACTCGGGGGGTCCCCTCGTAGATCTCGAGGGGCAGGTCGTGGGGATGAACACCGCCATCATCGTATCCCGTTCGGGAGGGTATATGGGGATCGGATTTGCCATTCCGAGCAACATGTTACGGAACGTCAAAGAACAACTCATCGACAGGGGTTCGGTAACGCGGGGGTTTCTGGGTGTGAAGATGCAACCGATCGACCAAGACCTTGCCGATGTCTTCGGACTGAAAAAGGTAGAGGGAGTTCTCGTTTCCGAAGTGGTCAAGGACTCTCCCGCAGCCTCGGCAGGGATCAAACAGGGCGATATCATCACCCACATCAACAAACGCAAGGTGGAGACACCGCTCGGGTTACGCAACGAAATCATGTTGCTCAAACCGGGGACGAAGATTACCCTTACCCTCAACCGGAACGGTTCCGCACTACATGTGCCCCTCACGTTGGCTATGCACGGACAGACCACCTACTCCCCCGGCGAGACGTCATCCACGGTACTCGGGGTGACGGTAAGCAACCTCGTACGAGAAGAGATCGAACGTCACGGTTTGCGAGCGGACGAAAAGGGGGTCGTCATCCTTTCGGTCTTTCCCGATTCGCCCGCGCAACGGGCCGGTTTACGGAAAGGAGCCGTCATCATGGCGGTCGATCACAAAGAGATTGCGAACGTAAGTGAATTTGACAATGCCGTGCGAGACGCTCGGTCGAAAGAGAGGATTTTACTTTTGGTCAAGCAGGGGACCGTTGTCCGGTTTTGTTCTTTGAAAACCAAGAAGTAGAACGAATAGGAAAGAGATGGTCGGGGCGCGAGACGGGGTCGGAGTGTTCGGGGCGGCCGCCCTTGTAACGGGATGTTGCATCGGGGGCGGTATGTTGGGACTGCCCCTTTCTTGTGCCTCTTCCGGATTCGTCCCGTCTCTCCTCCCCCTCCTCGTCGGGTGGGCCTATATGTACCTCTCCGGATTCATGATTTTGGAGGTTTATCTCGGTGTGAGAAAACCGGTTGACCTGATGGGTCTGCTCGATACCGCACTGGGAAGGGGAGCCAAGATATTGGGAGCCGGCCTCTTCGTGTTCTTGTTTTATCTTCTCTTAACCGCCTACTTCGATGCGTCGTGTACGATCATCCGGAGGGTTCTGCATGGGTGGGGTTTTGCCTGTTCGACCCCGTTTTGTTTGCTCCTTCACGTCGTCTTTCTCTTCGTCACCCTCTCTTTACGCATCGGGAAAGTGGAGGCGATCAACACCGCCCTTCTCTTCGGCATGCTTGCCTTTTACGTATGTCTCCTCTGTGCGGGACTGCCTAAGGTGCATCCGGAACGCCTCCTGCTCTCCGTCGACCCGAAAAGTGTGGTATGGACATTTCCCGTTTTCATCGTCTCTTTCGGCTTCCAAAACCTCGTTCCGACGGTCGCGCACTCCTTGCATTACGACATAAAACGGATCCGTTCCGCCCTTTTTCTCGGAACTTGCGTGACCTTTTCGATCTACCTCGTCTGGATGTTGGTCATACTGGGCGCCATGTCGCAGGGCGGATCCGGACAGGGAAGCAATGAATCGGTATTGCTCGGACTTCTGGATCGTTCCGGTACTTACGTTGCCTCCTTCATAAGGGGATTTTCCTTTTTTGCCGTCATCACGTCCCTTCTATCGGTAGCACTCAGTTGCGTAAACTTTCTTGCCAACTCCTTTGAGGTCCGGAAAAGGCGGTTTCCCTACATTCTCGGAGTGATCTTACCCCCGGCCCTCTTCTCATTTTTCAACCCGAACCTCTTCCTCACTCTGTTGCACATAAGCGGGGGGGTCGTTGCCGTCTCCCTATTCGGATTGCTTCCCGTGGCCATGGTGTGGAAGACGCGCTATGTGACAAGGGGGAGATATCCCCGACTTATCCGGGGAGGTCGGGGAATGTTGATCGGTTACGGATGCTTTTCCTGCGTCGTTATTGCCCTCACTGTTGCGGAATTGACGAGATAGCCGGCCCGGTTCGCTTCATGACTTTGTCTCCATGGCCCTGCGCATGGCATCACCCATATCGGCCGGAGAATCGGTTACCGTAACACCCGCTTGCTTCAGAGCTTCTATCTTGCCCTCCGCACTACCCGATCCGAAAGAGACGATCGCCCCCGCATGTCCCATACGACGCCCGGGAGGGGCCGTGACCCCTGCAATGAAGGCGGCTACCGGTTTGGAGGCGGAACTTCGGATCCACGCCGCAGCCTCCTCTTCGGCACTCCCTCCGATCTCCCCGATCAGCAAAATCCCTTCGGTTTCGGGATCTTCTTCGAACAGTTTAAGCACATCGACAAAACTCGTACCGTTGAGAGGGTCCCCTCCGATCCCGACACAACTCGTCTGGCCGAGCCCGATCCGTGTCGTCTGCCACACCGCCTCATAGGTCAACGTACCGGAACGGGAAACGATCCCCACCCTACCCTTTTTGTGGATGTAACCGGGCATGATACCGATCTTGCACTCTCCGGGTGTGATCACACCGGGACAGTTGGGACCGATCAGACGGGAATGTTGCGAACGGGCCATGATACGGGACACCTCTACCATATCTCTTACGGGAATGCCTTCGGTAATGCAAACGATGAGGGGTATGTGCGCCTCTTCCGCCTCCAGGATAGCATCGGCCGCAAAAGGGGGGGGGACGAAGATCATCGTCGCATCCGGAGCAACCGCCTCTTCTGCCTCCATAACGGTATCGAAAACGGGCAACCCGAAAAACTTCTCCCCCCCCTTACCGGGGGTCACCCCCCCCACCACCTCGGAACCGTACTCGAGACATGCCTCGGTATGGAGGCTACCCGATTTTCCCGTAATACCTTGAGTGATGATACGCGTATTTTTATCGATCAGGATCGGCACGGATCATCCTCCTCTTGCGTAACGAACAGCTTTTTGCGCGGCATCGGCCATACCGGTAGCCGAGACGATGGTGAAGGAGGATTTTTCGAGCATCTTCCTTCCCTCGTCTACGTTCGTTCCCTCCAGCCGGACGATGAGAGGGACCCGGATTCCCTGTTCGGATACGGCCGCAATGACCCCTTCGGCAATCACGGCACAGTCCATGATACCACCGAAGATATTGACCAAGACCGCTTTGACATTCTTATCGCCTAAGATGAGCTTAAATCCTTCCTTCACCTTGACGACATCGGCACCCCCCCCGACATCCAAGAAGTTGGCGGGTGCGCCACCGTAGAAGCGGATACTATCCATCGTCGCCATGGCAAGTCCCGCTCCGTTAACCATACACCCGATCTCCCCTTCGAGAGCAATATAGGATAGACCGTGCTCATTAGCCGTTGCCTCCGCAAGAGGGATCTGCGTCGGATCGAAAAAGCCCGCGATCTCCTGTTGGCGAAAAAGGGCGTTGTCATCAACGCTCAGTTTGGTGTCGACCGCCCACAACCGTCCGGGTCCGGACTCTTCCAAAACCAGGGGATTGATCTCCAAGAGATCGGCATCGGTATCGCAGAATGCCTTGGCCACCCCCTTGGCAATCCGGATCCCTGCCTTTGCAACCGGACCCGTCCATCCCATGAATTTGCATAGGCGAATCGCAAGATACCCCCTTATCCTGCCGTCGGCCAAAATCGGTAAACGTAAGATCTTTCCGGGATCTTTCCGCGCCACCTCTTCGATCTCCATCCCCCCCTCCTGCGATGCGATCAGAATCGCTTCTCCTTTATTTCGGTCGATCACCGCTCCGAGATAGTATTCTTTGGCAATCTCTACGGGTTCGGCAAGCAATACCCGCCTTGCGACCACACCCCCTTTCCCCGTCTGCGGACCGACCATGCGCATGCCGATAAGCTTCTCACAACAGGAAACGGCCTCCTCTACCGACTGCACAAACTTCACCCCTCCGGCTTTACCCCGTCCTCCCGCATGTACTTGGATTTTGATGACCGCCCGCTTCATCCCCAAGGCCTTCATCGCCTGTTCCGCCTCGGTAGGGGTCGACGCCGTTGCAAAGGGGGGTATGGGAATCCCGTATCGCCCCAAAATCTCTTTTGCCTGATACTCGTGTACGTTCATACCGCCTATAGCTTAAGTCTCTTAAACAGGATATCGGACAGGCAACACATATTATGCAAGAAAAATCCGAATACGACCCGACCTACCTCGGGAGAGTACCGGTGTCCGTCCCGGAAGAGGGTGAGATGTGGATGACGACTATACGGGTCGTATGTTACAAAACATGCGCGCGGGGTATTCGGTCGACCGCCACGACACCCGCAAGGGACCGTCAACCGTACGGAAAATAGGGTATGCGATGGGTGTAAAAAAGCTTCGGATCCCGCCTCACGGCCGGATCCGTCTCAAGAGGGAAAACGAAAGCATGAGGGGAACCGTTTTTCGGTTCTTCGGAAGGCCGGGGCGTAAGAGCCGGAGCGCGACGCTTATTTGGTGCCTATCGGTATTACTGAGTTCCGGTGCGGGAGTCCGAGCGGAGCATGAGAGGACCGTTTTCCCGATTACCGGGGAAGATCATCTCCGGTACTCGGTTTCCCAAAGGGAACGCCGAGAGAAGGACATGAGCGAGATCATTCGGAAACAGATCGGACCGAAGTATCCTCACGACGGAGATGTGTACGATAACTTGCTTGAAAGATGTTCGACGGGGACGCGGAGGACGACGATGATCAACGAAGGCCGAGGTTTATACCCGGAACGGGGGTTGGCCAAGGTCGGTACCGGGGGAACTCGATGTGTCGTCACTTACGGATCATTCGATCCGGATTGGGGTGGTCGTACATACGCTCACTGCATTGAGAAGATGATCACCTCATTGGAAAACGTGGGGTTTGACGGATTTCTCTACTACAGAAAAGGGGGTTACCCGGAATCCGAGGGTTGGGAGCTCGAATGTGCCGACGTACCGTACGCTTTCAAGGTATGGATGCTCAAGGAAGCTCGCGATCTGGGATTTTCCTCTTGCCTGTGGGCGGATGCGGTCTTCGTGGCCAACAGATCCATAGATCCCCTGTTTGACATTGTTGAGAGGAAGGGTGCACTCTTCATCAACAAAGGGAAGAAGAGCAAGAGACGGTTCAAACGAGCCTTGGATCGAGCCGTTCCGCCTCAAACGCGACGTCTCTTGGAGAATTTCACAGGGGATCGGGTGTGCCGAGAGGTATACGGAGGTCTCTTCGGTTTGAAGATGGACGGAGAACGCGCTCGGAGCTTTTTAGAAAAGTATGACGCGCTGGTAAGGATGCGCCTTCCCTTCTATTCCCGTTTCCCCGAAGAGGTGGTCTTTGCGGCACTCTGTTCCACTCCCGAATTCGGTCCTTGGACAATCGATTTGCCGAAGTGGTTCGTACTCGTGGAAAGTGATGTCTCGGAAGCACAACGTAGTGCACGGTATTTTTCTCGACTTTGCCCGGAACAGCCGGAACTCGATCACGTCGTGAAAAGCCTTGAAGGTCCCGTTATACGGGAGCAACCCGAAAAACTGCGAAGTAGTTTGCTGTTTCCGTAACCGAGAAAGCCTCTGCGTTCCGTTCCCGATCCCGAACGTCACTCTTCCGACTCGTTAAAAGAGGGCATTGACATATTCGTCCGGGTCAAAGGAGATGAGATCGGTCAACCCCTCTCCCGTGCCGATAAAGCGGATGGGTATCTTGGTGGCCCGAAAGACGGCGAGGGCGATGCCCCCTTTTGCCGATCCGTCCGATTTGGTCAGGATCAACCCCGTGAGAGGGGTAAACTTGTTGAACGTAACGGCCTGATCTATGGCATTCCGTCCCGTTGTCGCATCTAAGGAGAGATAGATTTCATGGGGAGCCGTGGGGTCCACCTTCCCGGAGGCACGGACAATTTTTTCCGATTCCCGCATCAGATCCGTTTTGGATTGTAACCGGCCTGCCGTGTCGGCGATGAGTAGGTCAATGTTCCGTGCCCGGGCGGCGGTGAGAGCGTCGAAGATGACCGCCGCCGGATCCCCCCCGGCTTCTCCCGCAACGCAGTCGACACCGATTCTGTCGGCCCACACATTCAACTGCTCCGCCCCCGCTGCGCGGAATGTATCTCCCGCAGCCAACATGACCGTTTTTCCCTCTGCTTTGGCGCGGGCACCGAGTTTGGCACATGAGGTGGTCTTACCGCTTCCGTTGACACCCACCACGAGAAACATCCGGGTGTTCCTTTCCGCAACGTTGTCCTCCTCGGATATGGACGGAGAGTCGGCACCAAATACCTCCCGGACGTACGTCTTGAGCTCTTCTCTCAGTTGTTCCCTTGTGCATTCTCGGTGTTTTTTACGAAAAGCGCGCATCCGCGCAGTAAGCTCTTCGGCAAGGGTTGCCCCCACATCGGCTTCGTATAGAGCACGCTCCGATTCCTCGAAAGCCTCGTCATCATCCGGCAACGCGCTGAAAAGACCGGAGACCCCTTTGCCCAAGACCGATCGCGTCTTGGCAAACACACCCCGAAGCGCACCGAAACCGGACCCGAACACACCCGACATCACCCTACTCTCCCCTTACTCGCATCGCAAGGGAAAGTGTACCGCGGGTCGGGATGAAAAAGCAACTCCGCGAAAGTGGGGGGGGGGAGCACAAGGAATCGGACCACCCTCTTTCGTACCGGAAAGTAGCCCGACCTATGCCTCTTCGAGTACGGCCAATGACCGTACGCATCACACTCTCATCTTCGATATGCGAGACTTCTGCCCTTCCCCTGCCAATCTCACCCTGCTCTTATCCGTAGACGGTTTTGTTCTCTTCCGGTACCCTCCCGGTACCTTCGTACTCACCGAACCGGGAAAAAGCAAATGTCTTGTCTTTGTTCTTGTCTCTCCGGAAGAGCCTTTACACCCCCTCCTCCATCCCCCCCCTCTCCCGGGAAGCACACTTGGGAGCTGACTGCCGTCACCACATCCCCCGGAGGAAGGGTGAAGGTTGAAGTCTTCCCCGGTAGTATCAGTGCCGAGTTGGCAGAGTTTCTCGTGAGAACCGGGAAGATCGATGCTCAAGTGCAGGCTGTTCTGTCGGAATTCGTAAAAAGGGTTTCCGAGAAGGAGCAAGGATCCGGAGGGCCGTTACCTCTCCCCCCCCCTTTCGAGAGGCAAATTTGGGGGCTGACTACCTTCACCGTGCCTCCCGGAGGAGAGGGGAAGCCTGAGACCTTCTTCGGTATCGATACCGAGTTGGCAGAGTTTCTCGTGAGAGCCGAGGAGATCGATGCTCAAATGCAGGCTATTCTGTTAGCACTCGCAAAAAGGGTTTCCGAAAAGAGGTAAGGCCCTGAGAGCAGGGAAACGGAAATGTAAAATGCTCTTTGCCCACCGGCTTCCCGTATCCGTCATCATCTTTTCCGTTCGGACATCTCGACAAACGCTCGATGGGAGGGGGTTGTGTTGAAACAGCGGCTGTTTGAAGACACTTGTTTTGCTTCGCGGAATATGTGGGGCATGAAGCGTAAGCTCCCGGTGACAAGTCAGCAAAGATAGTACATCCGTGACTTCCATCTCATCGATCGGATCGGAAGAGGATCAACGGAAAGCTCCCTCCTTCCTTCGAAAAGGGGGGGAAGGTACGCGTCTGTCAAAGAGGGCCAGAATGTGTGTCGACCGTAAAGGCCACAGGTCGGTTACACATCGCAGAGAGGCAAATAGCTCGCTGTCGTACACGATGCCCGCAAAAAACAGAACCGCCGCGCCGGCAAGAGAACCTCGAAAAAAGGGTTTCACACTACACATCCCCCCCTGTTCCGTCTCGCGGAAGGTAAGAACCGGTCTGAAGGGGATGGCAAAGAGACGGCTGAGCTCCCGACCGATCAAAAACCCGGGGTGCCTTCTCCTATCGAACTTCTCCGATCGAGAACTCGGAACGGGGACGATCACGTCGGGAAAGGGTAATCCTCCCCTCTTCCAACCGATAAGAGCCAAAGAGGCCAACGTACGCGCCACACCGGGACTCTCGTACGAGAGTAGCTCGTCATACAACGTCCGGATCGGCCCCTCGGAGCCGAAACAGACCCGCAAAGGCGGCATCCGAACGGGACTCTTCCTACATCCCGAACATACCCTCCGGTCGTAGACCGCCATGCCGCAGAAGGGGCACGCCCCCTTCCGTTCAAGCCACTCGATCGTCTCAAAACAATCGGTACAGATACGTACGCCACTACCCCCCCTCATCCTTTCCGAACAGTGCAGGCAAAAGGCGGGGTAAAAAAACCGCATTACCGAACTAAAGAAAGAGGAGGCCATTACTTTAAGCTATATCTCATATGTCGCACCGTCCCCTCTATGGAGAGGGTAAAGGGTTCGGTAATCCTCAACAACACGTACTGCTTCATCTTGACGTTCACATTCAACGTCCCGTCCAAACCGACAAATGACGACTGCGAGGGCGATAGATAAAAACGAGAACGCTTCCCTTCGCTATAACTTTCTCTCAATGCGGTCAGATAGATCTTCCCCTCGCGCAATACGTACTCGAGATGTCCCCGGACGGGAACGAGAAGACCCGCATCCAACCCGAGTCGCGCCAACAGCTGAAAAGGTATCTCCAAAATATTGTAATAACTCCTGAAGGTATTGGTAAAATCCAAGTCGCCCACGCCCGTAAAACTATCGAGTTCTTCTAACGTACCGGAAAGATCTCTAAATCTCATGCTTCTTATGTGTAAGGGTTTGATCTTCTGTTCGTACCGACCGACCTCCTTGAGCAGACTGGGACGAAAATCGTGTATGACCGCCTCCGGAATGCTCACGCCCCATTTGCCGTCCCCCCTACGGCCGATCTCTGCCTCATCAATGGAAAGGATCCCGGCATCGTCGCTTACGTTCAACTTCCGCAACCCTATCCGATCACTACGGACCGTCATCTCACCGAGGAGGGTGTTCATCTCGGAGCCCATCATACGAAACCCTTTTCCCTTGCAATATCCCTCGAAGAAGGAATCGGCAAATCTACCCTTACACAGGATAAGATCTCCCCCGAACTCATACCCCCCTCCGACCCCGGCAACCCCGAATACCTTCCTGATCCGCGCGGGCATGTAATCGGCCAGAACGGAAAAATCGACTTTGACCTTTCCCGTAAGAGCCATCTGCTCAAAACAAGAATCTCGCGGATTATGATGGAAGGAGAAATCGAGTCCCGTGAGCATCCCCTCCACACTTCGCACGAACAGACCTTTAGAGTCGGACCAACCGACCGTAACGACGAGAGGCGGGCCGGTCCCCCCCCCTCTCCCTCCTCCCTCACCAATAATGAAACGCCCTTCCGGAACACCTCGGTAGGCCATCTCCCCCTTTACGTCAAATAGGCGGGTATCGTAGCCGACCCTCATCGCCACATCGATCTGCTCACGGGTGATCCGGTAGGTACAGGAATCGACATACCCGGGAAAACCACACACTCTGTAGTACCCCTTCTTGAGCTTGCCCGTTATCGAATACGATTCCGCCCGATTCTCAAAATCGCAGGTAAACTCTATCCGGTTGTCCCAAGTAACCGGCTTCCCTAAAAGAACCAGAGAATTCCCATCCGCCGACAGACCGGGAATCATACCGATCCTCCCGATATGAAGAAGTATTTCGGGTGGCAGAACGATTTTGCCTCCCTCCACACCGTAAGTAGACCCCTCGTACTTCAAGAACAATCTCTCAAAAGCGCACTCCGCGTTCTCATCATCCGGGGAAGAACCGGATAACCGAAACCGACCCCCCTCCATCGTCAATCCTTCGGCAGGAGAAAAGAGTAGCCGGAGGGGTTGCATGGCAAGAACGGATATCTCTCCCCTCCCCTCCATCCGGAAAGAGGGTCGTAGGAAAGCTTCCACCTCTCGGAAGACCGTCCGTGTCCGCAATGAGTTCGCAAAACCTATCCTCACCTCTCCCTCCGAAGAGAAGATCTTCCCCTTTCGATGTTGCAACACCTCTCTTACCGGACGGGGCAAAACCGGAAGGCAGTCAGCAAGAGCTACATCGAGTCCTTTGATGGCCAATGTCAAACTCTTCCGTCCGCGATGCAGAAAACCACCCTCCCCTTCCAATGCGGAATCACCCCG
Source organism: Simkaniaceae bacterium (assembly GCA_026708385.1). GTDB lineage: Bacteria > Chlamydiota > Chlamydiia > Chlamydiales > Simkaniaceae > JAPOVA01. Next base: position 19,604 of record JAPOVA010000028.1, on the reverse strand, counting down.
GCCGATCCGGTAGGAGAGAATACGCCATCCCTCCCCTTCCTTCTCCATCCGAGCACGCACATCCCACCCGTTCCACAGACACCTATTGATCCGAAGTAACCTCCCCTTCGTCTCCACCTCCAAGGCAAACGTTCCCGAGCCGGTCGCACCGTGATCGACCTCCTCCTCGGTGACCCCGAACAGACATGTCTTTTTCGATCGATCGAAGGCACAATCGATCCGGAAGCTACCCGAGCAATCGGGGGGTGCCGGGTCAAACGTACAATGGCCCGGAAACAACCCGGAGGAAAAGAGCCGAGCGAAACATCCGTGTACGTCTTTTGCGGAAGGGTCGGCATGGAACGCCAAACGCAAGAGGCGCCCCCGAGAGTCGGCAACACACTCTCGAACAGCGATTTTCGTATTAAAAATCCGGGTCTCACCGGAATCGATATCGATGACGAACTCCCCATCCGTATCGGAAGGACGCCCCCGCAGAAGGAGACGACAAATGTCATGGGTGGCCGTCTCCAATCTGCCGTCACAATGCCATGTCCGATCCTTCAGATCAAAAACGCATAGGGGTATGTGGACGGCATAACTCTCATCTCCCCCCGTATCCAACGTAGCTCTCCCCCCTTCCACGCGGAGCACACGGGTCGTACTCGAAAGAGCAATCCGCGCCCCGACGTCATCCAAACGGCAACCGGAATCGGGCGAAAGGGGGTACGTACCCCCCGCACACAAAAGATCTACGTCCCATGCCACACATTGCCGTCTCTTTCCCACATAAGTCTTCCACCTTATCCCTCCCTTGCCACCCGACACCTTCCCTCCGGAAGGCAGTGCGAGATCGGGAACAAACCCGACTCTGCGAACAAGAGAGGCAACCGCATCAATCGACCCTTCCAACCGGTCCGTTTCAACCGATAAGAGCCACTCTCCATCGTTCTGATAGACGGGAGCGACACAATCCGGAGAGACGGGATCCAAAGAAGCGGTCCCTTCGAAAAGAGTCCCCTCACACAGAACGCTCCCCCGGAAAGTGAGGGCCCGATTCCGGAGCATCAAGAGACCCGTACATTCCTCGAGCACCGGATACAAGGGGGAGACGGTCAATACGGCACCCTGCAAAGGCAACGAACCTTCCCATTCTTTTGTGGCAAACTCGTACCTGAAGAGGGCATGTACCCGGGCACCGAAATCGATCGATCCCGAGTGACACACCAAGTGTTCGGAGAACAGTCGCACGGAAAATTCTGCCCGAGAAAGATCCCCCTCCACCGTAGCCGAACCCTCCACACTCCGATCGGCAAAAAATGCTTGCAGAGGGATATTGAGCGTCTCGGAAGAGATCCCGTCTCCCTTGAACCACCCGAAAAAAACCCCCTCCTTGCGCTTCCGACCCAAGCAAAAGAGCAAACGGTCAACCGGAGAGGGGGAGGTAAGGTCATGTGCGATATCTACGCTACCGTCCGCCATGAGAAAGGCCTTATCGACCGTAACACGCGCCGAACATATGATCTTGCAGGGCATGTCCGACCGATCGGGAAGAGATTTCGCACGCAGACCGAACGAGGTAAAGAGGGTGGCGGGCGTAGAGAGTGATTCGATCTTGAGTTGCAAATCGTCATATGCTCCCTCGGGGATCATCTTCCACGGTACCTCGCCGGTTTTTCCCGTAACCAACGAGGAGTGAACATGTCGATCGCTCATGGAAAGAACGGCCGTCACGTCGGTGTGGTTGACTCCCCCCTTGTGTGCGACGGTACCCTTTTCAATCCGCACTTCCCACCCCGCACGATCGAGATAGTTCGGCTCGAGAAAATCGCACTCTCCCCTTCCCTCAAGTCCCGCTGCCGAAAAAGAGAGGAGGTGTTCGGGGTCTTCCAAGGCAAGATCTTCTACACGTACCCGCTCTACCCGAATTTTTTGCAATCCCCGGTCACGGACAACCCCTTTGAATGCTCCGCTCATCACCCCCCCCTTCACATAGGTGCCCAATCGATCGGCCCAACGGGAGGGAAGCCATGTCTCCAAGGTAGCCAACGCCACGTGCCGGCAAGAGCCTTCGATTCGCATCTCCCCCGTTTCGAGAGGTAGGAAATCCATAACACATTGCATATCACTGTCTTGTGTCTTTATATCGACTTTCACGCCCCCCCCTCCCTCACGGACAAGCCGGAAAGGATACACCCTCCCCCGTCCCGTCAAAGAACCTTGAAGACCGGCGGTGAAACCCGACGATCCCGTAATCTCCCACGTTCCGCTACACTCCACCTTCTTCCCCCCCCCGGCTTCTCCTTTTCCGGCGTAGATGAACTCCGCCCCCGGACAGACTCCCCTCCCGCTCAAAGGAGAAGAGCCGAGCTTGCTACAGGTCCACTCTACCCGGCTCGCACGCAACGACGCGCCATACTTGTCCGAACGTAGGGCGAGATCGGTACATACGAGATCGCAAGCGGTACGAAAGGGGAGGGCAACCCGTCTCTCTTCTCCGAAAGAAAGGAAGAGTTCTCCCGAAAGCCGCCCCTGCAAGACACTCGGATCCAAGAGCGATAGGTCGAACCCGGAGAGTTTGACTTCACAATCGGTCCCTCCGAAACGCTTTGCGATATGAGCCGTCAGAGGTGCATCGGCGAGACCCTCTTCGCCCGAAGCGATACGTAGAAAGCTCTCTTCCCGTTCGGAACGCCCAAAAAAAAAAAAAAAACGGAGAGGCCCTATTGAGGGAGATCCGATGCATTTGAACCTTCCCCCTCGGATGCGGATCTCTTGTTTGTGTTGCAAAGCGCTCCTGATGGCATGACCGATCTTACCGACCCGGAGAGGGAGGGGCGCAAGGAGGGCGGGGGAGGTAACGCGAGAGTGTTCCTCAATTACGCCGGACAACCACCCATCAATCCGGCTCGACTCGGGAAAAAGGGTAGGGGAAAATGCATCGATTGCAGGCCGATCCATCTCGTACCGCAATCCGAAGCGAAGGGGAGAGATACCGAAGAAGGGGCAAACGCGGACGACGGGCGCCTTCATCCGAAAACCGGAAAGACCCCCTCCGGAGCAGGCCGAAAGATCGACCTCGTAAAGAGCGAGTCCCCCTCGCATCCACATCCCGTAACCGTAATCGAAGGTGATGTGACTGCCGGAGGTTGCATGAGAGCGCAAAAAAGCCTTAATACCCTGACAGACAAGAAAATGACGACACGCACCCATCCCCACGAAGAGGAAGAGCACGAGAAAAAAGAAGAGGGATTTTCGGTAAAACGGAATCCGGCACATACGAACAACCGCATCATAGCTACCCGAGGTATATAGTGCAACCCGACATTGCGGATGAAGAGGGGAACGGCTCGGTGATCATCGAGGACGGTCCGACCAAAGGGTTACCGAGGTTTGTGGAAGAGATCTATTGAGATGTGCGAATGGAAGCACGCGATCGCTATTCTTAAAAGCGATTTCCCCGATGAATTTACTGCGATATGGTGTAGCCGTGTTGATGATCAGGATTTCCGGACAGACAATCCGGCACGGCACAAAGTGTCCCGAACAATAACGGACTCATACGGTGCGAGCCTATCGGCCGAATCCCGGGAGAAAAAGCTTCATCAATGAGAAAAGCATACTTGTTTCCGTTGCGACCTTAGATCGCCTATCCGGCCCGATGTCGTAGTTGAACGTAGGGAAAATGGTGTGATCTACCTCAGGAAGAGGCGAAACGCATCGTTGAAGAAGCTCTACGAGACGTTAACGCAAGCAGGCTGTCCGGCTTTGCCCCGCCGTCCCACCCACGATTCCGGGAGAGGTGATGATCCGGACGCCGAAGCGGACGGGGGAAAGGGCCTCAAAGAAATAAACAAAGCCGTTGTAGCATCGGTAACGCAGGGAGCGACACCCGTTGTTGCTCCATACCGAACCGCCTGACTTGTTTCGCACGTCCGGGGTATGTCGCGCTCCTGCGGATGAGGCCGACTCGAGTAGAGAAGAATGTCCCGTATCTGCCGTCACCCGTTCCACCGAGAACCTTCCATTCGCACAGGCGTCGTAGAACGGCCGAGATACTCATTCCGGAAGGTTTCTCGGAAGAGGTGGCGGAACCCGTCGTTTGAACGGAACCCCGCCACCGTATCATCGGTGATTGCCGGACACTCGGTCGAGAGGAAACCTTCGGGAGTGTCACAGGGAGTGCTTAGGGAGCCCGGTGATGCGACAAATTGACAAGCTTTTCCTTGAATGAAAGCCTCCCCCCGGGCGATCACGACCCCTTCTCACGGAACCGGACTTGAGAAGACAACAGACACCCGACAATCTCCTGTTGGGGATTCGGTCATGATGACCGGAGACCGGGCTCTCTATGCGTTCCCCGCGTTCCCCGTGGTGTTCTCGAAAACTCCCTCGCGATCAAGTGTTGCGACAATCGCCGCCGGCACGAGGGCGAGATTTCTCGCGAATGCGACCTTGGCGGCTTCCATCGTCCTATCGGTCGCCACAATGATTTCCTCGTCCACAGGATCCCCCTCCCGGAATTCGACTCCGCCGGAAGCCTGCCCTATGACGTCATCGGGAATATCCTCGTGCTCGGGGACAACCGAACATGACCGTCCTTCAGGTCGATCAATAGGGACCACGCAAGGAACGGAGATGCAACATTGTTTGTTTTCGACGGTGACCGCCTCCGTTTCTACGGCTTCGCCGGTTCCTCCGGGTGGCGCGGTGGGAACGGGAACGGGAGGCCGATCCATGTCCGACGTTACGACCTCCGTAACGCCTTCCGCAACAATGTTTTCCGTCGCAACACATTCATCCCTTACCTGCTCCAATTCGACGAAGAGCCTGTCCATGCCTTCCCTCATGACTTCTACCATGCCCCGAACAAGTGCGTCGGGTTCCTCTTCATGCGGTGGCGACGGCGCGGCCATCCGTGCGGATAATCCCGATTCGCTCACTTGGGGAAGGCCCTCGGACTGTCGGAAAAGTACCGTCGCATCGCCGATTGTGGGAACCACCACGGCGACAACCTGCTTATCGGGTCCGAGTATACCTCGAACCACATCGACGATTCTCTCGGTGGCATCCGCCCCCAAGCAGACACACTCCACCTCTTGATTCCCTACCTGATTCCCTACGGGCCCGGACTGCGCGACTGCCGAACTTTTGCAACATGTGAAACATGAAAAACAAGACATCTCCTCTCCTCAAGTCGTTCTGTCCGCAGAAGTGTAGCACACGTAGGACATTCGGGACAAGTCGTACGTACGGGTCGGTACGGAGAAATATCGAAAGGAGTTCAAAAAGCCGGTCTGTTCGGGATTGTGACTCGGGGGGGGAGACTCTGCATTTCCTCAACTTCGGGATGAAGCGCGGTAGGGATGGCATACGGGCCCGGGAGCATCGGACGAAGCCCGAACCGTAGCGGGAACGGTTCGGGGACGCTATCAAAGCGGAAAAGGAAAACTAAGGGGTGTTGCCTCCTCCGTACGAGCATAACCCGACCCCCTTTTAAGACAACCGCACATCTTGGTTCATGACATTCTTCTCGTACGTGTTCATCGAGTACCCGTTACCGACAAGAGGTGATCGCTACCGAAGGAGAGGGCACACGGAGGTGTGGAACTCGGACTACCTCTTCCGGTCGTACGAGACAACCGGCCATTATTTCTCCTCATTTTCTTCCGACTCTCCCCCGGAAGGCCCCTTCTCCGCTGCCGATCCGACCAACCTTCCCTTCTCTTTCTTCTCCTTTTCCTTCTTCGTATCCTTGAAAATCAGGCGATTCCCATCGAAGGAGACGGCGATCTCCCTCGGCTTATCTCCTTCGAGTAGTAATTTTTCGGCAAGAGGATCTTCCAGCTGCTTCTCAAGTACCCGGCGTAGCTTACGGGCTCCCATCTCGGGCCGATACCCCTCTTCGACGAGGTAGCGAACGGCCGAGTCATCCGACACGAGTTCGATATTTTTCCTCGCAAGCCGTTCTCTGAGTTTGTCCGTTTCCAAGTGGACGATTTTGGTTAAATCCTCTCTGTCAAGAGCCTTGAATATAATCGTATCGTCCAACCTGTTGATGAATTCCGGCTTATAGTTTTTCTTAACCGCCCGATCGATCTTCTCCTTCATCGTATCGTAGTCAGGCATCCCGTCTTTTACGCCGAACCCCACCTCCGTCGTACGCCGGATCAAATCGGAACCCAGATTGGAGGTCATCAATACGATCGTATTGCGAAAGTCTACCTTTCTTCCGACCGAATCGGTCAAACGGCCGTCTTCCAAAACCTGCAGGAGCAGGTTCATCACATCGGGGTGTGCCTTCTCCACTTCATCAAAGAGGACGACCGAATAGGGACGCCTTCTTACCCTTTCCGTCAGCTGTCCTCCCTCCTCGTGTCCTACGTATCCGGGGGGAGAACCGGTCATCCTACTGACGGCAAACTTTTCCATATACTCCGACATATCGACTTGAATCAACGCATCCTCTCCGCCGAACATGTGAACGGCCAACGCCTTGGCGAGGAGAGTTTTGCCCACCCCCGTCGGACCGAGGAGCAAAAAAGCTCCGATAGGGCGATTCGGATCTTTGATGTCGGCCTTACTCCTCCTCAAGGAGCGACAAATCGTCTCTACGGCTCGATTCTGCCCGACAACGGTCCGCATGAGAAGCTCTTCCATCTTGAGCAATTTGGCCGCTTCCCCTTCGGTAATGCGTGCTATGGAAATACCCGTATGTTTGGCCACGATAGCCGCAACATCTTCCTCATCGATAATGACCTGATGTCGCTCTTTTTGCTCTTCCCAATCGGCGTGGACCCGTTGCAACCTCTCCCGCAAACTCTTTTCCTTATCTCTGAGTCGCGCCGCTTTTTCATATTCCTGCCGACCGATCGATTCCTCCTTCGCCTTGCGCAACGTCTCTATTTCCGCCTCCAACAAGTGCGCTTCCTGAGGTTGACGCAACATGGAGATGCGCCCCTTAGCCCCTGCTTCATCGATGAGGTCGATCGCCTTATCGGGAAGAAACCGCCCCGTAACGTACCTGTCGGATAGGTAGACGGCACTCCGGATCGCATCGTCCGTGTAGATGCACTTATGGTGCGCCCCGTATTTCTTCCGAAGGCCCATGAGGATCTGCGTCGCCTCTTCCACGGTAGGAGGCATAATGTTGATCTTTTGGAACCTACGTTCGAGAGCGGCATCCTTTTCAATGTGCTTCCTGTACTCATCGAGTGTCGTGGCACCGATACACTGCACCTCACCGCGAGAAAGGGAGGGCTTTAGGATATTGGATGCATCGATCGCCCCTTCGGCGGCGCCGGCCCCGACGATGGTATGCAATTCGTCGATGAAGAGGAGGATATCACCATGCTTTTTCACCTCATCCATCACCGCCTTAATCCGCTCTTCGAACTGACCGCGATACTTTGTCCCGGCAATCATGAGCGTGAGGTCGAGGGAGATCAGCTTCTTCTTAGCCAGATGATCGGGCACCTCTCCTTTGACGATGGCATGGGCCAACCCCTCTACGATGGCCGTCTTGCCTACCCCCGCCTCTCCGATCAGGACGGGGTTATTCTTGCGACGACGACACAAAATGAGGATTAATCGCTCCACCTCTTCCGCACGACCGATAACGGGGTCGAGTTTCCCCTCCCGGGAAAGTTCGGTAAGATCGTGCCCGTAGGCACGCAGGGCGGGCATTTTGTCCGATCCCCCCCCTCCGATCATACCGCCCCCGCTTCCGACCTTCTCCCGGCCTCCGGCGAGCCCTTCTCCCGACACACCCACGGGGGGGAGCTGTAGGTTAAATGTCTCGAGCTCCTTGAGAATCTCCCTGCGCACCGCTTTGGGATCGACCCGCAGATTTTCCAGAATTTGCCCCGCTACCCCGTCGTGTTGTCGTAAAAGGGCCAAGAGGAGATGTTCCGTGCCGACATAACTATGGCTGAGGTCGGTAGCCTCCTCATTAGCCGATTCAAAAACTTTCTTGACTTTTCCCGTGAGTGCGGGATCGCCGTAGACCCGGATCTCGGGGCCGAAACCGACCACCCTTTCGATTTCGCCCAGGACCGCCTCGTAGTCGACATTCAGGTGACGAAGGACATTGACGGCGATCCCCTGTCCCAGCTTCAGTAATCCCAAGAGTACGTGCTCGGTGCCCAGATATTTGTGATTGAGTCGTTGCGCCTCTTTTTTCGCTAATTTAACAACTTGTTTTGCTCTATTCGTAAATTTATCGAACATAGATACACTCTTATGGATAATAATATAACAAGAACCAACTCACCTCTTGTCATTCATCATTGTGAATATTTGCCCATTTTTTGTAAATTATGCCCGTTATGGAAACGGACGAGACAGTCGGAAAGTGGCGACTACTGGACACGGGGACTAATCGGGCCGAAGCGAACATGGAAATCGATCGCAACCTTTTGGAGGCGATGCGACCGGGCGACCGACCCATCCTGCACCTATATGATTGGGAAAGAGATAGCGTGACATACGGCCACTTCATACGACCGGAAAGGGATCTCAAACTCGATGAGTTGGAGAGACGAAAGATCGACATCGCAAAGCGTCCGACAGGGGGAGGCATGCTCTTCCACATCGGCGATCTCACGTTTTCGGTCCTCGTCCCTTCCGGATCATCACATTTTTCCCTCGATACGTTTGCCAACTACCGGTTCGTTAACGGGGCCGTACGCAGAGCGGTCGCACGATTCATGTCGGGGAGGCTCGACCCTCCTTTTTTGCTCGGTGAGGGGCAGGGTGCTCCGGATCCCCGTTTTTGCATGGCCAAACCCACTCCCTACGACGTCATGATCAGGGGTAAGAAGATTGCGGGTGCGGCGCAGAGGCGCAAAAAACAGGGTTATCTCCATCAAGGGAGCATCAATTTGGCCATGCCGGACAAAGCTCTCCTCGAGACGGTCATCATCGAACCCGGCCCGATCCTCGCGAAGATGGAGGCATATACCTTACCGCTCCTCCCCCGGGGGTACGGTTCTTCCGATTTGCGAAAAGCGCGCAAAAAGATGGGGTATCTTCTTTGGGAGTCGTTCCTTGCGGAAAAGGGAAGATAGCCGGTACGATCCCCCCTATGTCAGGGAAAAAAGAGCACGCCATTTCGCCGAGCCGAGCCGAAAATTATTCCGGATGGTACGGCCGGGTTATCAGAGTGGCCGATCTTGCCGAACATTCCCCCGTGCGCGGGTGCATGGTGATCAAACCGAACGGTTACGCGCTATGGGAGAACATACGCACCATACTCGACGCCCGCCTTAAAGCGACGGGACACAGGAATGCCTATTTCCCCCTCTTCATTCCTCTCAGCTATTTGCAGAGAGAGGCCGACCATGTGGAGGGCTTTGCCAAAGAGTGCGCCGTCGTCACACACCACAAACTCGTCAAAGACGGGACGGGGGCGTTGCGTCCCGACGGATTGCTCGAAGAGCCTCTCGTCGTCCGCCCCACCTCCGAAACGATGATCGGAGAGATGTTTGCAAAGTGGATCACTTCGTATAGAGATCTCCCCCTCCTCATCAACCAGTGGTGTAATATCGTGAGATGGGAGATGCGGACCCGGCTCTTTCTGAGGACAACCGAATTTCTGTGGCAGGAGGGACACACGGCACACGCAACGGCGGAAGAGGCAATGGAAGAGGCCCGTACCATCCTCGATCTTTACGTCAACTTCATTGAGAATGAGCTTGCCATCCCCGTGATCAAGGGAGAGAAAACGGAAAAAGAACGTTTCCCGGGAGCAGTCAACACCTTCACTTTCGAGATGATGATGCAGGACGGAAAAGCACTCCAAGGGGGAACCTCCCACTTTTTGGGACGGAACTTCGCCAAAGCGACGAACATCACCTTTCAAAGTGCGAAAGGGACGGATGAGTATGCATGGACCACATCGTGGGGCGTAACTACACGGCTGATCGGGGGGTTGATCATGGTACACGGCGACGATGACGGTCTCATATTACCTCCGGCCGTCGCTCCCCTTCATGTCGTTGTCATTCCCGTCATCCATAAGGAGGAGACGAAAGAGGAGATTCTTGCCTATTGCCGTACGCTCCGTGACAAGGTTTGCACCCTCTCCTACCGCGATCGACCCGTGGAGTGCCTTATCGACGATAAGGGAGAGCGGTCGGGAGAGAAGGTGTGGAGCGCGATCAAGCGGGGCATTCCCGTACGGGTGGAGATCGGCATACGGGAGGTTACGACGGGGACCGTCTCCGTAGGAATCCGGACACTCCCTCCCAAGGAACGCGTCGTGCAGTCACGGGAAGAGTTTACGGAGACGTTGCCCTCCCGACTTACCGAAATCCGTTCAACCCTCTTCCGGCGCGCCGAAGAGGCGCGCGATGCCCTCCTTTTTCACCTACATTCCGAAAAAGAGTTATACGATTTCTTCTCTTCCTCCGGAAAGGGTTTTGTCTACGCCTACTACGCACAAGACCCGGCCATCGAAGAGAGAATCGGCAATGATCTCGGCGTCACGGTCCGATGCATCCCTTTCGACAATAATGAAGAGTCGGGAACCTGCATTTTTACGGGAAAGCAAAATGCCGGACGCGCTCTTTTCGCAAAGGCCTACTGAGACATCCGTAATATGACGGGTATGGGCCGGGGAAGGGTTGAATCGAAGGGAGAGGGAAAGGTATATGGTCCCCCTTTTTCTCACCCCTCACCTCGGAAATAGGGTCGGATGTCCGTAGCACGGGGATTTCCCCCTCCCCGTACGTGCAATAGGTGGTTTCCTCACATCCACACCTACCGCACGGTGGAGACGGGGTGGGAACGGGGATACGGCGGACCTACATCTTGCGTTGTTGCGCGAAAACGGGAACAAAAAGATGTGTGCCATCCGGCAATTCCTACTGAAATAAAGATGTAAGAAAGATATGGTAATAAATATTATTTCTATCAACCATTATAAAATTTTGTTTAGATATACTTTATATAAAATAAACCATGATGAATTGAAAAATTACAAACATCTTCGTGATTCGGAAATTATTGACTAAGAAAACATTGCAATACGGGTACACCTCAAGATCAATGTCTGTGTGGCACAACATCATCGCACGGATCCGAATACCGGTGTTTGTAAAAGTTTTCTTATATTTGTCAATTTATTTACTATATTGAAAGACATGAGCAATTTATATATAATGAGATTATGATAAAGTTGCATTCGGAGGAATAACAATGAGCACGATCAAGGATCCTACCGTCATTACCGGCGATGTGTCGAACAACACGGTTCCCGAACTACACGCACGGGTAAGGGAAGTCGCGGACCGGGTTCATGAACATGTCCTCTCCCTCGAAACGGTGAAGCACGCATTCCACATCTCCTCCGACGATCAAAACGATCAAACGGTACCCGATTTCGTCGTAACACTCCGCCCCCCCCACAGCAACGATCAAAATGATCAAGTGGTACCCCGGACCTCTCAAGATGATTGCGGTAATCAAGTGGTACCCCGGATCTCTCACGATGATTGCGACGATCGGGATGATCAGGTGGTACCCCGCACTTTCCATATCACCGGGTGAATCACTCTTTCGAACATCATCCCATTCTCTGCGATCCCGGCCTTCTCGAACCCGTCACCCGAATGCATGGTAACAGGACGCATCCCGGAACACGGCGTCTTCACGAACACACGGGTATACCGGGCCGGTCTCCGAACATCCCGTTTTAGAGTATCTTCCAGTGTTCTTCGATCTCTTCGAGAGATTGTCCCTTCGTTTCGGGAACCTTCTTCCAGATAAAGAACATACCGAAAATCCCGATCAAAGCGTAAATCCAAAAAGTACCCGTCTTGCCCACTGCGTTAATCAGACTGAGAAAGGTCGACGTGATGATAAAGTTGGCAACCCAGTTACTGCATGTCGCTATACCGATCGCCTTTCCGCGAACGTGAAGAGGGTAGATCTCGGAATTCACGAGCCAACCCCCCGGTCCCAAGCTGTAAGCGAAAGAGGCAATGTATACGAGGATGCAGACCAACGCCACGACACCGGCGATATGAGGGGGCAGGATATCCTTGTGTAGTGCGATACCGAGCACGAAAAGTGTCACGATCATGCCACCCAATCCGCACAAGATCAGTGGCTTTCTTCCCACCCTATCGATCAGATAGATCGCGATAAAGGTAGAGAGTACGTTCACGACACCGACCCATATCGACGCATCCAAAGTGGCAATGTCGGAGCGCAACCCGACGAGCTGAAAGACGATCGCCGAGTAATAGATGATCGTATTGATACCGGTCAACTGTTGTATCACGGTGAGGCCGATGCCCGCCAAGAGCGCGGGACGAATTGCGGGAGCAAAGAGTTCCTTTAACGATACCCGATCGTGTACGCACACCTTCTTAATGTGCTCGACCTCCAGCCGGACACCCTCTTCCGATCCTCTGAGACGGGAGAGAACGCGAAATGCCTGTCCCACCTTCCCGACCTTGATCAGGTAACGGGGACTTTCGGAAAAAAAGCTCATGATCACGAACTGGATCAAGGCAGGCACCGCAGCCAGCGCAAACATAACCCGCCAAGAACCGGATCGGACGAAGACGAGTCCCATGAGATAAGCCATCAATATTCCGATCGTAATGGCGAGCTGATTGATCGTCACGAGTTTACCCCGCATCGATCGAGGTACGAGCTCCGCAATGTAGAGCGGTGTTGTCGAAGACGAGATCCCTATTGCCAAACCGACAACGATGCGCCAGAAAATCAATTCCCCGATAGAGTCGGCAAGAGCAAGACCGATAGCGCTGAAAATGAAGAGAAGTCCGGATAGCAAAACGACGGCTTTCCTTCCGAATCTATCATTCAGGAAACCGCCCGAAAGAGCACCTATGATGGACCCGAACGAGGCAATACCTACGATCAACTCCGTCTGCCACGTCATAATCAGGAAGTCTTTCTTGATGTAAAGCAAGGCACCGGAAATGACCCCCGTATCATATCCGAACAGAAAACCCCCTATGGCGGCTACGATGCTGATCAGACTCAATAACCAACGCTGATGTTTGGTCTCTTGTACCACAACTACCTCCTGCGTTCCTACCCGCAACGTATAAACTAAATGATTTCATGAGTCAAACATTAAGGAGTCGGGAAAACAAAGTACCATACCGTGGAGCGTGCCGAAACAGGTGACCGATGAGGAGACGATTAAACTTTGTCACCAAGACTTACCGGAAAGAAGAACTTACTTGAAAGAAGAAAAAGAAGCGTTTACCTTTGTGAGGGGGATATCGGGAGATGTTGAGGTAAATCGGAAAAAGGGGTAGAATGGGGCGTTGTTTTTAGTTGTGAATTGATTTTCCTTTATACTGCCGGCGCGATCGGTAGCCGAGGATGCGTGACGGCGCGGCCTCCACAACACGTATGGGGTAGGGAAATCGGCTCTTTTTTATCAGGAGGAATCCTATGCCGGACCCGTTGCCTTCCCCGGATGTCGTTTTCCGTCGCGTTGCCAATACGAGCCTTTCCCTTCCCGGGAGGACAGCCGAATTGGCAGGAAGGGTCATGCAAATCGCCATTCCCGCCCTTATGGCAGGAACGGGATACCTTGCGGCGGGATGTCAGGGGGCAATAAAGGCCGTGGCGTGCTCGGTATTCCTCCTCATGGCTCCGGCTTTCTTCCGCAATCTCCGGAGACTCCCACCCTCCGGCGACACACCGGTGGATACGGACGATCCCGAAGCGGGGTATCCGACGGACTTCAGGAACACTCCCGATCCCCTGAGGATGCGCCGGGAAGACTCGGACTACCGGAGCGAGAAGGCCTCCGGGTGTAGATCACCGGCTCCTCCAAGGAAGAGGGCCGAACAGGCCGGTAGAATCTTGATATTTGTTTTACCTACCTTTCTCTCGGGGGTAGGATATTTGGTGGCGGGAATTCCCGGATCGGTGGGAGGTTTTTGGTGGTTCACGCTCATGCTTGCCGCTGCACCCGTTCTCCGCGGTAGAGCTCTTCAATTTACCGCCTCCCCGCCGGATCCCGAAACGGGGCGGGGGTACCCCACGGACTTTCGATACGCCCCCGAGAACCCCCCATAGGTAGTGGCACACCCGACGAGCTCCACAGGGTGCTCCCGCAAGGTTCGGACTACCGGAGCGAAATCGCCGACGGGGCAAGAAGTCCGGATATGTATGACGGCGACAATGGCTGATACTTTGGAGAGTTTGATGGAGGAGGTCGGGGACCTCCGAAAGGCCTCCCCTCGAAAAATCAGAGAAGGGGAAGGTGCGGATCACACTCCTACAACTCCTGCAAAGATGCCTTGGCTACCGGGACGGCCTTATGAGAGAGTGGGACTATATCGAAAGTCCGTGAGGCCGTCCCCCTTTTCTCTCTCTTTTTTGTCGATATGCCTCACCAACTTATCTTTAAGGCCGTCACGCCCTACCCCGAAAGCCTTCGCAAAAACCCGAAACCGGCCTTCCGGTCTCCAACACATATGATCGCAGGCAAGAAGGACGGTTTCCTTGTCTATTTCTTCCACCTCAGCCCCATGTACGAGAGCTACAAATATTCCGACGAGCCGGTATACGTGCCCCATCACCTTCCCACCGAAAACTCGACAATCTTCATATCGACACCCTTCCCCCGGTGCTTCTTCGATCTCAGTAGCAAAATCAAAAAAAACAGCCCAAGCCTGCTTACTCGGACATACGGAACGTATATTCAGCACGTTGTTTGTATTTGACTCACAAATAAAGTCTACATTAAGCAGGACCTTTATTGAGTCGTGGAAACATTTCACGGCAGGTTCTTCCGAAACGTTTAAAGCGGGTTTGTCCCCCGCAGAAAGCAGGTCGATCGCTCGACTTATCTTTTTCGGGTCGCCCCCATAAGGAACCCGACTTCCGGCAAGGCTTTGTGGATGGATCATCAAAAACCTTGCTAAGTACCCTACCTCCTTCACTTCTCGACTTTTAAGAATATCGGACACTACACATGGCTAAACCGGGATATGAGCCGTCATTCTAAAACCTCGTGCATCGCGGTATTCGTATCCACTTTTCTTGCCGTCCCCGATACGTTCATCGGTAAAGGGCTCCCCGCCGTGGACTTTACCGTGGGTTGCCGTCGTAGCTAAAAAGGCATCCCTCATCGAATGCCCCCCAAAAACCCTCGCTCCCTCGTCATGAAACACCCCGAAGGAAGACCACCCGGACGATGCCTCGGCGACGAGCACTTCCGCAGTACGGTCTGATAATTCGGCACCCCCCTACTTAATGAGAAGAGACGAGCCACCGGCTGATACGAAAACACGCCCCCACCCAAAGGAACGGGGACCGTGGCACGAGATAGATAGACTGTTTCCGGAATAGTTTCTTGTTGAACCTTGGGGTTTCAAAGCCTTTACGATTGCTTGACAATGTTTTTCCGTGGTATTCTATTGTCTAATGAGCCACAAAATTTTGGAGACAGGCAAGCTATGACAACTAAAATTAACACTATCATTACCTCGGAACCGGTCCTGAAAGAGTCCGATGTAGATGCCCCCGTGTCATTTCCCAAAAGGCAATCTGAAATCGCTCGGAAGACAGGCGAGGTTGGGGACGGAGTGCTCGCCATGCTTCGCACCGCACCTAGGGGCGATAAGATCACCGTCGGGGTGGGGGTGGGGGCTCTGCTTGTGGCACCCCCCTTGATGATTACGACATCAATTCCGGCATCAGTGTACGGTGGGGCGTTGATAGGTGGTTTGGTAGCAGGCATTAGCGGCACCCCGTCTCTGGTGGTAGGTTGTGGGGCCTTGGCATATGAATGTTTGACATATCCGGGGTGCGTAAAATGCATGTCAAAAAGTCGCGGTATAAGAGATGCCACCACACCTTCTCTACCTGAGCCTACCTCCGCCGGCCAAAGCATAGGCCGTCTTCACCCGAGCCCGAGTCTGCCGGCTAAAGGGGGAGTGGAGGGAAAGACACCTCCCGAACCTAAAGGAATTGTTGTCGAACAGCCAAGGTCTTATCCTGCTTCATCCAAGGCCGAGCTGCCCGTATCCGAGTCTGCGTCTCGCGTCTCCTTGCCCGCCCCTAAACCCGTGTCTCCCTTACCCGAGCTTGAGGAGATGGTCGTAGAGCAACCAAAAACCACGCTCCCATCTCCGGAACCTGAGTGGACACAGCTTTCCGCATGGTGGCAGTACTTAGGCGAGTTCTTTGCCGAGCCGAGTGGAGCGACCGAATCCGTGGACGAATCGTCGGTTTAGATGCGGAATTCCGGAGAAAGGACGGGGAAGCGGATGATACCGAACACATCCCGCCCTCGGATTTCGTGATCCGGAAGAGGGTGACGGTGACCCGACCGAAACCAAACTCGAACCGCCCGCGCCACCACCGTCCCAAGGAACGGGGATCGGGCAGTCCGAACCGGGGTCGCGTTGGCAAACCAAACCAAAGGATGAACAGGGCAACCGGCGACCCCCGAAGCAATTGTTCGCATCGATCACAGGCACAGGGAATGTGAAACCCGAGCCGATACGAACGACTCTTTACAACGACATCTCGGGCTTACCGAAGATGCGCGTCGCGACAAGCGAGATGTCCGAGGGAGATACGGCAACCCCCAACTCAACCGCGCTAAGCAAACGCGGTCGTCCCAACCAAACACCGGACAAAATGTGCAATACGGACAGAGCAACCGACACAATCGTGGTGATCCGATTCAAGTCTCCGAGGTAGTCGTGCACCCTAGGCATGTTGACCCTCGCGATTCGGCGAACAGCAGACATCATCAACCCCCGTTTTAGGAAGAGGGGCCGTTGTCGCGTGCAGATGTGTTTCGTTCAAGAAAAACTTGTCACCCCCCCCAATGACAACCTCGTCTACCTCAATTCAGGTTCTCTCGGACAAACTGATCGACTACGGTTTTCAAGATCTCGACCTCACTGCACTTCAACACACCTACAGTGCGGGGAGCTTCGATTCATCCTGTTGGGGGCATCTGTCGGATTGCCGGTAGAGCACCGTCGTGCATTCCTTGGCAGGAACCGCTACGGAGACAATCTGCCGGGACCCAACAATTCTCCGACCACGTCCATAATCCTTTCGGAACCACTCTCTTCGAGAGAAACACGCCTCGTTTCCCCCTCCTCAACAACCCGTGGCGGGGAATCATTCCTCGAACTTTTAAAACAGCCAAAACGAGACATTTTCCCTCCTCGGGGTTGATCATCCCGAAGAGAGTATCACACTCGGAGCATGCAAGACAAGTCAGTAAGGGAAAACGGCAGACGCCAACCGGATAACCACCGTTGCCACGACCCCCCGTTGCACGGCCCTGAGACGCTGTCGCTTCCCTTCCTCACTGTTCGGGAACTCATACCTGCGCGAGATCGCGGGCAACCTCACGCCTACGGTCCGGCGAGTCACAGGTTCATAAAAATATGCGGGCTCGTAAAGATGTGCGGGAATGCTTGACGCCGACTCAGCTTCGGAGTCCGACTTTCTGATAGAGATCACCCCCCTCGTCAGATTCAGTTCGTCGAGTAGCTCGCTCATGCCCAATGTATGCACCTTCCTCTCTTCCCGATCCGTGGGGGGCGGAGAATTGACGGCGTCACCTTCTGCCCCTTCCGGCGAAGCGGGGACAACCTCAACCACACGAGAAGAGAGCTTTACCCCGCCCTCCTTCTCGGACGAACTCCCGGGCGCTTCGTCAGGGAGGCGTTTCGACTCCTCCGGGGACAAAAACTTCACGCCCCCCTCTTCACGCTCAGCCACGACAAGGGGACGAATGACCGACTTAAAACCACAGCAAACACAAGACATTTCTCACTCCTCTATCTACAAAAATCTTCCGAAACACGCCCCGCCCCTCCGCGAGAGGCGGGAGGCAAGCTACCCATAAAGCGTCAGACACCTCTACCGGGGACACGGGGAGCCTGCACTATCGCGCAACTCCATACACTTTGCCCCTCCGGCGCATTGCGCTCCGCCTCTGCCCACTCCGTCATGCTCGACACGAAGCGTACTAGCGCTCACGCCGGGGGTGACCCCAACATAGCCTTACTTTCCCGAGAACCGATACTCCGAGTAATCGCGGCTTCCTCCCCGCACCACCATTTTTCCTCAACGACCGGTTGGGCTACCCTGTTGACCTGCCTAGGAACGGCCATCCACTGCCCACGGGGTTCGGGAATCACCCGTTCCAACGTGATCGTGCTTCCGTTGCGTTGAATAGAAGTGATACCGGATGCCCCCATGCCTTCCTCCACCCAGACCGATAATTCATCTTCGGGCTCGGTCTCTTCACTCAGCTTGGCAAACCCCGGCTGCTCAGCTTCAACCATCCTCCCTTGGCAGGCTCAGGCTCGGGCGAAGGAGATTTGGCTGTCGGTTGCTCGATGATCACTTCTTCAAGCTCGGGGGATGCTTCTCTTCTCGATCTTTTGACCTGACAACGTTCTACACATCCGCATTTTTCCTTAACAGCATATCACGGAACGACACGGCGAAGCAACCATAAAGACACGGCCCTCAAAGACAAATCAAAAGAAAATCTCGAAAAACCCAAGAAAACTATGAAGGCTCGATCGGAAGCAACCTATTCACATCCTCCACCGGTATATCGGGTAAAGAGACTTCGTCCGGATCGGAATCGGTCGCCTCAGGAGAATTCCCGGGTGATTCCGTCGTGTGCAACGAACGCCGTTTTCGGCCACGCCCACCCCCACCTACCCAACCGATCAAGGTGTCCGCGTGCAGGTTGAGCTCCTTGGCACAATTCGAGATCGAGTCCCCCTCAAATTCACCAAGCCAATAATCTACAGCCCTCTCTTTTTGATCTTTAGCAAAAACACGCAGTTCCCCCTTCTCCGGCGACGCGAAATAGAGCCGGCCGTCGCGGTCCTCCTCCCTTGCTCGGACACCCTTCAGCTTTTGCCCCCGTTTGCCATTGGAATACTTTTCCCCTCCGGTGTAGTCGGAGACGCAGAGTGAGGTTTTTCCTGCCCGCAGGTCCGGCAAAAGCTTTCTGCAATCAATTACCCGTAGAGTATCGTTTAAATCCGACTCCGAGAAAGCCTGATACGCTTCGCACGCCTCTCTCAGCCATTTCGAAATACAACCGGCACCGACACCGATCTCCTTAGTGCACTCGCCGATAGTTTTCATCTCCCTCTGCTCTACGGCATAGTCTACGACCGCACCCCGTTCTTCCTCGGTATATCGCCTTCTCTTCCCCTTGGGAAGAGAAGCAAACCGAAGGGGCGGGCCTCCAAAACGATCGTCAAGCCATATAGCCGTACCCTCCCGTTTACGCCTCTTCAAAGGGGGCGTCCCATCCATGCGTTCGGCAAGTCGTGTAGATATATCCTTCTCCGCGCTTGTAGGCCGCAATTGCTCTACATCATGCAAAGACGACCCACATTCGCTATTCGGCGATCCCCGGCCCCCCGGAAGTCCGGAGGAACTCGATCCCCCCACCTCATCTATCCACTCGTGCATAGTCGATGGGAAAAGACCGCACTCCCGGGCATACTTCTTGACCGAGTCGCCACCAAGCCCGGAGTGCCAATAGCTCACCGTCCTTTCCTTTTGACCTTCGGTAAAGGTTCGTTTTGCCCCTTTCCCTGCCAAAGGAAAATAAGGGTGTCCGT
>JAPOVA010000014.1 GCA_026708385.1 Simkaniaceae bacterium | reverse complement strand
CGAAGATAACGGTGCACAAAAAGAGCCGAAACGCACGCAGTCACGCCGGGAAAGGTGCGATCCTGACACCAATCCGACCCTTCATAGTCGATCAGGACAAATGGCATCGGGTGCGGCTCGGATGCCCGAACACGATTACACCGCAAAACTCGTCGATGGGCTACTTGCACCCCATCTCGGAAAACCGGCTCCATCACCTTCTCTCTCGGGAACACCTCGGCAAATCTTTGTCCGCACGCGATAGGTGTATGCGGAGCGACTCCGGAATGTGTTACGCAAAGCAATCACCCCGGGATTATACGAAAAAACGGCAGGTAACTCTCTGTCTTTCCTAAAGAATCCTACGTTGATTGAAAGGGTGTTATGTCATAGAAATTATCTTCTATGGTTGCATGCGCACTTTCAAAATCAGTATTTAAACACGGTCGATATTTAGAGAGGTGTATCACCTTTTTGAATCAATTGCTTTCATAGCGCCTTCTCGTTCCGGAACAATTCGACTCCGCTATCGGTTTGTATCGCGACCGATCCGGAAAAGCCGGATACGGGATGCGACAATACCCGTCGAACCACTATTTCTGCTTGATAATTAGATATTTCTTCAGCAAACCCTAAACACAACGTGCCCGATTTGATGTCCTGCCTCATAAAAAAGCATTGCTTAATTATCGAAGATGACCTACCATCGTGCCTGCATCTTTAGAAAAGGGGGAAATGCGTCGTTATGAGTGCTTCTTTCATTATGGGCGTGTCCCTTATTTGTCGGTATTGTCTGCCACAGGATGGTGCGGAGGGACTCACCCCCCCCCACCGACACCCCGTCTGCGAGTAGAATTCAAACTTTTAGTTTCGGATATTTCGGACGGTATGCACTTGCGGGTTTCGTATCGGGCATGGTGACGGGAGCAACGATCGGAAAAGTCGTTACATTGCTTCCCGGGACACAGGTAAAGGCAACGATCGGAAAGGTTATCGCTTTGCTTCCCGGAACACCGGTAGGGGCGACCGCCGAAAAAATCGTCGCATACCTTTCCGCGACGCCGTTAGGAACAACGATCGAAAAGGCCGTAACACATCTTCCCGGAACATGGATGGGAGCGGTGGTCGGTGCAACGTGCGGCACCGTAGTGGGTATCGTACTCAGCATAGCCTTAGGGTGCCGGGCCGGGCAAAGGGGTAGGGAGAGTTGCACACAACACGAGCCGGGCGAAAGGAATGCGACGGATCCGGATGCCACCGACGAAGACAATCCGACGGAGCTGATGCGGGCGGTGATCGCGACGGATTTCGGTGGGGTCGAAACATTGGTGAAAGACGGATCCGTTGACCTCACGTCGGTCAATGCAAAAGACGGCATGACGGCGTTTCTCTATGCCTGTAGAGACGGAAGTGAAGCCATTGCCCGGTTACTCTATGAGGCAAAGAAACCGAGCAAGGCCGATGTGCAAAGGGCGCTTGTATTGGTAGCCGAAAAAGGGTATGAGAACATGATTACGTGGTTGATCACTTCCTGCAAAGCCAACGCCTCCCTCCCCGATGACTCCGGAAAGACCGCGTTAATGTCCGCAAGTGGTGGGGGGCATTGTGATGTGATTCGGTGGCTTATCGGTAAGGGTGTTCCCGTAGACAGAGCCAACCGGAAGGATAAGAACGCAACGGCGCTTGCCTATGCATGTGCAAACGGACACACGGACGCTGCGCAACTACTTCTTGCAGCATGTACGGCGCAGAAACATCGGCCGAAAATGGGAGGGGCGTTTACACGTGCGGCTCGCAACGGACATGTAGAGGCTATGCAATGGCTCATCGGCTGCTGTGAGGGGGCCGATCTACTGCAGGCCTACGGGGAGGAGGCACTCGTAGCCGCAAGCATAGGCGGAAGTACGGAAGTTGTGGAATGGCTCTTGCAGAGGAAGGTACCGGTAGAGGATGACACGAGGGCGTTTTTCCATGCATGTCAAAACGGACATATAGAGGTTGCGAAGCTACTTTACCGGTGCAACCCGAGGTTGGTCGAAACCGCGGAGTCGGCAAGAGGGGATACGGCGCTTATTTTGGCGGCCCAAGCGGGTCACGGGGAGATCTTGCGATGGCTGATTACAACCTGCGGTGTCGACATGCTCCGGGGGAATGACAAGGGGCTCTCGGCACTTATGTATGTGGCCATACACGGGTATACGAGTATCGCGGAGGAGCTACTTTCCCTTGCGGAAAACCCGATCCTTGCCATCAATCAGCGGGACGAATACGGGTATACGTCTTTCTCATGTGCGGCTTTTAACGGACGCACGGAAATCGTCCGGCTGTTTTTGCGTACCGATCCCACTTTAGCAGGGCTACGTCAGCAAACACGCAAAGGGTTTACGGCATTGGATCTTGCAAGTCAAGAGGGGTATACGGACGTCGTCAAGTTACTTTTGGATGCCGGTAGTCCGGTAAACGAGGTCGACATATCTTTTCAAGGACAGACGGCACTGTGCACGGCAGTTTGCCTGGGACACGTAGAGACCGCACGACTACTCATTCATCGAGGTGCTCGCGTGGGCCCGTCGCAACGGAGGGGGGAGACACAGGTTCCGATGCACATGGCAGCCCGATACGGACACACCGAGGCCGTAGAGTTGCTTCATGCCTACGGGGCCGGTATCGAACGTGCGGTGCTCGATCGTGCTGTGGCAAGTAAAAACAAGCACACCGTGAAACGGGTCAAGGAGCTTCTTGCCGCGGGTCCCGTCGACGGAACACGGGCGGAGGAGCTGAGAGAGGCAGGTCGTTGCGGGAACGTGGAAGCGGTCGAAGAAACATTATCGCACAATGAAGGTGTCGACGTGGATGCGGCCGATCCGGATACCGGCAAGACGACCCTCATACTTGCAGCTGAAAACGGACACACGAAAGTTGTGCAACGGTTGCTTGATAGCTCCCCGGGTGTTGACGTAACGCGATCCGATGCGGAGGGGCATACGGCACTTATGCTTGCGACCAAGGGAGGATACAAGGAAATCGTCAAATTGCTCGTAGATGCCGATATCGACACGCTGTTACGCCGAAGCTATACGGGATGGACGGCGCTCATGTATGCCATTCTGAGAGGAGATAGGGAAATCACGGAGCTATTGCTCTCCAAGATCCGTAGCATGCAAAGTGCTTCCCGCGGATCGAGTCGTACCGATTTCTCGGGGGTGACACCGGTTATGATGGAGATCGGGTCGAGGATCGGTATGTCGAAAGACGATATGAACGAAATGCTTATGTACGCAGTCAAAGAAGGGTGTGCGGACGCCGTACGATTACTCATCGAGATGGGGGCCGAGGTGGATTACAGGGATGGGGAGGAAAACACTCCGGCTATCCTTGCGGCTTTGAGGGGGTACGACGCCATCATCCGGTTGCTCTCCGATGCCCATGCCGATCTGACCTTGCATAATCGGTCGGGACAAACGGCATCGGATGCGGCTCGGACACTCGGACCCGAGCACGATTACACGGCAAAACTGATCGATAAGCTACTTAGTCCCGTTAATCCCGAAAAACCATCTCGAACCTCTTCCCTCTTGGGAGCACTTCGACGAACCTTTACCCACAAGCAATAGGTAAACGGGATGTTACCTTTCTCGAAACGGGACGGATAAGGAAAACGGGAAGTTTGGGGACTTCACCCCGCACACGTCAACACATACCCGCGGGGGCGATATTTGCTCGATCGAACGACTGAGGCGAAAGGTGCGAAAAGAGAAAACATTGAGGCTTGTTGGGCTTGAACCAACGACCCTCTCCTTAAAAGGGAGATGCTCTACCAACTGAGCTAAAGCCTCACACAATGACCCCAAGGGGATTCGAACCCCTGTTGCCAGGATGAAAACCTGGTGTCCTAGGCCGGGCTAGACGATGGGGCCACCACCTCGATTTCTTTCTCGGATAGAGGCATCTTATCTCGTAGAGGGATTATACTTCAAGAATATCCCGCGCCTTCTCTTCATATAACCTATCGATCTCTTTGCAAAACTTATCCGTTAACTCTTGAATCAACTTCTTCCCCCTTTTTTGCGCGTCTTCGGAGATTTCACCGCTTGTCTTTTGCTTATCCAAGGTGTCATTCCCCTTCCTTCTGTGATCGCGCACGGTCACTTTGGCCTTTTCCGCTTTATCCTTCGCCTCCTTGGCCAAGGCATTGCGCAACTCCTCACTCATAGGAGGAATGGGAACACGCACCACATGACCGTCAACAATCCCCTGCAACCCCAAGTCGGCCTTTCCCACCGCCTTCCCGATCGCCCCCGCATTGTGCGTGTCGAAAGGGGTCACAATCAACTGCCTCCCCTCAGAGACCGAGACCGAAGCGATATCCCGTATCTTCATCTCCGATCCGTACACTTCCACCGGTACGGAATCGAGAAGGGAGGGGTTGGGCCTATTGGTTCGAATACCGCTCAGCTCGTCAACCAACCGATCGCAAGCGCGTTGCATCTTCTGCTCCGCCTCTTGCTCTATCTCTTCCGTCATACTCACCCCGCTCCGCTACTCCCCCGTAACGAAGGTTCCTCCCTTCTTCTCACACACGGCCCGCATCAGTGCATCCTTGTCGAACAGATTGAAAACATGGATAGGAATGCCGTTCTCCCTACACATGGCAACGGCCGCGCCATCCATAATATGCAGATTTTCGTCCAACACTTGGGAAAATGACAAACGGTCATACCTCACGGCGTGAGGATATTTCATCGGATCTTTGTTGTAAATGGCATCCACCTTAGTCCCCTTCAACAGCACTTCGGCCTCGATTTCGCTCGCACGCATCGCGGCGGTCGTATCGGTCGTAAAATAGGGGTTCCCCGTCCCCCCGACAAAGATCATGATGTATCCCGCACTCAGAGAACCGAGGGCCCGACTCCAGTTATACGATTCGACAATGCCGTCACAACTCAGCGCACTCATCACGCGCGTCTTACATCCTTTGGCCGAAAGAACCCGACTCAAGATCAATCCGTTGATCATGGTAGCGAGCATACCTACGTGATCGGCGGGAGTTCTCGCAAACCCGAACTGCTTTGCCTGAGATCCGCGAAACATATTCCCGCCACCGATCACGATGCCGATTTCAATGCCGAGATCGTGCACCTCTCGCACTCTCTCGGCAACGGCATGACACGCATCGTGGTCGATGATGCCCGAATGAGCACTCTTCAGAGACTCGCCCGAAAGCTTCAATAAAATCCTTCCGTAAGCGGGTGACTTATGCATGGCGACTATCTCACAAAATGCTACCGCCCCCCTCCGACTTCCCAACGGACAAAGGCGACGATCTCAAGGGGCTTATCGCCCCCCCCGGCCTGTTTGACAAACTGTGACACGGTAACGGAAGGGTCTTTCACATACTTCTGGTTGAGCAAACAGACCTGTTCATAGTAGGCCTTCAGCTTTGCCTCAACGATCTTTTCCCGGATTTCGGACGGTTTGTCCTGCACCTGACTTCGAGCGATTTCCCTTTCTCTCTCAACCGTTTCCGGAGGCACATCTTCGACCTTGAGAAAGTCGGGGGCTCCGGCAGCCACATGCATCGCCACCTCTCGCGCTACATCTTGCGCCTGCTCGCTCCCCTTCAACACAACAACCGAAACGATCTGCCCGGCTCCGTGTCGATAGAGACCGACGGAACCGTTTGCCGGTTTGGGTACCGATGTGATCCTACCGATCCGGACATTCTCTCCCAGAGAGTGCACCAGTTCGGTCCGGTATTCTTCGATCGTAAGTTCGGGACGTTGCCTCCCCTTCATAGCGGAAAAGGCTTCGACGGAGTCCGGCTTCAGTGCGAGCACTTCGGTGCATAGAGCCTCCGTAAACTCCAGGAAGCGCGCATTTTGTGTCGCAAAGTCGGTTTCGGCATTGATTTCGATGAGATAGACGACCTCACCGTCTTCGGCAATCCCGATCGTCCCCTCGTTCGTCTCTCTTTGTCCCTTCCCGAGCGCAGCCGTCATCCCCTTTTTACGCAACAGAAGGCCGGCCTCCTCCAGATTTCCGTTCGCTTCGACAAGAGCATCCTTGCACTTACCCATACCGACACCCGTCCGTTTGCGCAGTTCCATAACGAGAGATGCCGGAATATGTTTACTCATGATTTCTCTTCCTCGGGACGAATATTCTCGGTCGGGGAGGGGGAGCTCTCGGAGGAGGGGGGGCTCTCGGAGGAGGGGGGGCTCTCGGAAGAGGGATCCTCCCCTCGTACGGAATCTTGCCGAGCCTCCCGATCCCCCTCTTCTCGGGACGATCCGCGCTCAGAAACACGCAACGTATTTTTACGGGAGATAATCGCCTCCGCAAGAGCTTCAATAACCAACCGGATACCCTTCAACGCATCGTCGTTACAGGCAATGACATAATCAATCGGATCGGGATCGCAATTCGTATCGATAAGCCCTACCACGGGAATGCCGAGTTTGACGGCTTCGGCAACGGCAATGTGCTCCCTATTGGAATCGACGACAACCAAGAGTCCCGGAAGCTTACGCATTCCTCGGATTCCGGAGAGATTGCGATCCAGTTTTTCCCGCAACTTTCCCAAGTTGGAAAGCTCCTTCTTCGTGAGTCCTTCACCTCCCTCCGCAACCTGCTTTTCGATCTTTTCAAGTGTCTTGATCGATCGACGGATCGTAGTGAGATTGGTCAACATGCCGCCGAGCCAACGCTCCGACACGTAGAACTCCTCCGCTTTTTCGGCACAATCGCGAATGATCATCTTGGCCTGCTTCTTCGTGCCGACGAACAGAACATGCTTCCGGTCAGCCACGACCCGACCGACGACCTCGGTAGCCACATTGATCTGCTTGGCGGTCTTCGCCAAATCGATAATGTAGATGCCGTTCCTCTCTTCGAAGATATAGGGCTTCATCTTCGGATTCCAACGTTGCCTTTGGTGGCCGAAATGGGCCCCTGCCTCCAGTAAATCTCCGACGGATACTCCGTAACGTTGTTGCTCCGTTCCCAAACCTTGGCTTCCCTACTGTTTCGACGACGGCATCCTCTCGAAGGTTCCTCTCCCCGCCGGCAGGATCCGACAGGTTTCGGGAGACGGAACACACAAGGACTTCGGTCTCGGTTCTCGTTAAAAGCGCCTGATCGGAATCGAACCGACACTAATAGCTTGGAAGGCTATGGTTCTACCATTGAACTACAGGCGCATGCATGTCTGCGCTCGGGGGGAGTGTAGCCGAAGGGGTCATTTTCGTGCAAGGTAAGAGCATGTGGTAGGCATGCGCTCCGGTGTTCCCGAACGGGAAGGACAATCGCCACAAAGCACCGGAAAGAGTACCCCCGTCCCCCGCGAGACCTTTTGCCCTTGCAAAGCAATAATCCGGTCGGCTAGAATCGGATCCGTCTGCGACCATACCCGGAATTTAAAGGCTGAAAAGTGACGGACACGGTGATTTCGGATAGCATGAAAAGTCTGCTTGCCGAATTTTTGAAGAAGAACAAGAAAGTCGACCTCTTGAAAGCATATTTTTTCTTCTTGGAGGAAAAATACGGTATCCGACCCGTCCTCTTCCTGCAGGAAAAGACGATATACCGGAGCGAAAAAGAGGTCTCGACTAAAATCGAAAAGGAAGGGCGATTGTGGCGTAAAACACAAATTCATATTCAAGTAGGAGCCCCCTCCGTCAATGAGCAGACGAAAAAAATCTATATCTGCCCCTTCACGGGAAAGGTATTCGGAGACAATACCCACCCCAACCCCCAAGACGCCATCTACGACTGGGTCTCCAAATGCCCCGAAAACTCCGAACGACTCAACGGTATGCGAGTGAAACGGTTCTTCGTATCGGACGATCCCGACGTCATCAAAAACTACATTCGTGAGAGGAAAAAGCCGATTGAAAAAATCGTGTTCTCTTCGGGCATTACCGGAAAGCTTTTCAACAGCAAGCAAGCCGTTATCGACGACTTTACGAAAAATCAACTTAAACCCATGTCCCTTATCGACGTCGCCGGACAAAACCGGTTCCGTATCGAGTCGGGACTGCTCGCATTTATCGAACAGCACCTCGATGAATCCGGTGTGTCGGCCTTCCTCGAGGCGATGCATGCACACGATGAATTTGCCACACATGTCGAAAGATGGACTGCGGAAAATAGTTAGCACCCTTGCCGACGTTCCGAAGATCGCCTCCCTTCTTGCCACACGGGCGAACCCGGGGGCGGTATTCTGTTTTTCCGGACCGCCGGGAGCGGGCAAGACCACGTTGATCAAGACGTTGGTTGCGAAGACGACCGGTATCGACGAAACGGAAGTGACCAGCCCGACGTTCACCTATCTCCACATCTACGAAGGGTCCGATCTTACCTGTTTCCACTTCGATCTCTACCGTTGCGCCGATCATGTCGACTTTCTTGCCGGGGGGTTCGACGAATATTTCGATGCCGGCGGCATCTGTTGTATCGAGTGGGCCGAACGGATCGCCCCCCTCATCCCCGAAGGGGCCGTGAGAATCGACATCTCACACGAGAACGAGCGGACAAGAGAGGTTCGCATCACCGGACTATGAAAACACTTCTCTTCAAACAGGCGACCTTTCTCACCTCGGCCCTCCCCCCGGAAGAGCACCCTTCTCACGGAGGGAAGGGAGTCGCCCCGTTGCCCTCTATCGTGATTGCGGGACGATCCAACGTAGGCAAGTCCTCCGTTATCAACAGTCTGACAAACCGGAAATCCCTTGCCAAAACCTCTTCCACCCCCGGCAAAACGCAACGAATCAACTACTTTCTCGTCGACGAAAAGGTGATGCTCGTCGACCTTCCCGGATATGGCTACGCAAAGGTGGGAAGAAAGATCCGAGAAGAGTGGGCGATGCATATCGAAGAGTACCTACGAACGAGAGAGGGGATCTCTCTCCTCCTCCTCCTCTTCGATATACGTCGCACCCCTTCCCGAGAAGATCTACTCCTTCCCCGTTGGGCCCTTGCCCGTAACCTCCCCGTCATCCTACTTCTGACCAAAACCGATAAGGTCGGACGTAATGAAAAACGGAGTAGAACGGAATCCGTTTTGAGTGCCGATAAAACCTTGAGGAGATTTCCTCTGATTCATTACTCTATCAGGAGCGACACTTTCGCGTGCAAACGAGAACTCATCAAAATGATCAATGCGTTGCTATGGGCTTGATCCGCCGGGATACCTTTATCTGCTTCGATTGCGAAACAACCGGACTCGACCCCAAACAGGATGCCATTATCGAAATCGCCGTCGCCCGGTTCAACTTTGACGAAATCCTCGCCTCACACTGTACACTCATCGATCCCGGGTGTGCCATCCCCGAACATACCACCGAGATCCACCACATTACCGACGAAATGGTTCGGGGCAAGCCGAAAATTCAGGATGTGGTTGCCGATTACATCCGTTTCATCGGAGACCACATCGTCATCGGACACGGCATCGGTTTTGATATTACTCTGGTCGAGACGGCGGCACGAAAATTTCGCATTCCCTCGAAGCTATCACAAAACCGGTTCATCGATACGTTGCGTCTCGCTCGCCTTTACGGGGAAAGTCCGACAAACTCCCTGGAAATGCTCCGTTCACACTTCAACATCCGACCCCAAGGCCCCCATAGAGCCATGAACGACGTGCTCGTCAACATCGAGGTCTTCAAACGTCTATGTCGTCCGTTCAAGACGACGGAAGAGGCTCTGAAACGGCTCGAACAACCCATCCGTCTTAAAACCATGCCTCTCGGAAAGCACAAGGGGCGTCCCTTCCAAGAGATTCCCTTGGAATACCTGAAGTGGGCCGTGAAGCAAGGCTTCGACCAAGATTTACTCTTCTCCATTAAAAGCGAAATCAAAAAGCGGAAAACGGATCAATCGTTCGGTCAGGCAAGCAACCCTTTTACGCGGCTATGACTCGATACGTCTCTCTGAGGGAGCTCCCCGTACGAGGAAAACGTGCCCTCATCCGTGTCGATTTTAACGTCCCCTTGTGTGAGGACGGAACAATCCGAGACGACACGAGAATCCGACTGACCCTCCCCTCCATCCACCACGTATTGCGAGAGGGAGGGATCCCGATCCTGTTAAGTCACCTCGGCCGTCCGCAAGGCAAAAAAGAGAACGCCTACTCGCTGAAACCCGTACGAGCACATCTCGCACGGTTACTCGATACTCCCGTGACGATGGCCGACGATTGTGTCGGATCGGAGGTGGAACGAAAGAGCCGTCTCCTAAGAGAAAAAGAGATTCTTCTTCTTGAAAACACCCGGTTTCACGAAGGGGAAGAACATCCCGAAAAAGATCCCTCGTTTGCCGAAAAACTGGCCTGTTCGGGCGATCTCTACGTCAATGAAGCCTTCGGCACATCTCACCGGTACCACGCCTCCGTCACCGAGCTTCCGCGATACTTTAAGGGGAAGAGGGGCATCGGCCTCCTCATGGAAAAGGAGCTCTCCTCCCTACGTATCCTGCGCCATCCTCCCAAACCTTTTGCCCTTCTCATCGGGGGGGCCAAGGTCGATACGAAAATCGATACGTTGCTTATGCTCGTCAAAAAAACCGACCTCATCCTGATCGGCGGGGGGATGGCCTTCCCCTTTCTCAAGGCGCGGGGTGTGGAAGTGGGGGATTCCCTCTGTAGCGACACCTGCCTCCGGATTGCACGGGAGTTTGTCCGGACTTGTGAAAAGGAAAACGTACCCCTCGTCCTACCGGTCGATTTTACGGTTGCCGCAATGCCGATCGAAACGGGGTTCGAAGAGGGAGAGGCGTACGTTGTGTCGGCAAAGGAGGGCATTCCTCCCGGTTACGGAGGGGTTGATATCGGTCCCGCCACACTCGAAGAATGGGCCGCTCTCCTCAAACCCTGTCGTACCCTATTTTGGAATGGTCCGATGGGCATTTTCGAAATACCCCGCTTTGCCTCGGGCACCTACGCATTAACGAAAATCTTGGCGGAGTCCGCTCATATGACGGGAGCTACGACGATTGCCGGTGGGGGGGATTCGAATGCCGCCATCCGAGCCACGGGGCTGGAAAAGGGGTTCACCCACATTTGCTCGGGAGGGGGGGCCGCCCTCGAATATGTCAGGTCGGGTCGGTTACCCGGTTTGGAGGCACTCCGAGACGGAAGCGGGCCGTGACACTCGGATTCACATTGTGCATTATCCCTCGATCCGGGTATAATTTGCGGAGGATAACGGGAACCTGTTATACAAACCGATGTTCCGGCATCTAACAAACGGCTCTTTTGCATGGCATTAGATACCAACCTCCGAGTGGGGCGGTGGCGCTCCGCTTTGTGGCCGATCCGGTCACACGAGATGCGCAAGTTTTTCCCTCTGTTTATTCTCTACTTTCTGGTCTGTTGCAACTACAGCATTCTGAAAATGGCAAAAGATGCCCTCGTCATCACGGCACCCTGTTCGGGGGCCGAAGTGATCCCCTTTATCAAAATCTGGGTCGTGTTGCCGATGGCCTTTGTTATTACCTATATATTCAACCATTTAGCAAACAGACATAGTCAAAAAAAGTTATTCCACATTATGATCGGGATATTTATCGGTTTCTTTGCGATCTTTACCTTCGTTTTATATCCCTACCGGGACACGATTCACCCCCATGCCCTCTGTACGAGGGTGCAGGAACTTCTCCCCCCGTGGTGCAGAGAGGGATGCGGGGGAGCCGTTGCTTTGATGCGCAATTGGTCGTACACCCTCTTCTACGTCATGTCGGAATTGTGGGGCACGACGATTCTGTCGGTCCTGCTGTGGGGCTTCACGAACGCCGTCATTTCGATCGGTGAGGCCAAGCGATACTACGGTATCCTCAGTGTCGGCACCAACTTGGCCGCAGTTTGCACGGGATATGTCGCGGCCGCCCTTTCACCCCGTTTGAAAAAGCCGCTTTTTCTTGCCAATTCGGATCGATGGGGCGGATATCTGGAGCTTGTCACGATCATCGTCATACTGGTCGGTCTCCTTACGATGTATATCTTTCACCGGTTTCACAAATCCCTCACCGATCAGGATAGCGAACTCAGGACACGATTATCGAGGCCGTTTAAAGCCGAGAGAAAGTCCGGGTTGAGCATACGCAGGAACTTTGCCTATCTCAAAAATTCCGAATACCTCATCTGCATAGCGGTTCTGGTGGTCGGTTTTAATCTTTCCATGAATTTGGTCGAACTGGTCTGGAAAAATCAGATAAAACTCCTGCACCCCAATCCGAACGACTTTAATGCCTACATGGGAAAGGTGTTCATCGCAACGGGATGGCTGTCGACCTTTGTCGGGCTGTTCCTGTGTAGCAACATGATTCGTCGCTTCGGGTGGACGATCAGTGCGCTCGTCACCCCCGTCATCGTACTCGTAACAGCTGCTTGCTTTTTCCTCTTTACCGTCTTCCGGGAACATACGACGGCGATCACATGGGCGATGGCGCTCGGTCATACCCCTCCGGCCTTGGGAGTCTTCCTGGGTACGGTACAAAACATCTTCTCTCGCACCTGCAAGTACACCCTCTTCGATGCGACGAAAGAGATCGCCTTCATCCCCCTGAACGCCGAGTCCGGGCTTAAGGGAAAGGCAGCCATCGACGGGATCGGCTCCCGTATCGGTAAATCGGGAGGCTCCCTCATTCAGGGGGGGCTATTGATGGGGTTCGGTTCCATCGCGGCGGCGACCCCCTGGGCAGGGGCGATTTTACTCATCATCGGCACGTGTTGGATCAATGCAACGCGTAGGCTCGGACGGAAATTTCAAACCCTTTCGAAAGAGGCAAAGGAAGGGGACAACACCCCCGTCGCCACGGAATCCCCCGCCACGGTTCCCTGAAGAAGACGGCAATTGCTCTCCAAGCAGACAACCCGTACAATACGCCACGGGTGGTTCTTCTCGTAAGGTGGCATATGTTGAGCGAAAGCGAAAGGGAGGTTACGGCCGAGCTTGCCAAGTCCGACATTCAAGAGCCCTTCTTATTTCGAACCCTTTTCCGCGCACGACGGATCTCCGACCTACTTATCGATGAAAAGGGGAACTTTTCCGTCAAACCCCTCCCCTCTTTCGAAGACGGTATCCGGGGAGAAAATGATCGATGGGTATCGGACCGCTTTGCGAAGGTCGTGCACACCCTCTCCTCAAATAAAGAGCTCTTAACCCTATTTCACCGATTTCGCGCTTCCTTACCGAACCGGTATGCACGACGGCTGATCCTCTGCTCCCTGGGACTGTCTCAAGGGGGGCGGATAACGGATAGGGAGGTGCGCAGGAGCATTCTCACCGCCCTCTTGGTACCCCTTCGACAAAATGTCGGCTCCTGCTTTGCTACGGCGCCCGCCATTCTCATTCAATCCGAGCAACCGGAACAACTTCTCCTCGATCTCTACGACCTCATCACGAGCGGTTCCCTTTCCCGCACCTTCGGGGGGGTGAAGCAGACCGTACCGATCAGTCCCGGGTGGGGAACGGGAGATCTGAAAAAACCGGTTTTTCGGTCCGCCCCCGAAGTCCTCGCCTCTCCCGGAATCGTCGCCGCGTTACGAGCGGCACACGTATCCCCCGCACAGGCACGTCGGGCCCTTACCGAACGGGAGGTCATGACGGTGGAGGAGCTCTTCCGCAGAGCGATCCGACTCTCCCCCGCCCCGAAGGAAAGGGTTGAAATGCTCGAACAAAGTGCCCGAGATGTGTTCAAGGGGTTTACCGATCATGCCCTCTTAAAGGTGTGGGAGTATACCCTTGCCTCTTTTGCCGATTACAAGGTCGAATTCTTCCGCTGGAACCTCTACGTGAGTCTCGGTTTCGACAGGGAACAACCGGGAGGGATCGGCCGGCTTCTCTACGAGGCGATTGCAAATAAGTTACACGACTCCGATCGGACGGCGGAGACATTGCACCGGGAGTACCTCTTGGCACGATCGCAAGCGCAGGCCGCGGTCACCCTGCTGCGTCAGGCATCGAACAGGGATAGAATCAGACAGCTCAATGCCGAACTGACCCTCCGTCTGCACGATGCCGGCCTTTCGAAGGATCTCTCCGACAAAGCATCCGAGAGGGGGCAGTTTCTCTCCGGATTGTTCGCCCTCCTCATAGATCACTATGCGAAGAAGTTTCCGGAATATTTTCAGGAGATCTACGATGCCGAAATGTTTGATGCGGTAACGGATATATATCAGGATGCTCCGGCCGGATTTCGCCTCCTTTATAAACACGGACGCCAAGATCCCCTTGCCTGGACATTGATCTACGATGCAAGGGGGTACGTAGAGGCATTGAAGAGTTTTTTCAGGGCAACCGAGCCGGATATCCCGGCCTCGTGCAAAGGAAAGGAAGAGAAGAGGGATATCGAAGAATTGACCACCCTGTTACTCCATCACCTCGATACCGATACCTTCGTACGCTCGGCAATCGAGAGGATGAACGAAGCCTACGAGAAAAGGGAGGGTAAAAGGGGATCGGCAAGGAAACCGTGGAGCTACGTGTCGGGGGGGACGATGCACTCCCTCCTCTCTTGTTACTACCGTGTAGAGAAGCATTTTTCCGAGGAGGTCGGCAAGATAGGTAGCCCGATGGAACTCTCGGTCTTCTTGTTGGACGTGATGAAAGGACTGCCTCCGAGAAGAACCCGTCTTTTCGAAGAGGATCCGTCCAGAGGTATGCTCATGTACTCCCCCACCCATGCGTTTGTCTTCAAGCCGGGTCTGCTCCCTTTTGCGGAAGGATGGCGAGATCCGGGATTCAGCTATACGTGGGTACGCGATCGAGCCGTTATCCCCGGGAAAACATTTTACGATGCCGTTCTACTCGATGCTCCGGAGCAAAAATTCCTGGGTGCCCGCTTTTTTACCAAACATATCCCCCCCCCGACGGCAAAGCGCCTCGCTACGGAGTTTCCCCCTCTGCATACACGTTTGTCGATTCCCCTCTTTCGCACCCACCTATTCGACTTCCTCAAATTGGAGCTAAAAACGATCTCCCCCACCTTATACGAGCTATTCGACGGATTTATGCGCACCGCATTTCCCCTCGTAGATCAAGAGAAACTCCGTCTTCTTCTTGCCGAACACGCCCCGGACACGTGCACGCAACACCCCCTCCATACGGCACAAGAGGTCTACGACCTTCTGTTCGACATCACGGCATCCTTTGATGAAACCGACGCCATTTTTAAGAAACATGCCCTTACGGCCCCCTCCCCCATTCTCTTTGCCGACACCAACTGGTCCCGCTTTTTTTTCGGCATCGGGTACAACCCCGGCATCGAGGCCCTCGATTTGTGGAGAATCGACAGGAGGTGTCGAGAGGGATATCCCATGGCGACGTGGCGTCCCGCAACAAACGGTACCTCCACGGAGAAGTGGGGTGTCCTCTGTGCTCCGGAGGAATACTCCGAGAGCCGCCCGCCCGACTTCACCCTCCTCAAGTACCGTGTATAGTCCCCCCGGTCCTATTCCTTTCCGTTTTACTTTCCGTTTTCCTTTCCGCTTCCTACGAGAACCATCGCGTATTGATCGAGAAGCTCTTTGAAATTTCTCATCCCCGATTCGGCGACATCCTCGAAGAAGTATTCCAAACCGGCCGGAGAGGCGTAGAGAAGGAAGCGGCAGGGTCCGTCATATGCATTGGCAAAATCGTGCACGGTTCCCTTGGGGATGTGGAGTATCTCTCCTGCGGAAAGCTCCCCTTTCTCACCCGCCACTTCGAATCCGAGCCTCCCCTTGAGGACGAAGAAGGTCTTCATGCACTCCTTATGGTAGTGTTCTCCGGGACCGATGGCACCGGGATAGAGGACAAAGTCAATCAAGGTGAATCGCCCTTCCGTATCGTCACCGCGCAACCGTATGTGATAGGTCATGGTACCGATGTCGTACCTCTTGTTGTCACCGGTTTTGATAATCAGAGGCTCCACGGTTTACGGGCTCCCTTTCGTACTTTCACGTCCGTCTCGGACCACTGTAAAGGATTTGTTGAATTTGATCTATAGCCGGTTACGAAAAAACCGGGGCGATTGCTCTGAAAATTCCGCCCGAACTACCGGACGAGAAAAGAACCACCCGCTAAGATGTCGCTTCCTTGCCTTCCTCGTGAAGGGAGGAGATCTCAATTCGGAAAAGGGAGCAATCGCTGCCGACGTGGATGTCGGGAGAGGAAAGTCCGGACTTCATAGAAAAAGGCGCCGGTGAAATACCGGGGGCCGTGAGGCTACGGAAAGTGTAACAGAAAACAGACCGCCGACTCTTCGGTGTCGGACAGGGTGAAAATGTCGGGCTTACGGTTCGACCTCTCTGCGGAGACGCAGAGCAAGCTATAAACCCCGCCTGAAGCAAGGTTGGAATGTAGAGATTGTGTAAGCGATC
The DNA here is from genome assembly GCA_026708385.1 of Simkaniaceae bacterium. GTDB lineage: Bacteria > Chlamydiota > Chlamydiia > Chlamydiales > Simkaniaceae > JAPOVA01. The sequence continues at coordinate 15,243 of JAPOVA010000014.1, read as the reverse complement.
TTTGACGTTCCGTGTTGCCGCTCGAGGATTCCGGTAACGGGATCCCTAGATGAATGATTGCTCACAAGACAGAATCCGGCTTACCCCTTTTCCGGATTTCTTTTTTCGCGTGCGATGGGATGGGTGGTGTCGTAGGTCCGTTTCTTCAGTTGCATGGAGACGGTCGTGTAGATGGTCGTTGCCTTCAGTGACGCGTGGCCGAGTAATACCTGAATCGTTTTCAAATCCATACCCTCTTCGAGGAAGTGGGTTGCCACTGCATGGCGCATCGTGTGAGGTGTTATACGGGCGACGAGTCCGCTGAGACGGAGGTACTTTTCAAAGAGACGATCGATCGACCGGGTCGTAAGACGTCCTCCTCTCCGGTTCAGGAAAAGGGGACCCCGCAACCCCGTTCCCCTGTTCGGGTGGAAGAGATAACGCTCTATCGCGGTGACGGCACGTTGTGTGATCGGCAGGAGTCGTTCCTTCTTCCCCTTACCCCTGATTTTCACCCGCCTCTCCCGAAGATCGACATCGGAAAGGTCCAAGGCATGTAATTCGCCCACCCGTATGCCCGAGCCGTAGAGTAGCTCCATCATAGCGCGATCTCTCAGCCCCGATAGTGTCCCGAGATCGGGTCCCGCAAAGAAACGGCACAGTTCTTCTTTAGAGGGGATATGGGGAAGATGTTTGTCCGGTTTGGGGCCCGTTACTTCATCTACGGGATTCTCGTGAATCGCTCGATTCCGGACAAAATAACGGAAAAAGGAACGCAAAGAGGAGGTGCGACGCCGAACGGTCGTTCGTGAAAGGCCCCGTTCATGCATAATAATCAGATAATTACGAATATCCTGCACCGTTATCTCCTCCACAGCGCGCTCCTCCCTCAGAGTAGCTCGAAAAAGGGTCAGGTCGGTGGTATATCCTCGTACGGTATGCAACGAGCACCTCTTGACATGTCGTAGATACTCCGTAAATCGCCCTACCGCTTCCGAAAGGAGCATTGGCTTTTTCTCCGGGTTTGCCTATTATACTCACTATATGATTACGCTTGATAAAATATCCAAGAAGATCGGAACACGTGTTCTGTTCGACGACGTATGCGTCGCCTTCAATCCCCACAGACGGTATGGGTTGACGGGACCGAACGGTGCGGGCAAATCGACGTTGCTGAAGATGATGATGGGAGAGGAATCGCCCGGTTCCGGAACCGTTACCCTTCCGAAGAAGACGGGCTTTTTACGTCAGGACATCGAGGCCTTCGGAAAGGAGAAGGTGACCGATGTGGTGATTTCGGGTAACGAACGCCTTTTTGCCGCCCTTGTCGAAAGAGACCGTCTCTACGAGAAGGAGATGACCGATGAGGTGGGAATGCGTTTGGGAACGTTGGAGGAGATAGTGCTCGACGAAGAGGGGTATGGTGCCGAAGCGGAGGCCGAAACGCTCCTTCTCGGCATAGGGGTGGGAGAGGAGATGCACGGTAAAAAGATGGGGGAAATTCCGACCGATCTGCAATTTCGCGTCCTTCTCTGTCGCGCCCTCTTCGGCAAGCCCGAAGCCCTCCTTTTGGATGAACCGACGAACCACATGGATCTCTCTTCGATCGGATGGCTCGAGTCGTTTCTCCTTGCGTACGAGGGGACCCTGATCGTCGTCAGCCATGATCGCCATTTCCTCAATGCGGTAACGACCGATATTGCCGATATCGACTACGAAACGATCATCCTCTATCCCGGCAATTATGACGAAATGCTCGTTGCCAAGACATCGATGCGCGAACGTGCCGAGACGGAGAACAAATCGAGAGAGAAAAAGATTGCTCAACTGAAGACCTTCGTCTCCAAGTTCGGAGCCGGAACGCGCGCTTCGCAGGTCCGTTCACGGGTGAGGGAAATCAATAGGTTACAGCCACAAGAGCTGAAAAAATCGAACATCGAACGCCCCTACATTCGCTTTCCCTGTCCCGATGCGTCCTCCGGAAGGATTGCCTTAAAGGTCAAGGGGATTGCAAAGGGGTATAACGACCACGAGGTGCTTACGGGTCTTTCCTTTGAGATTTTGCGCGGTGAGCGGGTCGGCGTGATCGGCAACAACGGTGTCGGAAAGACCACCCTTTTGAAGATCCTTGCGGGTACCCTCGAACCGGACGCCGGAAAGATTGAAAAGGGACACCGGACCGTGATCGGATATTTTCCCCAAAACCATGCCGATGTCATTGATCGATCGGAAAAGATCTCCATGTTCGACTGGCTTAAAAACCGGCAGAAGAGCTCCTACGATCAGGAGATCCGCGGCGTCCTCGGCAAGATGCTCTTTAGCGGAGACGATGCATTCAAAGAGATCGGGGCCCTTTCCGGGGGGGAGACGGCCAGACTGATCTTGGCCGACTTGATGTTAAACGGGTGCAATCTCCTTATTCTCGATGAACCGAACAATCATTTGGATTTGGAGTCGGTCTCCGCACTCGCTTGGGGGTTAAACGACTTCAAAGGAAGCGTAATCTTCGCTTCTCATGACAGAGAATTGATCGATGAGACGGCAACGGCAATCATCGCCATCGAAAAGGAGAAGGTGAATCTGTTCGGCGGCCCTTTGGAAGAGTACCTTGTGGCGGCCCGGACATAGTGCGTACGTGCCGGTGCCGACATCGATACCGGAGAGGCGACGACTCTCCCCGGAGTTTCTCGTTTCAATAGGGTCTTCTTCACCTCCCTCGTGCGGACGGATCGTGCGAAGGAAATCGGCAGGCGTCGTATTTCGTAATGCACTTCCATACAACGTATTTCTATTGAATAGAATAGAATTATCCATTACTTAGCGGATGCTACTTTAAGCGAAAGTTGGGTTGATTTCAACGGGTAAAAACTGTTTGAAAAACCGGGTCGCCCGTGCCATCCACCGCGCCGACAAAAAGGAACGGAGATCGAGCAACCCGCATCGGAACCATATTGTCGGAGCAAACCAAAGGATGGAAAACCCGACTCAACAGCCCCGAAAGACAAACCGTCCGTACCGACTCAAGGCCGGGGAATGCGGTCTTAGAACCGGACGAACGATTTACCTAGCCCATTCGGGTCGTTTGCCGAAGAATCGTGGCACAAAAAACGAAAGTATCGCGGGCGAAAAGATGATCCCGTTTACTTCATGGAGAAAGCTACGGACCCGAAACATCGAAGGGAATCGAGAGCTCAAGGGGACAACGGGCACAGACTCTATCCTTTTTTCGGACACGGAGGAGCCATTGTCGTCGGAGGGGGTGTTTAATTTAAGAGAAAATTTGTCGCTACCGGATTAGGGGGACTTATTTATATAGAACGTCCGTGCGGTTGTCCGACGCAACAAAAGAGACGACCTGACTGCCGTGACCAAGCTCTTTTGCGACAACGTCTATGATCCTTTGGGTTGTTTCCCGGGACAACGCTATTGTCCGAACCGATGTCCGGGATGGGGAAGAACCTTCGATGGTGGCGTTTGTGCGTCCTAAACTTGTTCTACTAAAGGAGATGACTTGCCCGTAGGGGCCTACCGCTTCCCGAACAATATGTGCGATCTTTTCCGTCGCCTATTCTTGTAGGCAAGTGTACTTTGTCGGCTGAACGCTTGCAATTTCCGGAGGATTCACATCCTGTGGCTCCGATCTCCTAAAGCATGAAAAGCAGGTCATCCCTCCTTCCCTCCGAGTAAGTAATTCTTGGCTAGAGTATATCATGAAATGAATGCGTTTAATATCGTAATTAACTTTCTTCATTTTTAAAGCAGATTTTTTGGCTTCAACGGGAATCGAAGAGTGTAGAGAAGGCCCCTACTCAAGCCGGGACAAAATAGGAGTCTCCTATAAAATATCTTGTTACGGGCAAAACCTCCTAAGCGCTGCTATGCCACAGGCAAGAGCTCCCAAAGATGTTGCACCGGCCAAGATAACACTCCCCAAACCTCCGGTCGCCATACCCGCAGTTGTTACCGTACTCACCTGCTCTTTGTGTGTATTGGCAGTATATGTTCCCCCTGCCACACAACCTACTCCATGAGTTGTTACTGAAGGAACAGCTATCTTACACGCAATAGCCCTCTCCACGGAGGAATTTTCCATACAAAAACCATTTACCCTCCCTGCTACTTGCGCTACGGGTTGGTTCCTTATCACGCCGGCATCTTCAATATCGAGTCCCTTTGCGGAGTCTATTCTTGATATTCCCATAACATTACCTCCCTTTTGTTATAGTTAGTGTACCATTATACTACGCCCACAAATTATACGCAATAACTACGGAGGGATCTTAAGAAGATATCGCCATCATTGCCTGCAAAAACAGGTATTTATTGTTTACATGTAATACTTGCAATCAATGTAACACCATATTAGAGTGCTTCTTCAAAGATGAGGCCTCGTACAGAGAGAAATTCACTGCGTTCGCACTATTTATCCACGAGCTCAAAACGCCCCAACGATGGAAAAGGGCCCTAAGGTGCACACCGGTTGTCCGGCGCATGTATTACCATTATTGCCCACGTAAAACTTTATTTACTGTTTTACCGATAATACATATAATATTTGTGTTCGTTGCAACTCTACGCTAGAATGCCTCGAAAAAGATGAGGAGCTTACTATGTATCTCATGATTGCGTGGTTTTTTGTTGTTATCGCCTTGGTGACCTTTGCGAAGGATAATAGCAAATGGAAGAGATGCCGGTGGGCAGGATATCTTGTTTGCCTGATTGATTTTTTGATCGTTTTAGTAACTATAAAATGGGGATATCACCGACCGGAGGCATTCTTTTTCCCCATCTTCCCGGGTTCGTGGACCGTTCCGTACCTGCCACTCAAATTTGTGAGATGATGCAAATGACATTTGGCCTTTCGTACCGGTTGCCAAAAAACCACTATTGCGCCAAAAAAAGGAACGGAGATCGAGCAACCCTCATCGGAACCCTCATCGGAACCATATTGTCGGAGCAAACCAAAGGACGGAAAACCCGACTCAACAGCCCCGAAAGAAAAACCGTCCATACCGACTCAAGGCCGGGGAATGCGGTCTTAGAACCGGACGAACGATTTACCTAGCCCATTCGGGTCGTTTGCCGAAGAATCGTGGCACAAAAAACGAAAGTATCGCGGGCGAAAAGATGATCCCGTTTACTTCATGGAGAAAGCTACGGACCCGAAACATCGAAGGGAATCGAGAGCTCAAGGGGACAACGGGCGTAGACTCTATCCTTTTTCCGGACACGGAGGGACCATTGTCGTCGGAGGGGGTGTTTAGTTCAAGAAAAAATTTGTTGCTACCGGATTAGGGGAGCTTATTTATATAGAACGCTCGTGTAGTTGTCCGACGCACAAAAAGAGACGACCTGACTGCCGTGACCAAGCTCTTTTGCGATAACGTCTATGATCCTTCGGGTTGTTTCCCGGGACAACGCTATTGTCCGAACCGACGTCCGAGATGGGGAAGAACCTTCGATGGTGGCGTTTGTGCGTCTTAAACTTGTTCTACTAACGGAGATGACTTGCCCGTAGGGGCCTACCGCTTCCCGAACAATATGTGCGATCTTTTCCGTCGCCTATTCTTGTAGGCAAGTGTACTTTGTCGGCTGAACGCTTGCAATTTCCGGAGGATTCACATCCTGTGGCTCCGATCTCCTAAAGCATGAAAAGCAGGCCATCCCTCCTTCCCTCCGAGTAAGTAATCCTTGGCTAGAGTATATCATGAAATGAAAAAAAATTCAGCCAAACAAATTAATTTAATTGGATTTCGTCACATAAAGTTTTGGTTAAATACAAATCAAAAAGAATGCGTTTAATAATTGCCGATTTCGTATTGAAACGGGAGTGATGGCACCGGAAGGGCTCGTGAGACTCACGGAGACGGTCGAGAAGATGCGAGAGAGGGTAAACCCCGAGCTAAAGATCGCCGGAACACTCCCCCGTAGAGTTGACAAGCGAACGAGGTTATCCGTTGACGTTATCGACAAGCTGAAACAGCGATTTGGCGACACGGTCTGCAAGACTCATATTCGAGAAACGGTGAGATTGGCCGAGTGTCCGAGTTTCGGAAAGCCGATCACGGAGTACGACCCGCAAGGCAGGGGAGCTTTGGATTACGGAGAGCCGGCTGATGAAATTTTACAACAGGAGGTGGCGGGATGCCCGGACGGACAATAGACGAAAAACCCTTGGATGCGTTGATCGAGAAAAGAGAGGACGAGATGCCCGACAAGGGGAAAAACGGTAGGGGTGGCAAGGACCGACTCACGATAACCATCTCAAACGAGACTCTCGAGCGGGCGAGAGATGCGATCTTTTGGGTGATGAGGGGAGCGACGTTGACCGGACTCGTGGAAAGAGGGGTCGAACCGGCGATCGAAGAGTTGGCGAAAGGTAGGATTCGGGGAGACGAAGAGACGGGGGAGGGAGACGGGGAAGGTGATTAAGAGTAAGAATGACCCGTTTCCCGATAGGCCCCCGGAGTTGCGGTCCGGTCGCCGGCCTTATAGGAAAACTTTCCGATTGACCCGGCGAGCCGTTTGTCGTAGTCCCTTAGCGTCGCAAAAGGGGAGAGGGAGAAGGGAGTTATGACAAAGGAAGGAATCGCACATACGGTCACAAAAAATATCATCATACCGATGGAGAACATAGACCCTACTCCCGTCGTCACGAATCAACCTGTCGTTGCTCCGGAGGGAGCTGATCAACAGAACTTCGGAGATGTAGTCTTGGCACCCGCCATTGCAGTCAACAATGTGGCTCGAGGACGATGGAGAGGTTGTCAAAAGTGGGCCATTACCTCAGAGGCTCTTATCGGAGAGACCTTGGGAGGTGCCGGTTGCGCGGTGGGAGCGATATTCGGTGCGACGGAGATAGCTACACGGATGGGGGCAACGGTTGCTGTCATAGACGGGGCAACTGCGGGAGCGGGGATTTTGGTGTGCCTTTGCACGTTCGGAGGTGCGATGGTAACAGTCGGACGTTATCCGGCAACCAAACACGGATGACCGACTTACTCCCGATCGCCCGGCTTCATAATTTCGTTCGCAAAAGGCAAGAGAAATCACGAATCACAATAAACCCGAACAACTAACACCGAGATAGATATACAACTCATCAACCACATTAATGGTAATCCACACCGCAAACAACTCAATAATATTCGTCGATAAGCTAACAAAGTTGTAATAAAATCATCGAAACAATGAAACAAATACTGAATATCAACGGCTTAAGACATTTAGCCTGAATATCGTCAAGCTCCGGCGCTTCGGACACCGGCCATTTCGGTACGTCAAGGAGGCGTTGATCTCCGCTTCTCATCACGTGTTTGTATAGTGCGCTTAAATAGCTTACCGTTATGCCCCCCGGTTTTCGCAACCGGCGGCCATGCCTACGATGTCAAATAATTATACAACCTATACTTAAATATCTTAAAATTAAATTCTTACATATGTAAGATTTATTTATTAAATTTAATTGTTTAAATATGATATAATATATGTCGGTGTTTTCGCATGATTGAGTAATTAAAGTATACCGCAGAGGATGTCACCATGCTGGATTTGGTACTTAAGGCGTTTTGTCGTCCCTTCGCGGGCGACTTGAGCACCGACCTGTTGTGTAAAAAGGTTTTCGATTTAGATGTATCGTTGCGTCACAAGATGCGAGCACAAAATCATACGAAAGGATGCTCCCTTCCCCTAATGGATCGTGTTCGCGCAAAGGCATTGCGCTGTTTCTGTAATAAGCGAAGCCTCGATGCCGTTCTTCCGGAGCATGAAAGAAAAAAGTACGCCGATCTTTTCCGGCAATTCGACCGATTGATCAAGGGAGAGGTAAGGAACGATCGAGAGGTTTTTCTTGCCCTCGAAAAGCGTGAGGGGGCGCACGACACTGCGATCATGAACGATTTCATACGCCAAGAGAGGATCCGGATTTCTCCCGAAGAGGATATGCGCGGTGTGTCGACTGAGGAAAGAGAGAAGCTTCTTGCCAAAGCCGTAGGCGATCGCATCATGGGTCGTGTTGCCCGCGAAATGGTTCAACCCTCGGGGGATGAGAAGAGGCCCCGTAAGACGGTACTCCTTGTTCCGTGGTCCGTGAAAGATCCCGACGGAGAGACTCACATTGCCATCTTTACGATGGATTGGACCGTTGCACAGGAGCCTCATCCGGTATGTGATTACTTCGATCCCAAGGGAAAGAGGTCGAACAGGGTTCCGATGGAGGCAACCCTCCCCCTGTCCGTGAAGGGAGAAGAATACGAATTGCCCGTCGGAAAGGTTCTCGAACATATGCGGGAAGCAGTGGACAAAGAATCCGGTTCTCTCTCCGAAGCCTTGCAGAGGGAGATGACATGTGACGACGGATTTGATGATTTTGAAAGCCGTAAAGCTCTTATCCGGATGGGAAAGGCTGTCCGGGACGGTACGCTGATGGTCGGAGAGGACATACTCTGCAACAATGAGGAGTTTGGTTCTTTGGCACAATTTGCACGAAACGAAGAGGATGCCCCCCCCTCCTCTCGCTTCGAGTGGGTACATGAGCGCGCGCGGAACACTGCCGTAGCACGGGGAACCGGGGCGACCGTAGAAACCGACGGGCGTACGTTATCGGAGCAACTCTCTCCCTGTTTGCACGATATCACGGAGCTGGAAGAAGGATCTTCTCCGGAAAAAACCCGGTTGGATGAGTTAATCGGAAAACGCGTTGCCACCTCCTATCCGGAGAAAGAAGCGGATCTTGCCCGTGTACATGATTTGGAGAAAGCACACCGGACCACCCTGAAACTTATGGAAATACGGAAGTCTTTGGAGGAGTCGCAACAACAATATGAAGACCTTGATGCGGAAGTGAAGGAACTCGATAAACGTAGGCAACAATGCTTGGAGGATCGTGCAAGATCACTGGCCGATGGCATGGAAGATCTCGGACGTACTTGTCATACCCGTGCGGATATCCTCACCGAACTTGAAAAACGGGGTGTTCCCGAGTACGTACAATCTCCGGATACGAACGCCTTGGTGGACGTAAGAGAGCGGATGGCCTCCGCGATCGAAGCTTTGCATGAGGAGCGCATTGCTTACGAAGAGCCTCGTCTCCGGTATCGAGAGGTGGGTGAACAGCTTCGGCAAGTTGAAGAGGATCTCAAAGAGGTGTCGGGAGGACGGGAACATCTTCAACGAAAGTTGCGGGAAGCGGACGAGAACTTGGAAAAAATGCAGGCCCACTTCGATGGCGTCGTTGCCGTTATTCATAGCGGGGCCCTCGTACCACACACGAAGAATTGGCAAGCAGCAAGAAAAGAAGAGTCTTATCCGAAAACATCGGAACAACACGAGCAGTCGATTAGGGAGATCGAGGTGGTTCAACACCTACTTGAGAAGGATGAGCACGGACAACTATTTTCGGCAATTTTGGAAGAATTTCGTACGGATTCGGGTAGCGGTACCCCTTTTCGCAGATCCGATGAGAGCAGAGAACAAATCCGAAGGGCATTTTTGGAGCCATATAGGGAAACCGTGCGGTATTACGATAGCCTCCTGTCCGATCCGGATACGCACAACGGATGCCTACTCGCTCTCAATCAGGCAAAAACGGATCTGGAGAGGCGGGCGGAGGAGCTTACGGCCGCATGCGAGGGTCACGAAGCAACTACGAAAAAATACCGCGAATATACATTGAAGTTGGCCGAGTACGTGGTGTGCGGACATGGTCAAGGAGACAAACGGTCGAGTATCTACCCGCCTTTTGAAGAGAAACGCGCCGCACTGCAAGGGAAGCAGAGGGAGATCGGGGAATTGGAAAAGCGCTTCGGGAAAAAGAAGAGGTTGCTCGAGAAGTTGAAGGAGAAACGGGGAAGGCGGGAAGTCATGTATGATCGACTCGAGACGGAAGTACGTGAGCTTGAGGAGTGCATTGTACGTGACAAGAGGAAGATAGCCCGTAAGCTTGCCGGAAGAGAGATGCTCGACCATCTCAACCTAAGCGCTTTGGAAGCGGCTTACCCTCCCTCCGAAAGGAACGGGAACGGTTCCGCATATATCGAGGATGCGATCACACCACGTAGGAAAAACGGCCCGGGCCAAGGTGTAGTAGGCATTGCGGGCGTCTGCGTTTTTGACAGAACCCCTCTGGAGCATATAGCCAGGGGTCATGCCTACCACGTGTCGTCGGCAGATGAAGCGAAAAAGATTAGAGATCAGGCCGCGGAGATTCTAACCGGTAGGATTTCCGCTTCTCAAGAGGCGAAGAGGCAGGATGATGAGAACAAGAGGGTGGCGAACGAACGGAACCCCTTTGTCGTATCGAGACGTCGCTCCTCTCCGACGCCCTTTAGGTGGCATACGTCATCCGAGACGCGACTATCCGGTGCGAAATCGGCACGTTCCGCAAGCGGAGGTGAGTATAGTGCGGCCAGCTACTGCTACGTTAAGGAACGGCAAACGGGCTATAACCACGGAAAGGCCCTCAGGAGAGTGGGAAGGCGTATTAGGGAAGAACGGAGCGGGGAAAAGAAGAACACCCTGCGTGCGGAAGTGATACGTGACCTGATTCTCCACTCTCCCCCCGTATCGGAAAGGGTGCGACGATAGGAAGGAGAAGGGCCGAGACCTGCCCGCAATAACCGAGACCCGGGCCCGGGCACACATGTCGCCGTCACGGTTGAGCCGGGCCACGAATCGGTATGAGGGTCAATGGCATATTCTCTTTCTCGTCCTTCCGAGTGGCACCGGACGTGCGCATCTGCCGGGAGGGTCTGCCGATGCCGAGTCACCCTCTTTTCGGGAGGATGAGGGGGAGATTTCTTCCACCCTTCCTTCTTGCCCGAGCGATGCAATACATCGGACACTTTACCGGCATGCACGCATTACGACATATTGCGATCATCGTGAATCGATCGTACACCTCTCCGGGCATAAAGGTAATGCAAATCAATCTCCCTAAGCATCTTCCATTGCTCTTTTTCAAACTTTGCCCGTGCGACTCCGAATCCGTGAACACATGGCAACCGAGTGCGTAACGATTCGCAAGAGGAATAACGCATCATAAGCATTTAATAATTAGTTAAATAGTAAATAAAAGGAGTTGAAGAGGGTGCGAGAAGGGGTGGTCCGGTTATGTGTCGCAACAGGGCTCATACCCATCGAAGTCGACCCATCCGACACACTCCGCCCCATCCGACGAGTACCCGGAGTGAGTACGCTTCCATATCCGGCCGATACGAATCCGAAAACACTGAAGAATAGTAGCATAAAATATTATTTGCACAATTAATTTATATGTTATACCATTCGTGTACAATAGTAGTTACATTGTTTATGGCGGTTTTTCATGGCAGTACGACACACACACGGTAGGGACTCTACCAAAGCCGGAGATACTCAAGGGACCCTCGATGCGACGAAACATCCGGTCGCAGCGGAGGCGAGCAAAGCGGACCGCGCACGCGCGCACCTCAATATGGGTACCTCTACACCGGCAAAGGGGAGTGGGAGCGAAACGCTCAAGAATAGGCTTATACGGATATGGAAGTTTCTGGTCGAGCCTTCCGACGGGGGGAAGGATGACGGCGGTTGCAGTCAAACCGACCCCGGCATCGGTGATAAGGAAAACCCACCGACACCGCGGAGAACGGCTACGAGTACGACTACAAGCAACCTCGGTGATGAAGAGACCTCATGGGTAGCACGGAGAACGACGATAGGTGCGACTATAAGCAACGATATGGCCCTCCTGCTCGTAACGAATCGAGATATGTACGGAGCTGCGTACGGTACCATGCTGGCTCTTCAGTCCGGGGGTAAGACGGAGTACGATTCCACAGTCCGCAACATACCGAATCATCTGTTGATGGAAAACGGTCAGCCAACCGATCTCAGCGAGGTGCTCAGCAATATGTTAACGTTTTTTCTGACCGACGAGGAAGGTTTCCGTGAATATGCCCGTATGTACCATCCTCCGGACTTCCATACCCGAAACACACGTGACCATCTTGTTTCGGTTAACCGTGAGGGTCGTGCAAAAGGGTCCGATGATCATTACCGCGAAACCATCATCAAAGGTATGGCATTCCTTCACTGGAATGACAGGAAGGCGTTCGATATCGTGTTCGATGCCATGTCGACTCTTCATCGGGATGGCAAGGAAGCGTTCGACGCCAAGGTTGGCGAAATACTAAGAGACGAACGCGCAATCGCCAAGAACGACACACTCGCCAAAAGATTAGGCATTAATGAGACATCGTCATCCGGGGGAAACGGATTCCGCCACCTGTTCGATAGCATGTCGAACGCTTTTGTGAGCGACCAAGCTCGGTTCGCGGGCATGCTCTCCGCCGTGTCATGCATTAAAGATTCCCCCTGAAACAATCGAAAAGAGATATGACCGGTCAAGGCAGGTGACCGTCTTCCCGTGGAGAGGTGGTCAAAACCGATAAGGCGGGTGCCGTTCTTTCCGTATAACATACTGAGGCCGATTCCGCCTCACCTAACCGGGATGTCTCTATCTTCTTGAAGAATGGGGACATGGTCATTCCGGACGTACGACCGGCTTTCGGTGCTTGCCCCCAACGCCGGCGTGTGCTAACCTCTACCGAGACGAAGCCCGACTTGGGGGGGGGAGAAGGGGTGTCTTGTTTGTGTGGTTGTCTTCGCCCCGACGAAGGCTCGTTCACGAGACTCGAGGTCATGCCCGAGGTCATAGAGGAAGAGAAGGGTGGCGGAATCATTGTTTTGTCACCGAAGAGTGCTAGTCGGCTGATAGCACAGGCCCAACGGGAAATCGGTAAAGACAAAAAGATCATCTCCCTGACCGTCGCCCCTCCCGATCAGGCTCAGGTGGTTGTGGGTGAAACCCGTGGCGCGGATGTGTCGGCGGGGGCTACCCGGGTCGCTACGCGGACTCTTCCCTCTGCGTATGATCGGGCGGAAGAAAAGGAGACCATCGCCCCTACCAACGTCCCGGGAAGCAACGCAACGGCCCCTCCGGCCGTCGCCCCGTTGTCGTACCCGACACAAAATCCACGGAGGCACGGCACCTAAGATTTTTTCTTTATCGAACGGTGAATTTGTTGCGCGCTGTGCGTTGCGTTGCGGTCCCCGTCCGCACTCCGCCGAAGAAGAAATGCACGGAAAGGGGGACGTCCGCGAGAGGGAGGGCGTCTCAAAAAGGAAGGAAACGCACAAACCCCTACCTCACGAACTACCCCCCCCCACGAGAGTTGCCGTCGCTCCCGCTACTGCTCCCCATGCAATTGATTCCGGAATCGTACTCAACCCTTCATTCAGAATGGATACCGCCGTTTCCACTTCTTCCGTACGAGCAGTAGACCCGCTATCGACACTTTCGCCGTCACTTTCCTCCCCGTTATCGTCCCGCGACTCCCCCGGTCGATAGCCCACACGCGGGCGGGAAGTGGCGAGGGCGACTAAGGCGAGACCATCGAAGAAAGTGGCGCCTAAGAACGCCCCGACTACCGCTCCCGGGGCAAGCCCGCCGATTCCGAAGCCGACAGCACCGCCGATCAATGCGCCCACCGTACCGTATGTCGCAAGATGCTTGACACCGGGATCACGTCCGAAAACATAACCCACAATCCGCCTACCCAAATCACCCGTTCTCCTTGCGACTGTTCGTGCTCCCGCATCTCCGGGAAAATCTCCCACTAGCCGCATCTTCTCCGGAGACGAGCCTTCCGCAACATTCTCAACACTCATAACTTAACCTCGCTAAAATTACGCTTCCAAAAGACGCGACCAGTGTAACGGAAAACAGGCTAAAAACACAAGAGAAAAACTACGGAATGGATGGCCGCGGACACGCTTTCTTTGTCGTTGCCGTAACACCCGGCGCCCCGACACCCCGTCCGGAAAGGATACCGAAAACGGATACACTTCCACATCAAGCCGACGCACGATCCGGAAACGAACACCGCAGAGCAGGTACGTGAACCCTTTTCTTTATCCGAACAGCGAATGCGTTGCATAACATGATGGTTTTACCTATCGGTTCATTTCCGGGTACGCCGGTAGTTTCACGGCTTCGCCATTCTTCAACATGTACCATCCATCCGACTTTTCATCCTTCAGAGTAGTAGATAAATCGATCCGCCCTTTTGTGTGTCACCGGCCCTCCCCTTTTCCATCTATCTTCGAAGCACCCGAGTGTTTTTTCGGAAAGGCCGATGCTACCTCACCCGACCGGGACACCTCCGTCTTGAAAAATGAGGACATGATCATTTCGTACGTACGATCAGCTTTGCGCCCCTAATCCGGGACCGGCATATAATTCCGGATCACTCCACCCTTCACTCAGCATTCGGAATACCGCTTCCTCTTCTCCCGTAAAAGCAGTAGATCCGCTATCGGTACTTGCACCATCACTTTCCGTTGCCCCGTTATCGTCCCGCGACTCCCCCGGTCGATAGCCCGAGCCCGCGCGCGGGTGGAGAGCGGCGAGGACGGCTAAGGCGAGACCATCGGAGAGAGCGGCGCCTACGAACACCCCGACTACCGCTCCCCGGGTAAGGCCGACGCCGAAGCCGACAACACCGCCGACCAATCCGCCCACCAAACCGGACCCTATTCGGAATACCGCTTCCTCTTCTTCCGTAAAATCAGTAGATCCGCTATCGGTACTTGCACTATCACTTTCCGTTGCCCCGTTATCGTCCCGCGACTCCCCCGACCGATAACCCACGCGTGTGGTGATGACAGAGAAGGCGAAGGTGAGACCACCAACGAGAACAGCGCCTACAACCGCCCCGATTGCCACTCCCGGAACAACCCCGATTCCGAAGCCGACACACCCTCCGAGCATCCCCCCTATCGCACTGCATATGGCAAGATGTCCGACATGAGGACCGTGTCCGAAAAAATAGTTCGCGATCCGCTCACCCAAACCGTCCGTTCTCCTTGCGACTGCTCGCGTTGCCACACCCTCGGGAATCCTCTCCGTTACCCGCACCCCCTCCTGAGACGAGCTGTCCGTAACATTCTCAGTACCCACAACCTCATCCTCACTAAGACTATGCTTCCAAAAATCGTGTCCGATTTTACCGGAAAACAGACCAAAAACGCAAGAGACGGACGACGTATGCACGGCACCGCACGGGCCGAGTCCGCCCCCTCCCTGCTTCTTACTCTCGGATGCTCGTCCCGGATACCGCACTATCGGCAACGTGATACTCGAACCCGAAGGGGCGATCGGAAACGCTTAGAAGGAAGCGTTCGACGCCAAGGTTGGCGAAATACTAAGAGACGAACGCGCAATCG
>JAPOVA010000040.1 GCA_026708385.1 Simkaniaceae bacterium | reverse complement strand
CTGGTTGGCGATAGGGCCCGTCGGCACGAGATGATATGTAAAACGGATTGACATTATGAGCGTCAAGGCACGTTTCTTGGGAAACTTCGATAAGGGGCTGACGAAGAATGCCCCCTCATGGCTGATCGACGAGGGGGCCTTTAGCCACCTCACGAATGCCTACGTCTGGCGCGGGACGGTCCGGAAGAGGTTCGGGACCGAGTATGTCGGATCGGGAACGATCCACGATGCCCGACTCAGTCTCAAGCTCAGAGCGGGGGGGAGTTCCGACCCGTTGACTATTCCCTCCGACATCAAGCCGGCTCCGGGGCAGGTCCTCTCGTACAAGCCCCCCTCCGACCCCGTCGTCTACCTGATCATCCCTTCGGTCCCCGCCACGGGAACGGTCACCCTGCTTAGCAATCGGGAGGGGGTGAGCGCTACCCTCGATGTGGCAACCAAGACCTTCACGATTACCCCCGCACCGACCGTCGATGTGTGGCTCTTCCCCTGCCTCCCCGTCATGGGCTTCGCTCTGCGAGAGGGGAGCCGCCAAGGGCTCTATGAGACGATCGCCTTTGATACCCGCCGTTCCTATAGGAGAATCTCCTCGAAGCAGTGGGTTGACATCGGAGGGGGGAAGTGGACGGGAAGGGACACGAATCACTTCAGCCATGTGAACTTTCGTTTCGGCAACTCTCCCCCCCTACTGTTCGTCACGAACGGAGTCCGGGTGAATACGGAGGGGAGTATGCGGGAAGCCGATTGGAGCGGGGGCATTGCCTACCTCAATAGGGAGAATCCTCCCGTATGGAGTGTGATTGCCCCCGTCTTGGCCCAAGCAACGCAAGGGGCGACCGAGGTCCGACTATTGGGAGCGCTCCTACTCTTCTCCTTCCGGAACGCCCTTTTTGCCGCGGGGACGATAGAGGGAGACCCCGCCCTTCCGGACAACGACCGGGTCTACCCCGGCAAGCTGGTATGGTCAACCCCCTTCGAATCGCCCATAGATGACGCAAGCAGGCAACAAGACCACAGGTACAATTGGGCTACGGGATTCAATCAGATCACGTTGAGCACCTCCGAAAAGATCGTCAGCGTCGCCCCTTTTCGAGATCGGCTCATCGTCTTCATGGAGCGGAGTACTTTCGAGATCGTCCCTACGGGAATTGCCGAAAAGCCCTTCAAGTCGCAAAAGATCAGCAGCAATCGGGGGTCGGTAGCTACCTTCGGAACGGTCCCCCTTGAAGAGGGGGTGGTGACGGTAGGCTCTCGGGGAATACACATCTGTGACGGCACTCGGGTTGACAGGGTAGATAGCGCCATTCCCGACGAAATCTTCCGCCTCAACTTGAGCTCTACTTCCCGGATCCATGCCATCAGGAACTTCTACAGGGAGCTCGTCTATTTCACCCTTCCTCTTGAGACATCGACCTCCCGTTTTGTCTCCGCCCCCTTTGCCCGAGACATTCTCGTATGGAACAGGGAGAACGGGAGCTTTGCCTACACGACCGAACCCGCAACCTCCTTGGGTCGCTTTCTCCGAGAAGAGGACAATACCACTTGGAGCGAGCTCGGCGACAAGGTGGGAACGTGGAACAAGTGGACGGGGACATGGCGCGGTACTTCGGTATCGCCCCAAAAGGAGAGGGTCTGCTTCGGCACCCGGCAGGGGGTGGTGCTCACCATCGAAGAGGACAGCCCCGTCTCCCGAAACACCCTCCTCGTTGCCAATGTCACGGGGTACGATCTGACGGTCCCCTCGCACCAGTTTGTCCCCTCCAACCGGATCCGTTTGAGGGACCCCTCGTATGAGGAAATCGATGACAGGGTTTACACGGTCGTTGCCGTCTCGGGAGATACGGTCTCCCTCCTACCCAAGGCGACCCCTTTCTACGACACCGCCCGACCCTATAAGGGGACGGCGACGGTGGGACTTGTCTCGGAAATCCGGATCGAAGGGGCCGATTGGAACCCCCTCATGCAGGAGGGGTACTCGCTACGGATCCCCTATTTGGACTTCAGTGTAAAGCAAACGCCCTTCGGGGAGTTTTCCGTCCGGTACTTCATCAACGGTTCCCCCTTTCCCGTGAACGATTCCGGAGTGGCCGGCGTCTACGGGGACAGCGTCGTGAGCACCGCACCGGAGCCGGGAGATGATAAGACGGCAAGCCCCTTTGCGGGCCCTCCGCAAGAGCAGGAGGGGCGCTACCTCAGGAGGCGGTTTTTCATGAATGGCAGGGGACAGACAATTCGAGTGCGTCTCTTTTTGAATGATGAACAATTAGAGAATACGGGAATTATTGATAGTGATCTTGCTATAGGTGGAATTACGGTGTATTTTCAAGGCGGAGGCAGAATTACAAGATGACTACCCCGGATATCAAACCGATAGCAGGAGAGAGCTTTCTCCCCGACACCTACGTCCTCCCGGAGGATGAGGTATGGCGCGTGATCATGATCCGGCAATACCTGAACAACATTCTGATTTTTCTCAATGTGCTCGGCGAGAAGCTCAATGAAGTGATCGTCGAAGTGAACAAACTGAAGGGAGGGAAGATCTGATGGTTTGGCCGTTGCTTGCCCTCGGAGGGGCCCTCGCTTTGGGAGGGTCCGCATTGGGTCATAGAGGTCCGGGAGGGCGGAAAGAGAAGATACAGAGGGTACCGATGTATACCCCCGAGCAGGAGGGTCTCATCAACCTGCATGCGATGCAGCAGAAGAGGCTTGCCCCCTCGATCTACGATTATTGGAGCCGCCTTCTCTCCAACGACCCCGAGATAAAAAAGGAGATGCAGGCGCCCGTCCTCAGTGAATTCTACAACGAACATCTTCCCCAATTAGCACAGGTGTACGGTGATCCGTCGGGAGATACGACGGCATTGCAAGCTGTCGCGGGGAGAGATATGAGGAGGTTGCAAGAGGGGTTGGACGCACAGCGCCATCAAAACATTCAACAAGCGATAAACCAATCGAGGGGGTTTGCGGACATAGGGTTGGCGAGGAAGTTCAACACCTTACACCGCCCCGAGCGCCCCAATGTCTTTTCGCAGATCGGAGGTACGATGCTCGGTATGGGCACCAATCTCGCCATGGCGCGGGGATTGGGGATTGGAAGCGATGTAGGTCTGAGGTCGATGTTCGGCATCGAGCCCGGTCATGTAGGGGGCACCCTAAGTGCTCCGGGAATGGCCTCCCTTTCTCCCGAGAACAGGGATCTGCTCGGGTTTATACACGCACTGCAGGGGGGCCCTTCTCCGTATGTCCGAGAGAGGAATTTAGGACGGGCCTCGGGAACGGCGCTCACCCCCGCCAAGCCCTCCTCTTACCATTACACGCGTAGGTCTTTCAGGTAAAAGAATGTCAATCCAAACCATCCCTCAACATTCCCCTTTAGCCGATCTGGGAGACAATTTGAATGCCAATGTGCAGAACGGGATGGGGCTCCTTTTGCGAATCGCCATCAAAAGGCAAGACGATTTGAAAAGGGAGCAACTAAAAGAACTCAACCGGAGAGAGACCGCCTATAAGGAGTTGTACAAAGACCAACTCCTTGCAAACAACAAGAAGGCAAAAGACATCGAGATGGCGATTCCGGCCGTACATAGGTTGGTCAATGCCAAAACGTCAAATAGATCACGGCTCCTATTGGATAAAGGTCTCATTTACAAAGCCTATGAGCATTTGTTCCCCAATACGGCAGAGGGAAAAAAGCTGGCTGCGAATTATGTGAACACCTTATCGCAAGACGAATACCGAGCCGATGGGAGAATGTTGCGTAGACTCCTCGGCCCCTTGCAGGAGACAAGTGATTACTACAAGGGGTATAGAAAGTCTTACGAACATGGTTTGAAAACCCGAAACTATGACCACGATGTATATGCCGGTGCGGAAGAGTATGCGGATGCGGCTAAGCAAGAGAGGGATCTGCACCGGGAGCTACAGCTTCTCAATAAGCAAGAGCTCCCTTCTCCGCAAGCCCCTCCCGAGCCTCCTCCCGAACCTCCTCCCGCACAATCTCCCTTTGTCCCCCAAGAGAGATATGGAGGGTACGGCAGAAAACACATCGAGTCGGGAAATGCTTACGAAGCCTTTGGGGAGAACCCGGAAAAGTACGGCTTTTTATCGGGCACTCTATTGGACGAAAAAAGAAGGCAAGAGGGAACCTACAGCACCTATGGCGAGACGCCTTGGGGGAAGATACCGTCAAAAATCCTGAGAAGGGCCGCCGAGAAAAATCTACCCCAAGGGTCGGGCAATTTCCCCTTTGCCCGAGGGCCGGTTTTGGGAGAGGCCTATCAGGCCCTCTTGGAAAAAATGGGTATGACCGAAGAGGAAGCTCGAAAGAGTAGGAAATCCGCGAGAGATATCTCCGCATTGTGGCAACTTGCCACTCTGTTGGGAACGAGGCCGGGACCGGGACCGGACCGGAGACCGGATGTGGAGATCCTTCCGAAGCTACCGCCGCCGCCACCTAATCAGATAGGGCATGGTCAACCCCGAGTCGGAGGTCCGGGAGGTCAGAAGCTCCTCGGTGGTCCCGGTGCACCCGACATACCTCCATACGCCCATTCCATATGGCCTCCTCCCCCTCCTCCCCCTCCACCGGCCGCTGCCCCTCGACCCGGTCCTAAGCCTAAGTCCCCGAAAGGAGGGGCCGGAGTGCCGATGAAACGTCCGCCGACGAATGTTGGGCCTAAGTCCCCGAAAGGAGGGGCCGGAGAGTTGGTAAGACGTCCGGAGACGACCGTTGAGCCTTCACCCATACAGCCCGAAAGAGGAAGAGGAGCCTGCACGAAAGAGAGGGGGGGGGGGGCGATTCTTGATGCTGTTTTAGGATCTGCTCTTGCCAGGTGGGAGCCAACGGGTCTGTTGAAGCCGTTTCTGCGTCCTGCGAAAAAAGAAAATATTCCGGATGAAGAGGTCTTTTTCGACTTACCGAGACAAGTGCATGACGATAAAAATCTCGGTAAATTTTTGAGTGTATCCGAACATACGATTAGTAAGGGTTTTTATCAAAGGCTTCCGGGATACCATCAAAAGACCCTATATAGGGGTATTATAGCAGCCTTGGGAGCCGGTCTGCCCGCCGCTGCCGAGCTGTATGAAAAATCGAAGGGTAGTCTGGTAGAGAGTAAGAAAGAGGTCAAACGCATCTATGCGGATGTTGCTGCCGAGATCGATGCCGTTCCGGGAAGGGTGCGAGTGCCACCGGAGGATCTTGCAAACCTTGCGAATGCTTCTGCCATTCTGGAGCCCGTAAAAGCAGGGGTACATCCCCCGGTAGATCGGGCGGGCGTGTTGGGAGCCCGGTATACGTCTGCTGATGTAATGAAATGGATCAATACCTTGGGGTCCGGATTCCCCGAGAAAATGAATAGGATCATCGGTACCCTTAGGTATGTCCCCCTTAGCCCCAAACAGCTTCTTCTCGCACTGCAGAAATTACGAGATGTCAGAAAAGGTTTTTCCAAAAAAGGAGAAACGATCCATCAATACGTGGCTGCAAAACGTCTGGAGGAAATAATCAGGCAGACTCTTGAAAAAGCATTGGCCAATTCAAAGGTTCCGGGTCTTGCAGAGAAGTATAAAGAGGCAAACAATCTGTATAGGGAATTTCACGACCTAGAGACAGCTATTAATGTTCTTGAATCTTGGGGCCCTAATTTCATTGAAGAAATGATAAAGCTTATCAATGGAATGGGTAAGGGAGCAAAAAGGGATAGGATGGCAAGGGTGATGATAGACATTTTCGGCCCATATACTTTTGAAGCTCTGGGGAAACAACTCAAACTTCTTCATCAGATAATGTCAAGATGGAGACCGACTGCTCACTTTCGAGGGCTGAGGGGAGGTGTACAGATTAGCGGAAGTCTCTTAAAGTTGCTTGGCAACTTATTCACGGGTAGTGCTGCGTTTGTCGGATCGGCTTACGGGGGGGCGACTCTAGGAAAAATGCTAGGGCTGGGGCTCTTTTGGAGAGCAGTGACAGCGGGAACGTTCGGGGTCACCGGGTCTTTAGTAGCAACGTCCTTATTGGGTTTGCGAGCTTTTTACCGCTATATAAAAACAGCTCGACCCACACGGGGCAAGAGGAATAGAGATCCGATCCTTCTTCTACTGGATAAAATGGACCCGAACGTGGCTCGCATGTACCTTAAAGATCTGGAAGAGAGAAAGAAGAGGGAGAAAGGAGGGAACGGAAAGTGACCAACCCCATACGTGACGCGATAGCCTACCCCGTCGGCAACTACCGCCCGATCAGACGGGAGATACACGAGGTTGCCCCCGACAACACCGACCCGGCCCACTTCGTCGGTCGCCATGAGGGAGACC
>JAPOVA010000019.1 GCA_026708385.1 Simkaniaceae bacterium | reverse complement strand
TCCTTGACGGTTCCCGGAGATCCGTCCCCATCTGCCCGATGTTCGTCTAAGGTTCCGATAATTTCCGGCACATCGGACAGCGGGTCCGGTCGTGTCCGCGGGCCGGACAGAACTTCCGGGCAAAGTAGATGATTTGCAAGTGTAAGCGACCCCAGGATTCTTCGGGAAAGAGGGCTTTTAGGTCGTTTTCGATTTTCCGGACGGTTTTCCCGGTACTCAGACCCCACCTGACGGCACACCGACGTATGTGCGTGTCGACGGGAAATGCCGGGATGCCGAAGCACTGCGTCATGACTACGGAGGCGGTTTTATGGCCGACACCCGGGAGGGATTCCAATTGCTCGATATCGTCGGGTACCTTCCCCCCGTAGCGTGCCACCAGGATAGCCGAAAGGGCGCGGATCCGGGTAGCTTTTGTCGGCGATAGACCGCAAGGTCGAATCACATTGCGAATCGCTTCCTCGGGAAGGGTTGCCATGTGTTTGGGATCGGATGCCAAGGCAAAGAGTTTCGGTGTCACTTCATTCACCCTCTTGTCGGTACACCGTGCGGAGAGCAAGACGGCAATCAGTAGGGTATAGGGGTCGCGATGCGTGAGAGGCACGGGCGTTTCCGGGACATACTCGTCCAGTACTTCCCGGACTCGGAGGGCTCTTTCGGCAGGTGTTGCCATGTGTGTTGCTAAAGTCGAAAGTTATCGCCGAAGTAGGTTGCCTGTGCATCTTTGTTACCGATCAGCTCTTCCGACGTGCCCTCCAAGGTAACCTGCCCTTCTCGGATCAGGTAATTTCTGTCGGTAACGGACGAAACTTCTCTTGCGTTGTGATCGGTGATCAGGACGCTGATCCCCTTATCTCGTAGATGTCGGACCATATGTTTGACATCCCCTACGGTGATCGGGTCGATATTGGCAAAGGGTTCGTCGAGCAAAAGCAGGGAGGGGTTTGTGACGAGGGCTCGTGTCACCTCAAGACGTCTCCTCTCTCCTCCGGATAGGGTGACGGCCTTCTCGTCGGCAAGGGGGGAGAGGTTGAGTTCGTCCAAAAGTTCGGTGAGTCTCCTCTTTCTCTCCTTGTGTCCGATCGGCAAGGTCTCCAAGATACACATGATGTTTTGTGCAACGGTCAGGCGACGGAAAACGGAGGGTTCTTGGGGAAGGTATCCCATACCCATCGTGGCCCGTCTGTGGATGGGGAAAGAGGTCACATCTCGTTGCAGAAAGAAAATACGTCCCTTCTTCGGACGAACGAGGCCGATCGTCATGTGGAAGGCCGTCGTCTTCCCGGCTCCGTTGGGTCCCAAAAGGCCGACCACCTCGCCTTGACGGACCGCGAAGGAGAGGTTGTTGACGATCCGCTTACCGAGGTAGCTCTTGTGCAGGTTGCACGCTTTGAGAAGAGTCATGTCGAATCCGTTCCGCCCGGGATGCGAACCCGAAACGTTTCGGCACGAAAACCGGTCCCTCCCGCGTTCGGGGAGAAGAGAACCTCTCTTGCTTTGCCCCGGAGAAGGAGTGCACATTCCGGATCGACATCGATTGCGTCGTTTCTCTCACACAGGGGCGGACGGAGGCGAAACCGAGAGATATACGCGTCCGGTGCGCGAAACGCCTGTTCGGAGTAGCGGTAGGTACCTTTTTCGGATCGGATAAGGGTGATCTTGTCGGCCTCTCCCTCGCCGTTTGCCCGTATCGAGCATGTCACCGTCTCCATTTCTTCTACGTATTCGGGAGTTGTGTGACCTTCCGGGGTCGACGGATGGAGAAAAGATCGGGAGCAGGTGATCCTTCCGTATAGACGGCGTTTGTCTCCCGCCGTCCACAGATCCTTACGCACGTTGTGACGCAGTTGGGTCGTACGGGTGAAACGAGAGGAGGAAGCGAGCCGGTCTTCTTCCGAGAAGGAGTCACTCTTCGGATCGAGACGATACATCAGATAGAGGGTGGAGGAAAAGAGCGAACAGAGTAGCAGGAGGGAGAGGATCGTTACCTTGTTAAACACGTGGGGCCTCGCATTGTTCTTGACGGAGAAGATCGTGGAGGAGGCGTGCTTTGCGCAGGAAAGGAGGCAGGTCGGCAAAGGAGAGCACCGAATCCCCGTCGCTTTTTGCCCGTGCGGGGTCCGGGTGAGACTCGACGAAAAGGAGGTCGGCTCCGGCGGCGAGTGCCGCACGAGCCAAGGTAGGAATGAACTCCTTCTGCCCCCCCGAATGCCCTTGCCGGCTTCCCGGTAACTGCACGGAGTGGGAGGCATCGAAGCATACGGGGAATCCCAAGTCTTTCATAACGGGGAGAGATCGCATATCCGATACGAGCCGGTTATAGCCGAAGAAGGTGCCTCGTTCCGTGAGGATGATCTTTTTGTTGCGAGTAGAGAGAACCTTGTCGACGGCATACCTCATGTCCCAAGGAGCCATAAATTGCCCCTTCTTAATGTTGACGACCTTTTTTGACCTTCCGGCTGCAAGGAGGAGGTCGGTTTGACGGCACAACAGGGCGGGAATCTGTATGATATCACATACGCGGGCTACCGGATCGACCTCTTCCGGAAGGTGGACATCGGTCAAAAGGGGTAGGTGATACCTCTTCCCGACCTCTTCCAAAATGCGGAGACCCTCTTCCATGCCGGGTCCTCTGTATGCATCGGAGGAGGAGCGATTCGCCTTGTCATAGCTGGACTTGTAGATCAATTGTACACCGGCTTCGGCGCACATTTCCTTCAACGTGCGCGCCGTGCTCAGGGCGTGCGGAAGGCTCTCGATTACGCAGGGACCCGATATGACGACGAGAGGACTCGTATCGGACAACGAGACGTTTCCGATTTGTTGCGCAGTGAAGCTCACGATATACCTCCGCACCCCGTGATTGTACTTGAACGGCAATTTTCCTACGTATAAAATCTGCCCTCGGCAGGGGATTGATAGCTCAGCCGGATAGAGCATCCGCCTTCTAAGCGGAGGGTCGCAGGTTCGAGTCCTGCTCAATCCGAATTTGGTATACGTTTGTGAACTCGGATGACACTGTTGGGGGATTACTCTTGCTCACCGAAGCCCTTTCCCGAGGCGGATGCGCTCTTCCGGCGCTTTGAGGAGGAGGGTTTTTTCGCATTGAGCGAACGGGAGAAGGTCGTGCGATTGAGCTCCGCTCTCTGCGATTTGATTCGTACCGGGGAGGAAAAGGCCTTTTTGCTCGGGTCGGTTTTCCTTTACATCGATGCCGTCAGACGGCGGGGATTATGTCCCGGTTACACATTCCGCCGGTTCGAGAGATGGTTGAACCGTCATTCCTCGCTGACAAGGGAAGAAAATCTTCTCGTGCGGGCGAAGATCGCGGGAAAACGGATCCCCGGGGAGAGTTACGCCATCTATTTCCCCGTCGGTATGGGTAAGGAGTATACCGGATCGCACGTGGTCTCGGGGCACCGTTCTCCCGATATCGATACGATTATCGCCTCTTTTTGGGGGTGGGTCGATGCCTTTGCGGCACGGGTGGCTACGGCGGAACACATATGGAACATCCCGGGAGGGGTGCCGGAGAGTATCGTCGACGAGATGTTCTTCTTCACGGAATGTTTCGGCCGTTCGGTGTTCACGTGTTGTATGGAGGATCGGTTCGCCTTGCGCGCAACGGCTGCCGATTTGATGCTCTCGCTCCCCTCGGCCGAGATGTCCGAGGAGGACAAGGCGACGGGGGGCAAGGTGCTCTGCGATGCCTCCATCGAAGAGGTGCGCGAGAAGATCGGGGATAGCTCCTTTTTGTCGGTATGTGAAGAGGAAGGTTCGGATCCCGTCGGTGTGATCCGGCGTGAAGAGGTGTGGAAAGAGCATGTCGGTACGGTCTCTCTCCGGGATTTTTCCAACCGGGAAGAGGTCGCTATTCCCCCCTACCTCGCCGTGATCAGCGTCATCGACCACCATAAGACGACGCTGGTGACGAACAGCCCTCCCCGTCTCTGCATAGGGGATGTACAGTCGGCGAATACCCTTACGGCCAAGTCGGCACTGGAGATCAACGGCCGTTATGCAAGCGGAGGAAGGAGTGAAGAGGAGGTCGATGCGCAATTGGGGGGGTATGACCGGACCACATCTCGTGAAGATGAAGCTCGTCTGATCGAGTGTCTGCTTCGGCAAAAGCAGGCTTGCCTTGCGGAAAAGAGGGGGTTTTTCGTCCATCCCCAAAGAGAGATCGTCGAATATCTCCACTTCATCTATGCGATCTTGGATGATACCGATTTTCTCGCCAAGGTGACCCGGATCGATGTGGAATGTATGGCCATGTTGCTCAATCGCCTCAAGTCGATCGTGACGGGTAAGATGACGGAGACGGTGCACTTCGACGACATTGAGGCAGGTCCGGATTTTAACCGACTTGCCGCCGACCGTCTCCTAAGCAACCGGGATCTCCATTCCCTCTATAGCAAGGTGTATGAGAGGAAAAAAAAGGGTCTGAACGACAACATGGAGGCATGTGCCTCGGGGCGGACCTCATCGATCTTTCTCGACACGAAAATTCTCAACAGGTGCAACCGGGTAGGGCAGACCAAGATTTTTGCCTGCAATTATGCCACGTTCGGTGCTTGTGCCACCGCCCTTCGTAACATGTGGTACGATGCGACCTTTCGAGCATACCGGGAAAACCCCGAACTACTCTTGCACCTCCACATGATCTCTACCGTTGCGATTGCGGGGGGAACCGAGCGGGAGGAGGAGAGAGGTAGGCTCGATGAGATGTGGATGTGGGTACCGGAAACCCGGGAGGGAGAGGAGAGCATGCGTCGTTTTTTGTCCTCCCTGAGCCGGTCGCCCGTCTATCGTGCGATGGGCGTATGGGAGGCGCTGTGCGTAGGTGATCGTGCCGGTCGGTTCGGTCGGCTCTTTCAAGAATGCTTTCCGAGAGCGGTGCGTACGGAAGACGAAAGCGGTTCACCGAACGGTATGGTCATCCTGAAGTTTGATGCGGGTCGACTCAATTCTCGGAAGGCGATGATTACCCCTTACCTGCCCCCGGCCCGGTCGCTTCCTTGAGGGGGTCGGGTTTGCCCGCTCCCCCTTTTCGCCATTTTGCGGTACGTTTGTATCCGGGGAACGAGCAGGGGGGAAACCTGCGAGCGAATCGGGTCGTCGGGGCGTCGAAGAATAGAGTCCGGAGAGGCGTCCCCCCCCCCGCCGGCGGTTCTACGAAACCTGAGAGGTTCGGTGAAGGAGTAACCGCGCCTTCCGGATGTTCCGGTCCGGACATTGAGGTCCGTCCTACACCCTACCCTGCTCATGGGGCGCACCCCCCTTTCGTGAGGAAGATTTTTGGAGAAGGTCCGCCCTCTTTGCTTCAAACAGGGCGTTCGATCATATCTCACCGCTACAATCGAAGGAGCACCGCGTACGATGGTGCGGTGGTTTGAATGTTTCATGACGGAGAAGCAACTTCGCCGCGTCGACACATTTTCCCGATATGGCATCATCCCAAGGAGTCCGTCCTGAAAAGTCCTCGGTGTTGACGTTGATGTTTGCATGATCGATGAGCCGTTTCACCACATCGTCATGGCCTTTCAATATCGCACAATGCAAAGGAGTGCGTCCTAAACGATCCTTGGCGTTGACGTCGACGTCCGTATGGCCGATGAGTAACTCCACCACATCGTCATGGCCTTCCGATATTGCATAATGCAAAGGAGTTTGCCCTCCATCGTCCTTGGCGTTGACGTCGGTGTTTGCATGACCGATGAGCCACTTCACCACATTTGTTGCAAACACGGCGGTCGGTCGATCATATCTCATCGCCACAATCGGAGGAGAGTTGCGTACGATGATGCGGTGGTTGAAATGTTTCATGACTGACAAGCAACCTCTCGTATACCCTTGTCGTTAAAATAGAGTCGGTCCGTATGTGCGCGTGCATTGATCGTACGGTTATAACAGGTAGCATGGGGTTGCCGGTTCTGCGGAACCTGAGAGACTCGGAGGAGGAGTAACCGTGCTTTCCGGCCGGATGTTCGGTTCGGACATTGAGGTCCGCCCTACATCCTACCCTACTCATGGGGTGCACCTCCTTCGTGAGGAAAATTTTTGAAGAGGGTAAGCTCTCTTTGTTTCAGACACGGCGTTCGATCATATCTCACCGCTACAATCGAAGGAGCATTGCGTACGATGATGTGGCGGCTTGAATTTTTCATGACAGAGGAACAACCTCATTACATGGACATGTCCTCTCGATATCGCACCCTCCCAAGGAGTCTGTTCTAAAAAGTCCTTGGCGTTGACGTTGATGTTTTCATGACCGATGAGCCACCTCACCATATCGGCATTGCCTCTCCATGATGCATAATGCAAAGGAGTGTACCCTGAAGAATCCTTGGCGTTGACGTCGATGTTTGTATGACCGACGAGTAACCGCACCACACCGGTACGGCCACCCCCTGCGGCCTCATGCAAAGGAGTTTTCTCTAAACGGTCCTTGACGTTGACGTCGATGTTTTCATGACCGATGAGTAACCACACTACACCGGTCCGGCCTCTCCATGATGCCTCGTGCAAAGGAGTGTGCCCTGAAGGGTTCTTGACGTTGACGTCGATGTCTGCATGGCCGACGAGTAGCCCCACCACACCGGTCCGGCCTT
>JAPOVA010000009.1:1003-32472 GCA_026708385.1 Simkaniaceae bacterium | reverse complement strand
TCGAGATGTATTGTAGCGTCAGCAAGTGTCCTTCAACATCGCGAAACGGCACGACAAGGAGGTTCACATCTTTTCCGTCCTTGTCGGTAAAAGCTAATATCCTAAGGCCCTCCGGGGGATTGGGGGCTATGCCCTGATCTTCGTCCGACAACTTGAACAAAAAGTAGGGATGCTCCGCGACCGCTTCCGGATCTTTTTTTTAGTGAACCGATCATCGAGTATTTATGTTTCATCTCTTACTTATTCCGCGAAATAAAAAAGTATCTACGAAAAAAGTCATAACATTTATTTTAGGCTTATATCGAGTCAAAATTCGTTTATCAACACAGCTGATTTTATCCATCATGCTCTTTAAAGAAGTTTGGTTGAAACGGAATGCTCCAATGTGGTATAATCGTAATCGAGTTTGTTCAACACACAATGAATGTGAGGTTTTCATGGCACAAGAAGTACAAGTCGTTTCTTCCCCCGGAGGCAATACACCTTGTTCCGAGAGGAGAGACACCGACCCCTCCTTGGAAAGGAACGCAAAGATTGCGAACAGCTATCGGGATCGTGTGGCGATTTGGGTGAACGGGCACCGCAAAACGACCGTCGCCATCACCACCGTTGCGGGAATGGTACTCGGAGCGGTGATTCCGGGAGCCATACTCGGGGCGATTATAGGAGCGCTCGTCGTGTTTGCGTGCTCTCGTGCCCGTGCGGTGCAACAAGAATCCGAACAGGAAAGAGTGGAGGACCGACAGACATGCGCAGGGCATCGAGAGAAGCTGGTTGCTCTTGAACGTAGGATCCGGGACCTGACGGGGTTAGTGGAAGAACAGCAACGAATATTGGATCAAGGTCACGAATAGTAGCGCTTGCCGGGATAACGGGTCCAGCCCCCCGGCAACACACCCCTCGGGGACTCTATCGGGTCGCATGCACCTCTACGTCGTCTCTCCGGGGCTTTCCGCAGTAGGGGGGTCTCGGGTGCCGGTGCGTTTGCCGACCGAGTACGAAGGGTACATCGAAAGGTACCCGGCCGCATTCCCGGCTCCTTTTTGTAAGGTGTACCCGTATCGAGGGTCGGATCCTCGGCAAGTCGATCCGACCGGACTTTCTCTCGTCCGACCGGACATGACAATCTCACTCTCCCGTATTCCCGCAAAGGCGTTTCCGTTGCGGGAAGAGTAGGTGGGAAAAACGATGTTCGGGACCTCCGGTACGATCCGCGCCCCGCCGTAACCCCGCCCCTTGCGTGAAGAGCGGTGGGTGTGGTAGCCTTCCGAAATGATCGGTACGGATTGAGGTTACCGCCCCCCCTATGGATGCACCCGACAGTCACTTTCAAGGGAAGAGCGCCGTTCGTCATTTGGAGGAGGCGCGCAAAAAAGGGGCGGGTGTTATTGCCGAAGCTCACGCCGGTGGATCCTATACTCCGCTGGTGTTGGCTCTCGGTTCTCTGAAAGAGGCGATCGTCCTCTTTGCCGGCCTCCATATCCTAACCCTTTTCTTCTTCCTCCGCCCCCACTGGTCCTTTTTCTGCATCTTCTCTTCGGCTTGGGTCTTGTGGAAGGGGATGATCGGTGCACTGACCGGGTGGACCCGTCTCGATAAGTTGCATAGACTCATCGAAGAGGAACGGTATGAGATCGAGCACAACCGGGACGAAGAGCGGGAAGAACTCACCGCTCTCTACACGCAAAAAGGGTTTTCGGACCCTCTTCTGACACAGGTGATCGATGTCCTTATGGCCGATGATAACCGGTTGCTCAATGTGATGATCGAGGAGGAATTCGGAGTGAAACCGGAGACGTTCGAGCACCCTTTAAAACAGGGAATCGGGTCTATGATCGGAGCTCTCGTCGGTGCGACCGTGTTGTTGATCGGGGTGTTGACGGATTCCGTTCGGGGTCTCTATGTTCTTTTCGGGATCGTGTATGTCATAGCTGTTTCGATTGAGGCGAAACGGGAGGGGAGTGAACCGGTTTCGGCTTTCGTATGGAACGGAGCCGTTGCCGCTTTGGTCGTTGCCACGATTGCGTTTGCGGCAAAGATACGGATCGGAACATGACCCGCTATATGTTCGACGATTTCTTCGCGTCGAATCGTGAAGAGAGTGCCAGCCCCTTTTTGACCGAGAACTCCCGCAAATGGTCGAAAAACCTCGCCCTGAAAAGTGCCTCCCTCGCCGCCCTTTTTCTCGCGACGAGTTTCGTTTGCTCGTTTCGGCTTCCGGCGATTTCGGGACTTTTACTGCTCTTCGTCTACTTTCTGGCCGGTACCCCCTCCCTGTGTACGACGATCGAAGACCTGAAACACGGAGAGGTGAATATCGATGTCCTCATGACGGTGGCCGCCCTGCTATCCTTCATCATCGGTAGCCAGATGGAGGGGGGACTCCTGCTCGTCCTCTTCACCTTTTCGGGTGCTATGGAAAAGAGCGTTTCCAAAAAGGCGACGGGCACCCTGATCAAATTGCGAGAGCTCTCCCCGACCTTTGTTACGGTGATCGATGAGGAGGGGGGGGTGAGAGAGTGTTCGGTGCGTGATATCGCCGTCGGCACTCGGATTCTCATCAAGGCGGGAGAAATCATTCCCCTGGACGGCTCGATCGTCTCGGGGCGTTCCTTTGTCAATCTCGTCCATTTGACGGGGGAGAGTCTGCCCGTTGCCAAGGGGCAGGGGGACGAGGTGCGGGCGGGTAGTCGTAATATGGACGGCACGTTGACGGTCTCCGTTGAAAAGACGAGTGCGGAATCGACTCTTTCCCGGATCATCTCCTTGATTCACAAGGCACATGCCATGAAACCGCATGTCGAAAGGGTGTTTGACCGGTTCGGCAAGTACTATGCCGTGGCCGTAATGGTGCTTTTCGTCCTCTTTGCCGGCACCCTTCCCTGCTTTTTACCGATCTCCTATCTCGGTGTCGAGGGATCTTTCTATCGTGCCCTTGCTTTTCTGATCACCGCCTCCCCGTGTGCGCTGATCATCGCCACCCCTACCGCGTACCTGAGTGCCTTGAGTGCGTGCGCGAAGAGGGGTATACTCCCGAAGGGGGGAGTGGCGTTGGACGCCTTTGCCAAGTGCCGGAGCATAGCTTTCGATAAAACGGGGACGTTGACTACGGGGACGCTCGCCTGTGACGAGGTGGTTGCGCTCTCCTCCTCCCCCCTCTGCACGATCGATGAGGCGATCCGGATCGTTGCCTCGCTCGAACGACATGTCACGCACCCGATGACGGAGGCAATCATCGCTCTTGCTACTCGAAAAGGTCTTGCCATGGCGGAAACGGAGGATTTTCGATCGGTACCCGGGTACGGCATTTCCGGAGTGGTCGAGGGGAGGAGGGCGTTGGTAGGCAATAAGGCGTTTGTTCTCTCCTCTCTCAAAGAGTCTCGGGAGATCGAAAAGGTGGCGATTGATGAGGAGAGGTCGGTTACCTTTTTATTGATCGAAAGTCCCCCGCAAGATTCCCTTTTCGCCTTTTACTTTAAGGATGTCATCCGTCCGGATGCCGCGCAGGCGTTGCGGGAGTTGAGGGAAAAGTACCGACTCTCCCTCGTCATGCTCACGGGTGACCACGAGCAAAGTGCCCGGAGTACGGCAAAAAAGCTCGGCATCGAGGACGTATATGCCGATTTACGTCCGCAACATAAGCTCGATATGATCGCGAAGTTGGCCGGCGGAGGAAAGGGTTTGGCGATGGTGGGAGACGGGGTGAACGATGCTCCCGCTCTGGCGTGTGCCACCGTCGGGATCTCTATGGGGGAGGTAGGTAGTGACACGGCAATCGATGCATCCGACATCGTCCTTCTAAAAAGTCAGCTCACGCTCATAAGTTACCTGTACGGTAAGGCGCGCCAAACCGTTCGGATCGTCAAACAAAACCTCATCCTCGCGCTGGGGGTGATCTGCCTGACTACGACGCCGGCTTTGTCGGGGGTCGTTCCCCTTTGGCTTGCCGTGATCCTGCACGAAGGGGGGACGGTGCTCGTCGGACTTAATAGCCTTCGATTGTTGAGAACATGAAGAGGCCGGATTCGACCGATGAAAAGGCGATTGCAAAGGCGACGCGACAGGAAGGGGACCGCTTTGCGTTTTACTATCTTTGGTTGCAAGAGCACATGCCCGATCGTTTCTTCAAAGAGATCGAGCCGGAGGAGTTTACCCTATTCACCCACTACCTGATGGGGTTTTCTCTGCAGGACTACTTCTGCAAGATCCATTTCAAAGATCATGCCTTCGTTCTCGCCTTGGATAGTCCGGATGTGGACCTAAGGGTGCTATGCGACTTTCACCTCTACGGGATCGGAAACTACCGTACCTTCATCTCCAACGCACCCGCCCCTTTTCCGGGGATCAAAGAGCGCCTCCGTATTGCGATCATCTCGTTTACTTCTTATAGCGGTACCGACCCCGTTTCGAACCGATCGGAAAGCCCCCTGTCGAAGAAAGAAGGAGAGGCGGTCTATGCCAAAGTGCGTGAAGAGCACTCCGAATTGACGCGGGAGGCTTTTTACGATCTTCTGCAAAAGATGGACGGCCGTTTTTTACGCACCCTCACAAAGGAGCGCCTGGTGTTGGTTCTCCTCACCTTCATGCGTGCCAAATTGCGGGACAGGTGTCAGTATGAAATTCGCTACAATAGGGATTGGAAAACGAAAAAAGGAGACGTTCCTTCCGTGCAGTTGGTATTTTCCTGGCGCAATGCTCCGAAGTACCGTTTTATCTACCGTCTTGCCAAAATCGTCTTTCGTCACCGGTTGAACATGACCCGTGTCAGTGCCACCTATATCGATCTTGCCGGTAAATCGGGGGTTCTTTCCATCTCTTTGGGACTACACGGTATAGAGGGGAAGGCAGCTTGGGAGGAGGCCGATCTTGCCGACTTCTTGCGAGAACTCGTAACGTTGAAATGTTTTCCGGATACCGATGTTGTGGAAAAGGAGTTTGTCGATCCGGGGTTGGTATCGGGCAATCAGGGGAACCTGATCCGGATATGTACCCACTTCGTCCATCAAACCCTCGTCCACGCCGATGTCAACCGGTATAGCCTGTCCAATGTCGAGGAGGGCATCCGGCGCCATCCGGAGTTGACCATCCGGATCGTCCGGTTGTTTCATGCGAGGTTTCACCCCGAAACACATGATGAAGGACGTTTCGTCACCATGCGTGAAGATTTACTCACCTCGATCGGCAAGTTGGATACGGGCAATGAGTACAACGATACCCGTAGACGTAACATCCTGAATACGGCAATCTCTTTCGTCACCCATACGCTCAAGACCAACTTCTTCATCGATAACAAGAGTTCGTTTTCCTTTCGCTTGGATTCCCGCTACCTGGATGAGGTGCCCTTCGACAGGAAGAGGCGTTTTCCCGTTCTTCCTTTTGCTATCTTCTTCGTACAGGGTATGTATTTTATCGGCTTTCACATCCGCTTTAAGGATCTGTCGAGAGGGGGTGTGCGCACCGTATTTCCGGGCCGTTTCGAGCAAATGACGGCGGAACGCAACAACGTCTTTACGGAATGCTATGATCTTGCCTACACCCAACACCGGAAAAACAAGGATATTCCCGAAGGAGGATCTAAGGGGATTATCTTTTTGGAGCCGTACGAACGATTGTTATCGGAGATTGATATCTTGCGAAAGGAGCTGATCCGTTTCGGCCTTGAGCACTCCCGAGTCGACCCGATCGTGGAAACATTCCGGAAAAACCAAAGGACGGAGTATCTCTATCAGGCCCAACGTGCGTTTATCTCGGCCCTGATCATGATCATCAACTGCCGGAAGGACGGTACCTTGAAGGAGGAGGGTGTGGTCGACTACTTCGGCAAGCCGGAGTATCTCTACCTGGGACCGGATGAGAACATGTACGATGAGATGATCGAATGGATTGCGAGGTATGGTAAAGAGCGGGGGTATATGACCGGTGCGGCCCTCATCTCCGGAAAGCCCGGCTCCGGCATCAACCACAAGGAGTACGGTGTCACCTCTCTCGGCGTGAACGTCTATATGGAGGCAATGCTCAACCATTTGGGTATCGATCCCAAGACGGAGCCTTTTACGGTAAAGATCTCGGGCGGTCCCGACGGCGATGTTGCGGGTAACCAGATCGTCAATCTCTATCGATTCTTTCCGGATACGGCAAAGCTTCTCGCCATTACCGACGGCTCGGGGACGATCTACGATCCCGAGGGGCTGGATCTCGCCATTCTCACCGATCTCTTTTACCGAGGGAAGCCGATCGCCTTTTACCCCCCTAAAAAGTTGCATGACGGGGGACTTCTCCTCGACCCGGCGAAGAAGAAGGAAGAGAGTGCTTATGCGACGAAAACCCTCTGCTTGAGAAAAACCGGAGGGAGGTTGGTTGAGAACTATCTGTCGGGAAGTGAGATGAATCGTCTCTACCGGTACAATGTGCTTCGGGCCAAAACCGATATCTTTATCCCTGCGGGCGGTCGCCCCCGGACGTTGCACGGTGGTAATTATGAGGATTTTTTCGATGCCGACGGAACCCCCTCTTCCCGGGGAATCGTAGAAGGGGCAAACCTCTATCTGAGCCCTTCGGCGCGTCGAGCACTGGAGAAGGAAGGGGTGCTCATCATCCAGGACAGCTCTGCCAATAAGGGGGGGGTGATTTGTTCCTCCATAGAGGTGCTTTGCGGGTTGGTCCTCACGGAGGAGGAGTTCATAGCGGAAAAGCCCGTTTTGATGGAACAGGTGCTCGACATCATCAAGGAGAGGGCGGAAAGTGAGGCGCGCTTACTTTTCAAAGCATCGGATGCTACCGGGATGCCCCTGACGGAGATTTCCGCCCTGATTTCGGAGAAGATCAATGCCTATACGTACGAGATTTTCGACGCTTTGGATACGATGTGTTGGACTCCCGGCATGAATGAACTGTTGACTCGGGCCCTTTTCGCCCTCTGTCCCCCCCTCCTTGCTCGATCGTACGGGAAAAGGGTGTTGGAGAAGCTACCTTCCGTGCACAAAAAGGCGATGATTGCCTGCCGTATCGCCTCCAAGGTGGTCTATGAAAAAGGGATAGAGTGGGCACCCTCGATCATGGACGTCCTTCCGATTCTCGTGGCCGATACCGAGATTTGCGGAGAAGAAGATGCGAAAGGGGGGACTTGAACCCCCAAGCGATTTTACTCGCACTACCACCTCAAGGTAGCGTGTCTACCGGTTCCACCACTTCCGCAAAAGGGCGTAGCCCGGTATCATACCCCGTGTGACGGGTTGAAGTAAAGGAGGGCGGATGTCTCGGAGCCTTATGTGTGCGGGGGCCGTTTTCTTCATCGGTCTCTATCGTCGGACGGTGGGGTCTTTGGTCGGTTCGTGTTGCAGATTTTACCCCTCTTGTTCGGAGTATGCCCTCGGGGCGTTCACGAAGTACGGGTTTGCCAAGGCGCTTTTGTTAACGGGAAAACGACTCCTCAAGTGTCATCCCCGGAATCCGGGTGGCGTGGACTTTCCTTAAGCTTCCTCAGGGCGTGCTCTCTCACCTCGGCCGGGCGGAGGGAGCCTTCAATCCGTTTTAGAAAGGGGATGACCTTCTTCTCGGACGGGTCGAGTAGCTCTATGAGTCGAATGAGTTCCCCGTTCGAATAGGTTCCGTACGGATAGTCCGGATCGAGTAGGACGAGCCAATGGGCGGCGATCTTCGACTCTTCAATACCGGCAAGAAAGGCTCCCACCCTTTCGAATTCTCCCGCGGGATGGTCCCGGATCTGCCTTGCGACGCGACTGATATACCCCCACCTTCCCTCTGTTTTTCCGTCCAAAAGGAGTGTCAGGAGCATTTCCTTGGTAAAGAGGAAGGGGAGCCGGCCGAATGCGTGTTCGATCTCGTGGAACTCTTTTGATAGAAAGAAGGTCTCTTTCAGAGAGTCGGGTGACCGGGGTCCCGTTTCCGAGAGCTTGGCAAAGAGCCCTCGACTCGTGAGGGGCCACACCCTTTTTTTCGCAAATTCGTAGATTGTTCGGAACCCCTCTCGGCCCAAGCCCGGAAGAAGCACGATGGTTTTTCCCGACTCGGGATGCATGAAAGGGCGCATTTCCGGTATGCCTCCCGCAAGGGCCTCCTCCACATCGAGGCCTTCCCTCGAGATCAGTAGGGCCAAGGCGAGATCACGCATGGCATACCCCTCTTCGACGGGTTGCTCATTATGTAATTCGTCGAGTAAGGCATGAAAAGAGAGGGGTTCATATCTTTTAAGTATTTCTACATGAGATGGATATGAACGTATCGGTATCTTGTGATAAGGGGGAGCCACCCCCCCCTTTTCGTTGCCTCGGAATGCAAAGGAGACCAAGGTGGCGAGAAACGCTACGTTAAGGGCAACGCTGAGGACGAGAGCGTGGAAGGAGGAGGGGGATGATTGCCCCGTGTAATATCCCTTGAAGGGGGGCACCGGTTACCGATGTGAGGGGGAGGGGGGCCGTGTCCGACAACACACCATGCCACTCTTTGATCGCCTTTTCCCTGTTCGGAGCAATTCCTCTATTTGCCCTCGAATCGTATCCCGCTTCTCTTCGTATCGGTCGACCGATAATAGGATCTCCTCCTTCCTCTCCGGGGCGAGTCCCTCGACCCACAGTGCATGTACATATAGCCTGCCGGACGTCTCTTTGAGGATCTGCAGTTTACGCAGAATGTCTTGGTTGCCCTCATGTTCGATTTCTACACACTCTCTTGCTCCGGCAGATGCCTCACTCATGGCGATGGCGGTGAGGGGGAGGAGCGGGTTGCACCCCATGAACAGGGCGACTGCCCCTCCGAGGTATGCCCCGATCATTCCCGAATATGTCGCTATCCTACACCCGTTACGGGTGCAAACGGCGCACACGGTTTCCATGTCGGTCAGGTCTGAGAGTCTCCCTTGGAGAGTCCCGATATCCCGGATTAAGGAGCGTGCTTTGAGCAGTGGAGACATCGCCATAAATGCCTCCCGGCTCACACTGTCCGATGCGAAAGCCAAGGATAGATGTTTTTCCGTTTTACCGGGGTCCTCACACACGATGCTGTCCAAGGCACTGCTGATCCGGAGGAGTTTGCCCCGTATCTCCGACATTTGCTTC
Organism: Simkaniaceae bacterium; assembly: GCA_026708385.1. GTDB lineage: Bacteria > Chlamydiota > Chlamydiia > Chlamydiales > Simkaniaceae > JAPOVA01. The sequence continues at coordinate 23,398 of JAPOVA010000009.1, read as the reverse complement.
TCCGTGGTCGCTCCGATACAACATCCGTTTGCGCCATTCTCTATACGGTTTGCCATTCGGCCACCTCTCATGTTCATTTTCGTAAAGCAAGGGATATCATAACTTACCGGGACATTGATCGGGTAGGGAAAATGTCCGGAGAGGGGGGATCAAGCTCGGCGGACATTGCGACGAAAAAAACCTTTGCTACCGATCAGACGGGGAAGGGGGCGTGGGAGAGGGGTTGCTTTCGATACGTTTCGTCACCCTTCACCCGGTTCTCCTCTACCCGAAGGTAGCGCTTCGTCTCTTCCCGAAACGTGGAAATCCTCCCCTTTTCAACGACACGTTTCCCGGAGGATCCCTCGTATTCCCGGGCAACCATCTCCATCCACGACGCGCGCCCCCGCAATACCTCGGACGCCTCCCGGAGGATCCGGAGATCGTGTAGAATGTCTTCCCCACTCCTACGAGTGACCATCGTACACATCCTTGCCCCGGCACACCCCTTGCCCACGGCTAAGGCGGCGCAGGGGACAAGCGGATTGCACTGCATGAACAGGGAGACGGCCACTCCGAGGTACGCTGCGCTCTCCCCCGCGTAGGTCGCTATCTTGAGTCTGTTACGCGTGCGGACGATACCTTCTTCCGTCATGTCGGACGCAACCGCGATCTCGGATCGCAGGATATCGATATTTCGGGTTAAGGAAACGATTCCGGATAACCCGGGCATCATCGCAAATTTCTTTCGGCTCACATTGTCCGACGCAAACGCCAAGTCGAGATGCATCTCCGCCTCGCTCTCCGTCTCACAGACGGTACTGTCCAAGGCACTGCTGATCCGGAGGAGTTCGTCCCGCATTCTCGACACCTCCCTCTCCGTGATTTCCTTCACGCCATTTCCCATACGATCCGTTCCCGTACAACTTGCCATTCCCTCACCTCCCGTGTTTACTTCCGCAGAGCAGGGAGCATTATAACACATCGGGATTTTGCCGGATAGGGGAAGAGTCCGGGGAAAGGGGAACCGGGGGGGTAAAAGCCCGACAGGTGTCGTGATCAAGAGCCTCTACTGCCGATCGGACGGGGCTACTGCCGGCATAACCCGGAGGGGGGCGGGAGGGGAGGGGTTGTTGTCGACAGATTCCGTTTTCCGTCACCCGGTTTTCTTCCATGCGGAGATAACGCTCCGTTTCCTCCCGAAACGTAGTCAATCTCTCTTTTTTAACGGTACGATTCTCGAAAGATTTCTCATGTACTCGGGCGAACTCTTCTACCCACGACGCGTGCTTCCGCAATGCCCCGGACGCTTCCCTCAGAACCCGGAGATCCCGCAGAACACCTTCTTCGCTTCCACGGATGACCTCCGTGCACATCCTTGTCCCGGCACACCCCTTGCCCACGGCCAAGGCGATGCAGGGGACAAGCGGATTGCACTGCATGAGCAGGGCCGTTGTCGTTCCTAAGTACGCTATACACTCCCCCGAGTATGTCACTACCCTGAGCCCGTTACGTGTGCAAGCGACACGTTTTTCCTCCTCCACCGCATCGGTCAAAACCATGATCTCGGATTGCAGGATATTGATGTCTCGGATCAAGGAACCTATCCCGGATAGCTTGGGCATCATTGTAAGCCTCTCCCGGCCCACGCGGTCCGACGTGCACGCCGAGGAGAGATGTTCGTCCGCCCTATCGGGCACCTCGCATAAGATGCTATCCAAAGCAGCGCTGATCCGGAGGAGTGCGTCCCGCATCCTCGGAACTTCCCTCTTCGCGACCCCTTCCATGCAATTCCCTACACGACTCGCCATTCCATTATCCCCTTTCCTACACCTCACGGAGGGGAGCGTAGCACACCGAACCCCTTCCGGACAAGCCGGTCCGAAGGAGGGTCTCTTTGGGAAGAGGGAGAGCTGCCGGCCGGTCTACAATTTGCAAAGATCCGATTTTTCCGATTGGCCGGGGGGGGGTGCGGCACCCATCGTGCCGAAAGTACCGTTCCCGGTTCCTCCGGATCGTTGATCCCGGTCAAACCTCCGTTATCCGGAACATGTCGCGGATCAACGACGTGCACCCGTGAGAACATATCGATGCGGTTTCATGTTTCCGATATTCTATCTATCAAGCTATCAAGTATTTGAAAATCATAGCTCGGTGTAGCTCGGGCGAACTAAATAAAAATTTTTTCCCCATGGCCTATTCCCTTTTAAGTTCGATCGGATGTATAATCTGCGATGTAAAGGGAATGTGGTAAAGACGCAATAGTGATTCGGAGGGTCATCGTACCATGTTTTACGTAGGTGATCGAGCACGATCTCGGGATTTTTATCGGATTGACGGTGTGGTAGATAAACACGAGCACCGGGGAGGATCTCGGGGGCAGTCCGAGGATGAGAAAAGAAGGGGCAGGCGTGTGCTGATCACGAAGGCGCCTCGTGGGTCGGGCCGTGCAAAAGTGACGATGACGGCGCAGGAGCTCATGAGTAGAAGGGCGTTCCTTTCCGGTAAGAAGCCCTTGGCGTTGGAAGCCTTAGGAACCCCGAGTACCGGGTTTCGGTTTGAATCCCTGCCCACCCTTTCCGTGGATGGTAAGTTGGTCGGTCTCCTTTCTCGGGGTGAGGCCTTGGGGAGAGTACGGACCCGGGAAGAGAAGGGGCGGTTAAAAGGGATGGTTGCCAAGAGGGATCTCTGCGGGGGTAAGGAGGTCGGTATCGTGAAGATCATGCAAGCGTGTGTTGTCGGAGATTGCCGGCGCTTGGAAGGGGAAGCGACACAGGGAATTATCGGTTTCGTGAGTCGGTCGCGTCTTTTGTACACAATAAGGAAGATATTCGGGATCAATATGTTGAGGGAACAACGCAGGTAGTATGGCGGATGTCGGCGTCCTGCTTGTCAACTTGGGTACCCCTGATTCGACGGCCCCCGGGGAGGTGAAAAAGTACCTCATCCGGTTTCTAAGTGATCACAGGGTGATGGACATACCCTACTTGCTTCGGTTTTTTTTGGTGCGCGCCGTCATTGTTCCGAGCCGATACCGGAATTGTGCGAAGCTCTACGAATCCGTTCGGATGAAGGAGGGACTCCCCCTTCGCGTCTACGGGAAACGGGTAGCGGAGAGGTTGCAGGAGAGTTTGGGTCCCTCGTTCCGTGTAGTACCGGCCATGCGTTACCGGAGTCCTTCCATTGCCGAGGGGCTGGATAGATTGCGGGGGGTCGGACGACTCATTACCGTGCCGCTTTTCCCCCAATATGCATCGGCAACGACGGGGTCGGTACATGAGGAGGTGTTCCGCCTTCTCGGAAAGCGGATGCGGATCCCTTCGCTTGTCTGTATCGATGAGTTCTCTTCTCATCCGGCCTTCATCGGTGCCGTCGTGGCCTCTGCCGAGAAATACCGGCCGGCCTCCTATGATCATGTCCTTTTCAGTTATCACGGCCTTCCCGAAAGGCAGGTGCGCAAGGCATCCGGATCCTCCCCCTGCTTGCGGGTGCCCGGATGTTGTGAGAGGAAAGGTCCGGAAAATAGGGGGTGTTACGCCGCGCAGTGCGTGCGTACGACGGAGGCCGTGTGTCGGGCCCTTGCCCTTCCCCCCTCATCCGTAAGTCACGCCTACCAGTCCAGGTTGGGCAGAGATCCGTGGCTCAGACCCTACACGATCGATACGGTAAGGGAGCTTGCTCGGGCGGGCAAAAGGAGGGTGCTTGTCTTCGCACCCTCCTTTACGGCGGACTGTTTGGAAACGTTGGAGGAGATCGGAGTGCAATATGCGGAGGTGTTTCGGAAGGCGGGGGGAGAGCTTCTGCAACTCGTGGAAGGGCTCAATGACCGAGCCGAGTGGATCGATGCGTTGAAGACAATCATCCTCGAGCATCTTGGCGGGACCAAGTGCTTTCCCGGAGAAAGTCGTTGAACGGATTGCCCGAGTCACCCGAGAGGTCTTTTCCTATTTCCGGAAGAAACACTTTCGAAGGAGCGCAGCGTTTTATGGCGGCGACGGACCTACTTCCGATGTGGGGAACTCCATCCATATCTTCTCCCTCGGAGAGAAGGATCAGATCCAAATAGAGTTTGGCATCGGGAGTTATGCGAATGCCGCGTACCCCGAGCGTGCACGTTGCCTCATTGTTGCGAAAGAGCGCGAAACCGCTTTCGATAGCCACTTTTATCGAAAATTTTTTAAAAGAAGATAGGCTTTCATCCTTCGTAACCAAGGACTTAAGGAATGTCTTTGTGATACGCCCCCGTATTCGGATAGGGGTGTTTTCGAATTCAAGTAGATTCTCCTTCTCGTTCCAAGAGTACCGGATTTCCGGATCCACGTGCATTTCCACATTCATATCGGCTTTTTCGTACGGCAAGGACGACAATCCCCGATTGCTCGTGACCCTCTTTACATGGGCCGCACCGAACCGGATCGTACCCCGTCTCATTCTCGGATCCGGGTTTTCTCCATTCTTCTCGGGACAAAGTGTGCCGCTTGTTTCTCGGATCGGGGGAGGGAAAAGTATGTCGTTGACAAACTCGGGGTGATCGCAAAACATTTTCGGGAAGCATTCCTCGAAGTGTTCACTCGGTTGCGCATGTCCCCGTGCGTCGGTGGGGCAAGCAAGGAGCCAATCATTCCGAACGTGTTCGGGGAAGAGCATCTCTACCACATTACTGTGGCGCGTTGCAAGCATACGGTACATCTCCTCCTGCGAAAGGGGGGCATTCTCTTTTTTCTCTACGTCCGTATTGTGCGAATACGGAAGCGGAACGTTCTCCGGGATCTCATTAGTAAACGGGTCCTCATCATCAACATCATCAAGCGGTAAGCACTCCTGAAAATCCCCATTATCAGAAAAATCGTCGTAATCATCAAGCGATAAGCACTCCTGAAAATCCTCACTATCGGAAACATCCTCGCAGAGGGGGGTGGTGGATGATGCACGATCCCGTTCTTCCTGCAATGTGTATGTGGGATCGCTCTCGGTGATGGTGACGGAGGCGGACGGACTACTACTTTCTCTCTCTCTCTCACTCCCTTCCAAGTGCTCCACGTGATACCTCGAGACGGAAGATGACTCGGATTGTTTTTCCCCATTGCCACCCTGCAATCCGAGAACGCGGAGAAGACATTTCAGGGGGTATAATATTTTCCCTACGACAACAGCTACATATCGAGCAGTATCTATCCAACTACTTGAAGATGAAGTATTTGTGCTTTCCGGAACGGATGTCCGGACTCCCTCCGCCTCTACCATTTGAGACGGAGAGGGACCTTGCGAACTCATATGTTTTACCCCCCTTATCGTATGCAACACACTCCTCATTTGCATACGTACTTTTACCCCCCATTATAATAAATGTATCATTTTAATATGAATATTTTTATTAAAATTCAAATTATATAATTATTATTTATGCTTCCGGTGTCGTCCCGAACATATCAAGTGAATCGATGTCGACCAAGATTTTCATCTCCCTATTTTGCTCCCCTATTTTTTGTAGAGCTCTTCTTATTCCTTTAGCTAAGAGTGTGTTACGTTCTCCCTTGATCAGAACCTGAAACCGAAATCTCTCCTTTGTCTTGGTCAGGCCGGCGGGAATGAGGGGAAGGATCTCGCAGGAGGCGGGTAGCTCCCGAATGAGGGCCGTGCGTACCCGTTTGCCGAGAGCTGCGGTTTTTTCCGGACGGGGGCCGCTCAGGGTGATTTTAGCCAGTCCGGCAAAGGGGGGGTAGCGAAACGGTTTGCGCGTCTTCATCTCCTGTTCGAAAAACGTCGTGTAATCCCCTTCGATGGCGAGCCGTAAAACGGGGTGCTTCGGAAGGGATGTTTGCACGATCACCTCCCCTTCCAGAGCACCTCTTCCCGCCCGTCCCGCCACCTGCACGAGAAGCCGGAAGGTCCACTCTCCCGCCCGGAAGTCGGGGATGCCCAGCCCGCTATCGGCATTGATGATGCCGACCAAAGTAACGGCCGGAAAGTGGAGTCCCTTGGCAATCATCTGTGTCCCGATCAACACGTCGGCTTTACCCGACTTAAACGACCGGAAAAGGAGATCGTGGCTCCCTCTGTGGCCGGTGGTATCGGCATCCATGCGCAACGTCCGCACCCGAGGGAGTATGGCGTGTAACGTTTTCTGCACCTGTTCGGTTCCGGCGCCCCTATAACGTAGGCAGGATCCCTTTTTGCAATAGGGGCATCCGGTCGGAGCGGGGGCGATCGTAAACCGACATAGGTGACACACGAGACGGTTATCCGTCTTGTGGAAGGTAAGACTCACGTCGCACCGGGTGCATTTCACAATCTCCCCGCACCCGGTACAGAGTTGCATCGTGTTATATCCGCGCCTGTTTAGGAAAAGGAGCGTCTGTTCTCCCTTTTCACACCGCTTTTTGATTCCGTCGAGAAGGGAGTCGGAGAGTAACCGGAAGCCCGAACTTTTCTCACACTCCCTTTTCATGTCGATGATGCGCACTTTCGGCAGATCGGCGTCGGAGGCTCGACGAGTCAATGTGCTGAGGAGATATTTCCCCTTTTTTGCGTTGTCGTAACTCTCCATGGCAGGGGTGGCGCTCCCCAGCACGACCGTCGCACGGGAGAGCTGCCCTCGCATGACGGCTATATCTCGTGCGTGGTAGCAGGGCTGTCCGGTCATCTGTTTGTAAGAGCTGTCGTGCTCTTCATCTACGACGATGAGTCCGAGTCTTTTGACGGGAGCAAACACGGCGGAGCGGGCACCTACCACGATGTTGATGTCGCCCCTTCTCACGGCATGCCACATATCGAAGCGCGCCCCGTCGCCGAGACGATGGTGGAAGAGGCCGAGTTTTTCGGTGAAACGGGATTTGAGTCTTTCGATCGTCTGTGCCGTGAGGGCAATTTCCGGAACGAGGAGGATGACGCCCAGGTTGTGGCTACGTGCATGTTCGATCGCTTGCAAATAGATTTCGGTTTTGCCGCTTCCCGTAACACCGTAGATGAGGTGTGTAAGGAAACGGGATCGGTCTATCGACAGGCGGATGTTGTCGAACGCACTCCTTTGCTCTTCCGTCAGTAACTTGGGGGTGGTGCGGAAAAACTCGAATTCTTCGAGGGGTGTTCTGTCGACCCGGATTGAAGCGAGGGACAAGATCCCTTTTTTTGCCAAAGTGTCTACGGGACTTTTGGAGGTGCCTGCTTTTTCGAGGAGCTCGGTGAGCAAAAGCCCCTTCGGGTGGGCCAGCATGATTGCCGATACTTTGGCTTGCGAAGGACTTTGCCTTTGCAATTCCCGACATGTTCGTATCAATTGTCCTTTCGGTACGTTCGATCGGACGAGTAGCTGTCTCTTCTCTTTGACCTCTTTCCTGACCGGACCGGGCAAGATATTGCGTATGACTTTGGCAAGAGGGGTGCAGTAATATGTGCTTATCCTACGGGATAGGAGGAGCAACTCTTCCGGGATGGGCGGTTCGTCTTGTAAAACGGATTGAATCGGTTTGATGCTCTCGAAGGGGGAGTGCTCTTTGTGAGAGATGACGGTCCCCTTTACGAAGGCATTCCGAATCGGTACCGAAACTCGTGTGCCGAGGGCCAGCTTTCGGCAATGTGTGTAATCGAGGGGAAGGGGGGCGGTTTCATCGGGCAGAACGGTGTGATAATACCGGAGCTGCTCGGCATGTGACGGGTGGTATTCCATAGGGTACGCTCACGATACGGATCCCCGGAATAAAGGGAAAGCCGTCGGTGGATGCTACCGTTTTCGACCCGACCGTTACGGCGATGTACGAGGGCCGATCGCGAGGGAATCGTAAAGCGACCGTGCACGGACGGACGGGGGTAGGGTCGTACATACGTGTCGGGACAAGAAGTGTTTAGTTCGAGCTGTCCGTATCACCCTTTGCGAAACGTTCGAGCGTATGCCACAGAGAACGTTTGAGGTGAGGATCTTTCTCGTAGAGGGAAGGGTCCCGAAGGAGGAGGAGGGGCGTTTTTTTCAGGAAGCGGGTTTTTTCTCCGGGACTTTCTCGGTAGAAGGGGAGAAGGGCCTTCAGCTTGAAAAGGAGGTCTTCCCGACAGAGGATGAGTCGTAATCCGGGAGTATCCAACGCACGATCCCATCCGGTGTCCTCTTCAAAGGGGGTCACATCGATGACACGGGAGGAGGCAATGTGCAACGAGATGGCGTGTGCCGCTTGTCGTAAAAAGGCGTGCGTATCTTTTCCCCGATCCAAGACGGGTATGGCGGGCAGGCAGATTCCCTCTTGTCGTTCGTTTTTTTGCTCGATAGCTATGATATCGGAAGGAATCGTGTCGTGAATTGTGAGTCCGGGCATGATCTTTTGCAACCGCCTCTTTAGCGATTCCGATCCGGAGATCGGAAGGGGCGGGCCGGGGGGAGGAGCCTTTGCGAACTCGGGAACGTTTTGTCCGGGTGGTGCGGGTGGTTTTCTCTCATTTTCCGGAACGGCAGAGACCTTTTTTCCGGTTGACTGCCTCGCATCGAGGGCAATGCGTTCGGGATGCAGGGGTTGCAAAAGGGGAGCGCTCTTCTCGGATCGCAGGGCTCCGATATGGGCGAGCAACGTGTCAATCAGGTCTACGTACTCTTTCCGCGACACCTCTTCGTCCCTTTCGCCCTTCAGGAGTAGGCCAAGCGTAGGGCTTGTGCTCCGTCCGCAATGTGCGGATCGGGATTTTCGGTCAGCCGTTCGGATTGGGCAAGTCCCTGCTTTTTGTAACCCAAAAGGAGAAGCGCTTTAGCGCGATTGAGAAGGGTCGGCCCGTCCGTTTCGTCGATCTTCAGGGCCCGTTCCAAGTAGTCGAGTGCGGAAAGGTGGTTGCCCGTTTCCAAATAGAGAGCGCCCAATGTTCGAAGATCGTAGAGGTGGTTGTTCGACACGACGGCGAGCGTCTCGAAAAAGGTGAGAGCATCCGCGTACCTACCCTGCTTGAGGTAGGAATACCCCACAAAGCGGATATCCTCCAATTCTCTTTCCCCCCAACCGAGTATCTCGTGTCCGTTCCGTATGTCCATCTCTTACCCCTTTGCGTACCGGCTACGGCCGGCATTGATGGTTGCGAGCAACTCATCGGATTCCTTCACGTGGTCGAAAAAACGGTACAGTGCTTCCGAAGCACGTTTCTCTTCCCGCTCTTCCTGCTCCGCCTCCCATGCATACCCTTCCCTGCCTCCCTTCTCTTTTCGGCCCTTCGCATTGGTTTCGCAGAGGTTGCGAATCTTTCGTACCTGAGACTCACGGTGCTCCGGCGTGCCCAGAGAAGGAATGGTCCGGTGCACGAAGATGCGCATCCTTTGGTTGAGATAGCCGGGAGGGGGTGAAAAATCGGCCCACTGTCGGTTGTGACCGTGTGTGTGCAACAACAGGGCATCTTCGCTCTCATAGAAGGGGGCGTAGACATCGATTTCCGTCTTCTCGGCAACCGGATCGGACTCATCTATGAGTGACCGGTCCAAAAAAGTCCGGTCGTGTGCCCAACGTACCGAAGCATCGATCCCCAAATCGTCTATTGTCCGCGAATCGGCCATAACTCTCCTCCTTCCGTCTTCCGTGTACCTCTCATACTCCCCCCGCGCTTCCCATTGTATATGAACGGCCTTTTTTACCGGATGGCATGGTGAAAAAAGGGTGTGCATTTTTGTAATATGGTGGTAGGGTGTGGAAGTGAGTGGAAGGTTCAAGGGTGGTCATGCTCTTTTTCAAAGGATCCTCGGAGGCTAAAGTGGATGGTAAAAACCGGTTCGTGTTGCCTCAGGCCATGCGTTACGGTCTCGTGGAAGGGGGATCTCCGGAATTTGCCATGGCCCTCGGAATGGGTGGTTGCTTAACGATTTATAAAAAGAGCACCGTCGAGAAGATCGTCCGTAGGTTCCGATCCAAGCAACACGACGCCAAGTACCGAAAGTTTTTCACCCTCTTTTTTTCCACTCTCCACCACCTCTCTTGCGATAAACTCGGGCGGGTCGTGATTCCCCCCGTCTTAAAAAGGGCGGTCAAAATCGGATCGGACATCGTCATTGCGGGAGTGCTCAACAAGATTGAGATCTGGCCCAAGGAGAAATATCTATTCGATCTCGAAACCTTCCTCGAAGGAGGAGAGGGTCTCTCCGATATGATGGAAGAGGCCTTTTCTCTGTTGGAAGGGGAGGAGTCGGGACGGGAGATGACGAGCGATCCGGAAGAAGCGGAAAGGGAGTATGAGGCGCTCGTATGAGACATGTTCCCGTCATGCCGGAGGAGAGCTTGCGTGCTTTTCGGGGCAAAAAGATCTCCGTGTTTTTCGACGGCACGTTGGGCGCGGGAGGTTTTGCCAAGCTCTTTTTGTCGGAACATCCGGAGGTGAAGATCTATATCGGGTGTGATCGGGATGTCGAGGCGTTGGAAACGGCTCGACGGTACATGGGAGAAGAGGAGCACAGGGTGGTGTTCGTGCACGGTAATTTCGGCGACCTCGAGGCGGTTGTGCGGAACTGCAACATCACGGACGCAATAGATGGTTTTTTTTTGATTTCGGAGTATCATCAATGCAGTTGGATAAAGGAGAACGGGGGTTTAGTTTCTTGAAAGAGGGCCCCTTGGATATGCGTATGGATAGGAGTACGTCCCCTTCGGCGTGCTACGTGGTCAACACGTACTCCGAAAGGAGATTGGGAGCCGTGTTCCGCGAGTATGGCGAGGAAAGAGACTGGAGACGGATTGCCCGAGCCCTTGCGGAGGCGCGCTCCGGAAAACGTATCGAAACAACGGGGCAGTTGGTCGACATCGTCTCCTCGGTGAAGAGGGGAAGGCGTGGGAAATTGCACCCCGCTACACAGGTTTTCCGGGCCCTCAGAATGCTCGTCAACAGGGAGCTCGATGCGATTCGGAAGGGGGTCGGACAGGCGATTCGGATGGTCACCTCCGGAGGGCGGATCGGTACCTTGGCCTTCCATAGTTTGGAGGATAGAATCGTGAAGACTCTTTTCCGAGAGGCATCAAGACCTATAAAGAAGATCGTCGGCACGGGGGAAGAGGTGATTGTTGCTCGTCTGAAAAACATCACGAAGTCACCTATTGTTCCCTCTTTTCTTGAAAAGCGCAAAAATCCCGGTGCGAGAAGTGCGAAACTACGGGTTGCCGAAAAGCTATGACAAGAGCGGCCGCTCTTTTCGAGAACACGGATGGCCTGTTCGGGTCCTCTTTTGCCTTCTCTTCGGTGCCTTCCTCACCTATTCCTATATTGACGGTCTCAACGAGATCACGAAACTCGGGATCATCCTTCCCAAGCGGAAAGCGGAGGTGCGTAGTTTACGTGAAATCAATGAGGAGTCGGCCCTCCGGATCGATCGGATAGAACATTACGGAGATCTCCTGCACACACTCGAACTACCCGAATTCGGTTCGTTCGGACAACCCTCTCAGGTGACCGAAATCGAGATCGAATGATACCCGCCAAACGTTTTCGTCGTTCCGTTTTCGTCTTTATTCTCCTGAACCTACTCTTTTGCCTGATCGTCCGTAAGTTTTACGGGCTGCAGGTTCTTGAGAAAGACCGGTGGCGTCGATCGGCGCGGGCGCAACACTACTTTACCGTGGATGAGTCCTGTAAGAGGGGTCGGATTTTCTTGCGTTCTCTCGCAAAAAAGGATCACCTACCGCGCGATGTCGTTCTCGCCTGTGACGTGGGACGATATCACCTCTATGTCGACCCTTTTCTGATCCCCGAGCGATACAAGGAGGAGGTTGCGGAGATGTTATCCGATCTTCTCGTGACCGAAACGAAAGAGGCGATTCATGCTCGGTTGATGAAACGATCCCGGAGTCGTAAGATGAAGATGTGGCTCGATGAAGAGGACAAAGACCGGATCAACACACTGTGGATTCGCTATGCCAAGGGGCGTCACATTGCGGTGAATGCCCTCTATTTCATCCGAGATTACCGCCGCTCCCACCCTTTGAAAACCTTGCTCGGAAGTGTCGTGCACACGGTCAGAGAAGAGAAGGATCCCGAAACCGGAGCTCCGATTCCCACGGGGGGGCTCGAATTGGCGTATGACGGCTGTTTGAACGGAAAAAGGGGGAAGAGGGTGCAGTTTCGCTCACCACGATACCCTTTGGGGGGGGGGACGTGGATCCGCCAACCGGAAGATGGTGCCGATCTCTATCTGACGATCGATCCCGTGATCCAGGCAATTGCCGAAGAGGAGATCGAATACGGGGTGCGAGAGGCAAATGCGAAGCGGGGGTGGGCCGTTATGATGGACCCCCACACGGGGGAGATCGTCGCTTTGGCACAGTTTCCCGGATTCGATCCCTCCCGGTACGGCACCTACTATAGCGATCCCGACCTTATCGAACACACCAAGGTTCACGCGGTGACCGATTCTTTCGAACCCGGATCGACGATCAAACCGATTACGGCGACTATTGCCTATTTGGCCAATAAGGAGTTGGCAAGGAGGGGACGACCCCCCCTTTTCATGCCCCTCGAACCGGTGAAATCGGAGGACGGTCGTTTTCCCGGGCGCTCGACACCGATTCGAGACGTGGGACATCACCGTTATCTCAATATCCATCTTGCGTTATGGAAGTCTTCGAACATTTACTTTGCCGATCTTGCCCGGAAAATAGTCGACAAGCTCGGCCTTGAATGGTACGAAAGGCAGCTCGCGGAGGTGTTCGGATTCGGGAGGCGGACGGGGATCGAACTTCCCTCGGAAAGTCCCGGCTTTCTTCCCGGATCGGGGACGAACCGGAGTACCGGCAAGATGCGATGCTCCGGATCGACCCCCTACTCTTTGGCGATGGGTTACAACCTGCAGGCGACCGGCTTGCAGATGGTGCGCGCCTATGCGATGCTTGCAAACGGCGGAAGAGAGGTGCATCCCCGGTTGGTCCGGAAGATGGTGAAGGGAGGGAAAATTCTCTTCGAACGCCGTTTTTCTCCCTCCGCCGCCGAACCTGTGCTCGATGGTGCGACGGTGGAGGAGCTGGTCTACGCTTTGAAAGGGGTGACCACTCCGGGGGGGGTCGGTGTGCGGGCCGCCATTCCCGGCTATACGGGAGCGGGAAAGACCGGTACGACGGAAAAAGCGGTGGGCGGGAGATACTCCAAGAGGAATCATTTCTCCGGCTTCGTCGGCTTTGCCCCCGCCGATCCTGCTCGATTCGTCCTCCTCATTGCGATTGACGAACCGGAGTACCGCTTTCTCCCCGGAATCGGAAGAACCTATTTCGGCGGGCGATGCGCTGCGCCCGTTTTCAGTCGCATCATGCGTAGGACATTTGACTATTTAAACATTCCGGAAGATGATCCCCACGGATATCCTGCTCCGGATCCTCGCTTCGATCCCGACAGGGCAGATCGGACGAAGCAGATGCGGAACTTACGGGAGCTCTATGCACGGTGGAATGTCCGTTAGAGATCTTTTCCTCGGAACGGATGTGGAAATCGAAGGGGACGGGGAGAGGATCATCAGGGGGATCGCGCTCCGGTCGCAGGAGGTGCGGAAGGATTATCTCTTCTTGGCCGACAGGGGGGGTACCTTTGACGGCGCCCGTTTTATCGGCGATGCGGTACGTAGAGGAGCCGTCGCCCTTTTCATGAAGAAAGGCAGCGCCCCCCTTCCCCGAGGGATCCCATCCGTTATTTACGGAGATCCCCGAAGGGAGAGGGGGCGGATTGCCGCCCGCTACTTCGGATTTCCCTCCGAGAAGATGGAGGTGGTCGGCATTACGGGCACGAACGGGAAGACGACGACGGCTTACTTGGTCCGCCTCTTTCAAGGAGAATCGGTCGGCCTCATGAGTACCATCGAAACGGCTTGGGGGGCTCATACGATTCCCGCGACCCTTACGACGGCTGACTGTGTGACGAATCAGAGGATACTTCGCGAGATGGTCGAGGAGAAAGTCTCCCTCTGCGTGATGGAGGTGACCTCTCACGCTTTGGATCAGGATCGGGTAGAGGGGATCAATTTTGTGGCGGCGCTATTTACCAACTTCTCCCGCGATCATCTCGACTACCACAAGAGTCCGGGGGAGTATCTTGAGGCGAAGAGAAAGCTTCTTACCCGAGTCGACGATGTCGGCAAGGTGGTTGTCGTGAATGCGGACGATCCGGTTTTCTCCGAGACGATTCGGCCTGTTCGGGCTCTTCGCATCACCTACGGGATCGGGAAACCCGCCCGGTTTCGCGCGGAGGGGATCACGTACTCTTTGACCGGAACGCGCTTTCGTTTGGTATTTCAAGGGGAGGGGAGGAGAGAAGAGGCGTTATTTCACACGCAACTTATCGGTCGCTTTAATGTGGAGAATATCTTGGCGGCGGTTGCGATCTGTCGGGTCGTACGGGGTATTCCCCTCAGCCGGATGGCTGAGGCGCTCGTACCGTTTGCGGGGCCGCGGGGGCGTCTCGAACCGGTCATCTCCGGAAGGGGCTTTCGGGTTCTGATCGACTTTGCCCATACGCCGGATGCGCTCGAACGGGTACTTACGATGTTGAAGGGGTTCTCTTTTCGGGGTAAGGTGATTACGATTTTCGGTGCGGGGGGGAATAGGGATGCCGGTAAGAGGAGGGAGATGGGAGCCGTGGTCGGACACTTCTCCGACAGAACGATCATCACATCCGATAATCCGCGTACGGAGGATCCCGGAGAGATCTGTGCGGAGGTGATGGCGGGGGTGCGAGATCGAGATAGGGGGAGAGCTGTCGTGGAAAAGGATCGTTCCGTGGCAATTGCCAAGGGGATCGCCATGGCCGAGAAGGGTGACGTCGTACTGATTGCCGGAAGGGGGCATGAGCGATTCCAGGAGATCGGGAATAGGCGGATCCCCTTTGAGGATCGCAAGGTGGTGGAAGAGATCCTGGGAAGGGAGGGTGTCGTGTGAAGAGGCTCTGTCGCATGTTATTCTCCCTCCTTCTCTCCCTTTCCCTCTGTGCCGGCAAACATCCCGCAAGGAGCGTTCCGAAGGGGGGGTTTCAAGCAAAAAGAAACCGCCTCATCGTCATCGATCCCGGCCACGGAGGGGAGGATCGTGGCGCCGTTGCCCCTTCCGTCCGGGAAAAAACGCTGACCCTTTCCACCGCCTTTTTGCTCAAAAGATATCTGCGCGGAATGGGCTATCCGGTGGTCTTGACGAGGAGTCGCGATCTCTTTCTTCCCCTTAAA
Source organism: Simkaniaceae bacterium (assembly GCA_026708385.1). GTDB lineage: Bacteria > Chlamydiota > Chlamydiia > Chlamydiales > Simkaniaceae > JAPOVA01. The sequence continues at coordinate 8,280 of JAPOVA010000009.1, read as the reverse complement.
ATGCGCGTGTCGATTACCCGGGGGATGAGGAGCCGGATCTTTGTCTCATTGCACTACAACGCTTTTAGGAAGGAGACGGTCGAAGGGGTTGAGGTCTACTACTACGGAAAAGGCCCTTCGAAGCGGATCAAAGCCTCCAAACGATTGGCGGGGTGTATTTTGTCGCGGATTCTCTTCCACACGAAGGCCGTGTCACGGGGGACGAAACACGGCAACTTTCACGTGATCCGCGAGACCGGCATACCGGCAGTGCTGGTCGAGGGGGGCTTCATCACCCACCCGGGAGAACGAAAACGCCTCACCGACCCCCGTTACGTACATCGACTCGTCCGAGGTATCGCCGAAGGGATCGCCCTCTACTTCGGGGAGGGTTCGGGTGATCGCCCACCTCTATGATCACGGAGTACGGCACGTCGTTCCCTTTCGGCTCCGCTCCGTCTCCCCTCTCCCCCCTTTTTCGGTTCGTGATATCTCCTTCGGTACGGAATGTGGCAAATACCTCTTCCACGCCATCGACCAACCGAAGGAGTCTTTCTATCTCCGCTCGTATTGCTTCCCCCTTCAGGGTTTTTTCTTCTCCGAGCGCCGAACCGGAGCGAGCTCGCGAGAATCTCCGGATTTCGGACGCCGCACCGTAGAGGCAGGTTTCGTAAACCGCAACCAAGAACATCCCCCTCCGTAAGCTATCCTCCCTCCTTCCCTCCGTCCCCATTACCGGTTCGGTTCCGCTACCGGAAGGGTAGGTCACCACGATCATGCTTTGCATACCTCCTTGCCCGTTCTCATCCTCCGACCTCGGGCAATCGTATCACGGTAGTCGTTCGAGGTAAAGGTTCATCATTACCGGGGGAGGCGGAGCGAGCACCCCGTCTCCCGCGTATTTTTCCCTTGTCGCCTATGGAGGAGTTGTGTATACGGGGCGTATGCGTGTGTGGGATAGGGATTGTCCTCGGCGCGATTCGAACGCGCGACCTATTGCTTAGGAGGCAATCGCTCTATCCGACTGAGCTACGAGGACGAAACGAAAACCCCATCTTAAGAGAAGTAGGGTCTATTTCTCAAGTGGAGAGAGACGAATGGACGGTAATGCGGATGCCCGCGCGGACATAGGATTGATCGGCTTGGCCGTAATGGGACAGAATCTTGTCCTCAATATGAATGATCACGGTTACAAGGTGGTCGTATTCAATAGAACGACGGCGAAAACGCGCGCTTTTTTGAACGGTCCCGCAAGGAACACGCAGATCGAGGGTACGGATGAGGTGGAAGAGTTTGTCAAAAAGCTCAAACGTCCCCGGAAAGTGATGTTGATGATCCGGGCGGGTTCCCCCGTCGATGCGATGATCGAGGGCTTGCTTCCCTATTTGGAACCGGGAGATCTGATCATAGACGGCGGAAATAGCCATTATCCCGACAGCGAGCGGCGGTTTCGCGATCTCAAAGAGAAGGGTTTTCTCTTTATCGGTACCGGCATTTCGGGAGGTGAAGAGGGGGCGCGGAACGGACCTTCGATCATGCCGGGAGGGCACATCGAGGGATGGGCTCTCGTGAAGCCTCTCTTCCGGGCGATTGCGGCCAAATCGGAGGGGGGGGATCCCTGTTGCGACTGGGTGGGCGACGGGGGGGCCGGCCATTACGTGAAGATGGTGCACAACGGGATCGAATACGGCGATATGCAGATTATCTGCGAGGCGTACCACCTGTTATCAAACAGGTTGCAACTTGCTACCGAACAGATTGCGGAGATCTTCGAAAAGTGGAATGAAGGGGAATTGCGTAGCTATCTCATCGAAATCACGAGTCGGATTCTCCGTTATAAAGACCGGGACGGGTCGGCTCTCATCGATAAGATCTTGGATGTTGCGGGTCAAAAGGGAACGGGGAAATGGACCGGGATCAGCGCTCTCGATCTCGGGGTGCCCGTCACCCTGATCGGCGAGGCGGTCTTTGCTCGCTGTCTCTCCGCATTCAAAGAGCAACGGTTGAAAGTAAGCGGATATTTTCAAAGAGCCGAGGTTCCCTTTCACGGAAACAAAGAGGAGATGATCGAGAGTATCGGACAGGCGTTGTACGCTTCGAAGATCATCAGCTACGTGCAGGGTTTCATGCTCATGCACGTTGCCGCTGCCGAAATGGGCTGGAAGTTGCATTACGGAGCCATTGCCCTGATGTGGAGGGGGGGGTGTATCATTAGGAGTCGCTTTCTGGGAAAGATCAAAGAGGCATTCGACAGGGATTCCGAATTGGAAAGCCTCCTCCTCGATCCCTTTTTCAAGCAGGAAATCCTCAAGTCGGAAGAGGGGTGGCGTCGTGCCGTGGTCGATGCGACCGTAAGCGGCGTGCCCACACCCTGCTTCGGTACGGCCCTTGCTTTCTTTGACGGCTACCGGTCAGGGCGCCTTCCCGCAAATCTCCTGCAGGCGCAACGGGATTTTTTCGGAGCGCACACCTATGAGCGGATCGACAAGCCACGGGGGCACTTCTTTCACACAAACTGGACGGGTGCGGGATCTGATGTCGGCTCGACAACCTACAATGTCTAACCGAGGATCTCGCTGTAGCTCAGCATGAAAGCCGGCTTGAAGATCTCGATCTGTCTGAAAGCTCGATTGAGGTCGTCCTGCCCTTTCGATTTTTCGTACTCTTCGACCACCACGCTAATGCCGGCATAGATCTCGTGCATATGCTTCGCCAAGAGCTTTTTAGGCCTTTCAAGCTTTAAGTCGTCTATCCGGTTTAATCCCTCTTTCATTTCGCGAAGGGTAGCCTTAAGTAGCTCTATTGCCTTCTTGTGTTCGTCGCTTCCGAGCATCATATCCTCTATCTTCGTTTCGGGCTCTACGGCAGTGCCCCGTTTTCCATAACCTCATTCTAGAACCAAATAGTTTATTTATTCTATCTATTTTTACATACACACCATGACCTTCGCAACCTCCTTATTCACAGTGCGGTGAAAAAAATCCGGCCCTCGGCGTTCTCAATCCGGCAAGACATTGCCGACCGGCTCACACGGGCGGACTCGGAGCCCTCGGGTAGGTTTAAGCCGAGTTTTCGGCACCCTCGATCCACTGTTGGAGACAGCGCGCCCTGTGTAACCGAACTACGTACTCATCCCAACGATCATGCTCGATGTAGGAGGCCATCCCTTTGAGTATCGCAAGGGTTGCCCGCATGTGTTCTTCGGAGAGTGAACGGGTAATCATGGGCTGTCCGTCGCGGTCGTTCCCTTCCCGTTGCGTCACTGCTCTTACACACAAGGCAAGGAGCTTGCCGTTGAGTTTGTCAAAGATCGGATCGTACATATGGTCCGGAAGCTCCGTCATGGTTTCCCGACCCGACGCACCGATCATGAAAAACAGAGCGGGGTCGAAGTGACTCCCCGTGACGATTGCCGACCGGCATATGAGGACGGCTCCGAAGATCGTGCCCACCGAGATGAGGCGTTGCCACGTCACCACGTCACCTCGAACACAACGGGGCATTACCGGTGTGTCATCCTGCTTGGGAAATAAGGCAACGAGGAGGCGTTTGATCAGGTCTCGTGCTTCGGCCTGTTTACGCGCGCCGGAAGGGTCGACGTACTCGATAAGAGGAAAGGACTGTGTGCTTTCCAAGTGGAAGGTCAATAACCGTGAGAGAACCTCGGAGGGTTTGTGTTCGATATCCCGGACATCTATTTCGAGTGTCAACCGTTGCTTCCCTCGTCCTATAACGATGTGCGGATGGTGACCGGGTAACTCCGTCTCCCGGGTCACAACGATCCGGGGATTGTCACTTATATCCAAGTAACGCAACCGGTCCGTCCGTTTCGTTCCGGAGGGAAACTCTTCCAACTGATTCCGACACAAACTCAGCATTCGTAGTTTGGTCATTCCTCCCAGCCAAGGTAGTCTTTTCAATCCGTTACCGTCCGCACTCAAAACTTCCACTCCGGCCATGACTCCTATTTCCGAAGGTAGCGCTTCGAAGCAATTGTTATCCAACAGTAGGCTTCGTAAGGCGTGCATGTTTTCGATTCTTTCGGGGAGGGCGCTGAGCAAATTATTGTTCACGTGAAGCTCTATCAGTGTGTCCGTGGCTATTTCCTGAGGTAATTCCGTCAGTTGATTCCAACCTACGTGGAGGAACCGCAGCGCAGGCAGTTGTCCCAACGTTGCGGGAAGCGTCCGCAACTCGTTCTTCTCCAAATGTAAAATCTGTAGCGTGCGCAACTCTCCGACTGCGTCGGACAACGTTGTCAGTAGGGTGTGATTGATTTGCAAGACGAGTAGGCTATTCATGCCTCCCCGGTTCCCGGGCAGTGCACCCGGAGCGGGAGGCGGATTCGGAAGGGAGAGGAAGTGGACGCGTTCGGCATTGCGATGCCCCTCGGGTAATACCATCAGAGGTACATGCCTCAGAGAGAGAAGGCGGAGGCGCTTTAAGTTGTCCAACTCCCTAGGCAATGTGCGCATACGGCCACTTTCCAAGCAAAGGCGCGCGAGTCGGTCGCATTTTCCCACCAAGGGGCAGAGCTCCCACGCATATTTGATCGTCAATGCGGACTCATTCCGGACAAGGGCACCGAGTATTTGCCGTATCTGCACGTTGCCCTGTTTGACCCTACCCGCCGTCTCCTCGCGCAGTAAAAATTCCTCCACCGTTTGCTCGTCACCGCGGGAGAGGCCGAAGGTGCCACATCGTATCGCTCTCTTCAGAAAGTACGAGAGCGTCGCGCGGTATGTCGCATCAAACCCGTCCGCATCGACCAAATAATCCAACCATTCTTCGAGGGTATTCTCCTCTTCTCCGTCGCATGTTCCTCCACCGGGACGGGACGTTTCCTCCGTGCCTTCCTCCCCGTTCTCCTTCTCGACCGTAACCGGAAATTCCCGGATTTCACCGGAAGCGAGGGTGACGGCGATCGTGTCGGAGCCGGATTCTCCTCGGACAGGCGCAACCATACTTTTGTCCCGCAATGCATCAACGAACGAGGCCTACCGTAACATCCGGTTTGCCGGTGAGCAAGGAAAACTTGATGGTGAACGGAACCGTGCAAGCAACATCCGACCCCCCCCTCTCTCCCCGGGAAGGCGGTCTTTTCCGGCGTCGGAGATAGACGATGCGACAAGCAGGAAGCAGGGTTATGGCGTTGCGACTCGCGGAGGCGGAGAGCGAAAAATGGTGAAACGTGAACCGTGTGGTTGTCGTCGGTTACTCTCCCGACTTAAGGACTTCCACAAAGGCCGATTGGGGGATGCGCACTTTCCCTATCTCTTTCATCCGGGTTTTTCCCTTCTTCTGCTTTTCCCACAATTTCCGTTTCCGGGTAATGTCTCCCCCGTAACATTTGGCGGTAACGTTTTTTGCCAGCGCGGGAATCGTTTCGCGCGCAATGATCTTACCCCCTACGGCTGCCTGAACGGGGACCTTGAACTGTTGTCTCGGGATCACCTCCTTGAGTCTTCGACAGAGGGCTCGCCCCTTCGATTCCGCCTTTTCCCCGTGCACCAGAGAGGAGAAAGGATCGACGGGTTCGTTGTTGATCCGGATTTCCAACTTAATGATCTCGCCGATTTCGTAAGAGGCGAACTCATAGTCGAAGGATCCGAAACCGCGGGTAATCGACTTGAGTCTGTCGTTGAAATCGGTGATGATCTCATTCATCGGAAAGCGAAATGTGAGGAGGAGACGCCCGTTACCGGTCGTCTCCGTCTTCTCGGCAATACCCCGTTTCTCCCGGCTCAGGGCGATGACGGGACTCAAATACTCTTGTGGCGTCATGACGCGGGAGATGACCCAAGGCTCTTCGATGCGGGAGATGGTGGAGGGATCCGGAAACCGGGCGGGGTTATCCACCGATACGGACCTGCCGTCCGAGAGGTGTACTTTGTAGACGACGCTCGGAGCCGTAGTGATGATGTTCGCATCAAACTCCCTCTGCAATCGTTCAAAGGTGACTTCCAAATGTAATAGTCCCAAAAAACCGCACCGGAACCCGAACCCCAACGCAGTGCTACTTTCCTGTTCGACGTGAAGGGCCGAATCATTCAATTGCAATTTGGCAAGGGCCCCTTTGACATGTTCGAAGTCGGAGTTGTCTACGGGGTAGATGCCGGCATAGACGACCGGTAGTACGGTTTTAAAGCCCGGTAAGGGGGTGCGCGCCCCCTCCTTGGCATCGGTGATCGTATCGCCGATCCGGACCTCCTGCGGATCCTTGACGTTGGCGATCAGATAGCCGACCTCTCCGGGGCGGAGTCGTGCTACGGCCGTTTCACTCGGAGTGAATGCGCCGACTTCGAGTACCTCATACCGTTTATCCGTAGCCATCAACCGGATCTTCGTGCCCTTGGTGATCACACCGCCGATGACGCGTACGTAGATCGAAACACCCCGGTAGGTATCGTAGCGCGAGTCGAAGACCAACACCTTCAGAGGCCCCTCGGTGTCCGGGGTAGGAGGAGGGACGGTGGCAAGGATCCTCTCGGGAACGGTATCGATGCCCTCTCCGGTTTTTGCCGAGCAACAAACGGCCCCTTCGGTATCGATACCGATCATCTCTTCGATCTGCGTTTTCACCCCCTCCGGATCGGCTACCGGTAAGTCGATCTTATTGATGACGGGGACGATTTCCAAATCTCTCTCCAAGGCGAGATAGAGATTGGCCAACGTTTGCGCCTGTACCCCCTGTGTCGCATCGACGACCAGAAGGGCCCCCTCGCAGGCGGCAAGGGAACGGGAGACTTCATAAGAGAAGTCGACATGTCCCGGGGTGTCGATGAAATTGATCTGATATACATGACCGTCGCGAGCCGTATAGTACATCGTGACGGGGTGCGCCTTAATCGTGATACCTCGTTCTCTCTCCAGTTCCATATCATCCAAGAGTTGCTCCTGCATCTCTCGGGGAGGGACGGTACCCGTAACTTCGAGTAGCCGATCGGAGAGGGTTGATTTACCGTGATCTATATGGGCGATGATCGAAAAGTTGCGGATGAATTTGGGGTCGTAGTCAAATGACATGGTGTTCTTTTCCCGACAAGGCTTCGGGGACAATCATATCCCCCTTTTTCGAAACGGTCAAGGAAAGGGATTATCTTTTCTTAAATTTTGTTTGGATGGAACCTAGTATGAAGGTACACATAAAATTGATATATAAAACAGGTTTTTTTATTAAAAAGAGATTTTCACCATACCGGGAACATCGGTACCGAAAGATCCGAACGACGTGAACCGCCCGGAGGGAAGGGAATCGAACACTAACTATTCGTAAGTGGGGGGGTGTACCGAGCGTT
>JAPOVA010000009.1:0-993 GCA_026708385.1 Simkaniaceae bacterium | reverse complement strand
GCCGCCGCGCCATTGTTATGCAGGCAGTGGGAGGGTCAACCAGCGGGGGTCGGAGGGGTCTTGCTCGAGGGGGTGCTTGTTGCTTGATTTTTTTTGCAGAACATTTTTCTTTCGATATCGCTCCTAATCCTTGCCGAAAAGTTCGTTCTTTATTAAGATGTTCGGAAAACGAAAAATGCTTACTCCGCCCTTCTATCATGAGTCGGTCGGATGGGCTTACTTGAGAAGAAGGAGAGAGATGAGTTTGGATACCATGAAGAAAAACACAAAGACTTTGAAAAACTGGGAGAGTCTGGAGGGGGTGATTGCCAGGGCTATCAAGAAGGTACGAGGTAGCAAGGAGAACGATCTCTGCAAGTACATCCCCATGGAGAGTGGTGGGTATATGCACCATTTTACTTTGCGTAAGATGAAGCGCAAAAATCCCGATCAGCTGGGCTCGCTCATCGAAAAATTCATCATCACTCCCGATCGACCTCTCGTCATCGCTCCGAAGCCCCGCGCCACTCGGGGGTCACGTAGGAGAAACAGTAGCATGAGTTTCACCAAGGTGCAACTGGAACGCCTGTTGAATATGGCCCGCCTTTCGGGCGATACGGAGATGGTCTCTTTGCTCCGGCCCAGACGTTCTCTTGCCAGTTACAAAAAAGAATTGATCAGTTCGATTCGACAGGGTAATGTGGATCAGGAGTTGTGGGATGGTTATGTTGAGACGGTGAACAGCCAGCAGGCCGTTATGGCGGCGCGTGCGGAAGCGTTTCCCGAAGGGATGGAATGAGAAGAGAATGTTTTGTTGATTTTTATCATTCTTCTTGAGATAATTGTGGCGTCGATTTGCAAAGCGTAACACTCGATGGCTCTCGGACAAAATTTTCCTCATAGTGAATTTTTTCCGAGGGTAGCCGGAGGTTTGAGTTATTAGGGGTCGTCTATGAATGAAACAAAGGCCGAATTCGGCAAGGTCCGCTCTATATTGTGGCCGATACACGGGTA
>JAPOVA010000011.1 GCA_026708385.1 Simkaniaceae bacterium | reverse complement strand
ACTCATCCCTGATCCACCTCGACACACTCGAACCGGTAGCACCACACTCTTTGGCACACTCATCGACACTCTTTTCCAACCTCTGTCTTACGGCATAGTTGACGACCGCATCGCGCTCCTCCTCATGGATAGACAAGGAGAATGCTCGGAAACAGCGTCTCCCGGATACGGTAGATACGGGGGAATCGTCCCGGAGTTCTCATATGAGTGTCGTGTCCGATCCGGTAGAAGACCTTTTCACCGACCTGTCCGGCTTTGTGCCTTCCTCACCACCGAGTGATGGAGCCGAGAGGCCGGCAAAGCTCTCTGCCAAAGAGTCGGGAGCTCCCTCCGGGGCAGACTCCGTCGAGCCTCCTACCACGTCGAATCGTGGGAAGGGAGGCATTCCGGCGAAAAAAGAGATTCGAGAAGGTCACATTTATTTTCCAACGGTATTGCCCCCGGGGTGCGAAGGCATTCCTGACGAAGCTATGCGGGACGCAGGATCCGGAAGTGAGGAGGTCAACGAAGCTGACGAAGCAGGACTCATCGCCGTCGATGTCGAACCGGACTATCACGTTCCTGCTCCTATCGTGGTCCCTATTGACGGACCTGAAGAGCAATTTCATGTTCGGTCGCCACAGGACGAAGATATTCCCGTTGAAACCGAGTGCCCGATTTACGGGGATGAGGCTATGGCATTTGATCTGCTCGTAAGAGTAAAACAATGGGCAGACAGCCTTTCCTAGAGAACCTGAACTGAAGCGGTAGCCGGAGCCCCGTCTGCCCGGTTAGTGACAAATCTTTTCTTGAATGAAACGCCCTCCTTGGAGATAATGGCCCGATCCCAAGAGGAAGTTGTTGCATGTCTGCTGTTTTCTCATCCGTGAGCACGAGGTTGCCGTCGATGTCTCGGGTCCATGGCTTGCTCGGCGAGCTAAGTCGGGTCGGCAAGATTACATCTATCGCTTTATCGGTATTGCATGTCTTGTCCGGAGTTTGGTTGGGGCGTCATCGTCTGATTAGCGGAATCGAACTAGGGGTTGCTCTGTCTCCGCTGATCATTTCGTTTGTGACGACGCGTATCTTCGGGAAACCGGGACTATCGTTTTAAGGGACCGTTCGGCGGTTCGTAGATCCGTCATTCCCCGTGTCTGCGATCGGTACGAGCGGTTCTCTTTTTTTCGGGGTAGTAGGCCGGTTTTTTCCAACCTTGGTTATCGGTCGACAACACATTCCCGACTCGGGTCACTCGGCTTTCGTTCCTTCGGGTATACGCCGGACGATATGAGTGACCCGGTTTGCCTTCTGTCGGGTCATCCACCTTCTCTATCGGCTTTCTTCCGTGAGCAGGATGTGTTTTGTCAATGGGTGGCCCGACCTTCTTTGGTTTGTGATCCCACCTACCGGTTGCGGGCTTCTTCTTGAGCGTTTCGCTTAGCCATGTATTCTATCGTTCTTTCTATTCGTTCTTGCGCGCCATCAATTCGAGCAATTAAGGGATCTGTGTTTTCTATTACAAGGCGTGCTTCTTTCCAGACCCGCGCTTCTCTTGCTCTTTCCTCCTCGGCCTCGGACTTCTCTACACGGACACGTGAACATGCAAAAATGAGAAGGCCTGCTATCACTGCTCCGACTATAGCCCCGGGGACCACTCCCCCTAGTATCATTCCCGTAATGACGGCGACAGCGAGAGTTGTTTTGCGGTGCGAGTTTATCCGGAGTGCGATGCGGGCCTTTAGACTGTGGGTTGTCTCCGCAGTTCCTTCCATTGTTGAGGCCCCATACCGGCTACCTCCATTTGTTGACCGGTCGACGAGAGGTTTTCTGCAGTCGGAGACGGGATCACTTTGCATTGCCATTGTAAAGCTCCTGATTGTAAGTTTGTTGAATGCTAACCACATAATTATACCATATCCGGGTATTTACCTACAACTGAACGGTCAATTTTCCTTTTGGGGTTATGCACATCTTTTATGGGAGACCGGATACGTCTCAAAAACAAAACAAAGGGGGGGGGGTACCTCCTCAAAAGCAAAGGGGGAGGGGTCCCGAATTGAAAAACCGATTTCCCGGTTTTTGTTCCGGAGTTCGCAGGCATGGAAGCGTGTGTATGAGCCGTGTGAGAGAAAATTTCACTTGGTCAAAACAAAACAATACAATTACAGCTGGCATAATAGAAACGTGTTTTTTATGATTTGCTACTTCCTAAAAATAAGGGCAATCCGTTTGCTTTAAAGAAATTATACCCCTTGCGAGGGTGACAACTTTCTGCTAAACCGGTGCCTGCTAATTGATTTTTGCGCTAATGGAGTCGAATATGCCCGCGTACTCACCGTTCACCGCCACGGGAACTTGATCGGTCTTTTCTTCTTCAAGAGGCAACACCCGGCGAAATGCTTCCCCGAACCAACAACACTTCTCTCAGGTCTCAAGTCCCCCTTCAATCCGGAGAAGCTTACCACATACCGGGATTCTGAATGTTTCTACGAGTCGGAGCCCGGTCTACACCGGGCGTGGAAACGAAAAAGGCGTCTGCGTTCTTCGAGAAAAGAAACGACAACTTCGGCTCGGTAATCACGGGGGTTCGGCCCCGGTTGCGGTTCGGGCGTTGACAAGGGCAAACAGCTACGGCATGCAAAACAGGACATTTCCTTCTCCTCCGATTGAAAAACAGACAACAAACTCAGTGCGGAGAAACGACGGACGCTATCTTTAAAGCCACCATCATCGCAACGCTCTCTCTCACGTTCTTAAGGGCCCCTCTTTTGCGAGACATCTTTGCTTCATCCTCTGCCCGCAACTCGTCATCGAATATGTTCGCAAACCTAAGGCAGTTCACATCTTCACGGAGCGCTCTATCCGCAACGAAGCATGACGACGGAGCAACAGTGATGGGTGCCTCTTCGAGAATGTTCTCTCGGGTAGTAGGCTCTTGACGGGTCGGGCAACAACAGACACAAGACATCATCTCTCCCGGGCTGAGTTTGGTCGAGAAGAACGGCACGATAGCACGAGAAGGCCTTGGTAGCAAGAAACATCACCCCAAGGAAAACGACGCCCAAGAAAAGTCTTCGATGCGGGAGAGACTTGCGATAAGCTCTCCACGACCCGGGCCGGTTCCGCACCTCAGCATGATACCGGTCCGGAGCTTGTTCTCCCCACGACCGAACTTTGACAAATCAAGAGAAGGCTCTCGGAAAAATTGCCATAGACCCCGGGTTGTCGGTACCGACCACAGCATGCCCCAAAACCTTTTCCACATCGTTCTACCCTTAGTCTTCAAACATTCCAAGGAGAAGAAGAGAGGTCGAACGGAAGATGGCGACCCAACGCGAAACTCTCACCCCACAAAGAATCAAGATGCAAATAATTAAAGACAGGATTTCAAAGACAATGTGGAACACCCTACCTCTTATCGAGAACGGATCAAGAAGACGGAAGGAACACCGATTGTAGAAACGAATGCCATCCAAAAGATCCACCTATCAAGCCCCATGCCTTCTCGAAATTCCATCAGACCCAATTTTCGAGAACTGATAAATGTCGCCCCCGGCTTAGTGACTACGGGCTCGGGTGCGACCTCGGGAACCGGAGCGGGGATCGGATGCGGAATCCGGCCACAACAACCAAGGCAAGAGATATTACGGGACCCGTCTCTCACCTCCGGTCGGGACGGACTTCGGAAACAGGGCCTACACCCCCTTCGGGATATATTTCCCTGCAGAGAACCTGTTGTAGGCCCCAATCAATCTCTTCCGGCTTTTCCCTCTCCCTCTTCTCCTGCAATGCTTGCGCCTGTTCGTAGAGCACTCGTTGCATCTCTACATCGACCTCTCCCGCCACTTCGAGAATCCCCGCATCTTCGGGAGTCACACCGGGAAAAGACTCCTCTCTTCGCACTTGCGCATCCCACTCTTTCATCTTAAGAGATCGTAGCAACCGCACCTCGGGAGGAGCGTCTACCGCCCCTTTCGGTTGCACCGTGACGGGGGGGGTCGTTTGCGGGGGTTCTTCTACGACACCGGTGCGGATGACCGGCTCTCGGTGGGACGGACAGCAACAAATACAAGACATCTTCCTCTCCTACGGATAGTGACATTGATCGCGAGAGAATAGCACGTACGGCCTTTGATGACAACGGGTGATGCCGAAAACAAAAACGGAACCCGCAAACAGTATTTCGAGACCGGCCCCGATAAGATGGTAGCATCAAAGTTAGTTGCCATAGTTTGTTTCTCCCCGTTTTTGTGATTCTTCGAGCAACAGAATACCAAGGAACGGCATGGCGGAACAACCATTAAAGAGACGACCCGCAGAGAAAAATCAAAAGACAAAGTTTGAGAACCCGAGATTCGACAAGAAATTATTCCGGAAACAGCCTCATCGAGCCGTATGGCCGTACCCTCTTTCCGGCTCATAGGCCACACAATACCCCGTCTCTCACCGATCCGATTTCGAAGGGCACGTCGCAATCTCATCGCCCCCGAAGTAGGGGCGTAGCGCTTCGGGTAACACGACCCTCCCGTCAACCGTCTGCCGGTTTTCCAAGAGAGCCGCCATAAGGCGGGATGTGGCGAGCCCCGATCCGTTTAACGTGTGGCAAAAACGGGGCTTGTCCCCCTGCTTTTTGTAACGCATCTTGGAACGACGCGCCTGAAAATCGGTACAGTCGGATAGAGAGGAGACCTCATAGTAGCGCTCCTGCCCCGGAAGCCACACCTCCAGGTCGATCGTCTTAGCGGCCGGGAAAGCGATGTCACCCGTGACCAAGAGCATCTTTCTGTAGTGCAGTTCCAATTTTTCCAAAACCGCCTCGGCACTCGCCACCATCTCCTCGTATACCCTCCCGCTCTCCTCCGGGCGGGTAACACAGAAGAGCTCAACCTTGTTGAACTGGTGGGTCCGGATGAGTCCCCTCTCCTGCCGGCCCGCAGCCCCCGCCTCTTTCCGAAAACAGGGTGTAAATGCGGTGTATTTGAACGGCAACGCATCACCATCTATGATCTCATCGTAGTGGAGGCCGTTCAACACCGCCTCTGCAGTGGGAATCAGGTAGAGGAAGCGGGATTCCCCCTCCGTTTTGTAGAGATCTTCCTCAAACTTGGGAAGATGGGCCGAACCGTACATAACGTCGGGACGGGCGAGGAGGGGGGGGATCCACATCTCGAATCCCCTCTCCGTATGGGTATCGAGCATAAGGCGGATGAGTGCCCATTCGAGTCGTGCCCCCGCACCCCGGTAACAGGGCCAGCCGGTTCCGGCAATCTTCGCCCCCCTTGCAAAATCAAAGAGAGACAACGTCTCGTTAAGGAGGAGGTGGTGTTTCGGAGTAAAGGAAAAGAGGGGTTTTTCTCCCACCGTTTCAAGGCAGACGTTCTCTGCGGGATCGGATGAGACGGGCACCTCCGGCATGGGTAGGTTGGGAAGGTGGGAGAGAAGTTCTTTCACCTCCGATTCGAGCCTATGTGCCTCCGCATCGAGAAGGCCGATCCGATCACCTATCTCGGCCCCCTCGGCCGTGAGCTTCGAGAGATCTTCTCCCACCCTCTTTCTTTGTCCTATCTCTTTGGCAATAGAATTCTTACGATTTTTTAACCTATCGACTAAATCCTTCTTTTCTCGCAAAGCACCATCCGCCTCCAGAATCTCCTTGAGGGAAAATCCCGGTATTTTCGTTCTGATTCTCGCTTCGACATTTTCGGAATTTTCCCGAATTTTTTTTATATCGAGCACTTTTATCTCCCCGAACAAATAGTGGGTAATCCGGGAACGGATGGTACCGGAGCACCCCTTTTCCTTGAAAGGAAAGGCTCGAATTCGGTACCCTCGAGATACGAGCAAGGCGTTGCACCGCACGTGAGGGGTTCCCGTATCCATGGCCGGACCGACCAAAAAACAGCAGGAGGCACGGAGTCCTCTTATCCTTCGTTTTCATAGACTTATGGATGCATTTGCCAAGTCGGACGACGAGCGGGATTTCTACTTGGATCGCATCGAGGGCTTTATCCTCTTCGCCGACCTCGATAAACCGGCAGAGGAGGTCGCCCGGCTGGAAGAAGAAGTGGAAAAACACCCGGATCGGTACCGGATGATCCCGAAGATGACCTTCTACGAAACCAAGAAATTCATGGAAGGGTTCGTCTCCGAAAAGGTGTACGATATCGACACAAAGGAAAAGTTGTCCGATATCATTCAATCAAAAGAGGCGCGGGAGCATTTTCTCGAATTTATTTACGATAATTTGGCCGAATTGGAAAAATGGCAACAGTACTACCACGAAAGATCGCGCATCCGGATCATTGAATGGCTGCGTACCCACGACTTCCGCTTCGTCTTCGAAGAGGACCTGCATATCGTCAAGCCGGTTTTGGAGAAGGTCAAACAACACTTCTTCGATACCGATGTCTCCCGAGAAATCCGGGAAGCACGGGAAACCATTGCGACGAAAGCGCAGACCTATTACTCAAGCGAAGCGCTCAATCCGAAACCGAAGAGGGGTCGCCCCCCGAAACAATCGATCAAAACAGAGGAGGAACCGCAGTACACGACCGATATCTACAAGACCGTGCCCATCCCCGTCCGCCCCTTTCTCTACGTTCCCGACTTTACGAGCACGTCGGTCACCTTCTCCGCTCGGTTCGATACGGAGGCGCAGCTGATTGCAAGTCTGCGTGGAAGCTCCCGAGTCAAGATCGATTCCCGTCTGGAAGTACTCTCCCAACGTCTCGAATCGTTGCGCCATCTGTCCGATCGTCTGCGCAATGCCCCGGCACTCGATATGGAGGAAGGGAGGGGGAGCCACGAAAAATTGTTCGGTGCGATCAGCGCGCACACACGGAAAGAGGCCGGACCGCAACGCAAAGATCGCCATGTTGCTACCATTGCCGGGAGGTTTTTGCCACAGAAGCGGGGACGTATACCGAAAAGCAAGGCGGAGGTACAGAAGATCATTAAGCAGAAACGAGAGGCCGGTATCAAGCAGGTTACGCAGATTAAGAAACAAACCGGTAAAAAGTGAGCCATGCCTACCGTTTCGATCGAATCGACGGATACCGAACTTTCCGTCAAACAGCCACGGAGGAAATTGTACCGGCGTATTTTGCGAGAAATGGTGATCTGTCGTTTTGCAAGCGATAAGATGGAGAAACTCTCCCGTCAGAACAAGGGTGGTGCGTTGCATGTATGTTCCAAAGGGCATGAAATGATCGGCACCGTCTGTGCGGCCCGGTTGATTCCCGGAAAGGATTGGGCGTTGCCCTACTACCGGGATCGCGCTTTTGCCTTGGGTTTCGGATGTACCCTCGAAGAGATCTTGGGAACTTCCATTTCCCGCGCCGTTCCCAACCACTCCTCCGGGCGTCAAATGCCCGACCACTTTTCCGACAAACAGCTGCGCATCCCGTGTCAATCGAGTGTGGTCGGCTCACAGTTTCTCCACGCCGTCGGTATAGCCAAAGCCATCTCCCTCCGAAGTACCGATCCGGACGAAGTGGTCTACGTGTCGGCGGGAGAGGGGGCAACGTCGCAAGGCGATTTCCACGAAGCGCTGAATTATGCCTGCCTCCACAACGCGGGAGTGGTCTTCGTCATACAGGATAACGGATGGGCCATTTCGGTACCCGTAGAAGAACAGACGGCCGGCGGATCGATCGCACACATGGCAAGGGGATATGCCGGTTTGCACGTTTTGTCGATCGACGGGTGTGATATCGAAGAGTGCAACCGGGCAATGGAAAGTGCCGTACACAGGGCACGTACGGGCTTGGGACCCTCATTGATCGTGGCCCGCGTACCCCGGCTGGGGGGACATAGTTCCTCCGACGATCCGAACAAATACAAGACGAAAAAAGAGCGGTCCGATGATCAATCGGCAGATCCCCTGCCCCGCTATACGCAGTGGCTGTACGAAAGGGAGATGCTCACCGAAGAAGAGTTCCGCACCCTCGAAGCGGAGGCGAAACGGGAAGTTGACCGGGCCGCAAAACGGGCCGAGCAGATTCCCTTCCCCGACCCCGATCGGGTATCGGATCACCTCTTCGGCACGTCGACGATCCGATCGCACGAGAAGGAGGGCGAAAGAGGAGAAGTGTGCGTACCGGTCGATGCGATCAACCGCGCATTGGACGAAGAGATGAGAGGTGACGACAGGATCGTCGTCTTCGGGCAAGATGTTGCCGGAGACAAGGGGGGAGTATTCGGTGCCACCCGCAGCCTCACACACAAGCATGGCGGGAATAGATGTTTCAACACCCCCCTCGCCGAATCGACGATCATCGGAACCGCTATCGGCCTTTCCCTGCACGGCGACGTGATTCCGGTTGCCGAAATCCAGTTTTGCGATTACATGTGGACGGGTGCCAACCAGTTATTCAACGAACTCGGTAGCATACGGTACCGCTCCGCGGGAGAGTGGCACTGCCCCCTCGTGATCCGGATGCCGACGGGAGGGTACATCCAAGGAGGACCCTACCACTCCCAAAGTGTGGAGGCCTTCTTGGCACACTCTCCGGGGCTGAAGGTGGTCATGCCGAGCCATGCGGCCGATGCCAAAATGTTGCTCAAAGCGGCCATCAGGGATCCCGATCCCGTCATCTTCCTCGAACACAAAGCGCTCTACCGTCGTCACACCTTTTGCGCAAGACCGGAACCCGGAAAAGAGGAGATCACACCCCTCGGCAAGGCGCAAGTCGTCACGGAAGGGGACGACGTCACGGTGATCTGTTACGGCATGATGGTTCCCGAATCGCTCGAAGCGATCCGCCGGATACGGGGTAGCGTAGAGGTGATCGACCTGCGCACCTTGGTCCCCTTCGATCGGGAGACGGTGCTCGCTTCGGTGAAGAAAACGGGGAAGGTGCTCATCGTGCACGAAGCGCCCCTTTTTTGCGGATTCGGTGCCGAAATTGCCGCGTGGATTGCCGAAGAGGGATTTGCGTTTCTCGATGCTCCCATCAGAAGGATCGGAGGTAAGGGGGTGCCCGTACCCTATAGCAAGGAATCGGAAAACCGTGTTTTACCACGGAAAGAAGAGATCGTGTCGGCGCTTGAAAATCTTCTTGTCTACTAGTACCCTGTGCGCTTCGTTCCGACAGGTATCCGGACGCGATCTTCAACCACCCGGCGCGGTGTGCGATTGCGGAGCCCTGCCCGTCGTTGCCTCCGGTCTCCGCGTCGCCGTCGGATGACCGGATCGTGCATCGCCCACCCGTCGGAATAAACCGCAAGGGTATTGGAGGAGTATCATGAAAGGGTTTTGTCCCCTCGCTTCGGGTTCTAAGGGGAATGCTCTCTACTTCGGTTCCGACCGGGTCAAGTTACTCATCGACGCCGGCATCAGCCTACGAGCCGTGGAGAGCAAGTTGGGCGAGATCGGCGTTTGTCCGGACGAACTCGATGCCATTCTCGTCACCCACGAACACTCCGACCATATTCGCGGTTTGGAAAAACTCGCTTCCTCTCTCTCCGTCCCCGTATTTGCCAATGCCGAAACGGCAAAGGCAATCCTCCGCCTCTTCAAAAGTGCGATCAGGTTCAAGATCTTCTCCACGGGCGATCCCTTCATCTTTCGAGATACGGAGATCGTACCCTTTAGCGTACGGCATGATACGGTCGACCCCGTCGCTTTCACGTTGCAAACGGGAGGGATCAAGATCGGTATATGTACCGACTTGGGCTTTGCGGGATCTCTCGTACGGGTCCATTTACGGGAGTGCGACTACCTCTACTTGGAAGCGAACCACGAACCCGAGCTGGTCCGGGCCTCCTCCCGCCCCTCTCTCTACAAAGAGCGCGTCTTGAGCCGTCAAGGGCACCTTTCCAACGAGATGTGCGCCGATCTTCTCCACTCCCTCACACACCCGAAGTTACGGCACGTCTACCTGGCCCATCTCTCCGAGGAGTGTAATCGCCCCGAAACGGCCCTGAAGAGGGTGATGCACGGAGCGGAAAAGCACGTGACATTCTCCATTGCCCATCAAGATCGCGTCAGTAAGGCAATCTTCTTTCCCGGAAGAGACGGTAACCGCTCTCCCCTAGAAGGGGAGAACCATCCCGTCATAGGCAATGTCGACCCGGATGGGTAGCCCGCACTCCTGCAAGATATCCTCATGGAGTCGCTTCTTAATACGCAAATCGTGATCGGAGTGATTCGGGTCGTGGTGGGTCACGATCCACTCCCCGCACTCCGTATGTCGGAGTAAGACGGTGGCATTCGAAATCGAAGAGTGTCCCCATCCCGTCTTCACGTGATACTCATCGGGAAAGTATTGTGCCTCATGTACGATCAGGTCGCACCCTTTGAGAAAGGAGATCAAGCTTAGGTGTGGTTCGAGGCGAGGATGTTTTTCGTGAATCGGGTCCGGGTGGCCGTAATATCCCAGGAGAACCTCGTTGTCGGTAACGTAACCGATCGTCTTCCCGGGAACCGTGATCTTAAAGCCGAGTGTTGCCCCGGGATGGTTCGTAAAGTGCGTCTCAACGAGAATGTCTCCCACGGAGATCGGCCTGTCGTCTCGTAATTCTTTAAAGAGAACCCGCGCCTTCATCTCATCCAATCGGACGGGAAAATAGGCATATGCGAGCATCTCATTGAAGAGCTCTTTCG
This sequence comes from Simkaniaceae bacterium, assembly GCA_026708385.1. Taxonomy (GTDB): domain Bacteria; phylum Chlamydiota; class Chlamydiia; order Chlamydiales; family Simkaniaceae; genus JAPOVA01. The sequence goes on along the minus strand of JAPOVA010000011.1, from coordinate 25,190 downwards.
TACTCTTTTCAAAGCCTACGGGGGCGCGCACCACGACGGTGCACTCCTTTTTGTAGAAAGGAGCAAAGAAGGGCACCCCCGTGATATGATCCCAGTGCGTATGCGAGAGAAAAAGATGGATCGTTTCCCTTTCTCGTACGTCCCGACGCTCTCCCAGCTCTCGAATGCCGGTACCGGCATCGATAATGATGAGGTCATCGCCGTGCCGGACCTCCAAACAGGAGGTATTGCCACCGAAACAGACATACCGAGGTCCTGCAACGGGGCTCGAACCTCGGGTACCCCACAACCGTATGTAGGAAGTAGCAGTAGAAACGACCGGGTGATAGCAGTATTGTTGCGCAGCCTCCTTCCCCGTTTTACCCTGAAAGGGGTCGGGACGTAGTTCGCCCTGAAAATACCTGTCGATCAGTTCGAACAATACGGACATCTCGAAGGGCTTAAAGATAAAGTAGTCCACCCCCCCCAAAAGGGCCGCGTGGTAGTTTTGAATCATCACGTGATGCGATGTGATGATGACCCCCATCGAACCCGTAGGCCAATCGGCACGTATTACCTTGAGCACCTCGATACCGTGCACATGCGATACCGTCAGATCGATTACGACGAGATGGGGTCTGAACGTGTCCAGCTTAGCTACGCAATCCGATCCGCTCTCCACGCAAGAGATGTCGTAGCGCGTCGCCTCTTCGGCAGCCATGACGGAGGCAAGGAAGGAAGATGAAGAGTCGACGACGAGAATCCGCTTTTTCGCTTGCATACGTTGACCGAGCTCCGCAAAGGAGAAGAAATGGTAACTATTCTAACCACTACACCATATAAATTAAAAATTACATATATTTTTGCTTTTTAGTTAAATACACAACGGAAAAGATAATTACGGTTCCGTGCGTTGGATTACCTGCCTCGGACGTCCTTTTTCCTGAGCGGTAACGACCCCGCGCGATTCGAGCTTATCGATCAGTGACGCAGCGCGTGGATAGCCCACGCTGAGCTTCCGTTGCAGAAAGGTCGCCGTAGCGATACCCGTTTCCGTGACAATGGCGCGGGCCTGCTCGTAGAGGAGGACATCCCGTGGCTGTTCTTCCTCATCTTCCCGTTCATCATCGTCGTCATCCGGTGCGGGATGATCAAACGACCTGATGAGGTATTGCGTGTGGGCCTGAGACTCGATATACCGGATCACCCGGTTGATGTCCTCATCCCGTACGAAGGCTCCCTGAGCGCGTGTCAGGTTTGCGGTTCCGGGAGGCATAAAGAGCAGATCTCCGTTCCCCAACAACGCCTCCGCACCGTTTTCATCCAAGATGATCTGGCTGTTCACACGACTGGCTACCTTAAACGCGATGCGAGAAGGAAAGTTTGCCTTGATCAGCCCCGTGATCACCTCACGGGAAGGTCTTTGCGTTGCCAAAATCAGATGAATCCCCACGGCGCGTGCCATCTGGGCAATCCGGGCAATCGGCGTTTCCAGATCGGAACTCGACGCCATCATGAGGTCGGCAAACTCGTCGATGATGGCAACGAAATAGGGAAACTTTCGAGGCACGTCAAAGGGGAGCGCCTCTTCTCTTTCCGGGTCGATACGTCGTCCGTTAAACGATTGAATATTTCGCAATTTAAGGTACTTGAGAATCTCGTACCGGTGTTGCATCTCCTTGACGAGCCAGTTGAGAGCGGCATAGGCACCGTGCGCCTCGGTAATGACGGGGGCGATCATATGGGCCAAACCGGTATAAGCACTCAGCTCCACCTTTTTGGGATCGATGAGGAGAAGGCGCACCTCATCCGGACGAGCGGTCATCAAGATCGACATCACAACGCTGTTGATACAGACCGACTTTCCCGATCCCGTCGCTCCGGCGATGATACAGTGCGGCATCCGGGCCAGATCGGAGATCATGTGCTCTCCCGTTACCGTTTGCCCCAAGAGAATCGGAATCGCCATCCTCTCTCTCTTCAAATACTCTTCCAACATCTCCTTAAAGCCGACCTCCTGCGGGTGAGGTGAGGGAATCTCCACACCGACGGCGGCCTTACCCGGGATGGGGGCAATGATCCGGATGGACCGGGCCTGCAGATTGAGGGCGATATCGTTTTCGAGAACACGGATTTTCTGTACCTTCACGCCGACGGGTGGCAATACCTCGAATAGGGCAACCGTCGGACCGCAACTGATATGTCCCACCCGAGCGTTGATACCGAAACTCTGCAACGTCTCTTCCAGAATGGCGGCCTGTTTTTTCAGATCGTTGCACAGGGTCGGTTGATCGACCTTGGAAGCATCGGTCAACAGCCTCAGGGGGGGAAGACGATAGTGCGTGTAGTCCCCTTCGTACCGATCCCCTCGCTTTCGACCCGATCCGGAGGAGGGTTTTCTATCGGAAAGGGTGGTCACCTTAACGGAAGGGGGGGGCGGCGCCCCCCCCTCTTCCTCCGACCCCCCTTCCGGCTCTTCACACATCGCTTCGTCGCCCTTGTGTTCCGGGTCGGGATCGAGAGGATATTCCGAGAGACGGTCCCCTTCCGGCTCGGCGACGCAGGGGAGGGGCTTTGCGGAAGACATGAATCCCTTCTTCCTCACCACTTTCCCGAAATCTCGCACCCTCTTGCACAGAAAGAGAGGCATCGATCGGATATTCCGACAAAGGGCCGAAAAGAGGGGGAATATACGGAGATCGGCAAAGAGCACTACTGAGAGGAAGGTAGTGATCGAGAAGACGATGAACACACCGGTATGGCTCAAAATACGGGCGAGGTTAAAGAGAGGTAGATCGCAATACAAGTAGTAACAGGGAACCCCGCCGACATTGAACCGCACCGACTTGTGAAAAGGGGGAGAGCTACCGATATAGGTCTCGCCAAACACCCGCTTTTGTAAGAAGGGGGGAGGCGGAGTCACCGTTTCGGAGAGCCAATTCAAGAGGAAACAGAGGGAAATGAGAAAGAGGAAAAAATACCACACACGAACATAGGTCGTTTCCCCTCCCCTCCCCGCCAACAACTTCCAACCGATCCGAACGACATATCCGACGACGAGGTAGGCCCCCATCCCGAACGTGTAGAGGAGGGCAAGTGCAACATAGTACCCCGCAAGGCCGAGCCGATCGGCTCCGGGATCCTCGTGAACAAAACTCACGAGGGCCAGCAGGGTAAAGAAGGCACACGCCAAGGTAAGAAGTCCCCTTATTTCGGGATGCATCTTCATTTTCCGTCGATCGGACACGGGAAAACCTCACATTCCACGACAATGCTCTACGTACGCTTCGCAACCGGCATAGGCTCTCGTCGCGATCGTAACAAAAGTGCCTCCTCAAGACAAGCTACGTTTGAGGGCGGGGCAGTCGCTTTACCTCGTTCGTCGAGAGCGGGAGATTCGATGTTCGATACCGGAACGGGAATGCGAGCCTTCATACGAGGTATGGACGTTAAAAGGACGACACGCTAAGATCGCGTTGACTCTCGGGGTTCGCGTACGAAAGCCGGGTACGGGATGTCGGGGGTTTCTTGCGCGTGCCGGCGCACGCGCTCACCCACGGGCGTGGGCACCGGGGGGCAACGGAGTTCGTCCGGAGACCGGTGAGGCACCCCCGATATGGCGATCGTAGCTCAGTGGTTAGAGTACCGGATTGTGGTTCCGGGGGTCGCGGGTTCGAGTCCCGTCGTTCGCCCCACTTTCCTTGCAACTCCCCACCGGTAACGACTCATCCCGAGAGAGCCCGGCCCCTTCGAATACTCCGGGCTCCGTTCGGCCGACAACGCCGATGCACCGGGACGGTAACGTGATGAGCACTCTCTGCGCAATAGGCAACAGGTACTCGTGCACCACCGCCCCGGCGGTCGTAGTCCACGCACCGATGGTACGACGAAACGTATCGAGTGATACCGTTGTGCGAGGCACTGCAATCAAATCGCACCCTCCGGAATCGTAAAAAAAAATATTGCCTAATCACTGAGGATGGCGTACCATCGTTCCTCGGTCAATAAGAGAGACGAATCTTCATGGATATTTCTTCCCTTTGTCGGTTTTGCATGATGCACGTGGAGAGTACCCGTCGTCCTGCCGTGGCCGGAACTTCTTCCACGGGTAGGGTTTACAACCTCGGTGTCGGATATTTCAGACGGTGTGAAATCGTGGCGGGTTTCGTGTCGGGAATGGCGGTAGGTACTACGATCGGCACATTCGTCGCGTCACTGCCCAGGACGTTGGTGGGGATGGCAGTCAGTGCGACATACGGCACCGCAGTGGGTGTCTTGTTCAGATCGACCTTGGGCTACGTGGGGAGAATGAAGGAAGATGCTCGCGCAAGAAGGAGGGAGACGCCGGGTCCGGATGCCGTCGATAACGGAGGCTATGCGGATCGGGTAATCATCTCACCGCATCTCGGGGGCGGCGGGTCATCGGTACGAAGTCGCTCCCCCACCCCTTCGGAGGCCGGTGTCCTCGACAACCGGTCGGTGGTGAGTCCGGGTGTCGTCGACCGAACAGGCTCTATGGAGCGGGCGGAGAACGCGTCGGATGGCGAAGGGATCGGGACACGGATCCCGGGAGAGCCCGCTGATCTCGAGGTAGTCGGTATGCGCGATGACGAACAGGTGATCGGTCCGGATGTTGCCGACGAAAAGGGTTTTACGGAGTTAATGCGGTCAGTGCTCGAGGAAGATGTGTCCGAAGTCATAAACCTGCTGGACAAAAGGAATGCCGATCCCGCGATAACCAACCCGCAAGACGACGAGATGACATCGTTTCTCTACGCCTGCAAGGGGGGATACAGAACCATTGCCCTTCTGCTCTACGAAGCACATCATCCGAGTGAGGCCGATATGTCGAGGGCGCTTATGTTGGCAATCGAGAACGGACACGAGTCGGTTGTCATTTGGTTGGTCGCTTCCTGCAAGGTGACGCCATCCGAGCGCAATGGTCGAGGAGAGAATGCGTTGATGCTTGCAAGCGCAAAAGGATATTGCGGGATTGTCCGATTCCTTTTGGAAGAGGGGGTCGCAGTAGACGAAGTCAATCGGAAACAAGACGACGCGACGGCGCTCGTGTACGCATGTGCGAAGGGGCATATACTCGTCGCACAACTGCTCCAAACACGTTCTCAACCGGGTTGCCGGGCAAAGGCATTCCGGTATGCGGCTCGGAACGGACACACGGAGATCATGGAGTGGCTGGGCGATTGTTACGGGTTCGAGCTGTTGCAGGAGACGGGAGAGGACGTATTGAATCTTTCAAGTGTGCAAGGACGGGTGAAAGTTGTGCAATTCCTCTTGAGCAAAAACATAGCGTTGGAAGACGGTGATAGGGGCCTTGGGGGCCGGGTAGCGTTTCTCGGGGCATGTCGCGAGGGGCATACGGAGGTAGTGCGGATACTTCATGCACACAACCCCCGCCTGGCCGAAATCACGCACCCGAAAACGGGAGAGACGGCACTCATGATCGTAGCCGGCAAAGGTCATGTGGAGATCTTACAATGGTTGCTCGAGAGTTGCAAGGTTGACCCGTTCCGGAAAGATATGCGGGGGGGCACGGCGCTCACCTATGCGGCGCGGCGCGGACATACGCATGTCATCGAGGAGCTGTTTACCCATATGGAAGATCCGGCCGGTGCGATCCGTCTCGAAGATGGCGAAGGATTGACCCCCTTCATGCATGCGGCCCACGGGGGGCATACGGAGGTGATTCGGTTGTTCCTGAAGACCGATCTCGCATTGAAGGGGCCGGATCAACGATCCGATGACGGATGGTCTCCGCTGATGATTGCAGTCCGAGAGAGACATGCGGACACCGCCGAGCTACTTATGGACTTCGGTAGTTCGCCGAACGACAGCGACCCGAGGTTTCCGGAAGTAACGGCACTGGCCGTTGCGGCACGGAACGGACATGTAGAGATCGTGGAACTGCTCATTCGTCGCGGTGCCGACGTAAACCCGACATCCTTCCCGGGGAAGGACTCTCCGATCATCTCCGCGGCTGCAAACGGGTGTACGGATGTCGTACGACTGCTCAACGACCACGGTGCCGATATCACACGTACCGGTCGCTTCGGACGTACGGCGCGTGAGCGTGCCGCGACGAATCGTCGCAATGATGTCTTGCAGCTGATTGATGAGCTTCTCACCTTACACGCCGACAAAGCAACCGAGAGTGAGACGAGTCGTGTCGGAATGTCGGAGTTGCTCTTTGCTGCTGCAAACGGACGGGTGGAGGCGGTGGAACGGTTGATCGCACCCTCCTCCGGTACCGACGTAACGCAGTCCGACGAAGAGGGACGAACGGCACTTATGCTGGCAGCCTGCAAGGGGTATAGAGACATCGTTGTGTTACTTATAGAGTACGGCCATGGCATATTATTGTTGCGCCGGAGCTATACGGGACAAACGGCGCTTACATACGCCATCTCCGAAAGGCACGAAGAGGTCGCACAACTGCTGCTCTCCAAGATCATCGGCATGCGTGCTTCCCACACATTGTGTTATGCCGACGCTTCGGGAATGACGCCACTTACGTTGGCGATCGGAAAAAGTGTGACCGTCTTTCAACGCCTTTTGGATGTCTTTCCGAAGGAACGATTATCTTGTCGGAACAAAGCCGGGCAGACGGCATGTATGCTTGCCGCTTCGTCGCCGGACTTTCTTCAGCGACTCCTGCGGATTGGTGTATCGAAAGACGATATCAATGCAACCCTCGTTCTCGCAGCAGGAGGGGGGTGTGTAGATTCCGTGCAACTCCTCGCCGAACACTGGGCTGACGTAGACCATGTAGATTCGGATGGAAATACTCCGACTATCCTCGCGGCTTCGAAGGGACACCTTTCCGTTGTGCAGTGGCTTGTTGCCACAGCTCAAGCCGACCCGAACCTCCGCAATAAGTCAGGACAAACGGCACGTGACGTGGCACAGAAAAATAGCCGTGATTACGTCGTACGGTGGCTTGACCGGGCTTCCCGGCCCAAAGACCCGCCCAAAGAATAGCTCTCCCCTTAATTAAAGTACTTCGGCAACCCTTTGTGCAATAGCTAAATTCGGAATTTTACGGAAAAGGTGTTGACTAATTGCCGAAGAATGGTGTACCATGCCTCACAGACGTATACGTCGTTGATCTAAAAAAGGAAGTGAGCGTTATGAGTATGATTCTTGCGGGTGCCCCCGTTGTTTTTCGGCATTGCTTAACTCGGTATTGCTTAACATGGTTCAATACGGATAGTACTCCTCATGCTACCGCAACCGATGCTTCCTTGGCGAGTAAAATGCAAAATTTTAGTATCGGATACCTCAGACGCCATGCATTTACGGGTTTCGTGTCGGGCACGGCGGTAGGCATCGCGATCGGGAAAGTTGTCGCATTGCTTCCCGGAACATCGGCAGGTGGCGCAATCGGAAGGGTCGCCACACTACTTTCCGGAACGTCGATATGCACCTCAATCGGAAAGGTCGTCGCATTACTTGCCGGAACGTCGGTAGGCGCCACGGTCGGGAGAATCGTCGCACTACTTCCCGGGACATTGGTAGGAGCAACGGTCGGCGGAACATGCGGCACCGTAGTGGGCCTCTTGCTCGGATCGGCCTCGGGATACGTGCGGGATGCGGGGGGGAAGTCTCGTATGGGAGATGTGATGCCGGACCCGGTTGTCACGCCGGATCGGATTGTCACGCCGGAACCGGTTGCCACGCCGGATCGGATTGTCACGCCGGAACCGGAGACCGCACCGGACCCGAATATCATTGATCAGGGAGGCTTTACGGAGCTGATGCGGACAGTGCTCAAAGGAAATTTGGAACAGGCCCGGGAATTGGTGGCAAACCCGCTCGTTGACTTGATGATAGCTAATGTAAACGAGGACGGAATGACGGCGTTTCTCTATGCCTGTAGAGAAGGAAATTTGGAGATTGCGAAACTGCTCCGGACGTCGGGACGGACGGAACAAAGCGATGTGTCGAGGGCGCTCGTATTGGCAATCGAACAGGGGCATACGGAGATCGGCCGGTGGCTGATCGCTTCCTGCGATGCCGACGTGTCCCGGCCTGACGATTCGGGAACAACTCCGTTGATGCTTGCAAGTGCGAAGGGACGCGGTGAAATCATCCCGGTACTTGTGGAACATGGTGCTCAGGTGGACGAAATCAATCGAGAGGACAATAACGTAACGGCACTTGCGTACGCATGCGGCAACGGACATAAGGAGATCGCACGCATGTTGCTTACGGAATACCAAGCGAAGGGAACGGGAAAGGCGTTCAGGCGTGCGGTTCGAAACGAACAAACGGAGATCGTGCAGTGGCTGATCGATGAAAAAATTGCGCTGTCGAAAGCCGACGGAGGGGTCGCAATGAAAATTGCTTGTGTGAGCGGATATACGGCAATCGTGCGATTGCTCTCGGACAAAAACGTACCGATGGCGGACATCAATAAGGGCGACAAAGGTCGGACACCCTTTCTCCACGCATGCGAAAACGGACGGACGGAGATTGCGCAACTGCTTTACGAGAACAACCGGGATGTAGTCGGAGAAACGACGATGAGGGGGAAGAGTACGGCACTCATGCTTGCGGCCGGAGGGAACCATACGGAAACCGTCCGGTGGTTGGTCGAAACCTGCCATATCAACGTACACCTGAAAGATGGGCAGGGACGGGGTGCACTCGCATATGCAACACAACGCGGACATGTACGAACCGTGAAGCAGTTGCTTTCTTACATGGCACAGCCCGGCACTGAGATCAATCACGCCGAGAAAGGGGGAGAAAGATGGACACCGTTTATGTCTGCGGCTTACAACGGACATATGGAAATCATTCGATTGTTTGTGAGTGTCGACCTCACAATGGAGGGATTGCATCAACGATCCGGGAACGGATGGTCACCGTTGACGATCGCAACCCAAAAAGGGCGCAAGGAGATCGTCAAGTTCCTCTTGGATGTCGGTAGTCCCGTAGACGGCGATCCGTCGGAAGAGTTGACGGCACTGAATATCGCAATAGCCAACGGAGATACGGACATCGTACGACTACTCGTTCGTCGTGGCGCCGACGTAAATCCGCCCGCTCCTACATGCCCGCCCGTTCCCTCGTGGAAGGATATCCCGATCATTCTTGCGGCCCGAAACGGGTTCACGGACATCGTACGATTGCTTCATGCCCACGGGGCCGATCTCAAGCGTGCCGATTACTTCGGATTTACGGCGCGCGAACGTGCCTTGGAAGGCAATCATGAGCAAACCGTACTGCTGATCGATGAACTTCTCATCACGGGCCCCGCCAACAGGAAAAAAACCGAAAAACTGAGGGAGGGAAGTCGTTGTCTGGGATTGGAAAGCGTCGGGGAAGGGTTGTCCGACACAAGTGTTGACATAAACTCCGGCGATCCGATTACCGGTGAAACGGCACTTATGCTTGCGGCTGCGCAAGAGGACGATGCAAGTGAGGAGGTCGTCCGGTTGTTGCTCGCCCACCCCGATATCGATATCACTCAATCCGATAGGAAGGGGAACACGGCACTTATGTTTGCAGCCCGAAGTGGGCGTAAGGACGTCGTCAAGTTGCTCTTGGATGCCGGTGATAACGCGTTGGCGTTGCGCCGGAACTATGTAGGTCGGACGGCGCTTGATGATGCTATCTCGGGAGGGCACGCCGAGGTCACGGAATTATTGCTCACCAAGATCCGTGACATACCGAATGCTCCCTACGGATTGAATCATACCGATACCTCGGGGACAACGCCGCTTACACGCGCGGCCAAAGGAGGAGATGCGCGTTCCGCAGAGCTGCTCATCCAACACGGAGCCGACGTAGACCGGAGCGATTCCGGGAAAAACACTCCGATGATTCTTGCGGCTGCAAGAGGAGATGATACCATCATCCGAGCTCTTTTTGCTGCCAAGGCCGATCCGAACCTTCGCAATCTGGCGAGAAAAACAGCACCCGGTATGGCTCGGAGCCGTGGGAAAGTCGGAACCGCCAAACTGATCGAACGTTTGTCATCTCCCCGAAAACAAGCGCAACCTACCCGGAAACAAGTGCCGGTTATTTAGAACACCGCAACCTTTCATACGACCTACCTCCTCACACGGAAGGGTAGCGGTTGAGTGGCCCGTACGATGTACGCAACTTGCGAACGGGGAGATAGCGAGATCGCCCCTTCCCCTTGCATCGGACAAACGGTCCGGATGTCCGGAAAAGCACACCGTGGTCTCCTCCGATTCCGGAGACGACTCCCCCGAACGATCATGACTCGGAATCCGAATATGACGGGTTTGCCGGAGAGGCCGTTACGTGAGACATCTCGATCACACTGCTACGTTCGGGATATTTTTTCCGAGATCCTGCAAAAAAAAATTTGCTTACATCGTCGGGGATAGCGTACCATGGCCCGCGAATCGGGTCTCTCTTCGACCGAAACAGGGGATGAATTGCCGTGGATATCTCTCTTCTCTATCAATACTTCATGATGCGGGGTGATACGGGGGACGCTCGTCGTTCTCCTGCCGTAACCGACATCCCTTCCGCAGGTAGGGTTCACGGTTTCGGTATCGCACACTTCGGATGGTATGCCCTCGCGGGTTTCGTGTCGGGTGCAACGATAGGCACTGCGATCGGCAATGTCGTTGCTTTGCTCCCCCGTACATCGGCCGGGACGTTGGTAGGAACGGCGACCGGTGCAACATGCGGCACCGTAATGGGGATCCTATTCAAATCGGCCTTGGGAAGCTCGCGGGGGGCGAGCAGGGGTTCTCTCGCGAGAAGGGAGTCGACATCGGATCCGCATGCCGTCGATAAAGGAGACTCCGCGAGGCGGATGATCATCGAAAAAGATCGTGAAGGGGACGACGGACCGGAGGCGTTCCTGCGTGCTTGCAGGGACGGGAACGAATCCGATGCTCAACTGCTCTACGAAGAGGCAAATCCGAGTGAAGCCGTCGTATCGGAGGCACTTATGTCGGCAGTCACAGGGGGGCACGAGCGGGTTGTCCGGTGGTTGATCACTTCCTGCAATGCCGGAGTCTCCCTCTCCGACGATTCCGGCAGGACCCCGTTGATGCTTGCAAGTGCGGAAGGACAATGTGGTGTGATCCGGATACTCGTGGGGGCAGGTGCTTTGATCAACAAAGTCAATCCGGAGGATGATTACAAAACGGCGCTCGTGTATGCGTGTGAAAACGGGCATACGGACGCGGTACGACTGCTTTGCGACGAGTACGCGGAGAAGAAGGCAACCACGGATGGTACGGAGACAAAGATAGAGGGGATGGAAATGGGGTTTAAATGCGCGGCGCGAAAAGGACATGTGCGGGTCATGCAGTGGTTGGTCGGCCACAATCCCGGTCTACCGGATACCAGAGGGAAGGGTGCACTTAGGGCCGCGAGTATAAGCGGGTGGGTGGAGGTTGTGAAATGGCTCTTGGACAAAGGGGTGCCGGTGGTGGATACCGGCACGAAAGAGAGAGGATGGACGGCATTTCTCTACGCATGTCGGCACGGGCATACGGAGGTTGCGAAGCTATTGTACGCACAAAGCCCGGGTGTGATCGAAACCACGACGACGAAAACGGAGGAGGCGGCACTGATGCTTGCAGCCGGCAGTGGTCACGTGGAAACCGTGCGGTGGTTGCTCGATATCTGCAAAGTTGACGTGCACCGGAAGGATGCACGGGGATGGACCGCACTCACGTTTGCAACGCAACATGGGTGGGCGGGTGTCGTAGAGGAGTTGTTTGCCCATATGGAAGATGCCGCCGGTGAGATCAATCGTGCCGAGGATGAAGAAGGGAAGACGTTGTTTCTGCGTGCGGCCTACGAAGGACATACGGAGGTGATTCGGTTATTTTTGTACACCGACCCTACGTTGAGGGGTCTCCACCAACGATCCGGAGACGGGTGGTCGCCGTTGATGCTTGCCTGCCGGGAAGGGCATACGGACACCGCCAAGCTACTCTTGGATTGCGGCGCTCCTCCGGACGATACCGATCAAAGGGCCGGAGGAATAACGGCATTGACCGTTGCGGCCGAAAACGGACATGTAGGGATCGTAGAGCTGCTCATCGGTCACGGTGCCGAACCGGATCCGACGTACCCCCCGGGGCAGAATTCTCCGATGATCTTAGCGGCTCAAAACGGCCATACGGAGGTCGTACGGTTCCTCCGGAACCGCGGAGCCGATCTCACGCGTACCGGTCACTTCGGCTGTACGGCGCGTAAGCGTGCCAAGGCGAATCATCGCCGTAATACTCTGCAATTGATCGATGATCTTCTCGTTGACATTCCCGTCGACAAAGGGGGGGCCGAAAAGCTGAGGGGGGCGAGTCGTATCGGGGATCTGAAAACGATCAGGGAAGCATTGACGAAAGGCAAGGGCATTGACGTCAATGCCGCCGATCCGGATACCGGCACGACGGCACTTATACTTGCGGCCGAAAACGGACATATAGAGGCTGTGCGACAGTTGGTTGACCCTCCCTTCGAGGCCGACATAACTCTATCCGATAGGCAGGGACGGACGCCTCTTATGTTTGCGGCCCGCAAAGGGTATCGGGACATCGTCGAGCTATTCGCGAATATGGGCGGTAGCACGTTGATATTGCGCCGGAGTCATAAGGGATGGACGGCTCTTACGTGTGCTGTCCGAGGAAGACGTAGAGAGATCGTGGAACTGTTGATCTCCAAGATCCACAACGTGCCGGGTGCTTCCCACGGATTGAGTTGTGCCGATATCTCGGGGATGACGCCGCTCATGCTGGCGGTCGGAAAAGACGAACAGATCGTCGAACGGCTTTTGGATGTCGTCCCGAAGGAAAGGTTATCCTATCGGAGCGCGTTCGGTGGATGGACGGCATGTATGTTTGCCGTTTCGTTACCGGATACTCTTAAGCTATTCTTGCGTGCCGGCGTATCGGAAGACGATAAGAATTCGACACTTATTCTCGCAGCCAAAGGCGGATGTGAGGAATCCGTGCGATTGCTCATCAAATACGGAGCCGACGTAAATTGCGGAGATGCCGAAAAAAACACTCCGGCTATCCTTGCCGCTTCGGGGGGGCACGATGCTATCGTCCGGTTGCTCTTTGCATCCGGTGCCGACCTAACCCGGGGAAATCGACTCGGGCAAACGGCATGGGAGTCGGCCAAGATATGTCACCGGAATCAAACCGCAACACTGATCCGCACACTCCTCGATTCCCCTAAAGAACTCCCCCCGCAAAAAGAAGAGGCTACGTAACGGATTTCGGCGTCGATTTTCGGGGACGGACAAGGACACGGCCTTCCGGATATCCGACCCGATCCGGCTGCTCGTGTTCGTGCGTGTTGCCGGGCGACACCCGGGCGACTCTACCATATGCACACCCCGCACATGTGCACGGCTCGATTGCGTGGCCCGTTGAGAGGGTGGGGTAGTTCAACGGTTTAGCCGGTCCCGTCGTAACAAGGGTATGAGTGATACATGGCAACACACGCACTATAAAATATCTCACTGTGGGTGCACGGAAAAAATCAAAAATATCGTTGTGGTTCGGTCTTCGTTTGGCAGTTCAATAGCGAAAAGTACCGACAACCCTCAAAAAATCTACGAAAACTTCTTTCCACCTCCCGGGAAAATGCCACCGAAGGGAATGACCACAACGGTTACATCAGGAGTTGTTCGAAAGAGGTGTTGTTTAGTATTCGGAAATGACATATCCTAGCCCCGTTTGCATACGCTTTTGTACGAAAAACGGAGGTAGGTCGTCGTGAATGTATATTTTGTTTGTCACTGCTGTATGACACAGGGTGATACGGGGGGCGCCTCGCGTTCTACCGTAGCCGACACCTCTTCCGCAAGAAGAATCCGGGCTTTCGGTATCGGATACCTCAGACGGTATGCACTTGCCGGTTTCGTATCGGGCACGACGATAGGTGTTGCGATCGGAAGCGCCGTCGCATCGCTACCCGGAGCGTTGTTGGGAGGCGCGGTCGGTGCAACGTGTGGCACCTTAACGGGTGTCTCGCTCAACGCACAACGACCTTCGGATAAACAAGGGGGTGGAGAGGATTTTCACGTAAACGGAGATGCGACGGATCCGAATACCACCGATGAAGAAGGGCTGACGGAGTTGATGCGGGCAGTACTCGCAGCAGACTTCGAAAGAGTTAAGAGACTGTTGAAAAACGGATTCGTTGACCTTACGACGGCCAACGCGAAAGACAACATGACACCGTTTCTCTATGCTTGTAGCGGGGGACATGAGTCTATCGCTCGGCTTCTCTATGAAGCGAAGAGACCGAACAAGACCGATATGTTCCGGGCGCTTATGTCGGCGGTCGAAAAAAGACACGCGCACATCGTATCGTGGTTGATCACTTCCTGCGGGGTTGACCTGTCCGAAAGCGACGCTTCCGGAAAGACCGCATTGATGCTTGCGAGTGCGGAGGGGTGTTGTGAGATCATCCGATTGCTCATAGACGAAGGTGCCGCGATAGGTACCGCCCGTATGCAACCGGAGGATCGTCGGAATCGCATGACGGCGTTTGCATACGCGTGTGCAAACGGGCATACGGATGCGGCGCAACTACTTCATGCGAAGTCCTCGGCACGGAAAGGATGTGCGTTGGAGGAAAGGAAAGAAGAACGGGCCCACCTGCTTGCGGTCGCCAACAATCATCCGGAAACCGTGCGATGGTTATCCGAAGTCTACCTCGCCGGCACACGCCGGAAGGGTAAACTGCTACCGGCAATGCTTGCGACTGCAATCCGCTACGAGAGGACGGATATCTTAAAGATACTACTTTCCTCCGCGCAAGATCCCGACCTTGCAATCAGTTGCACCGATACAAACGGGTCCACGCTGTTTACGAGGGCCGCTTCCCTAGGATATACGGAGGCGATTCGGCTGTTTTTGCGTATCAATCCTACGTTGGGAGGACCACATACAAAGTCCGGTCTCGGATGGTCACCGCTGATGCTTGCGAGCCGAGAAGGATATACGGACACCGCCGAGTTGCTTTCGGACTTCGGAGCTTCGGTGCATGTTACCGATCATCAGGGGAGGACGGCATTGGACATCGCAGTGGAAAAAGGACACATAGAGATCGTCCGACTGTTCCTTCATCGTGGTGCCAACGTGAATCGGACTCTTTCCCCATCGAGAAATACTCCGGTTATCGTCGCTGCCGGAAAAGGATACACGGAGATCGTACGGTTACTTCACTACCACGGAGCCGACCTCAAGCGTGACGGTTACGGAGGACGTACGGCACTTCATTGCGCTGAGGCAAACGGGCATGTACGCACCGTGCAACTGATCGAGGAGCTTCTCGCCAAGGATCCCGTGGATCGCAAAGGAGCCGAGGAGCTGAGGGAGGCGGGTCGTTGCGGAAATGTGGAGGCAATTGAAAAGGGATTGGCAAACAAAGATATTGATGTGAATGCCGCTGATCCGAAAACTCGCCAAACGACTCTTATGCTTGCGGCCGAAAACGGACACACGGAAGTGGTGCGACGGTTACTCGGTGCCCCCGGTATCGACGTCGCTCGAGCCGATCAGTCGGGGAATACGGCACTCATGTCGGCAGCCAAGGGGGGACGGGAGGAAGTCGTCAAACTGCTCGTACTGATCGATTCCGGCGCATCGTTGTTACGCCGGAACAATAGGCAATGGACGGCGCTCATGTACGCCATCTCGGTAGGGCATGAAACAATCGTAGAGCTATTGCTCTCCGAGATCCGCAACATGCGCGATGTTTCCTGCGGGTCGAGTGATGCCGGTATCTTGGGAATAACGCCACTTGTGATGGAAATCGGATCGATGGAAATCGGATCGATGGAAATCGGATCGAAAGTCGGCATGGGATTAGACGATATGGATGAGATGCTTACGCGCGCAATCGCGGAAAAATGCGGAGACTCCGTACGATTGCTTGTGGTACTGTTCGGCAAGGCGTTCAACCAAGAACGACGGAAACGGGTCGCCTCCTTTGCATTACAATACAACATACCCGGGAAGAATATGAGCATGGTCGGCATTTAGGGAATCGTATCGCCTTGTCGGACCCGTTGTTTTCGCAGCGCCCTGTCGTTCCGGAGAATGCGACTCCGTTGTCGGTGTAGATCGTGACCGACCCGGGGGAGCGAGACACGGCTTTTCTTCTTTATGTTCGGGTCTGTTGTGGGCAAAGGGAAGAGAGACCTTCTCTCCTCCCTTTGCCCCCCCGATTCCCCTTCTCTTGCCATCGTCTCAACCGTAGCCTCACCGCGTTCTTTGACATACGCAATCGGCAATCCGTTGACTCGATACCCTATTCGACTCGCTCGGGAGGCCTCGGGCACCTACGCTCTCGCGTAGTGTGAACCCGGCTTGATGTGCGGACGCGATCGTTGCGCCGCATCCCGAAATCCCGAGTTCCGGGCATTTAGGAAAAACCCATTGCCTCATCGCACGAAGATGGTGTACCATCGCAACCGTAAAGGAGGGAGGACAGGTCGTTATGAGTGTTTCTTTTATCCGTCACTGTTGTATGGAGCAGGGTGATGCGGGGGGTCTCTCGCGTCCCGGCGTGATCGGCACCTCTCCCGCAGATCCGACAGGGAGAGTTCACGGCTTTAGCGTCGACTACTTCAGAAGCTGTACGTTTACGGGTCTCGTATCGGGTATGGCCATAGGCGCCGCAATCGGAACCGTCGTCGCACTGCTTCCCGGGGCGTTGGCGGGAGCGACAATCGGTGCGGCGTGCGGCACCGTAGCGGGTCTCCTACTCGACCTACTCGCATCGATCTCGGGATACGCACGGGGGGTGAGAGAAGGAGATCCCCCCCACGCGGAAGAAGCAAGAGAGGAGGGGGTATCGGATCCGGATACCTTCGATGAAGAAGACCGCGGAGAGCTGATGCGGGCAGTGATCGCGGCAGATACGGAACAAGTCAAAGAACTCGTGGAAAGCGGATCCCTTGACCTTACGGTACACGCGGAAGAAGCAAGAGAGGAGGGGGTATCGGATCCGAATACCTTCGATGAAGAAGACCGCGGAGAGCTGATGCGGGCAGTGATCGCGGCAGATACGGAACAAGTCAAAGAACTCGTGGAAAGCGGATCCCTTGACCTTACGGTACACGCGGAAGAAGCAAGAGAGGAGGGGGTATCGGATCCGAATACCTTCGATGAAGAAGACCGCGGAGAGCTGATGCGGGCAGTGATCGCGGCAGATACGGAACAAGTCAAAGAACTCGTGGAAAGCGGATCCCTTGACCTTACGGTAACCGATAACGACGGCATGACCCCGTTTCTCCGTGCTTGTAAAGACGGATCTACGGAAATTGCACAACTACTTTACGAGCATAACCGGTGCGTGGTCACAGCCAAAACGGTGCAAGAGGAAGATACGGCACTCACACTCGCAGCCGGGGAAGGTCGCGTGGAAACCGTGCGATGGTTGGTCACGCTCGAGGAATACGGTGTCGACAAGCCGGATGGGGAGAACATATGGGGACGGACGGCCCTCTCGTGTGCGAGTCAACGCGGACACATCAATGTCGTAAAGCATTTACTTGCCGTTACGTACGACGCTGCCGGTGCCATCAATCGTTTCGGGAAGGGAAGACGGTCGACACCGTTTATAGAGGCGGTTCGGAAGGGGCACACGGAAATAGTCGCACTGTTTTTGCAGTATGACCTCGCATTCAAGGGGATATACCGAGTGGACGGGGAGGAACGGTCGCCTTTGGTCCTTGCAAGCCGAGGAGGGCATACGGATACCGTCAAACTGCTTTTGGATTGCGGTAGCCCGATACACGTAAGCAATGAGGGTATCGCATCCGGAAAATGGTCGGCACTGAACGTAGCGATCGCGGAGGGACATATAGGAGTCGTGCGGTTGCTCATTCATCGTGGCGCCGATGTCAATCCGTCTACCCCCGAAGGATCGGATCCCCCGATTGTCATTGCGGCTCGATGGGGGCGTACGGACATCGTACGATTACTTCACACCCACGGGGCCGTCATAAGTAGTGAGACACTCCTACGTATTGAGGAGAAGGGCTTCCCCGTATCGGGGAAAGGGGAACGTTTGAATCGGGAGGTCAAGGAGCTTTTTGCCAACGATCCCGTCAACAGAAAAGGAGCCGAGACGCTAAGGGAGGCAAGCCGTAAGGGGAGTGTGGAAGAGGTCGAGAAAGCGTTGCGAGATGCGAGTATCGACCCGAACGCCGCCGATCCGGTCACCCGTGATACGGCACTTATACTTGCGGCTCAAAACGGACATGAAGAGATCGTACAACGGTTGATTCGTCGCTCCCCCGATGTCGATGTAACGCGAGCCAACAGGAAAGGGTGTACGGCGCTGATGGTTGCGGCCGGTGGCGGGCATCAAAAAATCGTCATAAGGCTTGCGGAGAGCGATCCCGAAGGGGTAACTCGCCGTAGCTATGAGGGCCGGACGGCACTTGCATATGCCGGGGACGGGGGGCATGTGAGCATCGCGTCCCTGTTGGCCTCCCGGATGCCCCGGCAGATCAACAGACAATCATCTTCCTTGGCGCCCCGAGCCGAGTAGGGCGTTTTTAGTAGTGCCATTTTCTGATCGGGGGGTCTTTCCACCGCCAATACATGCTCCATACGAAGAGAGCAACCGATAGGAGTGCCACCCCCTCCTTCGGAACCGTCGACAACCGAAAAGGGAGCAACCATTTTTTCGGCGTATAGGTGATGAGATCGAGCAAAAACCCTCCGTACGCCACGAAAAGGGGGAAGAGAAAGGGAAGAACGAGGGCTAGGAGGAAAAGTCCGATCAGCATACTGAAGAGAAAGGGAAAAAAGAGATTATAAAAGAGGCCGATCAGGGGAAACACGCCGAAATGGAACAAAATGACGGGCAGGGTACACAGCGTAACGGCCCCGTTCAGGGCGAGAGCCTTGCGCAGAGCGTGTGCTACCGCACTCCCCGCAAAGATCCGCCAAGGAACCCCCTCCATCTCCTCGGAAGATCTCTTGGGAAAGATCTTCCGTAGCCACCGTTCGCAAGGGGCATAGAGGAACAAGATCCCGGCAGTGGCAAAAAAGCTCAGCATAAACCCCGGATGTGTGATCGCGTAGGGATCGGAGATCGAAGCGCTTAACAGGCCGAGTCCCAGCGCATTGCCCGCCACACTCTTCCTGTCAAGCACATATCCCGCCAGAAGGAAAAGGAAACCGATCCACGCACGACTGATCGACGGACTCCGCCCCATGTACAAGCTATAACCGGAAAGGGCAGTGATCAAAATGACCGCAACGGTACGCTTTCCGAAGAGGGGTCTGAGGAGAAGAGAGAGAAAAAGGGCGAGTATGGCAAAGTGAAATCCCGAGATGGCGAGAAGATGCCCCAACCCCACCCTGTTAAACAGAAAGGCTTGAAGCAAACTCTCCTTTTCTCCCGTCAGGAGACCGACAGCCAAGGAACGGACGGACCGATCGTCAATCTTACCCTTTACGTAGCGAACGACCCGCTCTTTCATCCGGAATCGATATTCCGCAAAACTGCGACTTCCCTCCACGGGAACCCAAGGCACCGATCGCCCTTTTTTCAGAACGAAGCGGTGAGCGCCGGTCCGGATAAGGCGGACATCGGCGAGGAAGTAATCCCTCGAAGCGGGGGGGCGTTTTTTCCCGACAGGAATGTAGAAACGGCAGGGGAGACGCCGGAAACGTTTCCCCTCCGACTCCACCAAGACACGTACCACCCCCTCGTAGACGAAGCGTCGGGAGAAATGGGTCCTCTGTTTCGTCACCCGGTTGATGTGAAATAGGGCACTCCCCACCACTTCATCGAGATCCGCGGTGCCGGCGCAAGAGAGGAAGGTGTAAGCGTAACCCGCCACAATCAGAACGGACGCCCCGAGAAGTCTCTTCTCAAAGAGGCACAGGAGAGAAGCTGCGATACCGCACCCGAGATCGACGTAGAAGAGAATGCCGATCAGGAAAAACAGCGCCATGTGGAGGGCCGGACATCTTTCCCGGAAAAGGGCTAAGGCGACCCTACAGGCAACGTAGTGCCGAAGCACGCGATCTACGCCCCCCCCTTCGGCCGATCTCCTTCACCTGCCAAACGCCGGATCAAGCCGGCGCCCCGCAAACCCGTGCAGTAGTGCAACATCCAATGCAACATCACCGTCAATCGACTCCTGTAACTCACGAGGTAGAGCACATGGACAACACCCCATATCAGCCAGGCAAAAAATCCGGAAATCAGAAAACCGCCCATATAGCCGACAGCCCGATTTTTACCGATCGTCGCAATACTTCCCTTATCGAAATATTTGAAGCGAGGCCTTGTTTTCGAACGCATCCCCTCCGGATTACGAACCGATTTCAGCATGTCGGCAACATATCGCCCCTCTTGAATCGCAACGGGAGCAACGGCAGGAAGGGGCTTATCCTCCTTCCCCTTCACACAACATGCGTCACCGATGACAAAGAGTTCGGGATGGCCCGAGACGGTGAGATCCTCGCCGACGATCACCCGACCCTGCCTGTCCAGCGGCACCCCCAACGTCTTGAGAAGGGGGCCTGCCTGGTTACCGGCGGCCCAGATCACGTTGCACGTCTCGATGAACATTTCCCCCCCCACCCGTACTCCTTCCTCCGTGACATCGGTAACGGGTAGCCCCGTCATCACCGAAACACCCATCTTCTCAAGGGAGGTGCGGGCTTTTACCGATAGCTTCTCGGGAAAAGGAGGAAGAACCCGCGCCGTCGCCTCAAGAAGATAGATCTTTGCCTCGCTCGGCGCAATACGTCGGAAATTACGGAAGGGCCCCTTGTAGGCGATTTCCGCAATCGCCCCCGCCATCTCCACACCCGTCGGCCCCGCACCGATGATCACGAACCGGAGAAACCTGCGCGCCTTATCGGGCGAACCGGCTCTCTCCGCCTGTTCGAAAGAGAAGAGAATCCTCTCCCGAATGTCGATCGCATCTTTCACCGTCTTTAAGCCGGGAGCCGACCGCTCCCATTCATCTCGACCGAAATAGGAGTGACGCGCCCCCGTTGCCACAACGAGATAGTCGTATTCCCTGATCTCACCCCCGTCCAAGACGACCCGCTTCCGTTCTTTTTCGATCTTCTCTGCTCGCGCCATCAGGACGGAGACGTTTTTCTGTCTCCGCAGGAGATCTCTGAACGGAGTGGCCACATCGGCAGGAGATAGCGTCGCGCTCGCCACTTGGTAGAGGAGGGGTTGGAATAGATGGTGATTTGTCTGATCGATCAGCAGTACGTCGAAGTCGGCTTTACGCAACGAACGGACCACATTCAATCCCGCAAACCCTCCCCCGATAACGATAACTTTGTTTGGCTTCATAAAACCACACTCGTAATTCTACACCGAAGTCGCGAGGATACCCCTTCCCGGTTTAAAAAAAAAATACTTTCCTCTACAATCCGGGTGATGCGAAGGAGGTACCCCTACATCGAACGAAAGCTGACGATGATCATCCGGGTGAGCAACGAGGGAGGACTGCACGTCAGACCCGCCTCGCGCATTGCAGCCATCGCACGAGAGAGCCGATCCCGAGTACGGATCGCCTACGAGAGTCGGGATGCGGACGGAAGCAGTATGATGGACATCATGTTACTCGCCGTTCCGGAAAACGGTCGTTTGCGGATTGAGGTGACGGGTCGCGATGCCGAGGATACGCTCATCCGTCTGATCGGCGCATTCGAGAAGAACTTTGCGGAAACCTATGACGACATCACCTGAGGAATCCCGAGAGAGCTTCCGGCAAGACATCACCTACACGGGGTGTACCGTAAGTGAGGGGATCGTATCCGGGACCCTTGTTTTTATCGACCCGGATTCCTCCGATCCGGTTCCCGATGTGGCCGTTCCCCGTGAGGAGGTCGACCGCGAAATCTTCCGTTACCGAGAGGCGTTAAAGGCAAGTCGCGCCGATCTGCATCGCCTGCGTACCCTCTTACACACGCAGCAATCAACCGAGGCGGCCGGTATCATCGATACGCAGATCCGGATGTTGGATGATGCCTTTATGACGACACGGATGGAAAAGAAAATCCGGAAGACGATGAAAAGTACCGAGTCGGTCTTTCGCCACGTCATGCATGACTACGGGAGAAAGATGTCCTGCCTATCCGGACATCCGGTAAAAGAGCGCCTCGTTGACATTGAAGATATCACTGATCGGATACTGGAACATCTACGCTCCCCCCCCCTTCCCACCCGACTCATTGCCATGAACAAGGGCGAAGCGAAACGAACCGTCATCTGTCTGAAAAGGGCAACCCCCTCCCTGATGACGGAGGTAATCTCCTCGGGCATCAGGGGCCTGATCACGGAACATGGCGGACGTACTTCCCATGCCGCCTTGATCGCCCGGTCGCAAAAGCTCGGCTACGTAGCGGGTATCAACCCGGAAGAGCTCCGGCAGTTCGCGGGGCGGGAAACGATCGTCGACGGTAGGAGAGGCACTGTAATCATCAACCCCTCCCCCGCAACGGTAGCGGCATACGCCACCCGACAAAAGGAGCGGATGCAAACAGAACGAAAACGGAATCACGAGCGGGAAGAGGGGAGCACGGAGACGCGGGACGGACGGAAGATCGACTTGCTCGCCAACATCGATCGGATGGAAGATGTGATCCTCGTCGAAAGGTATGGTGCGCAGGGGATCGGGCTGTTCCGTTCCGAACTGCTTCTCCATAACGGAACCATCTCCTCTTTTTCCGAAGAGGAGCAATACCCTCCGTACGCCCGGATCATGGAAATCGTGCGAGATAAACCGGTGACGTTTCGCCTTTTCGACATCGGAGAAGGTAAGGGACGAATCCGAGCCTGCCCATCGGAAACGGAATCGGTTTTAGGGTGTCGTGCCATCCGGTTTTTGTTACGAAACGAAACGATATTGCGCGCCCAACTGCGCGCCCTTATGCGCGCGGGAAAAGGGGGTAACATCCGGATCTTGTTGCCTCTGGTCTCCGATGTCACGGAGGTTAGGGCGGTAAAGCTTCTGATCGAAGAGATCGGGTACGCACTGCGGAAGGAGGGCCATACCGTCGCCGGCGTGATACCCTTGGGAGCGATGATAGAAACCCCCTCCGCCGCTTTGATCTCCGATCTGATTGCGAAAGAGTGCGACTTTCTCTCGATCGGAACCAATGATCTCATGCAGTACACGCTGGCGATGGACCGGTGTCACCGCCATACCTACCCGTTTTACCACCCCTTCCATCCGAGCATGATCCGGTCCGTCCGGCACATTGTCATGGCGAGCCGCAAAGCCGCAACACCCCTCTCCCTGTGTGGTGAAATGGCAACCGACCCCACGATGTTACCCTTTTTGATCGGGATGGGCATCGACACCCTGTCCTGTCCACCCCGCCACATTCCCGACATCAGGCGGATACTCGGCACACTCGATGCGAACAACTGCCAAAGGGACGTAGAAGAGGTTTTAACCCACGCGACGTGCGCGGAAACGGAGAGATTTTTGCGTTTTCGCCATCCCGCATGCTGAGCGTCGGACGCAGGGAACGGTCTCGGCCCTCCCCACCCGTCTTCACGCCCACCTTCCACACATTCCCACCCCCATTCCCACCCCGGGGAAGCTACCTTCTCCCTCTTCACCGAAGGGGGCTACACCCGCACACTCCCCGAAGGCTCCCGCCCTCTATTCGGAAATTTGTCCGAGGTTTTCACTGTTCCCGTGATAGCAGTGTTGTGTTTCTCGGACGATGGCCTTCGCTTGTACGAGGATTTTCGTTGTTTCCCCGATATCTTTCATGACCTTCCGGATAGCGTCCACATCGACTTGCCCGCTCCTCTTGACCGCTTCCATGTCCTCCCGGATAGCTCGTATATTCTCTTCGGCGACTCGGACCTTTTCCTTGGCGACCGCCCTCTTTCCCTTCATGGTTTCCGTCACGTCCTCGGTAGTCTCCCCCCCCAAGCCTCCCCCCGGAGAGATCGCTTCCCCGTCCTGCCACACACACTCCTTCAGGACTTTCGCTACCCGTTCGATACGCTCCACCGCCGTCCCGACCGTTTCCGTTGCCTCGGCAAACTCCTCTTCGACTTTCATTTTCCACACGTCCTCGCTCGTACGCCCCGCTTCCGGCTCACGACTCGCAGAGAATCGGAGCCCCCTCTTCAAGGAAGGTCCGCCAATCTCACCCGAGCCCTCCCGAGTTACGTGTAACACCTTCACATCCCCGGCACGCCAACACCGCACAGCTCTGTGCAGACACAACATCGTCGCGACAGCCCCCCCGAAAAAGGCGAATGCCCTCACGGTAGAATTCGAGACACGACCGACTACGACGGACAAAAGAGTAACCAACACCGCTCCGGATACGACACCCACCTTGGCAAGTACACCGGAAAAAGCCACCCCGTCGGAACGGGTAACAACCCCGTCACCGGACGGCGACCGAACACCCCTCGCACACGAAGGATCCCCCGCACCCCGAACGGGTACCGTATAATGAGACACACACACCCCCCACGTTCACCTTATCTTAGCCACGAGACCGACCGCAAACGACAACACGATATGCGGTCAATCACAAAAACCTTACTTACTCCGCTACCCGGCCGTTACCCCCCATTCCGCGAACCGAGCTTACGGAACGGTTTCGGTCGTCTTGCGGGTTTGCAAGGACGCACGCGCGAGGCACGCATACATTCGGGCGAACAACAGCCCGCAAACGTACCGCAACATGTCACGCAACAGGGAAAAAGGGCATTGCACTCCATGTTGGCACAATTATAGCACGCATCGCTCTTCGTTTTACAGTGTCTGCAATGCGCGATCGGTTCACCCTCATCATCCGACAAAGGGATGACCAACCTATCGTCAAAGACGAAAAGATTCCCCTCCCAATGATCCGTACCCACTTCCCGACCATACCCGAGGACCCCTCCTCTGAGTTGGTGGAGGGACACATACCCTTCGGCCCGTAAGAGGGAGGAGAAGTATTCGCACCGGATACCACCCGTACAGTACATCAGAACGCACGTTTTCTCGGGGTCGTACCTCTTCTTCAGCCTTGTCGCGTAGGCGGGAAACTCACGGAACATGCGACAGGGAGGTTTTTCCGCTCCCTTGAAACGGCCGATCTCCCATTCATAATCATTCCGAACATCGAGCAAGAGGGCACACTCCCTCTATTCATCGAGAACCGCAAACCAACTTGCGGGCGAGAGGAAAGTGCCTCTCTCGCTTAGATCTAACATAT
>JAPOVA010000001.1 GCA_026708385.1 Simkaniaceae bacterium | reverse complement strand
TGAGGCGATCATCGCCTTCGGAGTGGAGTACCCCCGGTAAGATGCCGGGTAGCTTGGAAAAACTCGGTAACTCGGTCCGGTTATGGGAAGCTTTTCCCTTTTTTCCGTCAAACCCTGCCGCGAGCGTATGTTCCGTTCCCTCTTTTTCAAAGGCGACTTCGATGAAAAAGTAGTCTTCACCCGTACGTATCAGGTCGTTAAGACGGGGGGTGCGAAAGGATCGCCCCGTACTGAGTAGGTAGAGGGCTTCGAGTAGGTTGGTCTTGCCCGCACCGTTTTTACCGTGGACGAGATTGATACCCGGAAGAAACGAGATCGTAGCTCGCTCGTAGTTGCGAAAGTTGCGCAGTGTGATGCGACGAATCATGGACTCGGGTGCGGGGGGGACTCTTGCGAGATGCGCATCGGCATGAGGACGAATTTCGCCGTTGTGGAATCGGTAATCATGGCGGGACGGCTCGGTCCGAAAAAGGAAAAAGAGACCGTTTCATCCGATGATTGGCGCAACAGCTCGTAGAAGAGGACGGGATCGTAGACCGATGTGAACGGTTCTCCCTTATGGTCGGCGGGCATGGTGACGCGCCCCGAGCCGATGTCGTGACGATCGGCCTCCAAGGTGAGCTCCCCCTCCTCCAAAATAAAGCGAATGCCGTGCACGCCGTCTCCTTCGACGAATATGGAGAACTGCTTGAGAAGAGACATCAGCTCTTCTCTGTGCAGGGGAACGATCGTGGCGGGATCGGAAGGGATGATTAACTCCACTGCGGGATAGCGACCGGATACGAGGAGGGTGACGATGCTCCCCGAGCCGGTTTTGATACCGATCTTGTCCGAAAAGAAAAGAAGATCGACCTTCTCCTTTCGATGGAGCATTTTGACCATCTCTTCTACCGCTTTTCGGGGTAGTACATACTCCCGCTTCGTCTCTGCCTTTGCGGCCATTTCGATCGTTACCCGGGAAAGCCTCCTTCCATCCGCACCGAAAAACGTCCCGGTATCTTCTTCCAATCGGATCATCACCGTGTTGAGTATCTGTCTGTCATCATACCTTGCGGAGGAGGCGAGCGCTTTGTATAAGACGGTCCTTAACTGTTCTCCGTCAAGAGAAATCGTTTCGGCTTCGGCCGGATTCGGTAGCTCGGGAAAGGTGTTTTGCCGCAAACCGTGCAAAGCAAAACGGGCCGTGCCCCCCGAGAGCAAAACCGTTTCTCCCTCCTCCGCGGTGATGCGCATCGTATCCGCAAGCATGTCGCGTGCCATTTGAAAAAAACGTCTCCCGGAGAGTACGACTCCTCCCTCTTCGTCAACTGCGGCCTCTCCGGAGACGCTCGTTGTGAGCGTCAGATCGGTTGCATGAACGAGGAGTTCCCCCGCGCACGCTTCCAAAAGAACATGTGTCGTAATCGGCACGGGTGGTCTGAGGGGAATGGTGCCCTGAACCAATCCCGCCATCCGGCTGAGTTCCGCCGTCGTAACCGTAATCTTCATACCATTCGTCCGCCGATCATCGTTTTAACATACGCGCCACAGTGCGCTGTTGCTCTCTCCGTTTGATTGCTTCCCTCTTGTCATATCGCCTCTTGCCCCTGGCCGTGGCAATTCTGACCTTGGCACGCCCCCGCTTCAGGTAGATGGCAAGGGGAATGATCGTCAGCCCTTTCCGCTCCGTTGTCCTTTTGATCTTATCGATCTCTCCTCGATGCAAGAGCAACTTTCTATCACGTCTTTCGGCATGATTGAACACATTGCCGAACTTGTAGGGAGCGATCGAAGCATTCTTCAAAAAAACCTCACCCCCGTCTATGACGACATAGGAATCCTGTAGAGAACCACCGTGGTTGCGCAGAGACTTGATCTCCGTCCCCGATAGGACCATACCCGCCTCGTATTTGTCAAGAATCTCATAATCATATCCGGCCCGCCTATTCGATACGAGTTCTCCTTCCTGCTCTTTTTGTCCCATGTTCTTGCTGTTTTTCCGTACCGTCCGGTATACGTCCGTTTGCGTCCGTACGGGATCATGTCGCCACAGAGGAACATGGTGTGAAATTATCGAAAAAATTGCAATCGAAAGCATCCTTTGAGAGGGCGTGCGCCGTAATGCCCGGGGGTGTCAGCTCGCCCGTGCGGGCATGCGGAAGCGTGCCGATCGATCCTCCCATCTTCCACAAGGGAAAGGGGGACATGGTGTGGGATGTCGACGGTAACGGTTACGTGGACTATTGCATGAGTTGGGGAGCACTCCTGCACGGACATGCGCATGAAGCCATCGTTCGAGAGGGAACCCGGGCGCTTGAGGCGGGTAGCTCTTTCGGGGCGACGACGCCCGTCGAAGAGCGTTTTGCCTCGCTACTCGTTTCTTCTTACCCCTCCATCGAAAAGGTCCGGTTTCTCTCTTCCGGTACCGAGGCCACGATGACGGCAGTGCGCCTTGCACGAGCCCGGACGAAGCGCCCCTTCATCGTGAAGTGCACGGGACACTATCACGGGCATGCCGATCCCTTCCTCGTCCGGGCGGGATCCGGTGTGATCCGCCTGAGGGAAGGCTCTTCCGCGGGACTTACGCGGGGGAGTATCGAGAATACGCTTCTTACCCCCTTCAATGACGTAGAGGCCCTTTCCCGCCTTTTTGCCGATCCCGTCCTATCCGAACGGATCGCCGGGGTGATTGTGGAACCCGTCGCGGCAAATATGGGGGTGGTGCCGGCTACCCCCGCATTCCTCGAAAGGGTCCGGTTTGAAACGGAGAGGGCGGGTGCTCTGCTCCTCTTCGATGAGGTGGTCACGGGATTCCGGATCGGCCCCTCGGGGGCGGAGGGGTACTACTCCGTTCGTCCGGATCTTGTCTGTCTCGGCAAGATCATAGGGGGTGGCTTTCCCGTTGCGGCGTGCGGGGGAAAAAGAGAGATCATGGACCTTCTCGCTCCCTCGGGTGATGTCTATCAGGCCGGAACCTTATCGGGCAATCCCGTGGCGATGAGTGCGGGGGAAAAGGCGGTTCTTCTTGCCCTCAGAGAGGGCTTTTACGAAGAGCTTCGGGAGAAGACGGAGAAGATCACCCTGCCCGTAGCGGAGGCGTTGGAACACTACGGAAGCAAGGGGTGCATCCGATCGGTTACGGGGATGTTCGCTCTCTTTTGGGGGGTGCGGAGGGTGGATCGGTTTGAAGATCTCGCCGGTCTCGACGTGGAAAAATTCGGGCGATTTTTTACCTACCTCTACGAAAGGGGAGTCTATCTTTCTCCATCCCCTTACGAAGCGCATTTCCTCTCTGCCGCCCATAGTGATGCCCATTTGGCACAAACAAGAGATCTGATTGCGGACTTTCTCAGGGATGACGGGTAGGTTTAACATTCTTTTCTTCCTTGTCCTCTCCGCCTTTGCCCATACGGCACGGGGTGAACTGATCGTCCTCGAGGGCTACCTCGGTGCTTGGGAGACGAACGTAGTCCACGAAAAACTGACGAAAATTGCCGAAGAGGGAAAAGAAAAAGAGGTGATGATCCGGTTGAGTTCCTCTTCCGGAGAGATGGGGGAGGCTCTTCGTCTGTCGCAGGCGCTCTTTCAGCTACGTGCTCACGGGAACGTAAAGGTGCACGTGTACATCCGGGGGCGCGCCGTGGGACCTGCCGCCATGATTCCCTTCACGGCGGATAGGGTGTTGACCACTCCTCTCTCCGCATGGGGAGATATCCGGTATGGTGTCGATGAAGATATTCCTCCGGACCCTCTCAAAGGCATGGTGAAGGGTGTGATGAATCCGCAACTCGCCGACAGGGCCGTTTTGGAACGGGTCATCGATGCCATGATCGATCCTTACAGTCGGATGGCCGATGTCGGAGAGTCTTCTTCCCCTGAGTCGTTCGATCCGGACAAAGAGGGTGAAGAACCGTTGCGAGCACCGGCTTTGATCTTGAATACGGAGAAGATGCGGTCGCTGAATCTCGTATCCGAAGTGGTCTCCGATGAAGAGTTTGCAAGGCGTTACGGGAAATCCGAAAGGGCTATCGATTCCGATATCTTCCCGGGTGCGTCCGAGAGAAGTTTGAAGCGAACGATCCTGTTCGATCCCGAAGGGGAAAATCCGGTCGGAGTGTTCAAACTTGCGATCGATGATGTGATTCGTCCCGCCACCTATTTGCGATGTAAATTTGCCATTGAGGAGTTTAAAAAGAGAAAGGTATGTTTCATTCTCTTCATTATCGATACGTTCGGGGGTGAAGTGCTCTCTTCTTTGAAAATCGTCGACCTCTTGCAAAAGACCGACTTGGAACACGGTATTCCCACGGTCGCCTATATCGACAGTCGTGCCCTTTCCGCGGGAGCTATGATTGCCTACGGGTGTCGTCATATCTTCGTCAACGGTACCTCGATTATGGGCGCCGCCGAGCCGGTTCTATCCGACGGACGTGCGGAATCCCTGCCCGCATCCGAAAAGGTAGTTTCGGCTCTAAGGGCCGAATTTGCCAATCTGGCCCATTTTTACGGGAGGAATCCCCTCCTTGCGGAAGGGATGGTCGACAAAGATTTGATTTTGGTGTTGCGCGATCACAAAATCATCAGACTCAACAATATGTCCGAGGTGCGCTCGGGCGAACCCTCTCCCGACCTTCTCATCGTGGGGAAGGGAAAGTTGTTGACGATGAATGCACGCCAACTCATCGATCTGAACGTTGCCGACGTACTTGTGGACAAAGGTCACCCCCGGCCGGTCTTTACGGATCCCTTTCTCAGCACCATACCCCGTGTCGTCTTTGTGGAACACAGTGATTGGAGAGTCCGTTTTTTTGCCTTCCTTTCCCATCCCGCGGTCATCTCCCTCATCTTCCTATTGCTTGTTCTCGGGTTTTATACCGAGATCAACACCCCCGGATTCGGTATTCCCGGATTGATCGGTGTGGTCTGCTTCGTACTGATCCTGCTCTCGGGTTTTGCTACCGAAGCGATCAATTGGATCGAGGTGATGATCCTCCTTTTCGGTTTGATTCTCCTAGCTGTCGAACTCTTTTTTATTCCCGGTTCCGGCGTATTCGGTATTTTGGGAATCGTCCTCACGGTTTTGGGTCTTTTTGCCCTTATGCTTCCGGGAATCGGTAAATTGGACATTTCCCACTGGGATCGACTCGTCCTCCTGAGTAGCACTCTCGTCGTCCGGTTAACCTGGCTTATCACCTCCTTGGTTTTTGCCGTGATTCTGATTCTCCTTCTCGCTCGGTTCTGTAGAGACCGGTTTTTCCGGTTTTCCCGTTTGGTTTTGCACGAACACAAGGAGGGGATATCTCTGCGAAAGTCGGATGAGACTTTGCCGGAGGAGGGGGAGATCGGTATAGCGATTACGGCGTTACGCCCTTCGGGTAAAGTGCGGATCGGTACGAAACGGTACGATGCTACCCTGCAGGCGGGATATGCGGAGTCCGGGACACCCGTAGAGGTAACGGGTCATTCCGCACATTTCCTCATCGTACGGCCGACGGATACTCCGGAAGAGGAGAAAGGAGAGGAAGGAGGGGAAGGGGAGGGAGAATAGCGTGCTGATTCCCATATTTTGTGCGGTGATCGGTCTTTGCCTGATTTACTTGGAGTTCTTTGCTCCGGGGGGGATTGTCGGCATTTGCGGTGCCCTATTTATCGTGGTCGGCTTTGTTTTCGGCCTGATCGACCGGTTGCCCTTGGTATGGCATCTCGGCTACGGTATCGTTACCCTTGTCTGTGTCGGGTTTACCGTAAAACTTGCCTTGCGTAACATGAAGAGGGTGCGCTCCTTTTATCCCGAAGAACATCAGGGGGGGTATGTGGCATCGAGCTATGATGCGGAGTTGATCGGAAAAAGGGGGGTGACGGCTACCGTATTGAAACCTTCGGGCTACGTGGAGCTGGACGGGCGGCTCTATCAAGCCGTATCGGAGGGAGAATACCTTTCCAAGGGGACCGAGGTAGGGGTGACCGGAGGGCGCGGTGCCGCACTGATCGTCTCTCCCTCAGTGGTATCGGAAGGTGTCGTCGAGAGACCGGAATCACGTGCACACCGACCGGGTGAAGAGTAACCCGCCCGAAACGACCCGGCGGAGCGGGACGATCGCAGCGCCAATGCAAAATAGAGACGTCCTATTTCGGGACGAGCCGGAGTCCCGGTCGTAGAACAGACTCCGACAACCACCGGAGGTTCCGTGTACGTCCTTATGGCACACGATCGATCTTGCGGAAGGCGGCCAACTCAAACACCGGAGGGAGGAGAAGGATTGCACCCCACGTAGTTTTGCATCCCTCCCGCAACCTCTCCTCTTTCACGTTCGGATAATCCGAGCCCTTTCTCTCGGAAAGGCCGACTCCGCACTCTACCCGACCGGGACCCCCATCTCGGAGGATCAGGACGTGACCGCTACATATGTACGGAAAAGGCTTGTCACTCAACATCGTTATAGTTCTCGACTCTCCCGTGAGCCTTGTTCGGAACAAGGGGAATCGCCTCTAATTCAAGACGCTTCGTTGCCCCCTTCTTCTTTGGTGTGGGAAACGGTAGGTGACTCATCGGGAAAAAACGCAACGGGAACAAAACGTATACGCGTCGCCACCTTCCCGGCCGTTGCCCCCTCATCCTTCACTTCTTGTTCCTCAAACATGTCGTATTGATACACGTCGAAACCGGGAATAGGTACGGGTGCGGGTCTTTCCTGCCGTTTCCCTTGTGCCGTCTTTGCCGATTCCACAAGTGTGCGTGCCACACCCGCGCTCATTCCGGGAAAAACGTCGACCTTTGTGACGGGAGCCGTCGTGACGTTACGTGGTCGGGGCGACTCCTCTACGATGACGGAGGAGGGGCACTCTTCGGCACCGGGCCGGGGGGACTCCTCTCGTGTGACGAAGGGAGGGGTATATTCTCCGGCACCGGGCCGGCAACAAGGGGAACAAGACATGTTCTTCTCCTATTTTGAACCAATACACCCGGAGGAGTGTAGCACGTACGGGTTTTTGTGACAAGGGGTGTCGGCTGAAGTAAAGAGATTGCACAGGTAAAGTCCGGCCCTCCCCCACCTGTTCTTCGGACGCTTGTTCGCATCCTTAAAAGAATGATTGACAACATGCTTGATCGGGACATTTCCGTCTCGAAAGATGAGGACATGACCATTTCGGACGTACGGCGGGGTGATTGTAGTGGTAAATAATGTTCCGATCAGCCACCATGGCCCCCGTTGTGAGCGGTGTTGCGGATTGCGGGAGTTTGTGATGGGTATCAGCCCTTATATCGTCATCCTGTTGGCGACGATCGTCTGCATCGTCTTCTTCGTGATCGTAACGCAATACCTCAAACTTTGGTTTCAGGCGTTTGTTTCGGGGACGCCGATCAATCTCTTCAACATCGTCGGTATGAGTCTTCGAAAGATCCCCCCCCAGGTGATCGTCAACGCGCGCATCAACTCCTACAAGGCAGGGTTGAAGGGAATTTCGGTGGCCGATTTGGAAACACACTACCTTGCCGGAGGGCGCGTTCTCGAAGTGGTTCGCGCAATGATTGCGGCCGATAAAGCGAACATTCCTCTCGATTGGAGGCAGGCGACCGCTATCGACCTTGCCGGACGAGATATTCTCGACGCGGTTCGTACCTCCGTCAATCCGAAGGTGATTGACTGTCCGAGTTCCGATCCCTCCCTCTATATTACGGCGGTTGCAAAAGACGGGGTGCAACTTCTCTGCCGGGCTCGCGTAACCGTGCGCACCAACATCAAACAGCTCGTCGGGGGGGCCACCGAGGAGACGGTGATCGCTCGCGTGGGGGAAGGGATCGTCAACGCTATCGGTGCTTCACAGACCCATGCCGATGTTTTGGAATCGCCTCAGCTGATCACCCAACTCGTCTTGGACAAAGGGTTGGATGCACAGACCGCTTTTGAAATCCTCTCCATCGACATTGCCGATATCAGTGTCGGAGAGAATATCGGTGCCAAACTGCGTGCGGACAGGGCGGAATCGGATAAACGGATTGCTCAGGCAAAAGCGGAGGAGAGGCGTGCCATGGCCGTTGCCGCCGAACAGGAAAACATCGCTAAGGTGACCGATATGCGTGCTCATGTCACGGAGGCCGAGGCACGCATTCCCGAAGCCATTTCCTCTGCTCTCAGATCCGGCAATTTGGGAGTATTCGACTACTACAAGATCAAAAACATCCAATCCGACACAAACATGCGCAACTCCCTTGCGGGAGAAGAGGGGAGCGATGCGCCGGAGGGAGGTGACCATCGATAACGACCGCTCTCCCTTACCCCTTATCGGCTTTTTGGTCATCGCATTTTTCTACTTTCTTGCGTGGCCCAAGCGATCTAAGAGGGATGAGGGGGGCGCTCCTCCCCCTTCCGTTCTTCCTCCCCCCCCGGCCCCTTCGATTCCGGCAAAGACGAAAGGGGGAGCGGAACGGGAGCCGTTGATAAGGGTGGAGAAAGGTCCGGATCCGGATATCCGGTATGTAGGTACTCGGTGCGTACACAGGCGGGGTCGGTCCCGGATTCGCTCTCTCGTATCCGGAGTAAAAGATAGGCGTACGCTCTTCTTGCTGTCGGAAATTTTACGGATCAAATAGGTCGAGAACAACAACCACACAACCGGAGGCAATAGTATGGCACGGCCTCGCCGGCAGTCATGCGTGCGTCTCGTATGTGACGAAACAAAACCGGCTCTTTCCGGAAAAATCGTTTAGAATTTTCCGGTCCGTCCAATGTGTGTCGGAGAAGAGGGACGAAACGGCCTCTCCTTGCGTGTGACCTATTTCCAGGAAGAGGCGCGCCCCCGGGTTGAGGAGGGGGGGTAATTCTCTTGCCAATCGCTCGTAGAATTCGAGGCCGGTCTTTCCCGCAACGAGGGCGCTTGCAGGTTCGTACAGTACCTCCGGTTCCGAAAGGGGGTATTCCTCATCGGCAACGTAGGGAGGGTTACATGTGATGAAGTCGGCCTTCAGGCCGTGGAAAGGGGTCAGGAGATCTCCTTGCCGAAACAGGACCGACAATCCGTTTATGCGTCCGTTCTCTTCGGCGGACGAGAGTGCTTCTCGGGAAAGATCGCTCAGGGTGATCCTGAGTTTCGGGCGTGCTTTTTTTATGCCCAGCCCGATGCATCCCGTGCCCGTACATAGATCCCAGAGCGATCGATCGCCATCGGGGATCTCCCGTAGGGCATAGTGAGTGAGGAGTTCCGTCTCCTGTCGCGGGATGAAGACCGCTTCGGAAAGGACAATCCGACAACCGAGAAACTCTTTACTTCCGAGTAAATAATCCAAAGGTTCTCTTTTTGCCCTTCGCCGGATGAGGGCGAAGTACTTCGCTGAAGAAGCATCGTCCACCTTCGTATCGCCGATCACAAAGAGCAGGCTACGCCTCTTTCGCAAAATATGTGCCAGTAGTTCTCCTGCCGATCCGAAGGGGTCAACCACCCGGGCTTCACGTAGGAGATGTGCTCCCGATTGCAAAAGGGAAAAGATATTATGCATCCGATACCCGCTTCCGATGGTAATAGGTCACGAGCGGCCGGGTTACGCTTTCCAAATCTCCCTGCATGACCCGATCGAGTCTGTAGAGGGTAAGGCCGATTCTGTGATCGGTGACCCGGTTTTGGGGAAAGTTATAGGTCCGAATTCTCTCGGAGCGATCTCCCGACCCTATTTGTGATGCGCGAAGAGAGGCCCGTTCCCGGTGTGCACTCCTCCTCTTTTCATCGGCCAGACGGGCTACCAGAACACGCATTGCCTTGGCTTTGTTTTTGTGTTGAGACCGTTCTTCCTGACAGTAGACGACAACACCCGTGGGTAGATGAGTGATGCGCACTGCCGAATCGGTTGTGTTGACGTGTTGCCCTCCGGCTCCCGATGCGCGATAGGTGTCGACCTTGATGTCGGATTCGTCGACATCAACCGGCTCATCCTCTCCCGGTTCGATCAGAACGGCAACGGTAACGGCGGAAGTGTGTATTCTTCCCTGCGCTTCCGTTACGGGAACTCTCTGCACCCGGTGTGTTCCGGCCTCATACCGTAAAAGTCTGTGCACGTTTTTTCCGGAAAGAGAAAAGACATATTCCTTGTATCCGCCCGCTTCCGACTCGGTATAGGAGAGGGGTTCATACCTCCACTTCATCTTGTCGGCGTAGAGGTGATACATCCGGAGACAGTCCCCGACGAAAAGGGCCGCCTCATCGCCTCCCGTTCCGGCACGTAACTCCATGATAATCCCCGCATGATCGAGGGGGTCGGGGGGCACGAGCAGTGCCTCTATAGCCGAGCGCGCCTCCGCCACAACCTCCTCCGACTTTGTGATCTCCTCCCTGACCATTGCGATCCACTCGGCATCGGACTCCTTTTTCAAGAGTTTCCGATTTTCCCGGAGGGTGGTCTCCGCATTTCGCAACGCATCCCACTTTTCTTTCAACTCCGTCAGATAGGAGTATTCCCGAGAAAGTTCTCGGAACCGTTTCCGGTCTCGTGCCGTCTCCGGATCGCCGAGCAGGGACTCGACTTCGGGCAGACGTCGGATCAGTGCCTCAACTCTTTCCTTATGTCCCATCTATCCTGTACATATCGATCGGAGGTGGGTCGCGGTACTACTACTTTGTCGACTTCCCTTTAGCGGGGCGACCTTTCGGAGAGGTCCTTCTCTCTGTTGTTTTCGATTTTTTCGCCGTTTGCGATGCCCGAGCATACCGTTTGCGGAATTTATCCACCCGCCCTTCGGGATCGACAAACTGTTGGCTGTCCGTAAAGAAGGGGTGGGAAGCGGAGGAGACGGGAACGCGGTGGACGGGATACTCCCGACCTTCGAACATCTCCCTCTCTTTAGGCCGCAACGTGCTACCGCACACAAATTTGTGGCCCGTTGCCGTGTCGATGAAGAGAACCTCTTGGTAAGGGGGGTGTATATCGTCCTGCATAATGCCCCGGAGTATTTCGGAAGTGCTCCGCACCTTACCTTTCCTCCCTTTTAAAATCAAGATATTCGGTTGGCAAAAAAATCCTAAGGTGAGACAATATGTTTTCGAAGGAGAGATTGCGGAATGATTTTTTGCCTTGCGGAACGTATTGAAAATGATTTTTATGAGGAACTTCATTTCAAATAGAAACATTATCAAAGTAATTATAGGTGTGACCATCGCCGTTTCATTTACTTCGGTTTTGTTTCATGGTTTGTTTACGCAGGTGTTACATATTCCCGGCCCGGATCAACTCCTGAGTATCGGTACGGCCGGAGTACACAAGTTCTTCCCTTGGCAATTCATCTCGTACCTCTTCGTGCAACCCTTCGGGGGTACCCTCTCGTTACCCGGGTTGGTCGGACTCTTTTTCGACCTCTATTTTCTGTGGGTCGTCGGCTCATCCCTCTTAGCTATGAAAGGGAAGAGGGACTTCGTGAATCTCTTTTTCGGCGGAGGTGCACTGGTCGGGGTGTTGGCCTATCTGTATTTTCTCTGTTTTCACATTCCCGGCCCTTTTGCGGGAATGAAGCCGGCCATCCAAATCCTCCTGATCAGCTGGTGTTTCCTCTTTCCCGAAGCCAGAATCATGCTCTTTATGACCTTCCCCGTCAGAGCTAAATATCTCGTATTCGGGTGGATGGGAGTGGAGCTGTTTGTCGCCTTTTCTCATGTGGAATTCATGCGATTTTTCACCGTAGCAACCTCTTTCATTTTCGGCTACTCTTACGCCCTTTTGGCCTGGGAGATGCGCGGTCCTTTTGCCTTTCTGCACCCTTTCGATACGAAGATGATCGCTTTAAAGAGGCGATGTCGAAGGTTGTGGCGTACCGGTGTTTCGGCCGATGCTTCGGCAAATAGTAAGATCTATGACCTTAAAACGCGACGTGCCGTGATGTCCGACTCTGCTTTTATCGATTACTGTTTGGATAAGATTGCCAAAGAAGGGAAAGGAGCTTTAACATGGAGGGAGAGGTGGAAGCTCTACCGCCTTTCGAAAAAGCAGAGAAATTCTCGGTAGAAGGGCGGGACCGTGTGTGACCGGCTTGATCTATTTATCCGACATATCCGATCGGAGAAGGGCCTTTCTTCCGAAACGGTCGTTGCCTATGAGAGGGATATCGTCCGTTTCCTGAAAGAATCGCTTCCTACCCCCGTAACCGCAATCGGAGGTTGTGAAGTGCTTGCCTTCATGGAGAAGATGAATAGAGAGGGGTATGCTACGGGTTCTGCCTACAGGGCTTTTATCGCCATCAAGATGTTCTTTCGGTTTCTCAAGAGGGAGGGGTATGTTGCCGTGGATCCTTTCCGCGGTATCGAACCACCCAAGGTGTGGCAAAAGATTCCCGATGTGATCACACCACGGGAGGTGCGTATCCTGCTTACCACTCCGGACCCGACTACCGAGTCGGGAGCTCGCGATCTGGCGATTCTCTACATGCTCTATGCCACGGGTATACGCGTGTCGGAGCTCTGCGCGCTCGATGTGCGGGATGTGGGTGCCGATACCGTTCGCGTGATGGGTAAGAGGAGGAAAGAGCGGGTGGTTCCCGTGGCCCTTGCCGCCTTGGATGCTCTGGACAAATACCTCCTTTTTCGTTTGCAAGAGGCCGAGCCTCTATTTCTTACCAAACGTCGGAAGCGGATCGGACGTGTTTCGGTATGGAACCGGGTGCGTCATTACGGTAGGCGAGCGGGTATTCGTGACAATCTCTCTCCCCACGTTTTGAGACACTCCTTTGCTACCCATCTTCTGGACAACGGGGCCGATCTGCGTATCATCCGTGATCTCTTGGGGCATGCCGATATCGCCACGACCGAGCGGTACACTCACGTATCGAACAGGGCGCTATACGAGCGTTTTGATGCGTTTCATCCAAGGGGTTAGAGGCGGAGAACGGAGAGGAGGTTTCCCGCTATCCGTAGAAGAAGAGAGGGCCTTTGAGTATATCGAACTACCGAAGCGTGAGAGGATGACAAGTGTCACCTGTGGAAAGGAGATGGCACTTCGAGTCTTCGGAATACGACTGCTCTTCCACTTGTTGACACAGGGTGGTTCATGTATGGCGGTGTCCCGGTCCGTATCAAACGGGAGGAAGGTATATGGGAACGGAAGGTCTTACATCCGCGACGCACAAGAGTATGATTATACCCGGAGCGTAGGTGGTTTCCGAGTCCGGAAGGTGCGTTTGAGCGTAAACGTCATACCGCGTATGGTAACCCGTGTTTCGGATTTGCATCGAGGTTGTGCAAGGGGATGTGGGGTTTTCGATTGTTTTTCCGGAGGGCGAGGTGGGGTAGGTTACTCGGTCGGCTTGAAAGGGGGGAGTGTGGCGCGGGAGAGCGAGATGGCAGAGGTAATTCCCTCTTGCATTGCGCCGTCATGGCTGATAGGGCCGATCTCGTCGAGCGTCTTTTGGCTTCGGGTCTTTCTCCGTATGCGAAAAACAAGGCAGGGATTACCCCCCTCTTTTTAGCCGGTTACCTCCATCGACCTACTCTTTTGTCTATTTTGGCACCCGCTTCGGATCTTTCGCGAAAGCCCCTGCCCGTTACGATATGCGGGAACCGTACACGTCGTAAGGGGATGATTGCGGAGGGAGAATTTGAGGAAAGGCTCTCTATTCGTTACATAGACCGGCTCGAATTCGAGCACTCCGACTATCTCGAATGGTCTCTTTGGCGGGCACAAACCCTTTTGCGAAGAGAGAGGATCCGAAAAATGAACAAGTGGATCCTTTCTCTTTACGGTGAGGAGATGGAAAAACCGCGTCGTGACCATGTCTATATCCGGCATATCAACGGCAGAATCGGGTATGGAATCTTTGCGAACCGGGACCTACCCGCGTTGACATATGTCGGAGAATACACGGGTGTCGTTGCGAAAAGAAAGGCAAAACGGATCCGGTGTAACGATTACGTGTTCGGGTATATGGTGGGACCGAAAGATACGCCC
Organism: Simkaniaceae bacterium; assembly: GCA_026708385.1. Taxonomy (GTDB): domain Bacteria; phylum Chlamydiota; class Chlamydiia; order Chlamydiales; family Simkaniaceae; genus JAPOVA01. Next base: position 22,732 of record JAPOVA010000001.1, on the reverse strand, counting down.
TACATTATCGATGCGAGGGAGAAGAGCAATTTCACCCGATTTATCAATCACAGCTACTTTCCCAATATGAATTCTCGTTGGGTGATCGCGGAAGGGGTAGGTAAGATCATTCTCTTCACGAACCGGTTTATCCCCGAAGGGACGCAATTAACCTACGACTACGGTAAGTACTATTGGCGCAGTAGGCCTTCTCCCGATGAGATCATGTAATCCCGGGACATATACGGTATCAACTTATCCATTGAGCATACCGAAGGAGAGCGCAAAACGGATCGTCCTGTCGATAGGATGAGAGGACCGGCTTGCGTATGTTTTTCGCACCCAGCGTTTCCAAGGCGCCGGGGATCCTCTTGGCGCATACGCTCCCGACATGTGGCATTCCCTCTTGCATAGCCACCCCTTCCGAAGCAAAGGTAAGGTCTACGCGAGGCACCCCATCCGGAGGGATAACAATGCCATTGATGTGGGCAGTCGCCGTGAGACCTCGTTTTCCGGCATAGGCGGCGAACAAACTCTTGACGGTGAACGCGGCGACCCCTGCGGTACCCCAAGGAAGTTTTTGGGACGACAAGGTGTCAATAAATCGGTAAGCCGTTGATTTATCTACATATCCGTGAAGCCGGATTCCCCCCTCAAACCGGAGCATCGTCTCTCCGGCATCCGTCTTACCCCACGTGTAGGGTATCTCTCGGTCCAACTCCAGCCGCACGCCACATTTTTCATCCGATATGTGTCGCTTTATTTCCTCGGCGAGGCAATCCGGGTTGGCTTTTTTGATGCGTGGTCGGTCACTACGAATCGTGCCGCCGTTTTCTGCGACATGAAGGGAGATATCTTCGGGCAATAACCACGACAGTATGTCGTCCATGTCCAGGGCTACTGCTTGATGAAGCTCCGCCTGCCGGCATATTTCCTCATCCGGGGTTACGTAATCGTCAACGGAAACTCGGAACGGGGAGACGAGGGGACGGGCAAGGTGTTCGCGGATCAAAGAGGGGACGGTGATCGGTACGTTCTCTTGTTGCCGATCATCAACGTTTTCCTCCCGTATGACCACAGGTTCCGCGTCATGATCGATCCTTTCGGCGATACACCATTCTTCTCCGAGGTCCGTTCCGACATTAAGCCGTCCATTCTCTTCCTCCGGGTCTCCTTCGGCATCAAACCACTCATCCTCTTCCTTTAGTTCTCCTTCGGCATCAAACCACTCGTCTTCCTCTTCTCCCTCTACGGTGCCGACCGGGAGGTTGTCCGATGCTTCGTTGTTTTCCGCGAGACGGAGAATGTGATCCCGTGCAGTCGGTGCATGTTCTTCCTCTGCGACATTGACCGGGAGGTTGTCCGGTTCTTCATTGTTTTCCGCGAGATGGGGAATGTGATCCCGTGCAATCGGTGCGTGTTCTTCTTCTACGGCATTGACCGGGAGGTTGTCCGGTTCTTCATTGTTCTCCGGGAGATGGAGAACATAATCCCTTGCGATCGGTGCGTGATGTACCCTTTCCGTCAGGCGGGGGAAGTGTTTGTGCATAAAATTAAGAATTTTTCCGGCAATGAACAGGAAAGGAGTTTTAATGATCTTGTTGATAGTTCTGTGTAAATCAATCATTCTATCTGTACTAAATATGGACATCTTTCTCTTCGCCTATTTTTATAACAGAGATGGTACATTATAAACTTGTTGTGCATTTAATGCAATGTAAAATAAATAGTATGTGAAGAAATTAACATCTGCATATTAATAAACATATGTAAAATAGGTGTGTGATTTTCTTTGTATTCAGGAAGAGAGTCGATGTAATCGGCTTACTTGAAACCGGAAAAAATCCTAAGTCACACTCTTTCTTGCAAAATGTGTATTACGTATTTCTCTTCAAACCGACACGGGGCCGTCATAGATAAACAGCGCCGGCAACACACCACATCCGTGATCCGGTTGAGGGGTCACGGCAGATGCGGTCATCGAAAGGTAACCTCATGAAGGTGGAAGAGACGGCGTTAGGGCAGGGGTGCGCGGATTTTCATCGATTCGAAGGGCAAAAGCGACGGCATACTTGTGGCAGTGGCTGATGGAAAGGAAGACGGAGGGTGTCTCGAAGCGCGATAGGAGCGCGTCGGAGAAGAGAGGATAGGGACGTCCCTCCTCGTCGTTGGTAATGGCGATATCTCGAAACCCCACCCCTCGGACGAAACCCGTCCCGAGTGCCTTGACGATCGCCTCTTTGGCCGCAAAACGTCCGGCAAAGGAGGGGAAGGGGTTGTGATATCGCAAGCAGTAAGTTACCTCTTCTTGTGTGAACACTTGATCATAAAATTTTTCGGGACGTCTTTCGATGGCTTGGCGGATTTTCTCCACCTCCACTATGTCGGTGCCTATTCCCCCGATCATCGCACCGATTCATCTTCCATGGTGTTGCAGAAAATCATCCGGCCGGATGAGGTATGCTTTACGGAGAGAACCTGCGCATCGATGGTCTCCCCGAGCCGGCTACCGCCACCGTTAATGACGACCATCGTTCCGTCGTCGAGATATCCCACACCCTGCCTCGGCTCCTTTCCGTGTCGTTGCACCTTGATCCTGATCACCTCTCCCGTCTCCATCAGGGGTTTGAGCGCATTGGAGAGGGAGTGAAGGTTGACGACTCTCACCCCTTCGATAGCGGCCGTCCGGACCCGTCCCGTGTCGGCCGTAAGGAGATTGGCCTCGAGGAGCCTCGCGAGTCGAATCGATTTCTCGTGTGTCTCTCTGACTTCCGGGAAATCGGTGTCGCTAAACCGGAGATCCAACTCAGCCATCTCTTCCATTTTCTTGACCACCTCCAAAGCGCCGGTTGCCCGTGCCTTCGCCGTCGGACCTCCCGTCTCTACGCTTCCGTACAATTCCTTGACAACAAAACGGGGGATGATGAGTAGCCGATCGAGAATGCCGGTCAGGCACAAGTCGATAATGCGCGCATCGGCGAGGGTAGAGGTGTCGACGAGAAGATCCCGCTTTTTTTGCGTTGCGGGGGTGAACTTAACGAAGGGGACGGTAACATAGAGTTCGTCGGCCGCTCGTAACGTCATGACCCCCCCCAAATACGTTCCGAACAGGAAAAGGGCGATGCCGATAATCTCCGCGGTGCGTGGAGAAAGAGAGTCGGCAACGGCACTTAACCGGGTCACCTCGTTGAAAATCAGCGTGAGGGCCAAACCCATCAGGTAACCGATGAAAAGGCCGATAATGGTAATGTTGAAGGTACGCAAGGTGAATCTGCGAAATAGTGCGTCGAATCCCATCAGGAGGAAACCGAATAAGACTCCGATAACAATTCCGCCCGAGATACGTAGACCGAGGGTGAGCACCGTTCGGGATAGCATGTAGGTTGTCATGAAAAATATCGACAGAATCATAAACAAGATGCGAAGAAAGAGGAGGGCGATACTCATGAGGATATGAAATACTCCGACTGTTACGCTGTCCGAACCTCCCCGCGACGGCAGACATCTCGGAAGCGCGAAGGGGCTTGCCGATAATTATTAAGCTTTACTATCCTTAAATCAAGAAAATAATGTGAAGGTGAGAGATTTCGGAGGTTTTGATGAAACGGCACCGGACGTTCGTGGCGCTTTCGGGAGTTCTCTGGTTCGTCGTCGGCGTCATTCTGCTACGCAAGGGCATCGGCCTCCTGTTCGATGCCGGGGGCAGGATGCACTACGAGGAGGCGGGAACATTTCCCCTTCTCACTCTTTCCGTTTCCCTGGTGGGTGACATAAGGAAAGGGGTGGTGGTTTCGGCCCTATCGGGGTGTATCGTCGGTATGGCGAAGGGGCGGTGTGTTTTGAGAAAATCGGTTCGGCGCATCGTAAACCGGATCTATTCTCTTCCCCCTTCCTTCTCTTACGGGGAGATCTACCCCAAAGGGTACTACTTTTTGCTTGCAGGTATGGCGGGAATGGGGGCGGTGATGAGAGTCATACCGTTACCCTCCGATATCAAGGGTTTTATCGATTTATCGGTAGGCGTTGCGCTGGTTACCGGAGCAGGCCTCTACTTCGTATGTGCCGCGATTCCCCCGGTAGTCGAGAGGCGATAGAAGAATATGTTCAACCCCGATTCCACTGCCTTTTTCATCCCCTTTGTCGGCCATCCCGTCGCTTGGTACGGAATCCTCTTTTCGACGGCTTGTTTTGTCGGATTTTTCCTCCTTCGCCTCTCCCTGATCCGGTTTTTTCGCCTGATCGACCCCTCCCTTTGCACAAGAGCTTCCTTTCTTGCCGAAAAGATGACGGTGTATGCCGTAATCGGCCTCATCGCAGGGGCACGCATCGTTCACCTCCTCTTCTACGAACATCCGGTATACTACCTGCGCGATCCCTTTACCCTGTTCAGAGTATGGGAAGGGGGACTTGCGGGACATGGCGGTGTGGTCGGCCTCTTCGTTGTCCTGTTCCTGTTCCTGCGAAAGTATGGGGGAGAAATACCCTCTCTTTCTTTTCTGCGTTTGACCGACCTCCTCGTCTGTTCGGCCATGGCCGTCGGATTTTTCGTCCGGATCGGAAATTTTATCAATCAGGAAGTGGTGGGAAGGGCTACCCGGCTTCCCTGGGCGGTTTGCTTCGGATCTCCCGCAGGGGCACTTCCCGCCGTGCCCAGGCATCCCACGCAACTGTATGAGGCTGCCTTTTTTGCGTGCGCTTGTCTCCTCTTCATCCGTTTGTTACCGGGTAAAGTGACGGAGGCGGGGGGGTTGACGGGTATCTGTATGTGCATCACATTCATCTTTCGTTTTGCCGTCGAATTTCTGAAAGAAGAACAGAGTGCTCTGTTGCGGGGAGATCTCTTCACCATGGGGCACTATTTGAGTATTCCCTTTATCTTGGTCGGGACGTGTCTTGTGGTGATCGGCAGGGTGCGTTCGGGAGAAATCTCCCGATCGGGATGATCACCCCCTTGTGCGGAATGCATCTCCGGTCGTCCCGGCTTTCCCGTCGTGAATGATGGATTTAATTGTGTCTCTTGGATTAGGATGGGTGGATATGAAGAGATCGGAAAAAGAGGGCTTCGTAAGGAGGCTGGGAAAGAGTCTGGGAAGACGACTCGGTGGCTTGACGGGGATCTTTGCAAACGATATCGGCATCGATTTGGGGACGGCGAATACCTTGGTCTACGTCAGAGGCAAGGGGATCGTCTTGGCGGAACCTTCCGTCGTGGCTGTCGATTCGACAACGGGCGAGGTGTTGGCCGTCGGCCATAAGGCGAAGGCGATGCTCGGTAAGACCCCTAGGAAGATTCACGCGGTCCGCCCCATGAAAGATGGTGTGATTGCCGATTTCGAAATTGCCGAAGGGATGCTCAAGGCCCTCATTTCTCGCGTAACCTATTCCCGTAGTTTGTTTCGCCCGAAGATTTTGATTGCGGTTCCCTCCGGAATTACCGGGGTGGAGAAAAGGGCGGTCGAAGACTCGGCGCTCAGGGCGGGTGCGCAGGAGGTGATCTTAATCGAAGAGCCGATGGCGGCGGCCATCGGTGTCGATTTACCGGTGCACGAGCCGTCGGCCAACCTCATCATCGATGTGGGTGGAGGGACCACCGAAATTGCGATCATCTCACTCGGGGGGATCGTCGAATCTCGCTCTCTCCGGATCGCAGGGGATGAGTTCGATGAGTGCATTATGAATTACATGCGTCGCACCTATAATTTGATGATCGGCCCCCGGACGGCCGAAGAGATCAAGATGACGATCGGTTCGGCCTATCCCCTGGGTGACGACGAACTGGAAATGGAGGTGCGGGGGAGGGATCAGGTCGCCGGTCTTCCCGTTACGAAGAGGATCAATTCGGTGGAGATTCGGGAGTGTTTGGCCGAACCGATTCAACAAATCATTGAAAGTGTGAAAGCAACTCTCGAAAAAAGTCCCCCGGAACTCGCTGCCGACCTCGTGGAACGGGGTATGGTCTTAGGCGGGGGGGGGGCCCTGATCAAAGGATTGGATAAGGCATTGATCAAAGAATCCGGACTACCCGTGATCGTGGCTCCCGACCCCCTCTTGGCCGTCTGTATGGGGACGGGCAAGGCGCTCGAATATCTCGACAAATTCAAAAGAGCGAAAGGATAGGATCGTAGCGGGTATGCGAAAGAGGAGGTTGGTTATCGTCGGGTCGGGTCCCGCGGGCTATACGGCAGCCCTGTACGCCGCGCGGGCCCGGCTCGATCCTCTCATGTTTACGGGCTTCTTCAATACGCCGGGAGGACAACTGATGACCACCTCTGATGTGGAAAACTTTCCCGGCTTTCCCGAGTCCGTTACGGGACCCGATCTTATGGATCGGTGTCGGAAACAGGCTCTCCGTTTCGGTACGGAACTTGCTCCCGAGGATGTGGAAGAGGTCGATCTCTCAACCCGTCCCTTCACGATAAGGGGTGGCAAGACCTCCGTGCAAGCCGATTCCCTGATCGTTGCGACGGGTGCTACCGCTAAACGGCTCGATGTTCCGGGTGCCTCGGAGGAGGGGTTTTGGCAAAAGGGGGTGACGGCATGTGCCGTTTGTGACGGAGCCATGCCGATTTTTCGCGATAAGGAACTCTACGTGATCGGGGGGGGTGATACTGCCGTTGAAGAGGCGCTTTTCCTGACGAAATACGGAAGTCGGATCTACATCGTGCACAGGAGGGATGCGTTGAGGGCTTCGAAGATTATGGCGGAACATGCGCACACACATCCGAAGATTACGATTCTATGGAATCGAGTGTTAACGCGGATCGAGGGGGAAGAGGTAGTGGAATCGGTTACCCTTAGAGACGTAAAGACCGGAGAGGAGGAGAAAAGGGGAGCAGCCGGTGTCTTTTTTGCCATAGGGCATACACCCAACACCGGTTTTTTGGGCGGGCAAGTGGAGACGGATGCTCAGGGTTATATTACCGTTCGTGTGCCGACGACATATACGAACGTGCCCGGAGTTTTTGCGGCCGGAGATGTGCAGGATAAGGTGTATAGGCAGGCGATTTCCGCGGCGGGGTCGGGTTGCATGGCGGCCCTTGACGCCGAAAGGTGGTTGATGGACAACCGACCTTGATCGTGCGACCGTCTTCCTTCTTCCTCTTTTCGCTCCTCTTTCTTCTCCCCCCCCTCTTTGCCTTTCGGGTAGACCCCTACTTTACCGATTTGGGGGAGTTTCACCTTTCCACCTCCTACACCTATCGAACCTATCCCGTCATTGAAGGGATCAAAGAGGGAGCCTCTTACCATTCGGGTGACCGGTTGGGCAAGATGGCATTGAGGGTCATGTTTTGGCCGAACTGGGAGGGGGCCGTCGATCTCGATCTTGCCAAGACTACCCATCTAGGGTTCGGTGTTGAAAGGACGGGGATTCAAGTGCGTCGACTCCTACTCGACGATATCGTAGGAGATCCGTTCTCTCTCGCCGTAGGCGGACAGCTGTTCTTCGTGCCGACGGGACGTTTGCAAGATCCGAGTACCCCTTACCATGCTCGGGAGAATATCGAGATCGGTATTTCGGCAGGAAAAGAGATTGACCGGTTCGATCGCTTCCGTTTCCGGTTGTTTGCCTTCTGCGGAGTAGGTCGGGGACGGTGCGGATCGCCGTGGTTTCGGTTAAAGAAAGCGATAGGGGGGAAGATAGGCAACGCCCAAAGGTGGGGATTGTTCGGAGAGGGATTGTTCGGAACCGGCGATGAGCAACGCATCGATCCCGATCGGTTCCGGGGGTACGGCAACATTGCCCATCGATCGGTCGATTTGGGGGTCGAGTATGGCTATCTTTTCGGAACATGGGGCTCTCTGCATGTAAAGTATGCCTACCGTGTATACGTGCACGCCTTCCCCGGACGTGCCTCCCTGCTACAGTGTGAATACCGCCTTCCCTTCTCCGTGTTATAGCCACTTCTTCCGTTGGAAGATCAGAAGGGCAACAATGGAGAGGACGACGATGATGGCTATGATCCATGAAAAGGCATGTTTGATGTTGGCCAAGGGGAGAGCTACGTTCATGCCGTAAAGGCTGGCCACCATGGTGGGGATACTCAAGATGATTGTTAGCGCCGTGAGCAATTTGATCGTTCGATTCAGTCGATTGGTAAAGATGATCTGGTAGGAATCGCGGAGGCTACGAATACTGCGCAGATTCGTGGAGCAGAGATCCTCCGATTGGACACTCGCATTCAACAAGTCCTCAAGTAGATCCTTATCTTGTTCGTGCAAAGAGGTATATCTTCCGGATGCGATCGATTCCAATACATTGCGCAGAGGAATCAATGAAGAGAAATACTGGTTAAGCACCTCTTCATGCAACGTAAGGTCGGTAATCTCCTTGTTGTCTACGGAGGTCATCTTTTTTTCCTGTCTCAACACGCTGACCCTGATTTTTTTGATCTGCAGGGTGAACTCCTGTGCGATTTTGAGGAGAAGGCAGATGAGGAATCGGGGTTTTTGCGAAGGGATGAGTTTCGGCGCGTGGGTGATAAAGCTTTCGATGAGATGACTTGTTCGGGGGCAGAGGGTAATGAAATAGTCTCGGGTAAGGATGATGGTGAAGGTGGTCGTGTAGAGCCCTCCTTCCACCTCGATGGGGTGGCGGGTGAAGATGAGCACGTGATCACCGATCTTTTCGATACGGGGGATCTCATACCGATCGAGACAGTCGTAGAGATCGGTGTATTCCAAATCGATCAACTTGCTGATCCGGTTGATATCGTTGGTTGTGGCATTTTCTACATGAATCCAAGAACCCGACCGGGGGGCATCGACCACTTCAAAGGGGGAGTCGGCATCTTTTTTGTCGTATACCGTAATCATGACAACAACCGTTCGATTCGTTCTTCCAACTTACGAATTTTGTCAACGTAGAGGCCGATCTTACGGAGCATGACTTGCCTTCTGTTGCACTCGGAGCGGGGAGAGGCGGGTGACCCCTTGTAGATACCGGGTAGAGTAAGCGATTTGTCGACGCCGCCCCGGGCCACCAACACTACGTCATCGGCAATGGATATGTGTCCCGCAATGCCGCATTGACCGCCCAAGACGACGTTATTGCCGAGCTTCGTCGACCCTGCGATGCCCGTTTGGGAGACGATGAGGTTGTTTTTCCCCAGCTCCACGTTGTGACCTATCTGCACGAGGTTATCGATTTTGGTTCCCCGGCCGACTAACGTATGTTTAAAACGGGCTCGATCAATCGTCGTATTCGCTCCGACTTCGACCTCTGCTTCGAGGACGACAATTCCGACTTGTTCGATCTTCGTGTGCACTTTCGTTTTCGGATCGGTTATGTATCCGTATCCGCACGCGCCTATGACGGCCCCCGGTTGGAGAGTGACGCGTTCCCGTAGGATACACCTTTCTCGGATCGTAGCATGGGGGTAAATGGTACACTCCTCTCCGATCATCGCACCTGTGCCTACGGTCACGTGGGCGTAGAGAACACTACCTCGGCCGACGGTGGCCCCTTTATCGATGACGGTGTAGGGCCCGACGGTGACATCCTCTTCGATAGAGGCGGTGGGATGGATGACGGCGGTAGGGTGAATTCCCTCAAAGCCCGTAGAGGAATCGGTATGGGAGCGGAGAATTTTGGTAATGCGTTGGAAAGTGAAGGAGGGGTTGTCGCTGACAAGAAAATTTTTTCCTTCGATAGGGGTTACCGAATGATCTACGCAGACAATACCTGCGCGAGATGCGGTCAACACGTGCTTGTAGGAGAGGTTGGCGAGGAAAGAGAGATCTTCCGTACCTGCCGATTCCAACGAATCAACACCCGTGATTTCGTGGGAAAGGTCTCCGACCGGAACACTCCCGGTTAGTTCGGCCAATCTCTTAAGGGAAAAGGAGGGTAACATAGGCCTTGCCCGGGATTATGGTTTTCCGGTGGTGTTGTCTCGGCCGAGATCTTCGCTTTCCGATATCTCCTTGACCTTTGCATCATACTCTCTGTCCATTTCGGCAATTACGTTCGCCGTAATATCTTGGCTTGGCTCATAGAAGAAACAGACCTCTTTGTTGAGAATTACGCTATATTTTTTCCGCGCGGCGATCACACCGGCCGCTTTAGAGATATGGTACTGTAACGTTTTGAGTAATTTGTTGTTGGCCTGATTCAACGACCGGTAATAGATATCCCGGTGTTGCGTCAATTCGGCGGTGAGTCGTTGGCATAGCTCCTGTTTCTCCCGTGCCGCATCAGGTGATAAGCCGTCGACCACCTCGGGGTCGTCGAGCTCTTCCCGTACCTCTTTCAATCGCTTTTCTACGTTGGCGATCGAGGAAAGGTGTCGATTATTGAGCATTTCGAAGGTTTCCTGTTCTTGCCTGCCATACTTCGAGTCGGTAACGCATCCGGTAAAGTCGACGACGGCGACGGGGCCACTCACAACGGATGTCGGCCGTACCTCCCGAGAAGCCTCTTCGGACATGACCGCGGGTGAAGATCCGGAAAGGCCGATCAGGAGGAGTGTATAAAGCAGGCACTTCCGCATGGCGTTCTCCCTGTAAGCAAGACGTGCTCATTGTAAGGGAAAGCCGGTTTTTTACCTACTAGAATGTGGTACCCAAGGAGAAGAAGACATGCCTCACGTCATCCCGATCGGTGGGTTTGATGGGGAATCCGACACCCACGGCAACGGGTAGTCGGCCCGCAATATCGACGCGCAGACCGATTCCGGTGCTTATTTCGGGTCTCGGGATGCTCACCCGTCTCTGTGAGATGGCACCCGCATCGAAGAAAAGGAAACAGTCGAGCATTTTAAAGATATTCTGCAGATACTCAATCGAGGCGAGAGAGGAGGAGACCCCCCCCATCGGTGCGTCCGAATCTTTTTCTTGTCGTCCGTCCTTTCCGACTATCGTGAATTTTTTCCCGATAATGAATGGCCTGTACCCCCTGACGGAGCTTTCACCCCCCAAGAAGAAGCGTTCTCCCAGTGAGATGAGATCGGGTCTACCCGTTCCGAAGGGGTAGAGGAAGCGAAACTCGGTACGTAGTTTGATCGTTCCTTTCCGCCATAGAGGGTAGTAGTACGTGTTGAAGAATTCCGCTTTGGCAAAAGGGAAGAGTCGGGGATGGTTTGCGTGGCGACGCACTCCCGCTATTTCGAATGCGGTGTAGGAGCGCATCCCGCGATGTGGTTTGAAAGGGTGGTCGGTCGAATCGAAGGTGATCGACGCACTCCAACCGGAGACGAGACCGCTGTTATCTCTCGCCTCCTGCGTTCTCGGGCCTCCTCTGTAAATGTGAATGATGGAATTGCTGAGGCGCGTTTTCACTCCGAAGGTCCAAAAGGTGGAGAGAGGATAGGAGAAGAAGAGCGCTCCGTTGGTCTTATTCGTCTTGTAATCGTCTTTTGCCTGCAAACGGCCTGTGGAGTAGCCTACATCGAACCCGAAGCGCCATAAAGTATCGTTCAAATAGGGATCGATCCACGTCAATGCATAATCCTGCTGTTTTAAGCCGAGTTTTGCGATGAGGCGGACATATTCTCCCGCGCCGCGACAAGCGCCGAGCCCCTCTCTCCAAACCCGGATTAAGCCGCGATGGTTGAAGTTTCTTTCGGCGAATTCCAGACCGATAAAGGCTCTGTCGGTCGAGGTGAGTCCTCCGGTCATACCCGTGCTACCCGTGGGCCTCTCTTCTACTTCGATGATGACATCGCGGTAGTTTTCCTCTCCCTCTCGTTGCTCCTCGGCTTTGACCGCGTATACGTTGACCGATTTGAAGTAGCCGATTGCGGAGAGCCTCTCCTGTGTTGCCTGCAATCGGTGCGTATCGAATACTTCCCCCGGGATCAAGTGGGATTCGCGTAAGATGACGTTTTTGCGTGTGACGATGTTGCCTACGGTGCGAACCAGTCCCACCCGGAACCGTTTGTCCTCCGTCACGCGCAGATCGACATCGTATACGTTCTCTTCGGAGGCGGGGCGGAGGGTGTAGTGGGCCGATGTTTCGATGTACCCTTTTCTACCGTAGAGGTCGGAGATGTGTCGGATCCCTTCTCGTAGCCGTTCCGGAGAAAAGAGATCTCCCTCTTTGACGGTAAAGAGGGTGAGAATCTTCTCCTTATCGAATAGGGTGTTTCCCTCTACGGTGATCCTACCGAATCGGAAGAGGGTCCCTTTCACGGCGTCGACAAGAATGACGAGTCGTCCCTTCGCCCCCTCTTCCGTTCGGATCGTGACATAGGCATCGGCATATCCGAGATTGTGTAGATAATTGACGATAACGAGTTGATCTTGTTCGAGTGCCTCTTCGTGATAGGAACCCGTTCCCGAAATGATGGAAAAAAGTCCGTATTTTTTGGTCTGCATGAGTCGTGCTACGGCCCCCTCTTCCTCCTTCGTAAGTCCGGAAAACCGGATGGCTCCGATCCGACCCGAACGTCCCTCATGAACGAGTACTTCGAGAGTCACTCTATCGGCATCGGGGAGAGAGATCACCTCGTAGCTGATGTCCGATTCGAAATAACCCCGTTTAACGTAATACTCTCTGATTTTGTTCAAACCGAGTACGAAAAGGTCTTGGTTGAAGGGGGTTCCGGGCCGAATTCCGAGTTCTCGTTTCAACGTTCCCGTTCGGACTTCCGAGTTACCGTGGAAGAGGATGGCATGAATGGTCGGTTTAACCCGGAGAGTGAGTGTGACGGAGATCTCATCGCCCATCCTCTTTACATCGGGTTCGACGAATGCATATTCCTTCGACAGCGCCTTGAGGTCCTGATCGAAGGTCGTTTGGGAGAAGGGATCGCCCTTTTTCGTCCCCAGGGAGGAGAGGATGCGCTCTTTATCGGCGACATATCCCTTGTTACGACTCTCTACGACGACGTTGATGTCGGCCACCTTCCTCTCCTCATACGGTTCGGTGTGAGAGGTGAAAGCAGGGTGTCGCTCGGCTTCCGTAGCCGGAACCTTTCGGTCGGAACCGGTAAGAGGTACGACACAGGGTAGAAGAAAGAGAAAGTAGTGCAAGAGAATTTTGACAGCGCGCCCGTACATAACAGGCCGGATTATGATTGGTGATCTTATTTTTGTCCGGCTAAATTTTCATATAACGGTATCGAACCATGCCGTATCCGGGGCCGATCCCGTCGTAGCGAACCGTCGCCATACCGGAGAGAGCATCTCGGAAGGGGCAGGAACCGGATGGAGACCTCTTTTCGGGTAGGTCGGGTGGATATGTGCGAGGGTCTCTCAGCGAATCCCTCTTTTTCGAAAATTGTTTTGCAACGATCTTCGGATTCTCAACACGATCGGCATGTATCATTGACAATATCTTCGTTCCGGTTTATAATATTACCGTTTTTCACAAATCAGGCGGAGGTTTTAATTTCAATATGTCCGGTATAATTAAAGCATGTTGCGAGTGCATATATACGAATGCTACGCGTTCCCTAACATTTCTATCTGAGGATGTGTTATTTTACACGATCGGTCGCATTTCCGACATTCTCAGTCGCGTTTCCAACTCTGCCTCTAAGTGGGCTGTCGTGCATGGGAGGTTTGTCGTACGTGATTTTGGTTCGTTTTGTAAAGATGTGGCGACGAGTGCGTATAAGGACCTGGCCCGTCCCGTCGGTTCGTTGTGTAAAGATGTGGTGACGAGCGCGTATAAAGACTTGGCCCGTCCCGTCGTTTCGTTTTGCAAAGATGTGGCGACGAGTACGTACGGTGATCTGGTCCGCCCTTTCGGTTCGTTTTGCAAAGATGCGTTGAAGAGTGTGCGAGACTACTTGACTCCGGTTATTCGTCGAATCAATCCTTCTCGTCGCTACAATGTATCGATGATCGAGATGGAGAACTTGGGCAATACCGCTTACCGGGCGACCTCTTCCGACAACTAAGATAGTCGAGAGGTACTCACGAGAAGATCGTCGTGCTCGTGCGGAAAATCCGCTCTCTGCGGAAGATCGAGTCGTTCGATTGACGGCGATCCGAGCACGGCAACTCGGCTTTCCCTTGCCGGGCGGGAGCGCGGGTTCGTAGGCACACTACATGGTTTCGCCTTCAACGCACCTTACGGTTCCGTCTTGTGTGCCGATCAGTACGCAATGTGCCAAGTTCGAGAACATCCCGGTTTCGAGCACCCCCGGGATCCGGATCAATTTATCGTGGTCCGTCTCGGGGTTTTCCATGGGTTCCGTAAAGCGGATGTCGAAGATTCTACTGCCGTTATCGGTTACGTAGGGGCGTTCCGTATCGAAAAGACGGGCCTCTCCTCGGTATCCGAGGAGGCGAATTTTGTTCACGGTCGCGTCGTAACCGAAAGGGGAAATTTCCACGGGCAGAAGAGCAGGACCCAACCGATCGACGACTTTTGATTCATCAACAATGACGACCATCTCCTTGCTCATAATGGCCAGTATTTTTTCTCGTAGCAACGCGCCGCCACCACCCTTGATCATTCGCTTGTCTCTGTCGATCAGGTCGGCCCCGTCGACAGTGACGTCGACTTCGGTGATACCGTCGGTATCGACAACCCTGATGCCTCCTCGAAGGGCTTGATCGGCGGAGCGTCGAGAGCTGGCGACGGCGGTAATATCGAGCCCTTCCCTACACCGTTGCGCCAATCTTTCAATAAAATAGAAAACGGTCGACCCGGTCCCTAATCCGACCAGTGAACCGTTCTCGATCCGGTCGGCGGCAAAGGTACCGACCGCTCTCTTTATCTGCGTCGAATCCATGACCGGGACTATAACGGATCGTCCGTATACCGCGCTACCGGTAAATGGTGCGAACGCGCATCTTCTTCCGGATGTTCCACGGAAGAGGGAGGTTTTTGAGAAAAATAACTTGATTGAAAATCAGCATGATACAACAATAGAGGTGAGGCAAATCGACGGGGGTTCGCCCGGGTATGCGATTTCTCGCTCGGAACGTATCTTGAAGGAGATTGAGTGTTAAGATGGGAACGGTAACGAAGAAAAAGGTTATTCTCGACATCGCCAGAAGGAAGGGGATGCATCCGACGGAGGTCAGGATGGTTTTGCAGGCCTTTTTGGACTGCGTGATCGACTCCCTTTCCGAAGGGGATCGTCTCGAGTTTCGTGATTTCGGTGTTTTTGAAGTGGTCGTCAGGAAGCAGAAGGTGGGCAGGAATCCCAAGAATGCCGGCGTACCGATTGTGATTCCCGAGAGGAAGGCGGTGAAATTTACACCCGGGAAGAAGATGAAGCACCTCATTGAGGTAGGAGAGTCGACGACTCATACGGAATCGCTCTTCGGGTAGGTGCGGGTACGTTTCCGTATGAAGGGGCTTCTTGATTTTTACGGGAGTCGGGCGGATTACTTGGACCCGGAACATCCCGATCGTGGCCGACCCCCTCCCGCCTCGCTTTGGCATAGAGTTCTTAAGAGTTGCCTGGGGGAGCGAGGGTCGAACCGGGTCCGGGAGGACGTAGGTGCGGATGTAGAACTGCTCGCAAGTGGTATACGGGAACAATCGGTGGAAGGGCCGCGGGATTACCTCTCTCTTTTGCAGAATTTTGTCTCTCTTGCGATCATAAGACAGCTTCGACCGGAGACGCTATCCCTCTCCCTGTTGCGCGACCTTCACTCCACGCTGGCGGTGCGTTGCGTGTGGAGGGGGTTTTCGGCGGGGGAAGCGTTCCATGCGCTCGGCACCTCGCTCGCAGGTTTGGCCGTTCCCGAAGTCGAACCACACCCCCTTCCGGAAGGGGAGATGTTGCCGGATAGGGAAGGACATGCCGTTGACGGTGCCGTGCCTCACCCCGTTTTGGCGAGTGATTCGGCTCTCGTATGGCTTTTTTTGGGACGCAGAACGGGCAACGTGCGGTTCGTGAGAGCTGCCGCGAGCAAAATGGTGCACGCTCTCTCCCTCTTCGACCGGAAAGGGGAGCCTTTTTTCGGAGTAGGGACGCGGGAGGGGGAATTCGATCTCGTCGATTTTCTCAGTTCACACCTCCTCCTCTTCTCTTCCTTTCTACCGATTCGAGACGGACGGGCCGTTAAAGTCGAGGCGATAATATGCCGGCTGACCGAACTTTTGGATCGATCCGCCCCCGAAAGTGTGTTGCGTCTGCCCGTCTTTCGCCCCCTCCTTGCCCTCGCCATGAATCTGCTCCCCGAAACTTCTCTCCTTCCGGGTGATTTGTTACCGGAAGGGTCGGTCAAGGGAATCGATCCGGATACGGGTCGAGTTGCCGTTTCCTCTGAGGAGATCGATCTTGTCTGTACCTTTACGGGAGTGAACACGGGGATCGGTGCGTTCAAGAAGGGGAGCATCCATATTGTCTCCTTCGGTCCCCATTTTTCCCCCCTTGCCGACTGTAGCCATTACGGACAGTACAGGAGCGTGCTCAAGGGCGCCTCTCTGCCGGATCCGGAGTATGTGCGACGGGAAAAGTCTTTTGCGATCGGAGGATGGATACGTCCCGTCTCCAAAAGTCCCTCTCATATCTGTGTGCAAAACATGACGATGACGCAACCCGGAGATTCGTGGCTCCGTTTTACCGTTTCGGGAAACGAGGAGGAAGTTGTTTTTACGGCAAAGTTTTTGATATACAAAGAGGAGGAGGACCCGATCTACTTTGTCTATTTCGTATTGGCTGATGTAGCGCATATCGATAAGGAAGATCCCCTTTTTCCCGGGACGTTGGACGGTTATCGGGGGAATTTGAAAAAGGTACGTTTCAAGAGGGGGGATGACACCCTTCGCTTTGCTCCCCAACGGGTCACGGCGGCGGGGGAAAAGAAAGAGGGGAGAATGGAGGTGATTCCTCTGACCGGAGGGGCGCAACACTTTTGGGGCGCCGACTTTCTTGTGGCCCTACCCTTTTATGAAGCACGGGAAAAGCACGTTGCCGTTCTATCCTAAAAGGAATCGCAGACCCCACTCGTAAAGCGCGGAGGAGGCATGTTGTTTGAGGCGGGAGTAGAAATATCTGGAGTAGGTACTGTTTTCTTCGGAAAGATCAACCTGTCGGAGAAAGAGTTCGGGTTCCGCAAACATGAGCCTTTCATGGGCCTCTATGGGTAGAAGGGGGGATCTCAAAGAAAGCTCGGTAATGTTGCCGAAAAGGGTGCCGAATTTAGAGATGACATCTCCTCGAGAGATGAAACCGCGGTAGGTCGGCATCTCATCCGGAGGGGAGGGGGGATCCGTTTCGATATATGCGGAAGGAATACCGGGAGCGTTGAAGGAATACGAGGAACTGTGTGGGGAGAAACTAAAATACCGTCTCTGTCTGAGTATGACATAGGAGGCTATGGCGCCACCCAAGCTATGCCCGATTGCTCGCGCTTTGCCGTACATGGCCGTTACCTTTCGTAACCACACTTTGAGCTCTTTTTCGGCCTCTTCGAATACCGTCCTTCCGGGCCCTCCGGGATCGAGTGTACTGATGATCGAGGCCCTTCCTTCCTTACGTTTCAAAGAAAGGTCGGTGCCTCGAAAGAGCAAGAGGGGGGCACCGTCTCGTGAGATCAACCCGAAAGCGCGCATACCGTGCCAAAGACGGAATACCTTATTGATCGTATAGAGGTGCATTCGGGTGCGTAACCCTTTGTTCAAGCAGGGAACGGAAAGGGTCTCCCCCCGGTGCCACTCATGGTAGGCGACCATTTTGGCGAGAATTTCCGCCGTAAACAAGTCGCACTGTTCGGGACGTTCGGCCAACTCCTCTTGAGCGACAAGGAGGATTCCGGTGATCTCCTCGGCCTCTTCCTCGGTGTGCGTGACACGGCAAGGCGCATGCTTTCGGCATCCGTACCTGTGGGTTGCGGCGATCCGCGCTATCTTCGTGCTGTCGTGCAGAAAGATCCTTTCCGACGTCGGATCGGCAAGGGCAAAGCACCGAAAAGGGTATGCGAAAAGCCAAGAAAGAGCTACCTCCCGGTAGCGAACATCCGTCGTAGTACGGCGATCCTTGCCCATATCCGTCCAATCTACGTTATCGGGTGTTTTGCCGACAACCGAGTGTGATGAGAGAGCACGGAGATATATAATACAAACACTTGATATTCAAAATATTATGAGATAACTTTTTCTCCTTGTGGAAGCTCTGCAACAGGCAGGATTGCCGCATTTCTCTCCCTTTTCGACGCCGAGAATGATGTATACCGAAAAGGTCCGAACGTCTACACTGAAGGTGTGATGGAGATACAGTCACGAGGGTGTTGCCGATGTCCGAAGCGCATACCGGATCCGAGGGAAAGCTTTCCGTTATCGGGAAAAATATCGAGGTCACACAACCGATTCGGAGTTACGTGGCGGAGAAGTTGACCAAGGTGGATCGTTTGGTGCATCCGATCATTGATGTAACCGTTCGGTTGGATGTGCGCAAGCCGGATCACCGCGTCGATATTACCCTCCGGTTTTCTCATTTCCACATCAAGGTGGGAGCAACTACGGACAATATGTATTCCGCGATTGATAGAGCGGTTGATCGGCTTGTTGCAAAGGCCCGGAAGTGGAAAGATCGGATTCGAGATCATCATTCGCTCAAACATCCCGTAGTCGAAATGGGGGTGGATATTTTGGAGGGAGACGAGGAAGAGGAAGAAGAATCACAAGGAAAGATCGGCAAGTATTCTCTCCCCGGAGTGACGAAACGAAAGACCCGCCCTTTAAGCCGTTTGACCGTAACGGAGGCGATGATGAAGATGGAGCTTTCCGGTGATCACTTTTTGATCTATCGATCCGAAGAGGAGATACGCCTTAAGGTGATGTACCGTCGTCGTGACGGTAGTTATGGGATCATCTCTCCCGAGTAGGCGACGAGACGGGATATTCGATCCCGTTCGAAAAAAGAAGGTTGTGGCCACTCCCGAAGAGATCGTACGCCAAGAATGGATTGCGCGTTTGCGATCAACCCTAAGGTTTCCCCCGGAGGCGATCTCGGTGGAAAGGGGGCTCTTTTCCCCTAAGCTCCCGATGGTTCGGGTAGATCGGTCGTCGAGGAGGTTCGACCTGCTTTGCTTTCATCTCAGGAAAGGAATTCCTCTTTTACTGATTGAGTGTAAGGCAATTCCGTTGCAAGAACGTATGTTTTCCCAGCTTTGGGGATACAACGCCCGTGTAAGGGCTCCCTTCGTAGCACTTGTTAACGATAAGGAGGTACGGATGAGTTGGGAGAGTACGACGGGTCGGCGAATGATCGACTATATTCCGGTCTACGAGGAGTTATGTCGTTGCTTTTAGGCCGAAGATCGCATGCGGACCCACTCCATGATGGTGGCGTCAAGCCAATAAAACCCCCTTCCCTTTCCCGGGACTCCCAGGTAACCCATGTGTCCTCCCTGTTTCGTGACCTTGATCTCGATGTTTGCGGGTAGTTCCACGGTTTCCAATATGGTGTGATCCACTATGGGGTCATCTTGGGAGAAAAGGATATATGTCTCTACACATATATCGGGGATCAGTCTACCCGAACTACTTGCCCCGTAGAACTCTTTTGCCGATCCGTATCCCGATTGAGGAGCAATGTAGAACTCATCGAACTCTTTGAGGGTCATGTCGTTGGGTACTTCTAACGGGGGAAGGTCGTCAAATTGCGTATGTAGAAATAAGATATCGGCACGTAAACAGCGCATGAAGTATCTTTCGTATAGCCTGCTTTTACTTAATAATTTGGCGCTTGATTGCATATCGATGGGGGGGCTGACGGCAATGATGCGACGAATTCGTTGTTTTGCGCGTTTTCCCTGTTCTCCCGCCATCTTGAGTACCACGTTGCCACCGAGAGAAAAACCCACGACGATTATCTCGGTATCGGGCGTTTCTTTCTTAATCCTTTCGACGGCATACCAGATATCGTGGCTACTGTCGACGTGATAGATACGCTTGGCATGTCCCTTTCCCGAACCACACCCTTTTAGATTGATCCGGATAGTACGCATCCGTTGCTTGTAGAACTTTTTTGCCAACCGTACGAGATAAGGGGATTCGTGTGAACCGCATAAACCGTGGACCATCAGAATTGTCGGATCTTTTTCCGTCCACCTATCGGGCGTACTTACTTCACATGCAAGGCGATCTCCGTCAGGTAGATGGATAAATCGTGTCAAGGACTTAGGTTTACGGAAAAAAAAGAGAAAAGATCCGATGATCGTTTGTAAGTGGTTCCCGGAGAACAACGGAAACGGTTTAAAAGAGAGCTTTCCGGTTTTTCGAACCACGTTGACAATACCCCCTTCATGCTGTCTCTAATTTTCATTATATAAAAAAGGAGAGCTTTTAATTAATAGGAATTGATACGAAAAATATCAAACACTCGGCCCCCGGGTTCGTATATCCCAATGAGGCGTTGGAAATATGGTAGAACATCGCTCCGAGACCTATTCCGGAGGAAAACCGGTAGGAAAACCGTATGGCGGAGCGAAATGCGATGGGAAACCCCAAATCCTTGCCCTTGCCCCTTACATAGATGCCGGGGGCGAAGGAGGGAGAGAGGAAGATCCTCCTTCCGAAGGAAAAATCGAATGCCATACCTCCACAGAAATAGCCCGAAGGAGAGCTTGTGACCATTGCGCCGATCAGGTGGCTTAGAGAAACATGCGGGTTGAAGCGGATCGATGGTCGGTATCGGTATTCAAGTGTGAAGAGGGGGGTGTCGGAGGTTCGGATGAGATCGAATAGGCCTCCTCCTATGAGAAGCAACCCTTGGCGGTCGGGCGTATCGGCGTAGGAGTCCCGACACGAGAGAAGGGGCAACCCGATAAGGAGAGGGATGAGGAGGTGCCTCGACCTCCCTAACATAGCGCTCGGACGATGGCCTTTCCGAACTGAGGAAGGTCGGCGGGGGTACGCGAGCTGATCAGGTGGCCGTCGATCACGACGGGGCGAT
Organism: Simkaniaceae bacterium; assembly: GCA_026708385.1. Lineage (GTDB taxonomy): Bacteria > Chlamydiota > Chlamydiia > Chlamydiales > Simkaniaceae > JAPOVA01. The sequence continues at coordinate 1,946 of JAPOVA010000001.1, read as the reverse complement.
CGTCCACCCATATGGCACCCGCATTGATGAGATCGTCCCTGATGGCATCCGTTCCCGTAACCTTTTTTCCCCGCAAGATGCCCGCGGAGACGGGAACCCATCCTCCGTGACAGATGAAAGCGATCACTCCACCCCTATCGTCCATAGCACGTACGCAACGGAGAACGGCATCGAACCTGCGAAGCTTGTCCGGAGCGAAGCCTCCCGGGATGATGACTCCGTCATAGTCGGCCTCGGCGATCTCGTCGTAGGAAATCATGCTCTTGCAAGTATACCCGCTTTTACCCCGGTAGAGAACATCCCCCCTTTCCCCCGCTATATCGACCGCATGTCCCTCTTCCCTGACGCGATACACGGGATAGAGCAATTCCGACTCCTCATATAGATCATGTACGAGAGCGACGATTTTCTTCATACGATCCGGATTGTAAAGAGAGTACGTTTTTTCGACAATCAGTAACTTTGAGACTGTCCGCAACTACAGGAACCCCTGACGTTCGGATTAACAACCTTGAAGCCCGCTCCCATAAGCCCTTCGACATAATCTATTTCAGAGCCAAGAAGACGAGATTCCATGCTTTTTTTGACATGAATATCGACACCGCGAGAGAGAAAGAGGAGGTCATCTTCTTCCTTGCCTTTCGAAATATCGAGGACGTACTCAAATCCTCCGCACCCTCCGGGCTTGTCGGCAAATCTAAGAGCGTGTCCCTCCTTGCCGTCTTGTTTGAGGATTTGCTTAAACCGCTCCGCAGCTCGTTCGGTCAGTGTGATACTCTTGTTGTCGGTGGGTCGCAGGACAATCATATTTAATCGTTCGACTACCTCATCGATCTCGGCATCGTCCATCCCGTGACCGAGCATACCCGCTTCCAACGTTTCGTAGACGGCTGCATGGCACCCTGCGCAGGCGAGACCCGCATTGGTCAATTCTTGTGCCAGCCTTTGACTCTTATCCGGATAGAGGACGAAAAGATCACCGATTGTCATTGTTCTGCGGATAGGCGAACCGGAGGAAGGTTTCATCAATAGCGAACCTTGACGGAACCGGACTTGATTTTGCACCGGCAGGCGAGACGTTCCGTCTCTTGCTCACCCAGAAAATCGGCTTCTTCCTGCGTGAATTCGGACAGGTTTTCCATCCCCTCCTCCACTTCGATTACGCATGTTCCGCACACACCCTCCTCGCAGGCGAAGGGGACACCGGCCTCTTCGCAATAAGATTTGATAGGGGAGCCCGGGGGAATGTCAAACTCCTCTTCTTCATTGAAAACAAGCTTCGCCAAAGCACCCTCCACGATACGAGTCGTCCCTGATTGTAACGTGGTAGCAGACAAAGGACAAGCCCTTTTTGCCCGGATGTATCCCGCCACCGCAAAGCATCCCTAACCGTAAAGGGGAAGAAGTCTCAGCGTCGACGTGAGAGCCCGGATTTCTCGATCACGGGTGGTGTCTTCGGGCACATCGACATTATCGCACGTCGCTTGTAGGGGTGGTTCGAGTGTCGGCTCCGATCTCTCTCTTCCTTCGATCGTCGAGTAGGCATATTCCCCGTCGTGACCGTTCGTATCTATCGGATTCGGTTGCTTTACGGGAGTGATGAGAAAGTCGTCGGATAAAATAGGTGAAGGGTAAGCCCTCTCTCCCAACCTACGGGTTGCAATGCGATCCGTGCGGGCTCGTATACGACGATGTCCGTAACACCGTCAAACCTTGGAAAAATGGTATGGATACGACTATCAAATATCGCGCCCTTTCCGGCTGTGGAATCATCGACCGGTATAAAAATAAATATGCACACGATAACCCCATCGAAGAGGCTGCGGAAGAACTTATTTCCAAGTCTCTGTCGGACGGTCAAAAGATCGATTTCACCCCCGATAGTCCCGATCCCGATAGTCCCGAACCTTGATTGAAATGTTGGGGGAGAACATACTGTTCTTTCG
>JAPOVA010000017.1 GCA_026708385.1 Simkaniaceae bacterium | reverse complement strand
TCACCGGGGTGGTACCCAATCACCTTTTACCGGGTTGTCTAGGAGGTGTCGGATTGGTTCCACCCTCGCGCCTCTCCCCCCGTGCCTGCGTGCGTTTCGGATTTTTTTTTGCACCGTTATCTTCGTGCGTGCGGACTAAGGTCATAAATTTCAGAGAACATGCGTAGCAATCCCTCATAACACCATATGGTAATGTCTATGTTAACCATTTGGTATTTTTCAGGGAACGTGGGGTTCAACGGACTCGGGCGGACTTTCGATGAAAGAGGCCGGTAGATGAGGAGATAATAATACAAGGGCGATCGGGCACGGCTCCTGACGTATAAGGATCATCTAAATCAATGATTCGTTCACCGACTCAGTATCTTCACTCGGCTTGGCAAACCACCCACTAGGGCTAAACCATCCCCCCTTGGCAGGTTCGGGTGCAGGTTCCGGTGAAGGAGATTCGGGCTTCGGTTGCTCAATGACAACTTCTTCAAGCTCGATGGGTGTTTCTTTCTCCTGCCGTACCAATGGTTCGTCCACTGATTCGGTCTCTTCACTCGGCTTGGCACACCATCCGCTAAGGCGTAAATATCCCGCTACGGCAATACCGAGAAATGGGAGAATCGTGGAAACCCCCGCACCGGCCGCCACTACCGTCCCTCCAAAGACACCTCCGAGAATTGTTGCCGTGACTATGCAAGGGATACCCACACAACCATCAAGACCCAAAACGACGAGGGCCACCCTGTCACCCATAGACGCCGTCCGAAAACACTCGGGACAACAATCGATAGCACTCCGACCAATTCCGTCAACCTTGCGAGCAACTTCAGCCTTCTCTTTAGGAAACAACAGGGGAGCATCTACGGCATCGGACTCTTCCGGAACCGGTTGTGAGGTGGTGACGGTATCAGGTTTAGTTACCATGAAGCGTTACCCTCGGTTTTTTGCGATTCTCCGGACAACACCGTAACACCCCTCTCGAAAAATTGTCACCCTCTGTAATCTAATTCTGATCAAAAGGTTTTTATAAGACCGGGCGACCGGACCGCAACTCTTCAAGCCTATCGGGAAACGGGTCATTCTTACCCTTGATTGCCTTTCCGGTCTCCTCGTCTCTTAAATTTTACCTTTCGCCGGCTCTTCGATCGCCATTTCGACCCCTATGACACTATATGGTCATGTCTATGTCAACCATTTGGTATTTTTCAGAGAACGTGGGGTTCAACGGGCTCGGGCGGACTTCCGATGAAAGAGGTCGGTAGATGAGGAGATAATAATACAAGGGCGATCGGGTATCGGCCCCCACAACTCTGTTGTGTTCGTCTACGTGCCGTGCCATATGCGGAATACTCGGGATCTTTTTCGGTCGATTCCCCTTACGTTTAGCCATGCAAGTCTTTTTGTAGAGAAGGATCTTACTTAGACTATTGTTCACATCTTCTATCTTCGGTACATATCTATCTCTATCCTCGATCGGAAGAGACTAGTAAAATTCCTTGTATTTTTTCAAACTTTTTTCTTTTTCCTCGTACGATCGTAAATTAAGTATCCATACATGTGATTCCTGATCGCAATACATATACTTTGCTTGAACGAGACATTCGAACGCCGATCGAAGGAACCCGGTTACCATATTCACCTGCCCACACGTACACAACGTGTGAATAGCTTCGCAACACTCGTGCGCACGCTCCGTCGACAAGGACAAAGCTTTGCCTGCTTCGGGTTTTGTATCGAATTCACCGGTAGGGACGGAACGTATGCGTTTGTCACCGGTATCCGACAACGCTCGCAATTTTTCGATTTCTCGCCCATCTCGCATCTTTGGTCGGCACCCCCTCCGCTTCGTCCGGAAGCACCCCCTCTTCCGAAGTACTCCGACCGACCGTCGGAGGACTCTTCCCCTTGTCGGATACGATGGTAATCCTCCGTAGTGTGTCCGGGCAATTTTATTTTGCAGTTCCGTTTGTCCGGTTTTCATCACTTGTCCTCATATGCCGGTGTATGCTACCCTCCGTCCGAGCGAAGTGCATTTGAGAGGAGAGGGTATGTCTTGTTTGCCATGCTACCGAAAGCAGTCGATCGCATACTCCCCGTTTGTCGAGGGTCAAGAGACGAGAGTTGTCGTGCCGGAGCTCGAAGAGGCCCGGAAGATCATCAAAGCGGCTCAAGACGTGTTCGGGCCGGAGAGGCAAATTATCACCCTGACCGTTGTTGTTCCCGACCGAGCGACGGCGCTTGTCCGGGAGGCCGGTAAGATTACCGATGCCGGGGGGGAAGGGTCTCGACCCCCTTCCGGGTACCCCGCCTCCCGTGGGAGCGATGCCTCTCCCGTTTCCGTCACCCCGCTTTCCGAGGGCGAGCCGAAGATTTTCTTTGACGGGGTCGTGGTTGCGGAGGATTTCGATGATGAACGGGGTGAGTTTCTCTACGACTCGGATATGGGTGTTGTCCCGCCCTGCTCGGGCCGTAACCGGACCGTGCCGACCCGACCGATCTGTCCGGACGGGGCTCCGTAGCACGGAATGATCCGGACGTATCGCGCTTGAGGGCTACTGTGGGAAGGGTAGGTGCTCTACGTGGGGTCACCTCAGACTCACGAGAGATTGTGAAAAAATCCGGTACCCGGGGGGGTGTGGAGATGCTCCGAATCTTGCTCCGGATGTTTCATTGACAAGATTTTCTTTGATATTGAGTCCGATTATAATTTGGAATATAATATAGAAAAAAGGAGAATGGAATATGTCTTGTTTTCTAGGTTGTATAGGTCTTAATACGGATCGTAATCAAAATCAAAATTTACCGGATCGTGTGTTCGAACATTCGTATACAAGGACTGCAGAAGCGGTTGCGGGGCTGTCGGTTTACTGCAAGCAGGGTGGCATGTGCGCCGATTCCCGATGCAAGCTCTCCCGGGATCAGGGAGCGAAGCCGTGGTGTCTTGATCTGAAAAAGGCCCGTTACCAAAATTCATCTTCACGTGTCCTGTGTAAGAGATGCCGTATTGTTCGTGGGGGACGCACACACGGGGCGATTCATGGGAACGATCGGGAAGGCGGTGCCGTCAACTCGTAAGAAATACGGACCTCATCTCTGCCGCATTTGTTGCAGCCACTACCGTATCTTTCTCTTTCGGAAAATCTCACGGATTCGGTGTCTCCCTCCGAGTAGGAGTACGTATCCGTATCGGCGAGCGACCGATACCGACAGGGCATGCCATGCGCAAATATTCCGGTTCCCGTAGCCCTTTTTCGGCTGTGTCGACTGTGGCCTCTTTGATTTTCTTGCCGATTCCGAATAACAGACTTTCGTTGATTGTGCGGGTTACGGTCGCTTTGACTTTCTCATCAATCTCGGTAGGGACGGTTATCTCGTTAATCGTCTCTTGCATATGCACGCGTCTGTTGTCGAACCGTGTGAGGAGAGAAGAGGTGTTATTGCCGGGTTTGCGTTCCCGACCCTCCCCCTCAATGTTGTTCGAGACCGGCGCGACTTTGTCTTCCGTAGCACCTTCGGTATTCCGAGGGACGGACTCGAGAAGTCTGTCGGGGACATCGGGGAGGAGAGGAGAGCCGTACGGGGCCTGTGACTTGAACAAGGGGCTTGTTTCCACAAATGCATTGAATGCTCGCGTTAAGGCCCGGGTATCCGTAACCAAATGCGAAATGTCATCTCCATCGAATCCTCTATCCTTCAGATCACCGATAAAGGCTCCTCCCACATCGTGGCGAAATGTTGCTTGACTATCCCGATAACGGGCGTGGGTCTCTTCCGCGACTTGACAAGAGATCTTTGCCTTTCTTTCAGCTTCCATATCCCTGTTGCATTTGTTGAAGCTATTACCGTATTCTTCGGAAAACCTCACGGATTCGGAATCGCCCTCCGAGTGGGAGTATTTATCCGTAATGGCATGCAATCGCTGTCTGTTTTTTTCAACGGACAGGGCATGTTCGTAAGCCCTCGCTTGTTGCGCGTCGGTCAGACCGTGCCAAGTTCTTCCCCCTCCTATTACGCCCGTGCCTCCTACGGAGAAGAGGTTATCCGTTTGCCGTGTCCGTGTATCCGTAAACGTTTCGTGCTCCGCCTGCATGTCGGAATAAATGCGCCGGGCCTCCTCTTGGTCGATCAGGTCGGTTACGGAGGAAAACGCCTTGTCGTGCTCGTAAGCCCGAAGGAGACCCTCTTCGGTTTTGAGAAGATGTTGCCACGAGCGCTCCGATGAGCGTGCCGTCTCTTCGTAGTGGGTTCGAGCATCGCTTGCGCTCTTTTTGAGACTTGCTCCGATCGTATGCTCGATGGAGGCGGTGAAGCCCGGATCGTGTAACCCTGCCCGGAAGGCGGTCCTCTCCCCTTCACCACTGTGTACGGAATCCAATCCGTAGCCGACCGACATGGTGCCGTCCGAGAGGGAAGCGTTGTCACCCCACCGGGGGGCCGTCTGTTTTTGTGAAAACGTGGCGTTCTCGTAGGAGAGATTGGAGAAGTTGTAGTTTCCGCTCGTCTGTTCGTTTGCCGCCACCGATGCCGCCATCTGCCCTTGCGCGTTCATAGCGTTCGCGATGTGTACGAGCGAATGCACGCCCCCTTTGAGGAGGGTAAAGGCAAGCGAGGGCACCAGGAATATGGCAACCGATGCCAAACCCTGCATCGATTCGTACAGCTCGCTGATTCCCACCGAATCGGCAATGGTGAGTCGGATGCCCTTTCCTCCGAAAAAGCTTGTCGTCCGGAATTCCCAAATACATTGCAAGAACGCATTGACGATGACGTATACGGGTGGCCACATCGAAACCCAAAGGAGAAGTTGTATCCATCCGAAAAGGATTTTTAACCCCGCATAGGAGAGGGCCAAAACGGTGACGAGGGGGAAGGCCAGGTAGACGATCGCCTCGAAAAGGTTACCCATTGCCGCAACGGATCGACCCAAGGTGCCCAAGATCGTTTGTTGTGTCTGTCTGAGCTTTTTGGCGCGAAATGCGGAAAATCTTTCTACCGCGTCCGTTTGCACGGCGTCGATCATGAAGGACTGTTCCAAGAACCTCTGTCGGTCCATGGTCGCCCCGTCCGCGCCCTTGAAAAGGACCGATGCCTTATCGGAGAGGTTGGCGAGAAAAACGGGTTGCGCCGATGAGGTGGCACCCCCTCCCCTTAACTCGGTTCGGATGGTTTCCGCAAACTTCCTACAACTCATCCGCTTTTCGCTTCCGTCCTTTTCGATATGGTAGGCTTCCAACATCGGATGGGTCCGTTTTGCGACGAAATCCATAATATCGGTCGCATTGAACAGGTCATCTACGGTATACCGCGGAACCTTAAGGTGGGTGTCGTTAAAGATGCAGTCGTAACAAAATGTTGCGATATTGCGTCGCAACCTTCCGGATGTCAAGGAGATCTGTCCGCTTTTGAGAAGGTCGTTGCCGGCGTAGATGTGGCCGGTCCAGTTGTAGACGTTGTCGTTGACATCGTGTAGATTGGCTTCCAACACCCTCGTGAACTTGTTGAAAAGATTGCTGATCAGAGAGATGCATGTGCCATAGAGATAGGGAACGTGGTCTACCCGTTCGATTTTCGCCAGACGGGTGTCGCCGCTTTTTTGCGCCAACCCGTCATCGATATGGATGGTCATGCGCGGAACCGAAAGGATCCCGAAAATGAAAAGTGCCGTAAAGAGCCAACTTCTCGCAAACCCTTCAAATCGTCCGGCTCCGAAGGTCGCCATAAGAGCGCAAAAGCATCCGATTACGGTGGCAATACGTAAAATAGCGTTGAAGGTGGCTCCGATCCCTTTGGTTTGGTTGCCGTAGACTATCGCGGACACCCCCTCGAAGGTCTTTTTAAGAAGGGGAGACCCCCCGTACGTATGGACGGTATTCAGATAGGTCATCTTGTCGGAACGCCCCTCCCGTCGGGGAGGTCCCCCTTCCTTTGCCTGCGCACTTCCGAACAGAGAGAGGCAACAAAAAATAAGGAGTGCTCTCCCGGTGTGACCTCTCACCTCGGCCACCCCCTGGAAAGTGCGTCGCTTTCCCGCAAAAATTTGTTCAGTGTGGCTATATTCTTTACCGACCTCATAGTTGCTACCTTTTCACTTTCCAAGAATTCCTCCGCCTCGTTGATGGCGTGCCGAAGCTCTTCGAGCTCTTCGGTCGATGAAGAGCTGATCTGCGAAGGTTGCAGGGCGTATGCCTCTTTCCGGATCCCGTCCAGTACGGGGCCCAAGTAGGTGTAGAGCCTTTGGAAGGCGCTGATCATTGCGATGCGGGAAACCGGAATGACATAGCCGTGTGCCGTTCGTCGAGAGTTGAGTACCAAGAGTGTTTGGATAGGTAGCTCGCTTTCCCGCAACAGATTGCTTTCGGCCTCGGTCAACGTGTCGGATGCGCCGTACTTGTCCGGTTTGGTCAGTTTATCTCGAATGGCTTCGAGATGTTTGCGTACCTTCATTTGCCAACTTTTTGCCACGTCGATCTGCCGATCTTCTTCCTTCATCTCCGCATAATTACCCCCGCCTTTCGGTTCCGCAAAGGCATAGGCATTTTTGATCTTTCCCCCCCTAAGGATCGCGTGAATCACCTCCTTGGGTTTTTTCGGGGGATAGATCCTGACCTCTTGCCCTTTGCGAACGACGGTACCCGTGAAGTTTACGAGCAAGTCCATTTCCTCCTTTTGCAATTTGCCGATCTTGTTGAAGATTTTCCAAGCGAGGTTGTACTCGGAGATCATCACGTCACTCTTGTCTTCCACCTCCCCGGTAGCCCTCTCTTTGACACGGTCTTTGTTTGCATGGCAATCGTGTCTCCTTTCGATAAGCCCGGTGACGTACTTTCCCTCTCGGGCCTGTTCACATATGTAGGAGGAGGCCGCTTCCGATCGGGGCCACGCGGCGTTGAGTAACGATCTGCCGATCTGACAGCTGTTGATGTTGATGGCGTTGAGCTGGTTGGCATAGGACTGGATTTTGCTTACGGTAGCGGATACGATGGGCGTCAGGGTATGGAGGCCGAGATCGAATGCATAGAACGTCGCACTTTTGATAATCGTCTTTCCCGCCTCTCTCAGTTCTTTTCCCTTGATGAGGCTAAAGGCACCCGTAGCATATTTGATCCCTCCGCATCCCACCGAAAAGCCGGGCATATTGACGTGGATGGGATTCGTATCATAGACGTGTGCTAAAATTTCCCCCGAGCCGCCTATGAAATCGGCGGTAAGACCTCCCCGTGTGGTGGCGGCCTCATTGTGGTGTTTGACGATCCCCAGGCGATCGAGCCATTTTTCCATGTAGGCTTCGGTACCGTCCGCGTGGTCCGTCCCTCCCGACAGAAGAACGAAGAGGAGAATCCGGTGCACCCTCTTCATTCCGGTTCTCTCCGGTCGGGGTTGGCATTACGCAAAGCAAGCGCGATGTTTTTTTTGAGACTCGAAACGGTGATCAACCCGAAACCTGCGGGCAGTAGCTCCTTCGTCTCCGTATCCATGATGACGAAGGCGGGCGTGTGGTCGGGGCGGGGAGCATGCGTCTTCCCGGTTGCAAATCGTACGTCGGTCATTTCCGGAAGACCCACGCCGTCCACCGATACGGGGTAGACTTTCCACCGGGTGTTTTTCTCAAACTCCCGAATCATGTTGAACGCTTCTCTTGCAATGAGGGGGTTATGTCCCGAGAAGAAAAAGAGGAGCGCACACCTCTGTTTTGCCTTCTCCAAGAGCCGGTTTTCCTCCAGTACTTCCAAGCGCTCTTTCGCTTCGATGCCGTATTCGGAGACCGGGTTGTCCGGCAGGCCGGTGAATTCGGGGTCGCTCAATGCGATAAGGGAGAGGAGGTGTTGGAATGTTTCCGCCTTTCGGATCGCCCGCGCCTGCAGAACGATAAAACGCTTCAGATTCTCCCGGGAGGGGTTGACAACAGCCCGTCCGAGTGCTTCATCGAACTTTTGTCTAAACCGTTGAAGAGCTATGAGGTCCTCGATTCTTTTTGTCTCTTCTCTCTCTTTTTCCTCCTCTTCCGACTCTTCTTGATAAAAGTACCGACCTTCCATAAATCTTTCGTAGAAAGTAGGTTGATCTTCCGCACGAAGATCATGACAGGTCACCGTACAGGCCGTTGCGACCACGCCCATGTCAAAGAGTACCTTTCTCATCGCTTCCTTCCCTCTTCCGTCAATTGTTTTTGTCGGTTTTCCATCACCCCCATATGCTTGGCCGTCGTTTTTCCCGAAGAGATTTCGGAGGCGGAATCCCGGATCATTTGCTTGATCTTTTCGGGGTCGATCTCGGCCCGGATCTCGCTTTCGCATTCCTTGAAATCGATCCGTTCAAAATGGAGTTTGCCGAGCTCCTCTACCGTAAGACCTTCGGGATCGGGATGTCGGTAGGTACCGAAATCTTTGCCGATCTGTGTTGCCGCGGCGTTCCGGATACTCTTCGCAAATTGAGAGGAAAAGCAGATATACTTTCGTATCGACCCTCCCCATGTCCTCGATTTTTTCCCCAAAAAAACGCATCTCCCGTTTTGCCGGGCATCGAAGAGTTTTCTTTCCTCCTCCGAACAATCGGGTAACAATCCCCGTTCGTTTTTCCCCTTCGCGGGGTTTCCGCAACAATCCGATAGGGCAACTCCCAAAGGGGCCCGTTTGCAGGAGAGTGTTTCCCCTCCGAACAGTCTGAGGTTCTCAATCGCCTCTCCCGATCTCGTGCCTGCAGTGCCGCCCCCCTCAAGTTCGCTAAAGGCACGCAATCTTACCAACGATTCGGCACAGTCATTATCCTTTTCTTCGTCCGGTCGTAATTCGTTGAGCCCCCATACCTCTTCTCGTTCTTCAAACACATGTTCCGTTTCCCGGCCTCCCCCGTAATCCGGATCCGGTTCGAGAAGAGCGCGCGTACCGGCCATGGTCTCCTCTATCTCCCCTGCGAAGGGGCAACGACTCCTTTCCGGGGTGTCGGGAGTAAATGTCTCGTTTTCCTCCTCCCGGGGGAGGATGGTACTCTTGCTTATCTCCGTACCGTCCCCCCCGAGCGCTTGTAACACGAGCCCTTCCGCTTCGAGGACGGCACTTCTTTCCTCTTTGCCGAGAAGGTGTTCGACATAGGACCGTGTCGTGTTTGGAAGTCCCTTTTCCTCTTCGGCGCCGGCAAATAGGGCGGAATAGACAAACAGAGCGGAGAAACGGATCCCTTTCATCCGGAGACTCCCGTGGCTCTAGCGGTGATTTTGAAGGGATCTACGCAACAGGCATGCCTTGCAAAGATGACGTAGACAAACTCTTCCCCTTTACCGGGATAGGTTTTCCTCACACCCCATTTTACCTCGGATGCTCCGAGGAAGGGGCATTGCTCCGTAGAGGTACTTTGCTTGACGGGCTTGGCAATCTGCATTTTGTAAGACGATTTCGGTGGAAATGTCGATTTTTTCTTCTTGCAATACTTTCCCTTGGGGTAGGAACGAAGTAGCTGCAGGTAGTGCAACTTGGCCAAGACCCTGTGCACGAGAAGGGAAGAGGCTTGCACGGCTCCCGTGGCGTAGGGGATGAATCCTCCGTAGGGGAAAAGAGAGCCTTGGCACCCCGCACAGAAGGAGAGTTTGTCTATGGGTTTGTTTGCCGTCGTAGCGATACAATCGGAAATACAAGTAGCTTGTGCTAAAGCGCTTCCATATATGAGTCCATGCGGATAGAGTACGTTATTCCACGAATCTTTAAGCCAAAAGGGATCGAATTCGGACATGTAGGAGAGAGTGATATCGGCAGTGGTTGCCTTTTCTCCGGCGCAGAGAAACGCCTCGGCACAGTCGAAAAGAGCAAGTACCGGATATTCATATAGATGGACGTGACGGACCGACTCGAAATGTCCCGAACCGGTTGCCTTCACGTATCCCCTCTTGGTCATCCCTTTTCCGGAAAGATTGATGTCGAAGGCGACGAGACGGTACGGCGTCACGGTCACTTCGCAGATTTTCGCGGGGGCAAAGTAGGAGACCGGAAGTCCGACAACTCCCCCCTTGCAATGACAAAATATCTTCGCCTTGCCTCCTATGGCATCCGTATGAGAGGGGGTGACGTTTTGACCCGATACCTTGAGGGGAAAGAGACAGCGCCAACAAATATCCGTTACGGGATTGAAGATCGTGGCGAAATTCAGGGCGGGGAGGAGAAAAAACAGGGCGAAGGCCTTCCGGATCATCTCTCTTCTCCGAGTTTGCGCATGGCGTATGCGGCCGTTACGTGGCCCGTCACCTTCTCGTACCCTGCGTCGGTTTCGAGCACGAAGGTCGGAACGGAACGGACATCATATCGATCGAATGCTTCGGGGTCGACCTCGATTCCACTTGCAACGCCCATCCGTTTAAGTTGCAACACTCTTGCGAGAAATGCCTCGGCCCGGTTTTCGGGAAATCCGCGGACGACGAATAGACCTCCGTATTTTTCGATATCCTTCGATAGTGCAAGCCATGTCCTGTCCGGCATCGAAAAAGAGACCAATACCTTGAGGGTCTTCGGATGAGACTCTTTTTCCGAAAAGCATCTTCCCCCCTTGCAAAGCCCTTCTTCGGAAAAGCATAGGGAACAGGAGCCGCAGAGGAGGAGGAGATTGCGCAGGGTGAGAAAGGGGGCGACGAGCAAAGAGGGGTGGTTTCCTTTGCGTCTTCTCCATTCCAAGCAGGCAAGGGTAAGCAAAGCGATCGCCGACTCGGTGACGAGTCCGATCCGTACGGGAAGGAGGAGCGGAAGGAGGAAGAGCCACAACAGCGCTTCGCAAACGAGGGAGAATCTCGCTCCGGTTTTCCTCATCGTACCGGTATCTCCTCTATGAGAATTTTGCCCTCTTTTTCCGACAATCTGCACGGATACCTTTCGATGCCGAACCGCTTGCCAACCTCTCCGAACTGATCGAAGTAGACGGGATGTTCCTCATTCTCTTCGAGGGTGACCGGACTGCCTTTGACAAGAATCCATACCGCATCCGGTTGTCCTTTTGCCCATTTGACGTGATCCGGATCGGTACCGTCAAACAGAATGAGTGTTTCCAAAGGTGTTGTTTTGTCCGCCATGGGATCGACCTTGCTTCCCTCGGATGCGATGAGATTTCCCTCGAGATCTCTGATATCTTCGGGGACGGTGTAGGTCGGATCGAATAGGCGTGCCGCATATTCCTCTGCCGGGGGCACCTCTTTCAGCCCCGACGGGGTTCGGATAGCTTTGATCAGCGATTTTCCGTATTGTTCGTGTACCTTCTGCCCCTTTTCTTCCGACCGGGAACGGTGCAGGGCGTCCCGTATATCTTCTTCCGTTACGGGAAAGGTGTAGCCCTCCTTCGCCGAGCCCGATATGAAGGAGCAGAGAGGGAGAAGTATCGTGTACGGCAACCCTTTCATATCCTACCCTCCCGTTCGTTGAGTATTTCGATTGCCCTCTCTACGGGAATGCCCTCTTTGCGCATCGTATTGATTTTCCTGAAGTTTTCGGCGTTCGTGGAGTAGAGAGAGGCACTGAACGGGTCTAATTTGAGCTGTGCGACGGTGTAGAAGGAACTCTGCCTGTTATAGATAAACGCTTCGGAGTATTTGCCGTCCACTTTCTTCAGACTATCGATCATCTCCTCGACGTGAGGTGTCACGTCCATAACCTGATTGTCCTTTAGGTAGGGTATCGTCTCGCCGTCTCGGCCCATGAGGACGAGCCAATTGGAATTGAGGAAGGCGGCTTTTGCCCCCGGAGAACGATCGAAATCGTGTAATCCCTGCGTTCCGACAAGTAAGGAGCCGTCGTATTTTCTCAGCCTTCGCGCCATGGATTCGATGAATCCCTCCATCTGCGGGCTTTTCAGAAGATCCCATGCCTCGTCGATGGCAACGAGACTTTTCCGCTCCCTATTCCCCGTGAAGATCTCGTTGGAGATCATAAGGGAAAAGACCTGTAGGACAACTGCCTGCAGGTCGGGCATATTTTTGAGTTCTTCGGTTTCGATAACCGTGAACGGTGTGTTGAAAGAGACGCGGTTTTTGCCGTAGAAATACCTTGCATATTCTCCTACGGAGGTAAATTTGCGCAGAGAGGCGACGAGGCTTTCTCTCTTGGAACGCATCATCTCCGTCTCGTACTTCGCATCGCATATCTCGTTCGCTACCGTATCGATCGTCGCTTCCGCTCCCTCCCTGTCCCACGCACTCCGGACGGCGGAGGCGATCATGTTCTCCCGGTCCACGTCGATCTTTTTCATCGGCATGGCCATTGTGGAGACGATCGATGTGATCATCGTGAGGAATGCGACCGTCGAATCGCCGTCATCACTCGGAGGCACCATGGCGAAGGGGTTGAGATTGAGGTCGCTACCCTTATTAAACAGGAGGTACTGTCCGTCGAGAAGGTGACACGGCTTCTCAAACGAGCGACCTAAGTCGATTACGAAGGATCTCCCTCCGCATCCCAGGAGGTTGACGATGATCTCCTGCATAAAGACCGATTTCCCGGTTCCGGAAGAACCTACGACCGTAACGTTCAGGTTGCCCTGCGTGGCAAAGATGTCCCAAGGGGAAAACTGTCCCCGCCTCCCCGTTAGGGGAATTCCCGTAGGGGAGTTTCCCTTCCATTCGGCCACAATCGGCAAGAATAACGGAACTTCCGCCGTAGTGGTCAGGTTAAACATCCGGGTGCGAAGGGCCAATCCCTGCGATGCGGATTCACCCCACACCATCGGAAGTGATCGGACGAATTCATCGAGGTGGATGAAGTCGCAGGGGAGGATTTTGAAACCGAATTTCGCATAGAGGGAGCGAACGACGGCTACATCGGCATCGATCTTTGCCGGATCGGAAAAGAGGCCGATATTGATTCTCGTCAGGACGATCTTTTTGCCCTCCCTGATCTGACGTTCCGCCCGGAGGCACTCTCCGTATTCTTCTCGGGAGCGATTCAAGAGGTTTTTCGGGGACCATATGGAGAGCTGCTTGCCGAGCGTCTTGGTTTTGAGGGCGATTTTTGCGGTTTGTTTGTCTTGCGAGGGGAAGAACATGCCGAAATGTATGAAGAAATCGGCGGGAAGGAGACGGGAGGCGTTGAAGAAATCTCCCAAGAGCATGTGGTTCCCGGAAGAGCTCCACTCCTCCGGGAGTTCGATCGCTTCGAGACTCTTGAAAGCCGTTGTTTTCCCCTCCTTGTGGAAAAGTACCCGCTCTTTTTCCTCCTCCAAGGCTCCCGGCAAGCAGAGATTTGCGCAGAGATAGTTACCGTCGTCGTATCTTCGCGAGCACATGTCGGTATTGCCCGAGAAGTTGACGAGACCGGAAAAGGTATCGAGCCATTCCTGCGGATGCGGATCGTGTGCGTGGGAGGTTCTCCTGAAAAAGGAGAGGACTTTTGTCTTTTTTTTTGCCGTCTCGGCGATGTCGAACCCCCTCTTTCCGTAGGAGAAAAAGAACCTGAAGTTCCGGACGGGTATCTCTCCCGGAGAGCGCATCTCTCTTCGAAAGAAACCGGCTCTTCTCTCTCGTATCTTCCGCAAAAGGGTATGTTGCCCTTCCCCGATACATCCCCTCCCCGGTTCCGGGCGTACCCAGGCCGCCAGTGCGGGATCGATCCTGTGGTCCGCCCATAGAAGACATTGTACGGAGGCCCCTTCTTCACCTATTTCCGCAATAAGCTCCGCAAACTCTTCATCGAAATGGCCGTGTGTGTGCAAGAGGGGAATCACTTCGATGCAGAACCCTACCGAACGGGCGTTGATATAGATTCCCGACCCTTCGTCCCACGCTTCGAAAGGCAAGATGCTTGCCAACGGATCCTTCTCTTCGGGAGGAGGTTCGTAATGCGAAACGGCCCGATCCATATGTGAACTCATCTTGAAAAGGTCGGCGAGTTTTTGCCCGAACTCATTGATGGTGCGCATCATGGTGTCCTTTCCCCTTTTTCGGGTTTGTGGTCGTTTCGTCAAAGGGGGGCAACCGGTCGTCTTCCTCTCCCGGTCTCTCTTCAATGCGCTCCAGAAGGTGAGAAGTGAGTTCCCCCCCCTTTGCAAACCTCGTTTCGTACACGTTGCATCCCGTGAGGAGAAGAGAGCCGATCACGGTCGGTACGAGCATTCTCATCGCAATATCTCCCTTACCTTGGCCAATGTCGGTGCCCCCTTAACCAAGATGCCGTCTTTCTCTATCGAGGGGACCGACCCGGGGACACCCTCTTGGTTGAGGTACTCCGAAGAGCGTAGCGTTGCCGGCGCCCTTTTGAGAAAGTCCGGATCGGCAAGTCCGGATATGGCGTGGCCGTGCAAACGGCTCTGTTCTTCCAACAAAAAGGGGAGCTCCTCTTCGTCGGCTAGGGCGATGCCCAAAACATTCCAGAAAAAGGAAAACTTCCGGCTTTCCGGCATCTTTTCCAAGCATATCAGGAAACGGACGGTGTTCACGTCGGAGGGGTTGGCGTGGAAAGTCCAAAGCAGGCGTCCGTCCTTGACGTATCTGTCAAAGATCTTGGGAAATTCCCTTATCGTCGATAGGACGCAGTGCGGGCAGGCGAGGGAGAAATAGTGCGTTATCGCCTCCGTGGCTTCGGGATTTCCCACTCGGATCAAATACTTTTCGTCCATTTTTTCGAAGGCAAAGGCCGATCGGGTAAGAAGGAGGATCGCTACCGTTGCAAGGGAGATGATCGGATATCTTTTCTCTCTCTTCATTCGAATACGTCCCTGCGTTGCATCCTTTCGGCGCGTTCGTTTTCAATGGCTTTTTTGATGTTTTTTTCTCCGAGTCCGACATCTTTGACGAAGACTACGTCAACCGTTCGCGTGGGTTTACGGCTGATCTCCAAGACGGGAGCGAGGTCTTTTGCCTGATCCAGGTAGTACTTGGCAAGTTCTTGCAAGGAGGTGGAACTGCCCGTTATACCCGCATTCTTGAACGTATCCATGTTGAGCAGGGGGCGGGTGCTTCCCTCTCGGGCCAGTTTGCTGATTGTTTGGTTGTTGATGGCCGCCTGCAACCCTTGGCCGATTCCCTGTAAGGCGGCGGCTACACCGGATCGAAGGATGAATTGACCCGCCTTGTCGATTAAAACACCGGAAATCCCTTCCGCTCCGTCGGCATCGACCACGAATCCGGCCATCGACGTAGAGATAAAGTCCCCCCCTTTCCCGATCATCTTCGTCATCCGTTCAACGCGAACATAAGCTCTCTCGGAACGTCTATCCCCTACGGCCGTGCCGAGGAAGCGTGCCCCTTTGAGAAGTACACGGACCCGTTTCGGCAGCTGTCCGTTAGCAACGGGCTGCAGGATCATCTGTCTGGGGTCGGAAGCCGATCCCGCTCCCACGGGGCAGTAGGCAGTGGAAACGAGAAGGCAACGCACGACCGTTCCGGCCGGAATGGTATGCTCCACATTGTTCGGTGCATGTGCGGATTCGGACTGCCACACACGCATTGTGAATCCGGATCTCTCCTCCCCTTGCGTCTTTCCCTCTTTTGATAGGGCAACCTTCTTGATCGCATCGTTCGTCCTTTCCAGAGAGCTCTTGAGGTTACCCGTCGTCTTGCGGAGTTTTTCGTTTTCCCCGGAAAGGAGGGTATTTTCTTCCTTGAGGTCGATCGTCTCCCTCCGGAGATCCTCCAAGCTCGATTTGAGTTCTTCGATTTCGAGTTCCATGTGTGCCTGTTTGATCTCGGTCGGAGAGTGTTCGGGATCATCTACGGGCATCGGTGCACGGTGTACGACGGGCGTCGTCTCTTTTTTCCGCCCCCTTTCCGAAGAGAGAAGACCGAGGACGACGAAGAGGATGGCTAGCACTCCGCCTGCTACGAAGAGGTTTTTCCGCATGGTTTTTCTGTTCGTCTCAGACACCGGAGGAACCCCCTTTTCTTTCCGATAAGATGACGGTAGTCCGTTCGCGTTGCCGGAGAGTTTTATCGAGAGCGATCACCCAGGAGGTTTTGGCCCCTTTCATGAAACGGGGATCGACGGTGACGGCCTTGCCCTTCCGGTTTTCGAGCCGGACAACAAAGACCTTTTCGGTAGGACCTTCAAAGACCGATACCTTTTCGACCAGGGAGAATAGAGAACTCTGAAAGGTGAACGTTTCTCCTTCATCGAGGTCTCTCTTGTGAAATCCCTCCGGTTCTTCTCCCCGCAAGAGCATGGCAATATCTCTCGGTGCGATGAGGGTCTCTTCGGACGGAATCGGATGCGGTTCCTCTTCTTCGTCTTCCAGGAAGATGATCGTCGGCTCTTCTTCTCCTCCCGATATGAGGAAGTTTTGCACTTGTCCCGACGAAACGAGTACGGAGACGGCTTGGGCGGTCGGTAGGGGTTGTTTGACGGCGAAGAGGGCCTGTCCGTAGGTCTCATTGATTCTGAAATCGAAAAAGCGGGGGTCGGCCGTAACCTGTTTGATTTTTCCCTCTTTGAAATGGAGAACGTTGTGGTGCCTCTCGGAAACGGTGACGCGGATCACGTTGCTTTCGTCGAGTGGCTGACGTACCACACTCGCCTCCGGAGAGCCGATAAGGCAGGTGTGAAGGGAGGCGATGACGGCTACACGTTTGAGCATCGGTCTTCCTCCTTGGTACGGGGCCGTTGTTTGAGAAACGTTACGGAGGCTGCGAGAAATGCGCAGCAGACGGAGTAGGCGTGTAGGGGGATTCCCGCAACGGTGACTTTCCGGCACGATCTACCGCTACTTGCGAACGAATCGATCAAGTCCGCAGGGGTTGCGCTCTTCGGAAAGGATGGGGTACATACGGTTTCCGTTTGCAAAAGGGCGATCGTGCCGATCACGATTACGGACAAGAGGGCGAGGCGAAACGGGAGCAACAGCCACTTATTTTCGGATACGAGGAAAACGGAGGCAACAACGAGGGCAAAGGTCCAGGCGATCCGTTGCCAAGCGCAGAAGAGGCAGGGAGCCCTATGAGAGATTTCCACGATCGCGGATGCCGCAAGGACACACGCCGGTATGGCCGGATAGGAAAAAGAGAGCACGCTAACCCTTCGCTTCATGTGCTTCCTCCTCTTCCGTGATGTTTTCGAGTAGAGTCTCCCCACCCTTCACGGCAAAGTGCAAGAGGTACGATTTCCGTACCTTCCGGATGAGTTGTCTCCCTTCCTTCCGGGTCGGAATATATGAGGAGAGATCACCGACGATATGCACCTTTACGTGTGCGGCATCGGTGATTTGTGAGGAGATGCCGGTTTGTTCCCAAGAAAAGGAGATCTTTTTGGCGAGGATCTTTTTCTTGGATTGTGCCAACTTGTCTACGAGGAACGATTTATACGAGGGGGCCACCCAACACAACATCCGGGCGTCTTGTTCGGGCGTTTCGAATCCCGTGCGGCTGAGAAGTTTGTGAAGAATCACCTCGGCGGCATTTGCGATGGTCGTTGCGTCCACTCTGTGTGTCGGGGCCGTGCGTATTTCAACATGTCCCCCTCCCGTAACGCGCACACACATGACGATGAGCACGATCACCATACAGAGGAGGGCGACCAGAAGGGCGTTTCTCTGCATGGTAACGGCCGATTCCCTTTGCTTCCTCGTGACACTGTTCATCAGCTGACCAACGTTTTTTTGTGGGGTGGCACGAAGAAATCGGTCTTCGGAATCCGGAGGGGGAACGTATTGCAGATTTTGCGCATGATCCCGAAGGGGGGTAAGCGCTTTGCCAAACGTGAAAGGGCGAGAGAGGAGATCGTGGTGACCGTCATCAGGGAAAAGCTGTCGAAGGCCATGCCGGTAAAAAAAATGCCGATGATGCTCCCCAATGTGACATAGGAGATGCCGAAAAAGGAGACGGGACGGTCCAAAAAACGGAAGGGGTTTTCTACGGACATGGATATGACCTACGTTGTTACAGCCCTTGCAGCAAACTGAGTACCTTCGGAGCAAGAAAGAGAATCAGGCCGAAGGTAATACTCACGAAGAACGGTTTGGGGGAACCGGAAAGGACGCTACCCACCACCCCGGAGCCGAGGGCAAAGAACAACAAGATGTTCCGTACCGCTCCCGTGAACAGGAGGTTGATCAGCTTTTCGGCAGCGCCGGTGAGTTCCTTTTCGGCAACGGTCGGGCCGTCGCAAAACCCGATGGCGGGAAGCAGAAGCAGTAGGGAGAGCCACATTCGCGAACTGTTGATCATGACCGTTGCGCACGTACGCGCACGGCCGGTCAATGTGATCATCGTCATACACTTTCCTCTCGAGGTGTATCGGGCGAGCACAACTCTACGCGATGCCGAACGAGCAACAAATTGTGGAAAAACTTTGAAGTGCCGTGTAGACTGCGGGTCGTATCCATCATGAGCCCTTTTTCATGTTGGGTTCGGTCCGGTTGTTCGTACCCGGGCCTTCACGCGAGCGGTTGAGACGCTCGTGTGATTTTCATTCGCCGGACAGTGTAACCCGAAGCCGGGATTTTTAGCAAAAAGAAAAAACCGCCTCCCGTAAAAAGAGAACGGGTTACGCGCAAATTCCGCACCGCACCGCATCGGAAAGCAGGGGCGACCGTAGAGAGCTAAACGGTTCGGAGGTAGTAAGAGGGCTCGAAGGAAGTGCCCGGACGATCCGTAAGACTTGCAAACGGGAAGGATGGCCACCACATGTTACTCTCGACAAACTCCGGTAACGCGCCGACCTCATCATCTCCGATCACGAAACCGTGCCACGCCGGAATGTCGGCAACCCCCCACCCGCAGAAAACGGCTCCGCGCTCCGTGGTGACGGCCTCACCCCACCGCGCAAAACCGCGCCCCGGCTCACGTTGAATGGCCGGACCCGGATTTGAACCGGGGACACAAGGATTTTCAGTCCTCTGCTCTACCGACTGAGCTATCCGGCCGGACCCGTACGGACTGACCTACCCCGGGAAAATAGAGCTTTGTACTATTTTTGCACAATCGTTTTCTTTTTCCCTTTTCCGTTGAGAGGAAAAGGCATGCATGGTACTCTGCGTCGGAGTGGCAGGACGGGGGTTTGTCGTGTATGCGATCATTCGGAGCGGTGGGAAGCAGTACAAGGTCGGCGTGGGGGATGTCGTATCGGTCGAGTTGATACGGGGTGTCGAAGTGTCCGGATCGGTTACTTTCCGTGATGTGCTTTTCGTGCATGACGGGGAGGGCGGATATGTGACGGGTTCCGATGCGGCGAATCATGTCGTTTCGGGTGAGATTGTCGGACAGGTTAAGGGGCCTAAGGTGATTGCCTTTAAGTATAAGAGGAGAAAAGGGTACCGTCGCAAGGTGGGGCACAGGCAGAAGTATCTGCAGGTAAAAATAGCGACGATCGGTTCACGAAAGGAGGGGTGATATGGCACATAAGAAGGGACAGGGATCGAGCCGTAACGGCAGAGATTCCAACGCACAACGTTTGGGAGTGAAGGTCGGGGACGGCCAACGGGTTTCCGCGGGGAGTATTATCGTACGTCAGCGCGGTACGAAGTGGCATCCGTCGGACGGGGTGAAGAGGGGAAGGGATGATACCCTCTTTGCCTTGATCGACGGATGTGTCCGGTATCGCCGAACCAAACGGATGTTGGTTGCCGTGGTTCCGTAGATCGGTGTCGCCCGGCAGGGGTGTGTCGGTTGCCGGTGTTTCCGAGTCGGGGGTTCCGTAGTCGTCATGTTCGTTGATCGCGCTACTCTTAAGTTGATTGCGGGAAAGGGGGGTGACGGTGTCGTCGCTTGGTGCCGGGAGAGGTTCCTTCCGAAAGGGGGACCTTACGGAGGGAACGGCGGACCCGGAGGCTCCGTCCTCATTGCTTCGGATCCGAACCGCTTCTCCTTGGACCATCTTCGTCGACTTACGTTCGTGCGCGCCGGAAACGGTAAGGGGGGGGGTGCCAATAACCGGCAAGGTGCATCGGGTAAGGATTACATCTTGCCCGTCCCTTGTGGCACGTTGATCAGGGAACCCTCTACGGGGCGTATCCTCTGCGATTTTACCGGCCCCGGACAGATCTATACGGCCTGTTCGGGAGGCAGAGGGGGAAGGGGGAATGCCTTCTTTAAGACATCGGTCAACCGGATACCCGAGAGGTGCACTCCGGGAGAGCAGGGAGAGGTACGGGAGCTCTCTTTGGAGTTGAAACTGATCGCCGATGTCGGACTTGTCGGTTTGCCGAGCTCCGGCAAATCGACCCTCCTCAATGCCGTGACCGCTACGCAGGCGAAGACGGCCCCCTACCCCTTTACGACTCTCAGGCCGAACATCGGGTGGCTCGAATATGAAGATTACTTCCGGCTTTCATTTGCCGATGTTCCGGGTCTGATTGAAGGGGCTCGTTGTAACAAAGGTCCGGGTTTTGCGTTTCTAAGACATATCGAAAGGGCAACGATCGTGGTGATCGTGATTGCCTGCGGAGGTCCGGTAGCGGGAGATCCTTACGGGGATTTTTGCGCGATAAGGCGAGAGCTTCTTGCCTTTTCTCCCGAGACGGCCGGAAAACCTTTTCTCGTGGCGTTAAACAAGGTCGACCTCCCCTCTGCGCAAGAGTATGTTGGTCGATTCAGAAAATCGTATCCTTTTGATCCTGAGACCGTGTTTGAAATTTCCGCCTTGCGACGGACCGGTTTGGATTCCTTTGTCCGGGCCATCCGGAGATGGCTTGAATCTTCCCGAAATGCCTCCCCGTCGGTAGAAAAATAGATAAAAAAATAAAAAAGTACTTTAATTAATTATTATTTTTATTTATATGGGGAAGAGAGTATAGAAATGCAAATCAACCCCCCTCTGAGGTAAACAAAGATGAGAGTGAGCTTTTTAAAAAAGGCATTACCGGCCGTCGCTTCTCTTGTAGCGACGTCCCTTGCCTTTTCCGGTTCGGACATGAGCTATCATGTATCGCAGCTCGAACGTCCGATGCAACAGACGCGACAAGAGCGCGGCGATCCGGTTATGACATTGAAAGGTGCGGATGGTATGCCCGGAGACGGCACCGGTATGGATAACGGTTACGGCCTGTATATTACGGTAGCCCCAAACTACCGGCGTGCCCATGTCGGAGGGACGGAGTATGCCTGTTTCGACAAGAGACCGACGGGAGGCACGCCACCTGTGGGGAAGGTTAGAAGTGTACGCGGCAATTGGGATTGGGGACTTAGTGTCGGGGTCGGCTATAACTTTGTCCGTGATATGTGGAACGCCAAGCTCGACTACACTTGGTTTAGCACGGGAGGCAGTGACGCCTTCAGCGTACCGGCATCGAGTTCGTCGATTCTTCCTCTGTTAGGTCGATCTTCCTTGAGTGATGACCCGGACCCGGGCTCGGTATCCGTTTTTACGTTTTGTCAGGATGCGTCGTCGAGTTATAAGCTGGAACATCACCTTTTAAGTAGTGGGTTGGGGCGGACCTACCCCATCAGCGGTAGGATCTCTCTGCACCCCCATTTCGGCGTGCAGTTGGTCTGGTTCGGTCAGAGACAGACGACTTCCTATAAAGGGGGGGAACCGCAAATTTCCACACCTTTACAGGATGGCCCTACCATAACCATAACCAAAGCGGGCCTTGGTGACCGGATCGATAGTATTGTCGACAGGTCGGACACCTTCGGAGTAGGCCCTTCTCTCGGTACCTGCGCCAAATGGTACTTGGGATCCGGGTTTAGTTTTTGTAGTGCTATAGACGGAGCTTTGATCGCCACGAAGTTTAGGATAAAACACGATGAAGAACTCTCCGGTGAGAAAAACGGGCCAACACATGTGACGGCGAGTCGTCAAGGGTTTTCACCGACGGCGCACTTAGGGGTAGGATTGCGCTATGACAGATGTATGCATCAGGGATTTAAGCACTTAAGTGCCGGCATTTCCTACGATACCAGATACTGGTGGAGACAGAGACAAACCCTCAGAGTGGACGAGGCGTCCGTTATCAGGTTCAACAGATCTTCGGAAGATATCGGTTTTTACGGGTTGACCTTGGACGTGAAACTCGATTTCTAACGAGAAAGGGGACCACCCGATTTGCGAGCAAAAGCGGCAGGCGTCGTAAGACGCCCGTCGCTTTTTTTTTACGACGCCTTGATCTTGATGTCGACTCCGGCAGCAACGGGCAATACCTTCAGCTTGTCGATCGTGTCAAGGGTGGGATTGAGGAGTTCGAGCATCCGGATGTGGGTGCGGATTTCGAACTGCTCGCGCGACTTCTTATCGACGTGGGGGGAGCGCAACACGGTATAGACTTCCCGTTTTGTCGGTAAGGGGATGGGACCGATGACACGAGCTCCGGTTCTCTTGGCCGTCTCCACGATATCCGCGGTGGAACGGTCCAGCACTCTTTGATCGTATCCCTTGAGCCGGATTCTGATCTTTTTTCTGCCGGTTTCCTTTTTCGAGGGTTCCTTGACCATGCGATCCGCTCCTATTTTTTTGCGATTTCTTCTTGAATTTTGGCAGGGACACGTTCGAAGTGGCTCGGCTCCATGGTGTAGGTTGCTCGCCCCGAACTCAGCGAGCGTAGCGATGTGGAGTAGCCGAACATCTCGCTGAGAGGTACCTCCGACTCGAAGATGACAACGCCCCGCTCATTCGACTGATTCATAATCTTACCTCGGCGTCGGTTTACATCACCCATGATGTCTCCCAAGAAATCCTCCGGAGTCGTTACGACGACCTTCATGATCGGTTCCAAAATGACCGGTTTACATGTCTTGGCGGCATCCCGGATCGCCATGGAGGCGCAGATCTTAAAGGCCATCTCACTGGAGTCGACCTCGTGAAAGGAACCGAAGACGATGGCGACCTTGATATCGACGAGATTGTAGCCTGCCAACACTCCCGTTGCCAACCCCTCGTTTACCCCCTTGATGCAGGCGGGAATATACTCTTTGGGGATCACACCGCCGACGATCTTACTGACCACTTCATTTCCCTTGCCGGCTTCGTTCGGTTCGATTTCCAGACAAACGTGGGCGTACTGACCACGCCCCCCCGACTGCTTGACGAATTTGGTATCCGCCTTTCCCGGTTGCGTAATCGTTTCTCTGTAGGAGACTTGAGGTCTACCTACCTTCGCCTCGACCTTGAACTCGCGTAACATCCGGTCTTTGAGGATTTCCAAGTGCAACTCTCCCATTCCGGCAATGATGGTTTGTCCCGTATCCTCATTCGTCGAGACGCGGAACGTGGGATCTTCCTCGGAAAGTGCGCCGAGTGCGACTGAGAGCTTCTCCCTGTCCCCTTTGGATTTAGGCTCGATCGCCATGGAGATCACGGGTTCCGGAAATTCCATCTTTTCCAAGAGGAACCGGTCGTTTTCACCGCATAACGTATCCCCCGTTCCGGAATGTTTCAAACCGATGCAGGCGACGATATCCCCCGTAAACGCCGCGTCCAAGTCTTTTCGCTGGTTTGCATGCATTTCGAGAAGGCGGGAAACCCTCTCTTTCTTTTCTTTCGTCGTATTGATCAGACTCATTCCTTTCGTCATCATTCCGGAGTAGATCCGGACGAAGGTCAATCTACCCACGTAGGGGTCGGTGATCACCTTAAAGGCGAGAGCGGCGAGAGAGTGTTCGTCTTCGGGGGGAAGATCTCGCTCTTGCTCGCCATCGAAGGAGAGACCCTTGATGATCCCTCGATCGATCGGAGAGGGCATCCACCGGGTGATGCAGTCGAGGAGGGGTTGAACCCCCTTGTTTTTGAAAGCGGAACCGCAAAGGACGGGATTGATCTTGTTGGCACAGACACCCTTGCGAATGATTGCGTGGATCGCATCCGGGGTGAGCGTATCGGGAGCCTCCAACACCTTCGTCATGAATTCTTCGTCCGATTCATCTACGGTGGCCAACTCTTCCAACATCGTAGCACGCATCTCTCGGCACTGCTCTTCCAGTTCGGGGGGAATAGCGGCTACGTCATATTCCGCACCCATCGTTTCATCCTTAAAGAGGTAGGCCTTCATGGAGATCAGGTCGACCATACCGAGGAAATCGTTTTCGGCACCGACCGGACATTGGACGGGTAGGGCATGGGCACCCAATTTTTCCCTCATGCTTTCTACGCAAAAGAGGTAATCGGCTCCTACCCGATCCATCTTATTGATGAAGGCAATCCGCGGCACCCGGTACCGTTCGGCCTGTCGCCACACCGTTTCCGACTGTGGCTGGACGCCGTCTACGGCACTGAATACCGCCACAGATCCGTCCAACACACGGAGGGAACGTTCGACTTCAACGGTGAAATCGACGTGGCCGGGGGTGTCGATGATGTTGATCTTGCACCCGTTCCAGTAGACGGTGGTGGCGGCGGAGGTGATCGTAATCCCCCGTTCCTGCTCCTGCTCCATGTAGTCCATGGTTGCCGCCCCCTCGTGTACTTCACCGATTCTGTGGACGCGACCCGAGTAGAAGAGGATGCGCTCCGTGCACGTGGTCTTGCCGGCATCGATGTGTGCCATGATGCCGATATTTCTCACATTCCGCAACGGATCTTGCTCAGGTCGTTGTCCCACGGTTATCCCTCACCATCTATAGTGCGCAAAGGCCTTATTCGCCTCGGCCATGCGGTGCGTATCATCTTTTTTTTTGATCGTAGCCCCTTGGTTGTGAAAACAATCGGTCAATTCTATGGCAAGCCCTTCGATCATATTCTTCCCCACTTTCTGTCCGGCATACATGATAATCCATCTCATAGCCATCGATCGGCGCCGGTTGGCGGTGATTTCGATCGGCACTTGATAGGTCGCACCGCCTATACGTCGAGATTTGACCTCGAGGGTAGGCATGGCATTTTCCATTGCCTGCTCGAATGCCGCCAAAGGATCATCGGAACCGACCTTTGCGGAAAAATCCTTTAAAGCCTTATAAACGATCCTGCGCGCAAGGGACTTCTTCCCGTCACGCATAAGTCTGTTCGTAAATTTTTCGATGGTCTCGCTTCCGTAGACCGGATCCGGCGACGGCTTCCTCTTCGTCGCACGACGCCTCCTAGACATTCACCACATACCCCGTTGAAAATCCATTACTTAGGCCTTTTGGCTCCATATTTGGATCGTCCCTGTTTCCGGTCTTTGACCGCAGCGCAGTCAAGGGCGCCTCGCACGACATGGTAACGTACGCCGGGCAAATCCTTCACCCTGCCCCCGCGAACGAGAACGATGCTGTGCTCCTGAAGGTTGTGCCCCTCTCCGCCTATGTAAGCGATCACTTCCTGTCCGTTCGACAGACGTACCCACGCTACCTTCCTGAGGGCGGAATTCGGCTTTTTCGGCGTCTTTGTCTTCACTTGCATGCAAACGCCCCGACGGTGAGGGCACCTTGCCAAGGCAGGAGATTTACTTCTCCTTCTCTTCGATACCCGCTTACTGCGGATCAGCTGGTTGATGGTGGGCATGCGAGCCGGGGCTCCTTCCGGTAGCAGTGTGAACAAACGAGCGGGGAAGGCAAAAACTACCGGTCCCGTACGAAAGGGGAGTGTATACCGAAGGGGAATTTATACGCAAAGTTTTCGAGAAAAACGCGGGTGTTTTTATTGTATGAGTTGCGTATGAACCGCCCGGTTTCTCCCCCTCTTGCGTCCGTGAATGTCTCCGCGTCGGCCCTCCGACTCTCCTCGATGACACTATCCGAGTACGGAAGTGTCAGTAGTCGGGATAGGGCTCGTCGGCGTAAAACGATTCGAGGATGGGGGGGGTTGACCGAACAACCCGTTTACCGACCACTTTCCCGTTGGTAAAGGCGATGTAGTAACTCCTCTGTTCGAAGATCTGTTCACCGAATCGAATTCTTTCAACGTATTCGTATACCTCTCCCTGCTCATCATCCCTGTGGATCGCATAGGGCTTACCGTACCGCTTTTGCACCTCGAAGAGGGAGGTACCGGGAGCGAGCGATGCAAATCCCTCTTGCGTCATCGTGCGTGTGGCGAAGCAACCGGAGAGGAGAACGGAGACGAAAAGAGCCACTACGGACAGGGGTTGCCGAGAAGGTCGGAAGTATACGATCATGACCGCATAGATAGAGTGTTTCCACATTCTCCGCAAGGGCTTTTTCCATGAAAAGAGACCGGATCGTCCTCCTCGTTGTCCTCGTCTTTTTCTGTCGAACGACCTTCTCTGCGCCACTCTCCCTCTCCGTTTCGGCCGATGTCGCCATTCTGATGAATGCGGAGACGGGGGCCGTTTTGTATGAAAAAAGGGGACGACACAAGACCTATCCTGCCAGTCTGACGAAGATAGCGACCCTCCTGCATGCTTGTCGGTCCGTAGCCGATCGCGGAGGGGGGGGGCGGTTTGAAGAGAAGGTAACGTGTCCCGCCCCCTGTCTCCGTACCATTCGTCCCGAGTTGAAGAGGGCGCACGGATACGAGGATCCTCCCTACATCTTGGAAACGGACGGTACCGCATTCGGTATTCGGGTAGGTGAGATCCTATCCCTCGGTGACCTTCTCCACGGGATGATGTTGGTTTCGGGAAATGATGCCGCAAATTGTGTGGCTTATCATATCGGGGGAACCGTCTCCGGGTTTGCGGAGGAGATGAATCGCTATGTGCGCCGCTTGGGTTGCTCGGATACCCGTTTCCTCAATCCGCACGGCCTACACCATCCCGGTCACGTCTCGACCGCTTACGATCTGGCTCTGATTACCAGAGAACTCGTGCAAAACGGGCCGGCCTTTGCCATTTTCGGGAAGGAGCGGTACGTATGCGACAAAACCAACCGGAGAGAGTCGGTCGCCATTCGTCATAACGGCCGGTTGTTGCAACCCGGTACGTTTCACTATCCGCGAGTCATCGGGATGAAGACGGGATATCACGCCGCCGCGGGGTATACCCTCGCGGCCGTCGCAAAGGAGGGGGATCGCATGCTCATTGCCGTGGTTCTCGGCTGTAAGAGCTCCGTGCGACGGTACCGGGATGTCATTCGTCTATTCGAAGAGGCTTTCTCTCAGGAAAAGGTAACCCGCCTGCTTTTTCATGAAGAGGATCCGTTACTCATGCGACTCGACCTGTCTCGATCCGGCTCGCGAGAGGGGCACCTTTGCCGGGTGCGTCCGGCAAAAGGGGTGGCGATCTCCTATTTTCCCGCAGAAATACCGGACATCACCGTTACGATGGAGAAAAGAGATCGCCCCCTTCCCATCGGTAAGGGGGAGGTGGTGGGCGATCTCTATGTCACCGACGATCGGGGTTCTCTCTTGGCACACTCTCCACTCTGCGCGGACGAGGAAATCGGACCGAGAGGATTTAGGGGTTGGGTTTCCCGGGTGCGCAAAAGTGTTCGAGCATCAGGTCGTCGAGGTGGCGGAGGAGTTCCTTCCTGTCGACCGTCACCCCCTCCGCAAGGATCGAGGTGATCTCTCTTCCGATACTTTGTGACAGCGATCGGACCGTGTATTGCGACATATTGACGTTGATCCCCATGCTCAGAATCAGTCCGTTTCGTTCATCGTTTTTTCCACCCGGATCGACCACTTCCGCCAAAACTCCCGCAATCTTTTTCTCCTTGATGAGCACGTCATTCGGTTCTTTAATGCAAGGGGTCAGGCCGTATCCCTCGAGTGCGGCGGAGATGATGAGACAGAGTTTTCGGGCAAGTTGCGGAAAAAGAAGGGGGTTTTTCCTTACGGTGAAAAAATAGGTTACGTAGATGTTGACCCCCGGAGGAGAGACCCACCTTCTCTTGAAGCGACCGTGCCCTGCCGTCTGTCCGTTCGCCGTAAGTCGTACTCGGCTTTCCGTTCCGAAAATCGTACGGGCCCGCTTCATCCACGCATGGGTGGAATCGATCGACTCGAAGTGCACTTTAATGACGGTGTCGGGCATGATCGGGAACTATGTGGGATTACCGTGTTTTGCGACGGCTCGACTTTCGTACGGTGCCGGTTATCTTGGGGTTGATGTCCGTGAGCTTGCTCGTTATTTCCGCGACGTCGGTTGACAGACTCCAAGGATTCCGCACGGGGGGGGGGGAGCCGGGATTTTTCACGCCGCTCGTGAAGAGCCAAATGCGGTGGTTCGGCCTCGGTATCATAGCCTACCTTTTTTTCGCCGGGTTCGACTACGGGAAACTACGGGTGTGGTCCCGGATTGTCTACGTCGCCTCCATCATAATGCTTTGCGGACTTTTTTTTACAAGCTCCATACACAACGTACACAGATGGTACAGGATCCCCTTTATCGGCATTGCCATGCAACCTTCCGAGTGTGCCAAGTTTGCCCTGATCTTGATGCTCGGGAGTTTTTTGGACGGGAAGAGTCATGTGATCGCCACGAGAAAGACGGCCCTGCAAGCCCTTTTACTGACTCTGATCCCCTTCGTTTTGATTGTGAGACAGCCCGATTTGGGGTCGGCCTTCGTTCTATACCCCATCGCCTCGGGCATTTTTTACTTTGCCGGTATCCACCGGAGAATTCTTTCCTACCTCGTCTTCTTCGGGGTAGCGATTTTCTCGGCGATCTCCCTGCTCTTCCTTGAGATCATTCCCTACGACCGGATCCATCCCCTTGCAAGCGCTTGTTTAAAGCCGTATCAGTGCGAGAGACTCAACCCGGCTACCTACCACCACCAAGCAGGTAGGACGGCCATAGGGCTGGGCAAGTACACGGGGTCGGGATTTCGTCGAGGACGTTTTACGGGGAGGGGCTTTTTGCCGGCGGCATCGACCGATTCGGTCTTTCCGGCATTCGTCGAAGAATTCGGGGTGCTCGGCGGATCGGTGATTCTTCTCTTGTTTTTCGGGCTCATTTACTTTAGCTTCCGGGTAACTGCCGTGGCGCGCGACTCGTTCGGCCGTATCTTAGCGGCCGGGGTGGCGATGTATATTGCGGTGCATGTGGTTGTCAATATCGGGATGATGTGCGGGTTCCTGCCGATTACGGGGGTTCCTCTTCTTCTGATGACGTATGGGGGGTCTTCGGTTTTGTGGTCGATGGCCTCCTTGGGCCTTTTGCAAAGTGTTTATGTGAGAAGGTATATGTTTTGATGGGTAGGCACTCTTTTATTTTTCGTCCGGGTTCTTGGTCCGGTGAGGGAAAAGTCACTCTCTCGTCCTCTACCGAGCCGCTTTCCTTTCGTACGAGGTGGCAGATCCCTCCCGAGGATGAAAGGGGTATCGTATTCTGCACCCAAGAGATTCGGATTGCAGGGCTCTCCGATGTGATGAATAACCGGTTTGCCGTTTTCGATATCGGTAGCACCGGTTTTTCCATCAAATTGGAAAACCAATCGATCGGAGAGGTGGTCGGTGCGGGTCTGATTCGCAAGAAGCTACTCGGATGGGAATTTCGGCTCCACGAGATGGGCTTCGAAGGGTTTGAGTTCTATGAGGCGGAGGGGGAGGGATCCGGGTACCGTTTGCATGCCGAATATGTCGCGTCCGACGATTTTCGCACGACGATCCACGGCAAGATCCGATCCGTTACCTAGCGCTTCTACCTAGCGCTTCCTCAACGCACGATTTTCGGATAGCCGGGACTCCGATCCGTACCGCCGGCGTCCGGCGTGCCGTTTTTCCGCAATCCCCATTACCCGCCCCGTCTTGTTGTTCTCGGGTTTCTTCCGGGATTGCGACTTCCGCATTGCGGGTTCCTCCTTCCTTCGTCGAGGAACTCGGTGCGGTGTGTTATCCTCGATTCGGCCCCCTCTCGCAGAGGAGATGTGCCCCCGCGCAACCGATTCGGACACGGCAGACGATCGGGGGTGGCGGGAGAGCTCGACGGTCGGCGCCCCGACCCCGGGTGTGCTCCTTCCCGTAGACGGGGTGTTTCTTTCGCAATCGACGCGGACACATCGGACAGTCCGGAGCTATGGGAGAGTGTGGCGTCCGGTCTCCCTTCACCTATTCCGGTAGAACTCGTGCAACCGGATTCCGTTTCCCGAACGACAAAGGGTAAAGGGAGATCCGGCAAAACGAGAGGAAGGATCCGTGGGGGGAACGAGAAGGATGCCGAGAACATACCGAGTCCGAGACGTAAGGGCCTTCGCCGCAGCAAGAAGAGGATGTGGTACGATGGGGGAAGAAACCGACCCGTGCACTAATGTGGAGCGTTGGGAAAAGGTGTGGGCATGCGCACTCGCAGGTGAGAGTAGGATCAATATGACCACTCCATGGGCGCTACGGCAAAGGAAGGACCGGGCCCCCCTAGGGGGGGTCAAACGTTGCTTGCAGAGTTCCGACATTTTCAGAAAAAAGTTGCTTAACCACACCATGCTACAATGCGCTTGCTTTTTTTCGATAAACATGGGGAGGGGTTCGAAAAATGCTAAAACTTATCAGGTTTGGATTTTTGGCATTGTCGCTACGACCACAAGCCTTGTGATCGTGCACCGGGGAGGAGCTTCGAACTGTTGAAGGAAGGGAACCCCTTGTTTCCGATTAAAGGAGATCGGAAATCTCCCCACCGTCGTGACATCCTTTTCCCGATCATACTTTCTCAGGGAGGAGAGGCAACCAATCCGGTGGTCGCGGAGATCACCCTCTCCTAGGAAAGGCGGGGTCTTTCCTTACCCGGAGGGCGAGGCGCAAGCAGTGCCTGCGGACTCCCTCCGGGTTTGTCATTACGGAGACGGCAGGGCGACAAACAGCATCCGAAACGCCTACCACGCAAACAGAAATTTTCACACTGCGGAAGTATCGGTTTCCGGCAACGCAAGCCAAAGTTTCGGCCTTTCCTCCTTCTTTCCCCTTCCGGGATGCCCGGGCTCACGCGTTGGGCGGAGTAATGGGATCGGTGGGGGGCAGTGCGCGGTTGATGTCTTGGGTTCTGAGGGCGCGGACCATTCTGTGGACCATATCGCGTGCTGCATCGCGTGCTTCATCGCTTACCCCCGGGCCATTCGAGATCCCCGGGCCATTCGAGATCCCCGGGCCATTCGAGATCCCCGGGCCACTTTCCGAGATCCCCGGGCCACTTTCCGAGATCCCCGGGCCATTGACCGGTGTGACGGACGGAAGTGGTGGGAGGAGGGCCATGAGGTTGGGAACCGCATCAGGTGACCCCATGCTTACCTTCGGTTTCGGTAAATTCCCCTTTACATCCTCGCAAGCCTGGATTATTTGTCTAGTTACATAGTCCGGGTGGACAAAGCGCCCTGCTATGGATCCGCGGCCCATGGTTCGCGCGCAG
This sequence comes from Simkaniaceae bacterium, assembly GCA_026708385.1. Lineage (GTDB taxonomy): Bacteria > Chlamydiota > Chlamydiia > Chlamydiales > Simkaniaceae > JAPOVA01. Next base: position 5,880 of record JAPOVA010000017.1, on the reverse strand, counting down.
TACGAGACGAAACCACGGTCCAGCTTCTCCTCCTCCTCAATGCGCTGTTCGCGAGGAATCCTTCCAAAAACATGAGGGGCAACACATGTGGTTTTGAGAGCAACAGCACAATCCTCTTCGGTGTTGCGGGGGGCCGTTGCGAGCATGCTGTCCGGAGCCTCCCGCAGACGCCCTCTATCAGCTTGTTGTTCGGCACTGAGCTCAAATATACTCATGGTTTCTTCCTCCTCAAGTTTGATTTGCAATCCCTTCAAGAGGCATCGTATCACAGAGCAGTGTGGTGACGCAACTAAAAAAGGGCATACTCAAGGAATTGTGCGGGTAAAGTCCGACATCCCCGACCTACTCTCGGATGGTCGTCCGGATACCGCGTTATCGGTGTTGTGCGGATCGTCGGGGTCCGGGGGTCGGCCTCTCGTATCAAGTATATATTCAAAACAAAGGTTTCTTACGCTGCCTCATAAAACAATCACAACTACTTTAGGAGTACATCCCTGACGGCTCCCGAAGACTCGTTCGCATATCGCGCGCCGGTGTCCGTCCGAATCTACCCGATGTTCGTCCGGAGGTTCCGGTGACTTCCGGTACATCGGACAGCGGGCCCGATCGTGTCCGCGAGCCGGCAGGGGGTTCCGGGACAAAACAGGCGACTTGCAAGCGCAAGCGACCCCAAGATTTTTCGGCAAAGGGGGATGTTAGGTCGTTGTCGGTCTTCCGAACGGTTGTTCCGGAACTCAAGACTCCCGCCGGCCGTTCTTGCCAATTCGGAGGCCGTGATCTCTGTTGCAACGACCGATCCGCACCCCTCGGTTTGTCGCATCCTATGGCGAATTGTTGCGAACATCGACTCGATCGGACCGGTAGTCCGAATAGGTTGCCAATAAGATCCGGGAACATTATAAAGTACAAACAACTCATCCTTATTTTTTTTATAGACACGGCACTACTACCCGTAGAGCTCAGCTTTTCGAAGAGCTACCCGAACCCGTCTTGTCGAGAGCATCACGGGCAACATTGGTCGGCTTCGAGAGTAACGACTGCTTTCAAGGGGGCTACGGAAGCGCCCGATCCGGGCATCTTCGGGACGCTCGGCGGATCCGATCGAACAACGTTGCTATCGAGTCGAGTACTCACGATTTGCTTTCTTCAAAATTTGCAATTCCCGAAAGTGCGAGAAGAGCCGGGCACGGAGCAGTTTCATGATGCAGACAAACGGCACGTCCCCGGAGTTGCACGGGCAAAGTCGGTTCCCCCCCCCCACCTATTCCCGGATGTTCATCCGGAGCCGTGCTATCCGCGCCGTGCGGATCGTCGGGGTCCGGGGATCGGTTCATCATATCAAATGTATATTTAAACAATTGGAGGCAATACCTCATTCTCATTTGTCTCATTTGTCTATTTTTCAAGCGTATTTTCCGAAGTATCTCTTCCGGTTCGAAGGGGCATTTGCCCACGCGTTGGGCCGGGGCATCCATGCAGAACGAGACGAACTCGCTCCGCCGCCCGGCCTCACTGAGCCTTTTACGAGGAGTCCCTTTACGAGGAGTCCCTTTCCCGACGTCATCCGAATTCGTTTTGTCGAGAACATCACGGGCAATATTCTCAGTTTCGAGAGTAATGCTAAGACTTTTTTCAGGGGGGGCTACGGAAGCGCCCGACTCGGGCATCCTCGGGATGTCCGCCGGCGGATCCGACCAAACCACACCCCCATCAACGACAAATTGAGTGCTCATGACTTGTTTCCTCCAAAAGTCTGCAACCTTTCCGGGGGCATTGTATCAGGGAACAGCATTCTGATGCAACCGCCAAAGGGTATGCCCATTTTGTTTGACGCTATCCGAACCCGTCTCGTCGAGAACATCGCGGGCAATGCTTCCGGCTTCGAGGGCAACACCAAGGTTGTTTTCAAGGGGGCTACGGCATCAGCATAACATCCCTATCAAATTGAGTACCCATGGCTTGCTCCCCCCAAAATTCGCAATCTCTCCCGGGGCGTCGTACCAAGGAACAGTATCGTGATACAACCGTCGAAGGGCACACCCCCGGAATCGCGCAGACGAACCCCCCCTACCTACCTCTCCCGGATGCCGTGCTATTCGTGCCGTGCGGATTGTCGAGGTCCGGGGATCGGCCCCTCGTTATCAAGCAAGATGTGGTTCCGGAAGATTTCCGGAGGTACCCTTAACATGTTCCGACGTTCGGGGCTCCATCCAACGTCCAAGTCGTCCGTGCAGGCGGACAACAACTTGTCAAGAATACCACGGGCAACATTCTCAGCTTTGGGGGCGACGGTACAACCTCTTGCGGCTGTGGAAACACCCGACTCGCTGGGCGCCTCCGGGATGCCCGCCGGTAGATCCGCCCGAGTACCACCATCAAACCGAGTGCTCATATCTTATTCCTCCGAAACCCACGAACTTCCCGGGGGCATCTTACCACGGAGCAGTATTGTGATGCAACCGGCAAAGGGTGTACTCGCGGAACCGCACAGGCAAAGTCTCCGAGACACCCCCGATCTACTCTCGGATGCTTGTCCGGATACCGTGCTATCGGTGTTGTGCGGATTGTCGGAGTCCGGAGGTCGGTCTCTCGTATCAAGTATATATTTACAACAAAGGGGTTCTGACACTTCCGCATAAAACAATAACAACTGCTTTAGTGGTACGTCCCTGACGATTCCCGAAGACTCGTTCGTATAGCGCGTACGGGTGTCCGTCCGAATCTACCCGGTGTTCGTCCGGAGATTCCGGTAACTTCCGACACATCGGACAGCGGGTCCGATCGTGTCCGCCGGCCGGACGGAATTCCCGGATTCCCGGACCAAGTAAACGACTTGCAAGCGCAAGGGACCTCAAGATTCTTCGGGAAAAGGGGGCTTTTAGGTCGTTTTAGGTCGTTTTCGATCTTCGGAAAGGGTTTTCCGGAATGCGGATCCCATCGGCCGTTCTTGCCAACCCGGAGGCCATGACATCTGTTGCAACGACCGATCCGCCCCTCTCGGGTTGTTGTGTCCTATGGCGAATCGTTGCGAACATTGACTCGATCGGGTCGATAGTGCGAATACGCTGCTAATGAGGCCCGGGAAAATCATAAAATATAAACAATTTATCCTTTATCTTTGCGGATATGGTACATTACCCGTAACGTTCGACCGACCCCCCTTTTCCCGGTCCGCCACAAAACACACTACTTGCAACTATTTTATCCAAAGCGACCTTTTCGTATCGCGCAGAGCCCGCGCGGACACCTTCCCGTATGCGACCTTCCCTTCTTCCCGTGTCGTAACCGGAACACTCCACGCAAGACCGGGTCGAAGTAGGTTTCAGCCCCGAGCCGGGGTGTACGGTCGTGGTCGATAGGGTCTATAGCGGACATACCGCGCTACCATTTGTCTACATTCCCCAAGTACGTTCCGAGGTACGGATGCCACGCTCGATCCGGAGAGGCTTGCGGTCACGGTGAACCCTCTCCTCACGCCGTCCATGCAGGACGAGACGAGCCCCTCCTTCTCGGCTACGGTGAGTCGATGATACCTGTGCCTCTCGACGTTGCCCGAAATCGTCTTACCGGGAACATCACGGGTAACATTCTCAGTTTTGAGAGTAACAACAGTAAGACTTTTTTCAGGGGAGGCTACGGAAGCGCTCGATTCGGGCATCCCCGGGACACTCGGCGGATCCGACCGCACAACATCTCCATCAAATTGAGCACTCATCCCGTTCCCGTCTCCTTCAGAAGGAATCCTACCGGGAGCATCGTATCACGGAACGATATTGCGATGCAACCGCCAAAGAGCATGCTCTCGGAACCGCACGGGTAAAGTCCGACCCCCACCCGGATGTTTGTGCCGGATGCCGTGTTATCCGCGTCGTGCGGATGGTCGGGGTCCGGGGGTCGGCCCCTCGTATCCGGTATATATTTGAAAGGGTTTCTTACGTTGCCGTATCAAACAACAGCAACCACTTTAGGAGTACGTCCTTGACGGTTCCCGGAGATCCGTCCCCATCTGCCCGATGTTCGTCTAAGGTTTCGATAATGAAGATTAGCTGAAGTAAGACTTTTCGTGAGGAGGAGAATATGGATCTCGTAGCAGAGCCGGAAGAGAGGAATGTTGCGTCCGACGTTAGGATAAATGTTTGACTTGTCGCGGACATCGGTCTCGGAAAATACCCGCAGGCTCATGTCGGTTGCTTGGCGGAGGTTTGTGGCCTTTTGCGAGGAGCAGGGGGTCGATCCGCGTAAGGGGACGGAGCTGGCCGTATCGTTGTTCATCACCAACCCGTACGAGGAAGGGAGAGCCCCAAGCACTGCCTCGGTCTACGCTTTCTGCTTGGCCGGGGCTTTCGAGGAAAAGGGGATTGCGTTCGACGTAAGCAACAAAAATATACGCCGATTACTTTCTGCCGTACGACGAGAGGGAAGGGCGCCGAAATAGGTTGGGCTATACGAAAGGGTGTTGCCGACAAGGGGTCTTAAGCTCATTCAATGTCCGGAGAAAGCCACTTTACCGGTATGGGACACTCTAACTCTCTCAAAATTCCGGAAATCGTATGTCACCTGCCCGTCTCCCATGAGCAGTTCGTACCCTGATATCAAGCCTTCTTTTCTCATTCGATCAAGCTCTTCCAGGACGATTTTTTTAGTGGCCTCCTCGCAGGGGTCGTCGTACTCCATACCATCACAGGGACTTTCGTTAGCTCTTCGCTGTCTTCGACATTCGGCAACAATGCGTTCCGGGTCTCTTTCCCCGATGACGGGGGCGGATTCTCCGTGAAGGTATCTTAGAGCAACGTCGACACGCCAATTCATAGACCTCAATATCCGTGCCCATTCTTCTACTGAAAAAGTTTCGCTCGTTCTATCTCGAGAAAGATGGTTGGTCCGGGACACGGAGCTTGCCGATCGTCGACTATGCTTGATTTCTGTTAGGGTCGGGTCGGACGTTGGAGATGTTTTGATATGAACAAGAGGGACAAGCTCCACGGTAGCGTTTGCCGTATCTGTTAGATTAGTGAGGAAAGAAAGGGTTGCGGGGGTTGCCGGCTCGTTGGAGGAACGGTTGCTACGCGTGATCCGGTCAAGCCCGTAAGATGCTGTGGTTATCGCGCACCTTGCCCAAACAGTTCTAATACAACTCGCCACTTTCCCTCCAATATTCATTTGGGCTACATATTAACAGGTAACGTTAATTGCAGTCAACGGGCTTAACTTGTTCCGGGTCCGGGTAGAAAAAAAGGGGGTGCCCCGCGTTGACCGCCAACATGGGGATGGGAGAGCATAACGTACCTATTATCAAAGATAAAGAGGGAATCAGAAAACTAACCTCTAGGGAATGTGCTCGATTGCAAGGGTTTCCGGACACCTTCCGACTTCCGGACATAGCCGACGGCCACCTTTATCGACAAATCGATAACTCCGTTAGCGTCGGGGTTGTGCAACGAATAGCCAAACGAATTATACGCGCTTCCAAAACATCTTCGGCTACCCCTATCGGCGCGACACCTATTCCTAAGTCTGCATAGCATCAACGGTCCGGTCCACGCCTCTCAGTCAGTAGTTGTCGTCAACACTCCCTCCGGAACTCATTCAGGATTTCGGGGATTTAGTTTGGCGAATTCTCTCTTTCCCTCGTCACAAAGATTACGGAGTTCGGGAAGCAGGCGCTCCAATATGTCCAACGCTCTTAGAGCAACCTCGAACTCTCTTTGGGTGTCTTCTCTTTGTGTCAGCTTCCCGGAAGCACTTTTGGACACATCGTGTGGTAACTTCTTTCCATCGTAACGTGAAACCGGGTTTTCCGAATACATTAGCCTCTCCTCGTCATAAAACAACAGCAACCACTTTAGGAGTACGTCCTTGACGGTTCCCGGAGATCCGTCC